>JBDTJY010000210.1:0-8406 GCA_039935615.1 Kofleriaceae bacterium
CCGCACCCTCCACGAGCACGCTGAACTGTGCCGGTGGGATCACGAGCGTGTCGCCCATCGCGATTTTCTTATCGGCCTTGAAGTCACGCCGCACGAGCAGTGCATCGAGATCGACGGGAATCACTTCAGCCGGCCCGTCGGCCTTCGGTCGCGAGATGTACGATCGGGCGAGATCACCGCTCGCACGGATGCCGCCGGCGCGCTCGATCATCGAACGCACGGTGTCGCCCTCGATGAACGGCAGGCGCTTGCTCGTGGTTGTTTGATCGAGCGAATCCGCGCCGGTGATGGCGCCGATCACGAGCACCGAGCGTTGGAGCGCGTCGCTGCCATTCACGGTCACTCGATCGTCGTCTGTCAGCGTCGTGTTACCCGCAGCCCCATCGGCCGAGAACGGAACCTCGATAAATGACTCGTGTTGGTTCGCGTCGCGCCGTGCGACTCGAATCGGAAGCGTGCGAGTCACTTCCGTCTTGAGTCCGCCGGCCAACCCCAGGAGCTCGTTTACATCCTTCGACGCGACGAGCTCGTAGGCTCCGGGACGCCGTACGGCGCCCGTGATCGTGACAACGATCTCCGGTGCCGGGACCGAGATGATATCGCCGTCGAGCAACGTCGGATTGTTGGCCGTGTCTCCCGTAAGCTCGTACTTGACGAGATCAGCGGCCGTCGTCGTGCCATCGCGGTGCTTGATCGCGATCCGTCGCCGCGAGCCGGTGATCGTCGATTTGGACAGCACCGATGACACGCGGTCGGTCGCGTGGGCGGGATAGGTCCCAGGTAGTTTCACGTAGTCGACCACGTGAACGAGGAAGCTCCGCGGCGAGATCAACGTCAGGTCGAACTGGAGACCTGGATAGTCGGCGCGCACGCGCTTCTTGATTTCGGCGCGCACGATGGTCAGCGTCTTTCCGGCAACGGGCACGAACCCGACCTTCGAGATGAACGTGCGGCCTTCCAGATCGATCGCGATACGAAGCCGGAAGTTCTGCTGTCCCCAGAAGTTGAGCTCGAGCACGTCGCCCGGACCGCAGATATACGTATCCGGATCGATCGGATGCTCGAGCGCCAGCGGAGCCGCCGATGAGGTGACCCCGGTGCCTTCCGCTCCCATCAACTCGGCGGATGAGCCCACGATCGAGATCTTGGCGGAGTCATCCTTGTCTTTGTCCTTGGATGAGGAGTCCGCCGGGGGGCGGGTGTCTACTGGCTGCGCAAACACCGCCGTGCCAAGCATCAACTCCAACGCGACGATCACGCACGGAAGTTTCCGACCCAGTCCCCACATGCGAGGCCGAGAAAGTAACTCATCGAGGGTGACGGCGCTACTTTGCGCGCCAACGTGAGCCGACCCGCTCGACCCTTTGCGATGGCGTAGGATGGCGACTCCTTCGGTGAAAAATGTCTTGATCTTCCGACACGATCTAGGGGCCCTGACGGAGGGCTACGTGCTCGCGCAGGGTGAGGGGTTGGAGCAGCACCGGGCGTACTACCTCGGCGTCCGGCGTCTCACTGGTTGGGCGTCACCTCCGAGCAGAACGTTCATGATCGGAGGTAGCAATTCTCGCTACGACGCGCGCGCTCTCGCGTTCAAGCTGACCGGGTCACTCGGGTTGATGACGCGAAGGCTACGCGCTCTGGAACCACGGCTGATCCACGCGCACTTCGGTCAAGACGCGGTGCAGATTCTGCGGTGGTCACGCCGCCACCACGTGCCGTTGGTGATCACGTTTCACGGCTCCGACGCGCTGATCACCGACGACTATGCGCGACGGTCGAATCCTTCACATCGCGCCTACGTTCGGCACAAGCATGTGCTCGCGGGACACGCGGCTCGCGTGATCGCGGTTTCTCGGTTCGTTCGCGATCGTCTGATCGCCCAAGGCTATCCGGCTGACCGCTGCGTGGTGCACTACATCGGTGTCGACGTCGACGAGCTAGCACCGGACCCTGCCGTGCCGCGCGAGCCGATCGTTCTGTTTGTGGGGCGGCTGGTTCCGAGTAAAGGCGCCCGCGATCTGATTTCCGCGATGCATGAGGTCCAACAGCAGCTCCCCCGTGCACGCCTCGTCATCATCGGTGATGGGCCCTTACGTGAGGAGCTACAGGCGCAGGCTCGTCGCGAGCTGAGGGCCTGCGAGTTCTTAGGAGCGTTGCCACATGCGCGCGTGATCGAGTGGATGAAGCGCGCCACCGTGGTCTCGGTGCCGTCGGTAGTTCAGCCGGACGGTTCGTCGGAAGGACTCGGTCTCGTGTTCGCCGAAGCGCAGGCTGTGGGAACGCCGGTCGTCAGCTGCTTTACGGGTGGAATCCCAGAGGTTGTCGAGGATGGGGAGACGGGCTACTTGGTTCGGCCGGGCGATGCCGGCGCACTCGCATCGCGACTCGTCGACGTACTGGGCTCCCGCGGTCACTGGGACGCGCTGAGCGCGGCGGCACGCAAGCGGATGTGCACGCAGTTCGATCAGCGTCGGCAGACGCGGTTACTCGAGGCGATCTACGACGACGCGGCTCGCGAGTCGGCGATCGCGACCAAGTAGCGAGCGACCAGCACGAGCGAGATCGCCAGAAGGGCATCCGACGCGATGCTGACCCAGGCCGCGCCCTGCCAGCCGTAGCTCGGAACGAGGAAGGCGAGCAGCACCACGTTGGTGATCGCGATCCCGATCTGTACGATGCTTCGCGCTCGCTGATAGCCGGCACCGCTCAGCGCGTCGGCGAGAAAGTAATGCACGGCCCGGAGAAGCGGGATGGGGGCCAGCCATCTAAGAGCGTCGACGGTCGACGCGTATTTGTCGCCCAGCACGATCGGCACCAGAGGTGCACACAGCACGATCATCAGACTGCAGACGAACGCATAGCCACACGCGGTTGGCATGAGGCGCCGCGATAGAGCCAGTGAGGCACGCAGACCTGCAGCACCTTGTCGGAAGAAGTTTGCGTACGTCGCTGCGAGTAGCGCGGACACCGGAGCGAAGCAGACGTCGATGATCCGATAGGCAGCGCCATAGATGCCCGCGGCTTCGAGTCCTGCGAAGCGCGAGACCAAACTCTTGTCGATGTCGTTGTACACGGTCTGCGCGGACAGCCCGATCGCGAAGTAGAAGCCTTCCTCGAGCTCGAGACGGCTGGCGTCGAAAGCTGGGCGCGGCAGCCCGATCTTCTGTTGCAGTGTGGCTACGGAGACAGCGACCCCGATCGCGGTTGCAGCGAGGTAGCCAATCCCCCAGATGACGGCGCTCGGATGCCTGGTGATCGTGGTCACCACCCCGATCGCGACAAGCCGCAACACACTCAACGAGAACTGCAACGTCGCGGTCCACTTGACCAGCTCGACCGCGAGAAACGCCTGACCGACGAGCTCGATGATGCGGGCGCAAATCAGCTCGGCCGCTCCGAGGACGATCACCAGCGTGATCGGGATGGCGGCGGGAAGTAACAGACGCGAGACCGGGACGCTGAGCGCGAGGAGCAGACTTCCGCTCGCGATGATCAGCACGAGTGCGTTGTTCCAGTAGTGCGGGAACGTCTCGCGATCGCGCGAGACGTGCTTCACCATGATGAAGCCGCTGCCCAAGCTCACGAACGGCGCACCGATCATCACCGTTGCGGAGACCGCGACGAAGGCACCGTACGCATCCGGTTGCAGCGTGCGCGCGACGAGGATGAAGTACGCCGCCTGGACCACCGTTCGGGCGAGTTGCCCGCCGAGCATCCACGCGGTGTTTCGGCTGAGCTGCCGATCGTTTAGCAAGGGCAGGGTCGTTCTAACACGGCACGTCCAGCGATCACCTGATCGCTACTGCGCACCCTTGGCAAGAGCAACGACCACGATCGTCTTCGCGAGGATCTTCGCGTCCAACCACATCGACCATTTCCGCGCGTACTGTAGGTCGAGCTCCAACCACACGTCGAACGTGGGCAACGAGCTCCGTCCACTCACCTGCCACAGCCCGGTGATCCCGGGAGTCACCGACAGGCGCTGAGCCTGACGTGCATCATAACGCTGCACCTCGTCCACCACCGGTGGACGCGGACCGACCAGGCTCATCTCGCCCTTCAGCACGTTCCACAACTGAGGAAGCTCGTCGAGGCTCGTCTTGCGCAACAGCTTGCCGACCCACGTCACACGTGGATCGCTCCGGATCTTGAACACCGGCCCACTCATCTCGTTGAGGTGCGCGAGGGCCGCCTTTCGCTCCTCGGCATCCTCGACCATCGTGCGGAACTTGTAGAACCGAAACCGCCGGCCGCCGAGGCCACAGCGTTCTTGGACGAAGATCGCCGGGCCGCGTGAGGTGAGCTTTACGATCAGCACGATCAGCGGGAGCAACGGCGACAACAACAAGAGGCCGATGCTGCTTCCGAGCACGTCGACGAGACGCTTCGTAAACCGTTGCAACGGCGATCGCGGCGCGATCTGGATCGACGCCGCAATCTGGTCGATCGTTCTCGTCGGCGCGCTGTGCACCAATACGAGCCGAGGACGGACGTCCACAGGCGCGCCCTTCGTCTCCTTCACCCGCCCACCCAACAACATGCTTCCTACTTTCATAACGGACTCCATCGACCGCCGTCAACCAACTCACGGGTAGCAGTGGGCAGCACGATGCGCGAATGCGATAGCATGTGATCAGGGGGAACGATGAAGCGATTCTTGATTCTGGCGGCGGGCACTGCAGCGGTTCTTCACGGTCATCAAGCGTCCGCGCAGCCGGTAGATGAAGCGGTTTCCGACGACGATGGGCCGAAGCCATCGCTCCTGGAGGTCGGCGTCTTCGGCGGCGGTTTCATCTCGAACTACTATCATCAGTTCTACGACCCATCGAAGTTCACGACGATGACGCGTCCGCTGTTGAGCACCGTCGATCCCGAAATCGGGATTCGGTTTGCCGTGTTTCCGCAGAAGTTCTTCGGCATCGAGGCCGAGGGCACCGCGATCTTTGCGAGCTTGGACGGGACGAGCGGCTCCGCGCAGATCTACGGCGCCGGGCTGCAGGTGATGCTGCAATATCCGGCGCGCGTGACGCCGTTCGTCGCGCTCGGCGCAGGACTCGAGCACACGAGCTCGGACGTGCTCGGCGACGATACGGATTGGCCGATCCATGTGGGTGGCGGCGTCCGGTTCTATGCGTCGCGCGATGTCGCGCTGCGCGCGGACGTGCGGTTTCTGCGCGGACCGTCGGATAAAGATCCGTACACGCTCGACGCGAGCTACGGCGAGTTCAGCATCGGCGTGTCGTGGATTCCGCGGACGACCGAAGCGCGCGTGCCCATCGATCCCGATCCCGATCGCGACGGGATCCTCGGCGACGCCGACAAGTGTCCGATGGATGCCGCGGCCAACACGCCCGACGGCTGTCCGATCAAGGACAAGGATGGCGACGGGATCCTCGACACGGACGACAAGTGTCCCGACGAGCCGGAGACGATGAATGGCTACAAGGATGACGACGGCTGTCCGGATACGGTTCCGGACACCGACGGCGACGGCATCGATGATCTCCATGACAAGTGCCCGACCGAGGCCGAGGACAAAGACGGCTTCGAGGACGAGGACGGCTGTCCTGATCCGGACAACGACAAGGACGGAGTGATCGACGGCAAAGACAGGTGCCCGGCGGTTGCTGGACCCGTGGAGAACGCGGGGTGTCCCGATGTCGACACCGACAAGGATGGGATCGTCGACCGACTCGACAACTGTCCGACCGAGGCCGGCACCGAGGCGAACCACGGATGCAAAGACAAGCAGCTGGTCGTGATCACGAAGAACCAGCTGCAGATCCTCGATCAGGTCAGATTCCAGACCGGCACGGCGAAGCTGTCGCGGCAGTCGAACGCGTTGCTCGACAACATCGCGCGCGTGCTGGTGGCGCACGTGGAGATCTCGCGGATCAAGGTCGAGGGCTTCACCGACAACGTCGGTAAGGCGGACCGGAATCTGAAGCTGTCACAGGACCGCGCCGACTCGGTGGTGAAGTACCTCGTCGGCAAGGGCGTGACCGAGGATCGGCTGCGTCCGGTCGGCCACGGCGATGCGGATCCGATCGGCGATAACAAGCACTCGAAAGGCCGCGAGCAGAATCGCCGCGTCGAGTTCAATATCGTGCCCGCCGAATAAGGACCAGCCGTCCAGGTCAGGCTACACATGGTCAGCGAATAGCCGCATCCCACACGGCGTTTCTCTGTAAATCCATGGACAAGATCGTCGTCGAAGGTGGCGCCCGGCTGGTCGGTAAGATCCCGGTCAGCGGTGCCAAGAATGCCGCCCTGCCGCTGCTCGCCGCGGCGCTCCTGCCGTCGGGGACGTCGACGTTCAAGAACGTCCCGAAACTCGCCGACGTGCTGACGATGACCAAGCTGCTGCGCATGCTCGGCTGGTCGGCGGACACCCAGGACGCCGGCAACTCGCTGGTGATCGCGCCGCCGTCGGGCAAGAAGAAGCCGAAGCTCGAGGCGCCCTACGACCTGGTTCGCACGATGCGCGCGAGCGTGCTGGTGCTGGGGCCGCTGGTCGCGCGCTATGGCCGCGCCCGGGTCTCGATGCCGGGCGGCTGCAACATCGGCGCGCGGCCGATCGATCAGCACTTGAAGGGGCTCGAGGCGATGGGCGCGAAGGTCACGCTCGACCACGGCTACGTCGACGTCGAGGCCAAGCGGTTGCGCGGAGCGACGATCGTCCTCGACATGCCGACCGTGACCGGCTGCGAGAACATCATGATGGCGGCCGCCCTCGCGAAGGGCCGCACCGTGATGGAGAACGCCGCGCGCGAGCCCGAGGTCGAGGAGCTCGCGCTCGTCCTCAACAAGATGGGCGCGAAGATCCAGGGGGCCGGCACGCCGATCATCACGATCGAAGGCGTCGACGAGCTCCACCCGATCGAGCACGCGATCATTCCGGATCGGATCGAGGCCGGGACGTTCGCGTGTGCAGCGGCGATGACCCGCGGCGACGTGCTGCTCGAGGGCGCGCGCGCCGAGCACATGGACGCGATCATCGCGAAGCTACGGGCGATGGGCGCCACCGTCGCGGTCGAAGCGGGAGGCGTGCGCGTGAAGGGGCCGGCCGAGCTGACCTCCGTCGACATCACGACCCAGCCGCACCCCGGGTTTCCGACCGACATGCAGGCGCAGTTCATGGTGATGGCCTGCCTCGCGAAGGGCCAGTCGGTGATCAAGGAGATGATCTTCGAGAACCGGTTCCAGCACGTGCCGGAGCTCAACCGGATGGGCGCCGATATCCAGACCACCGGCCACGCCGCCGTCGTGAAGGGCGGCATGAAGCTGACTGGCGCGTCGGTGATGGCGACCGACTTGCGGGCGTCGGCGAGCCTGGTGCTCGCGGGGCTGGTCGCGCAGGGCAAGACCGACGTGCTGCGCGTCTATCACCTCGATCGCGGCTACGAGCAGATCGAGAAGAAGCTGCGCGGCGTCGGCGCGAAGATCAAACGTGCCAAGCAATAGACCGATCATCCTCGCGCTGCCGAAAGGTCGCATCCTCGAGGAGGCGGCGGCGGTTTTCGGGCGTGCGGGGTATGACCTGTCGCCGGTGTTCGCGGAGACCCGCAAGCTCGTCCTCGAGTGCGGCCTGATCCGCGTGCTCGTGCTGCGCAACTCCGATATCGCGACCTACGTCGCCCACGGCGCGGCCGATATCGGCGTCGCCGGCAGCGATGTCCTCGCCGAGGAAGGCCGCGAGCTCTACGAGCCGCTCGATCTGAAGATCGGCCAGTGTCGGATGATCGTCGCCGAGCGCGCCGACGCCCGGATCGACGAGCGGACACAGGCGCACATCCGGGTCGCGACCAAGTACCCGAACATCACCCGGGACTATCTCCTGCGCCGCGGCCTGACCGCCGAGGTCATCGCGCTGTCGGGCGCGATCGAGCTCGGCCCGCTGACCGGCCTGTGCGAGCGCATCGTCGATATCACCCAGACCGGGGAGACACTCCGCCAGAACGGGCTCGTCGAAGTCGATACCGTTTGCCAGGTATCGAGCCGGCTCGTCGTCAATCCTGCTCGTCTCAAGCTCGACGGCGATCGACTCGGCGCACTGATCGACGCGCTCGAGCGTGCCGTGTAATATCGGCACGAGGTGTCGTCTGACCTGCGTCCATTTGTAGCCGAAGAGATCCGGATACACCCGCGCGTCGCGTACCAAGGCGTGTTGTCGGAAGAAGGCGCAGCTACGCGCGTCGCCGCGGCGCTGCCGCCGCTGCAGCGGTTTCGCCACGACTACCACGGCGCCATCTCGATCGTGGATTGGGATCATCGGCTGCCGTCGCAGAACCTGATCCTCCGCGTCTACGGCTACTACAGCGACGACACGCTCGAGGCCGGCTACGAGGCGTTCGACGATCGGCTCGAGATGATCGCCGAGCGCGACAAGTATCCCGAGTTCGACGT
>JBDTJY010000211.1:0-3688 GCA_039935615.1 Kofleriaceae bacterium
CGAATGACAAGCTGTTCCAGGCGATCGTCGCGGACTTCACGACCAACATGGACTGGAACGGCCTCGTCAAAGAGCTGTTGGCCTCGCCGATCACGACGAACGCGACGCAGACCACGACGTACGCGACGAACGGTGAAGTGATCGCGGTGTCGCGGCGCGATCACCTGTGCGCGAAGGTCAATAGCCGCCTCGGGTTCGATGATATCTGCCAGCTCGACGCGGCGAATCAGACCGGCGCGAAGAGCACGATCGCGCAGATCGTCAGCGGCATGCCGTCGGATGGCTACGGTCGCGGCGGAGTGATTCCCGTGTTGCCGAACCAGCCGACGCTGTTCTACCGCGGGGGCCTCGAGAACATCTGCGAGCAGCTCTCGCTGCAAGTGATCGACGCGAAGGTCAATGCCAAGCAACCGAACGCGAAGATCTGGACGAGCACCGCGGCGAACGTCGCCGGCGATATCTCGGACTTCGCGCACATCATCATGGGGCTCACGAGCTCGGATGACCGCACGCAACCGGTCATCGATGCGTTGACGGGGGAATTCACGACTGCCACTGCCAACGGTGCCACGGCTACGGACGCGATGCGGTCGACGTTTGTCACCGCGTGCCTCGCGCCGACGTTCATCGGGATCGGGATGTAAGGAGCCGCCATGAAATTCAACCGACGCAATGTTCTGTCCACGGCGCTGTTCGGCGCGGGTTATCTCGGGCTGCGCTCGCTCGCCACCGGCATCCCCACCGCGATCCTCGCGAAGGGCAAGGACGCCTTCGCCGACGGGGTGCCGATCTGCTCGAAGACCAAGGCGCAGTTCGTGATCCTCGCGACCTCGGGGTTGGGCGATCCGCTCAACGCGAACGCGCCCGGGACGTACGCGACGAGCGGGCCGCTCGCCACGATCGCGCACAACATGGATCCGACGATGGCGGCGACCGCGCTGACGCTCGGCACGACGAAGTCGACCGCGGCGCTGCCGTGGGCGTCGACGGATGCCGGCGGCCAGCTCCCGGCGAACGTGCTCGAGCGGATGACCGTGTGGCACATGATGACGAACACGCCGGTCCATCCGCGCGAGCCCGACGTGCTCAGCCTGATGGACACCACCGCGCCGAAGGAGATGTTGCCTTCGCTGCTCGCGCGCCAGCTCGCACCGTGTCTCGGCACGATCCAGAACCAGCCGATCACGCTCGGCGCGACCTCCCCGAGCGAGGGCCTCAGCTTCGGCGGCCAGGCGCTGCCGATCATCCCGCCGCTCGCGCTCAAGGCCACGCTGACGAACCCGACCGGCGTGCTCGCCGGTTTGACCAGCCTGCAGGCGCTGCGCGACGATACGCTCTCGAAGATCAACGCCATCTATCGCCGCACGGCGACCAAGTCGCAGAAGGCCTACCTCGATGCGGTGATCACGTCGCAAGCGCAGATCCGCAGCATCGACCAGGACCTCCTGAGCGCGCTCGGATCGATCACCGACAACAGTGTCGCCTCGCAGATCACCGCGGCGGTCGTGTTGATCCAGATGAACGTCACGCCGGTCGTCGCGATCCACATTCCGTTCGGCGGCGACAACCACAACGACACCGGGCTCGCGAACGAGGCGCTCCAGACCGTCAGCGGCCTCGGCGCGATCGGGTTCCTGATGAATCAGCTGCAGTCGATGTCGAACGCGAACGGCAGCCTGTTCGATCAGGTGTCGTTCATGTCGCTCAACGTGTTCGGCCGCACGATCGGCCCGACCAACACCGATGGTCGGCAGCACAATCCGAATCATCAGGTCTCGATCACGATCGGCAAGCCGTTCGCGCCGGGCATCCTCGGTGGCATCGCGCCGGTCGGCAACGACTTCGGTGCGACCGCGATCGGCACCGTCGCGGCGGGCGATACGCTCGCGTCGTACGGCAAGACCGTGATGAGCGCGGTCGGCATCGACGCGGGTTACATCGGCCAGGTGATCACCTCCGGCACGGTGATCAAGGAAGCCCTGGCGTGAAGGCGCTCGCGCTCGCCGTGCTTGCCGCGTGCGGCATGGCGCCGCCGTCCTGGGCGCCGGATGCGGGAGACTGCGCGCTGTACGAGGTGCCGTCCGGCACCGATCTCACCGCGCCGGCGGTGGCGTTCAAGGCCGACGTCATGCCGGTCCTGACGGCGCACTGTTCGTCGTCGATCTGCCACGGCATCTCCAACGGTGCGAAGGGCGATCTGTTCCTCGGTGGGGAGCTCCAGCACGGCGCGGACTCCGCGAACGTGTTCACGAACCTGGCCGCCACCGCCGAGCAGAATCCGAAGATGCCGTACGTGAAGCCGTCGGATCCGGCGAACAGCTACGTGATGCACAAGCTCGACTCCGATCAGTGCATGTTCGATACAGCGTGCACCGGCGGCGATTGCCAGCATGCGATGCCATTCGACGGCACGCTGCCGGTCGAGACCCGCGACATCGTGCGCCGTTGGATCGCGCAGGGCGCCCCGAACGATTAGCTGGCTTTGCCGACGCCGAATGGCGCGGAGTAGATCGACTGAGCTAGTGCGCGTCGAGCGTCGTCGACGACGACGTGCACGACGAGAGAGCGCTGGCGACGTGCTCGCGGTAGTAGCCCTCGTCCTGGCGCGCGATCCGTGCGCCGATCGACCGCGCGGTTTCGCAGTCACCTCGGCTTACCGCCGAGCGGGCCTGCGTCGCGAGCTGCTCGACGAGCACCGTGTTCGGTGCCGTGTTCGGTGCCTTGTTCGGTGCCTTGTTCGGTGCCGGTGCCGGTGCAGGTGCCGGTGCAGGGGCCTGCTTCGCGTCCTGTTTCACTTCACCGATCGCGGCGCCGTTCCCCGCTTGTCCCGCCGGTCGCGACATCGCGTCGTGGTCTTGACGCTCGGCGAAGCCGTCGTCGGTCGCCGGCGTCGCATTCATGTGCCGCGACACCGGCCGCGATGGTGGTTGCACCACCGGTGGTCGCGTGACCTCTTTATCGGCCGGAGCGGGGACTGCGACCTTCGGGGTGGTCGCCGTCGCCGGTTCGCTGTGCAACTCGAGCTCTCTCGCGCCGGACTTCGATGTATCGGGGAGCGCCGACGGCGCGGTCGGTGCTTGCTCGAGCCCGTCACCGTGCCCGGTGAACAGCACCACACCGCCGATCAAGATCATCACGGTCGCGAGCGCGAGCATCGGCGGCCGCCGCAGCGCCGCGACGATCCGCTGCCACGGCTTCGGCTTCGCGCGTACCTCGACCTCCGAGCGCGCCGCGGCCATCAGCGCCTCGAGCCCGCGCGATGGCGGAGCCTCGTCGCGCATCGACAACCAGACCTGGCGCAGCGACTTCAGCTGCGGGTCTTCGTCGTCTTCGTGGTCGGCCGCCATCACGGCGCGACCTTGGCCAGATCCTTGTATTCGTCGAGCTCGAGCCGCAGCTTCTCGAGGGCGTACCTCATGCGGCTCTTGACGGTGTTCTCGGGCACGCCGACGACGTCCGCGATCTGCTTGAATGGCATGTCGAGGAACTCGCGCATCAGGAACACTTCGCGCTGGTCCTCGGAGAGCGCGGCGATCGCGGCCTGCATCTGCTCGTGAAGTTGCTTGTTGACGCTCTTGCGATCGCTGGCCATCTCGTTGCCGGGGATCACATCCATCAACGTGCCGCTCTCTTCGCCGGTGTCCATCGGAGCATCCAGCGACGCGTGCTTGCGATGTTTGCGTCTCCT
>JBDTJY010000212.1:0-22389 GCA_039935615.1 Kofleriaceae bacterium
CAATCGGGCTTCGCGATGATGGTGTGGACCGCAGCGGCCGGCGTGTAGACCTGCCAGGACACGGCAAAGTTGCCGGTCGGGAGCGATGCGATGGTGACCGTGTCGGCTACATCGGTCGAGAGCGTGCGCTGACCTGCGGTGAGCGCGCCTGTCGCGTCGATGCCGCGACAGGCGACGCCGACGCCCGCGCCGACGGTATCGGAGAAATCCCAGACCACGACCGAGGCCGTCCCTGCGGACGCGATCGCGGGAAATGCACCCGCGGTCGTCGTCGCCGACGTGACCTGGAACGCGTTCGTGCCGGCTGCCGCGGCGGTCTTCACGGGGAGCCCATCAGCGCCGAACGTGCGCGCGAAGATGTTGCAGGTGTCGCTGCAGGTGTTGCGATACGCAGCCGTCCACTTGAAGTCGCTGGTCACGGCGAGCTGATAGCCCGGGGTCTCGTAGTCGGTGGTCAGGAACTCGTCCATCGCGTAGTCGGTGTTGACGACGAAGTCGGCAGGATCGAGCTGCACCGTGGCATCTGCAGCATCGAACATCGTCGTCGCGGAGCCCAGCCCGACGACCGAGCCATCGCTGCCGAGGCCGCTGATCGAGAGATCGAGCTCGCCGCTGCGCGCCGCATCCGAGATGCTGAATGTCGCCGGCAACATGTGGGTCCCGAGATCGAGCGTGTCGGTCCGGGTTGCGCCGTTATTGACCTGCGTGACCTGGAGCGACGTCACGTCGTGCACTGTCGGGCGCGCACTCACGGTCACGATCACGTACGAGTCACCACCACACGCTACGAGGCAGGCTCCCGAGATGACGACGAGTGCGAGCGCGCCTCTCACCAGGCGATCCTGCCGATGTTGCCGAGGTCGGTCGATGGCGTGGTGCTCTTGGTCGCTTCGTAGATCCCGAAACCACCGGCCACCCCGACGACGGCAACACCGGTCCAGAACCACCACTTCTCGTAGATCGGCGTTGCTCGCGGAGGCGGAGGTGATGGAGGCGGTGGTTTGTCGATGAACTTCTTGCCCTCGCCACGCTGCTTCTTGTCCTCGAGCTCGTCGATGAACTTCTCGACCTGCGCGCGATCATCGGCGTCGGGTTTCTCTTTGAGATACTTCTTGAACGAGAAGATCGCGCGGTCGTAGTCCTCGAGGTTGCGATAGCACTGCGCGATGTTGTAGAGAAAATCGCCGAGCGGCTTGGCCTCGTACGCGGCCTCGTACTCGTCGAGCGCGGCGTCGAATTTGCCGAGGTTGAACAGCTTCTGCGCCTTCTCGAAGTGCTTTTGCGCGGTCTTGGTCGCGCGGTCGTCCGCATGCGCAGGGCGAACCGCAACCAAACACAAGCTCGCGAGTACGAGCCACCGGAGCAACGTCGAGGTCATTTCTTGTGAGACTTGAAGGGATCGTGCGTATCGGTCGGATCGATCGCGGGATCGTTGTTGTGCTCGATCTTCTCGAGGGTGTCGTCGTGCTTTGTCGTCGGCTTGTCTTCGACGACCGTCGGCTTGGGCTCTTCCACCACATCGGGCTTCTTCGATCCCAGCTTCTTCGCTGACTTGCCGGTTACCCGCTTCTTCGCCGTCACGTCCGAGCTCGGCCCGATCCGCGTCATGTCGTGATCGAGATTGACGTGGAACTCGCGCTGCGCGCTGGTCAGGTCGACCGCGATCGTCTTGTCGAGATAGCCCTCGCTGCGCACGACGAAGTTGCGCTGCTCGGTCGAGGCACCATCCGCAAGATCGACGTTGAACGCGCACGGCGTTCGACACAGCTCCGCGCTGTGGCCCTCGGCGTAGACGCCACCACTCGGCAACGAGTCGAACCGGAGCTCGAGCTGCTTCGCCGGTGCAACCGGAAGCGGCGGCGCAGGCTCGACGCTTGGCATCACGATCGGCGCGAGCGGCTGCGCGACGGCATCCAGCGCCTTGGCATCGTCGCCACGATGCTCGATGTAGAACAGCGCGGCCGTGATTCCGAGTCCGACGGCCACAGCGCTGCCGAGCAGCCACGGCCACATCGTGCTCTTCGTCGGCGCGACGCTGGAATATCCGTACGGCGCGTACGAAGGCTGTGACTGCGAGATGTGCGAGGCCTGCAGCCCTGAATGCGGCCCCGATGGCTGCGACGTCGGATGCGGCGTCGGATGCGGGGTCGGCTGCGTCGTGTGTTGCGGCGCCGGAAATGACAGGAGGTGCGGCGGCAGCTGGGCGTACTGCTGCGACGGCAGGTGGCGATTGACGCCGCTCGGCGGATGGACGCCGGAGCCCGGATGGGTCTCAGCACCGCCGAGCAGGTGTAGCAGGCCCTCGCGGAGCTCGACGATATGCGAGAACCGATCGTTGGGCTCCTTGGTCAAGCAGCGCATGATCAGCGCCTCGAGCTGCGGATCGATGTTCGATCCGCCCTGGGTCTGGCGCGGCGGGATCGGATTCTCGGTCAGGTGCTTGCGCACGAACTCGCCGAACGAGCGCCCACGGAACAGTGGTTGGCCACAAAGCAGTTCGTACATGATCGCGCCGAGCGAATAGATATCCGAGCGCTGATCGACGGCCATGCCGCCGGCTTGCTCGGGAGACATGTACGCGGGCGTCCCGATCACCGAGCCGGCCTGGGTCTCGAAGCCAACGTCTTCGTCGTCGCGGTTGACGAGCTTCGCGACGCCGAAGTCGAGCAGCTTCACCATCTCGGCGCCGTCCGAGGTCGGCACCACGATCACGTTGTCGGGTTTGAGATCGCGGTGGACCACGCCGACCGCATGCGCCGCGCCGAGGCCATCGCAGATCTGCACGAGGACCGCGAGCGCGCGCGGCAGATCGACGCCGGAGCGCGACCACCGGCCGAGGCTCTGGCCGCGCAGAAACTCCATGATGATGAACGTCGTGCCGTCGTCGAGCTCGACGAAGTCGGTGACGTCGACGATGTTGCGATGGCGCACGCGATTGACGGTCTTGGCCTCCTGGAAGAAGCGATTGACGGCGTCGCGCCGGCGCGCGTAGTCGGCGCGCAACAGCTTGAGTGCGACCTCGCGGCCGAGCTTCGTATGCTCCGCGCGATAGACGTAGCCCATGCCGCCCTTGCCGAGCAGCTCCATCAGCTTGTACGTGCCGAACGTCTGGCCGATCCGAACCTCCGGATCGTCGAGCGACCGGGCCGGCACCGGCGGCGGCTTGGTCGACGCGCGCGACGGTGGCGAGTTGCGCGCGCTCGGGGATTCGACCTTCGTATGCTCGTCGCCGCGCGTGCCCATCGCGAGCGAGGGATTCGACTCGCGCTCGGCGTCCGGAATCTCGAGCTGCAGCGACTGCGTTGGCTCGCGTACACCATCGCGCGACGGCTCCGTGCGAGGCGGCCGAGCTCTGGGATCGCGCGTGGACATAAAGATTCGCGCGGGGATCGGCAGTTCCGGTCCCCAAACCGCGAGCCGCTAATTCTACGATCCGTTTGCGCTCAACACAACCAAACGATTCCGCGAGGTTGTGCTGACGCTCACTGACAGGGCTGGGGCTGGCCCAGGATTCGGAGAGCCTCGGTGATGGCCTGACGGACCTGATCGGTCGTTTCATTCTGTTGTTGCGTGCGGAGCGCGCCGATCGCCTGCGTGTTGCAGAGGTCGCGCAGGGCGTGGACCGTCGCCGCGCGGACGTCACGACTCGGGTGCTGCAACAGGCTCTCGAGTAACGTCACGTCGGTGCCGACCCGCTGCGGCCCGAGCGCTTCGACGGCGCTGCGCAGGATCACGATCGCGGTCCCGGCGTCGTCGTGCGGCGCGGCGCTGCAACCGGCGCCGCCGCCGTTCGCGCAGTTGTTGATCACGCTGACCAGCGTCTGATGAGCGAGATCGCCGTCGAGGCATTGCGTGCCCGCGCAATACTTCGCGAGCGCGTGGACCGCTCGCAGCCGCACGCCGATATCGGAATCGACATCGCTCGCGATCGTGCTGAGGCCGGTCAACGCGTCTGCATGATCGGTGAAGGCGATCGTGTCGAGCTGGACCACGGTCGGCACGGCATCGATCGTGGTCAGCACGTTTTGCACCTGCTGTGACAGCTCGGTCGAGCCATGCGCGACGGTGGCGCCGACCAGGACCGCGAGGACGATCGGCGTCCTCATCGCAGCACCGGACTGCGGCTGAGGATCTCGCGCTGGCCGGTCGACAGCGAGACGCCGCCGAGCTCCGAGTAGAACATCAGGTTGTTGCTCGACGTGTCGCTATCGCTGATCGGATCGGTCTGTGTGTCATCGATCTCGACGTTGTCGTAGAGCCCCATGAAGCGCGCGACCTCGTGGGCGGTGACGCGCGCGACGTCGGGCCACTCGCGATAGCACAGCGAATCGAGCGCGACGATCACGCCGGACTGGGTGGTCTTCGGCAGGCCCGCGGGGCCGGGGTTCGGACCGTACGCCTGGAGGCCACCCGGCGAGATCGATCGCACGAAGAACACGTTGACGCCGACCGGGTGCGCGCCGAGCTTCAACAGGTCGCCGGCGTTCGCGATGTCGAGCCCGTCGAGATCCGGCGAGTCGAGCAGGTCCTCGTAGGTCAGCGTGCCGAGCGCGACGCCGCCCGTCGAGAAGATCGTGCGCATCGCGGAGAGAAATTGGGTCTGAAAGAACGGCTGGGACGCCGCGGTCGTCGCGTTCAGGATGCCGGTGGTGCCGAACTTCGACGCGCACGGATGATCCTCGAAGTTGAGGAAGTAGAAGTGCAGATCGAGGATCACGCTCGCATCGAGCTTCACGACCGCGGTCACGGTCGGCGTCGCGGTGCCGATGCTCGACGCATCGAACGGCGGCTTGAGCGAGCGCACCTCCATCGTGTACGCGCCGGGGACGAGCGTGTCGGTATCGGACACCAGCAGCGAGTCCGGCGACGACGGCAGCGCGAGCACCGACTGGGCGAGCTCGGGCTGGTGACGCACCGGATCCATGAAGAAGCCGTCGGCGGAGTCGAGCAGCTTCGAGCCATCCGGCGCGGTCAGGTGCGTGACGCCGACCATCTGATTCGGATCGTCGACGTGCATGGTCACCGAGACCGAGCGAGCGAGCGCCGGCACCGGGAGCTTCAAGGTCTGCGCCGAGCCGTGCATCGGGATGTTCCACGCGAGCGAGCCGGCCGCTTGCAGACAGCCGTCGAACAACGCGCCATCGGATTCGATCCGCGGGATCTGCGTACAGCTCATGCCGACGCCGCAGTCGCGCGTGGCCTTGCACAGATCGACGCATCGGCCGAGCGCGCAGGTCTGGTTGCGGCAGTCGGAGGCGACCTCGCAGTTGGCGCCCGCGGGGTGGCCGGCGCCGACGCCGACGCAGGTCGCGGCGAGCCCGCCTTGGTCATCGACGTCGCCCGAGAGCTCGCACGCGAATCCGACATCGCACTCGACCTCGCTCGTGCAGGAGTCGCCGGCGTTGCCGTTCGCCTCGTGGCAGAGCCCGTGGTCGTCACAAGCATAGCCGTCACCGCAGTCGGGGGCGCGCTCGCAACGGGCTCGGCACACATTAGAAACACACTGCAGCGTCACGCCGCAGTCGTCCGTCGTCGAGCAAGGGTCTCCGAGGCCGGCACCATTACAGGCAGCCACCAACAGCCAGAGGAGTGAGCCACAGCGCATCGAGAGCCAACCGCGTAGCGATTCCCGTCGGTTTTACGGGACGACGCAGCTCCGAGTATATATTGTCGTGCCGCTGGGGGAATCATGCGATTAGCCACGACTCTGCTCCTTCTGACGATCACCGGAACCGCATGGGCAGGCGACGCCGTGCTCGATCCGACCGCCGACGCTAAGAAGCCGCCCGAGCCGGCCGCTGCGACATCGGACACAGCCCCCGCCATCACGAACCCCGACGACGTCATCTCGTACGGCGTCGACCTCCGGCTTCGCAACGAGCGGATCCCGACGGCGCTGCTCGAGCTGTTCGTCAACCGCGCCGGTGGCGACAGCGTGAGCAGCGCGGGCTATGGCGTCGACTTCATCCGCCGCAAAGGCACGACCGAGATCTCGCTCGGTTTCGAATACACGAACCTCAACCCCGGCGAGGGCGTGTACGTCGAGAAGTCCAAGTCTGTCCCATCCGACCCCGCCGACCTGATCCTGTCGCCGGACCACACGCCGGGCAGCGAGAGCTTTGGCTGGTTCACGGTCGAGTTCAACTTCGCCAGTCACGTGCCGATCAACAAGTACGTCTCGTTTCGCTGGGGCCTCGGCGCGGGGCTCGGCATCATCACCGGCGGGCTCTATCGCTGGGACGTGGCGTGCGGTCCTGGGGCGACCAACGACAACCTGACCCCGGGCTGCTTGCCGGGCGACGTGTCGGAGTTCCAAGGCGTCGGCACCGGGCACACCTCGAACGACAGCTCCGGCGCGCAAGAGCTCACGCCGGTCAAGTACGACCTCCCGCCGGTGTTCCCGGTGATCGACGCGTTCGTCGGCTTTCAGTTCCACCCGGTCGACAAGGTCGTCATCAACGTCGAAGGCGGGCTGCACACGCTGCCGTACTTCGGCCTCTCCGTCGGTTACTTCATCAACTAACCTGGTTAGCGCTTGCGCCGCACGTCGCCGATCCGAAGCGTGAGCTTCTCGGCGTCGAAGAACTCGGCGAGCGGGATCGTGAACTTCCGGCTCGCGCCGGTGAGCTCCTTCCATTGCTGCGCGTCGATCGTCGGATGTGCCGCGAGGAACGCGACGAGCTTCGCGCGGACCTCGTCGACGATCCGCGCGTGCATCACGAGATCGGGTTTGATCTTGGTGACCAGCTTGGCCGCGAGCAGACGCTCGAGCGATGGCTTCACGACCGCATCGGGCAGGCCCATCGCGCCGGCGAGGTCCTTCGGCCGCGGCGGTTCGACCCCGGTGGCCTCGAGCTTCGCGAGCACTTGCTGATCGAGCGGCGTCAGCGTGTGCGCGGTCGGTCTCGGCCGAGCGCGCTCGAGCTCCGCGACGACCACCGCGTGGAGATAGCGCTCGCCGTCCGCGACGAGCTCGCCGGTGGCGACGAGGTCCGCGAGGATCGCGGTGAGATCCGCGATGCCGGTGCGCTGCGTGAGCTGTGCCGCGGTCAGGCCGGTAGTCGCGCTCGCGCGGACGTCGAGCGCGATCCGTTGATCGAGCCGCGCCGCGGCGATCGCACCGACGAGCTCGGCATGGCTGCGCTTGGCCTTCGGTGCGAGCACCCGCACGATCGTGCCGCCGCCGATCGTCGCGCCGTGGTGCGGCGAGCTGTGAAACCCGCGCACGAGGAAGTGATCGCCGGGGAGCGCGGCGAGCGGCGTCTCGCGATCGATCCGGAGCTGCGCGAGCCCCGTGGTGCCCGGCGCGAGCGGCTCGCCGAGGAGGTCGAGCGTCGCGAGCACCTGCGCCGTGCCGTGATGGAACAGCACCTTGCTGCGCTTCGCCAGCGGATGCTCGGCGGTCGCGAGGTAGCGCAGCTCGACGTCGAGGATGTGCGAGCCGCGCACCTGTTCGGGATGGACCAGGGTCTCGCCGCGTGCGAGCTCGTCGACGGCGACGCCGCCGAGGTTGATCGCGCAGCGCTCGCCGGCGGTGGCACGCTCGACCGCCGCGCCGTGCGATTCGAGGCCGCGGACCCGGGCGACCAACCCACTCGGGATCACGTGGAGCTCGTCGCCGGTGTGGACCTCACCGCCGAGCACGGTACCGGTGACGATCGTGCCGAAGCCCTTCTTCGTGAACACGCGATCGATCGCGAGTCGAAACACGCCGGTGGTCGGCCGCGCCGTCGCGCTCGCGATCGCGCGGGCCAGCGCAGCGCGGAGCTCGTCGAGCCCGACGCCGGTCCGCACCGACACCGGGATCATTTCGGCGCCGTCGAGAAACGTCCCGGCGACCGCCGCCCGCACGTCGGCCTCCGCCAACCCGAGCGTCTCGGCGTCGACCAGGTCGCACTTCGTCAGCGCGAGCACGCCGCGCTGGACCCCGAGCAGGTCGCAGATCGCGAGGTGCTCTCGGGTCTGCGGCATCGTGCCTTCGTCGGCGGCGATCACCATGATCACGACATCGATCCCGGTCGCGCCCGCGACCATCGCCTTCACGAACCGCTCGTGACCGGGGACATCGATCAGCGCGACGCCGGGCGCCAGCGGCGCGAACCCGAGCTCGGTCGTGATGCCGCGTTGCTTCTCGACCGGCAGGCGATCGGTATCGACCCCGGTCAGCGCTTTGACCAGCGCCGTCTTGCCGTGGTCGATGTGACCCGCGGTGCCGACGACGATCGCCACGACTACGCGAGCTCGCGCAGCTCGCGCTTGAGGATCTTGCCGGTCGGATTGCGCGGCAGCTCCGCGAGGAACGTGACCTTGCGCGGGCGCTTGTAGTCGGCGAGCGCTTCGCGGCAGTACTCGACGACCGCTTTCTCGTCGAGCTGTTCGCCCTGGCGCAGCACGATGAACGCGCGCAGCGTCTCGCCCCATTCCGCATCGGGCACGCCGACGACGGCGGCCTCGAGGATCTTCGGATGCGTCGCCAGGTGATCCTCGATCTCGCGCGGATAGATATTCACGCCGCCGCTGATCACCATGTCGTGCTTGCGCGACTCCAGGTAGTAGTAGCCGTCGCGATCGATGCGGCCGATATCTCCGACCGAGTAGAAGCCCTCGCGCTGCGCTTCGTTCGTCGCGGACTCGTTGCCGTGATAGCCCGACATCAGCGTCGAGTTGCGCGCGTAGAGCTCGCCGACCTGGCCCGGCGCGACCGCGTGGCCGGCGTCGTCGAGCAGCCGGATCTGGTTGCCGCGCATCGCCTTGCCGATCGTGCCCGGGCGCGTGACGTGATCGCCCGGTCCGGCGAGCGTGACCAGCCCGGTCTCGGTCGAGCCGTAGAAGTTCCACAGCACCGGGCCGAACGTCTCCATGAACCTGCGCGCGGCTTCGGTCGACAGTGGCGCGGCGCCGCTCATCACCCAGCGCAGCGAGCGCGTCGAGTACTTCGCGACGACGTCGGTCGGCAGCGCGGCCATCCGGATCAACATCGTCGGCACCATCATCGAGCACGTGATGCGCTCGTTCTCGATGATCTGCAGGCACTGCTCGGGATCGAAGTGATTCTGCAGCACCACCGTCGCGCCGAGCGACATCATCACGGCGACGAACGCCGGTGCGGCCGAGTGATACAGCGGGCACACGACGAGGTGACGATCGTCGGCGCGGATCTGCATCTGCAAGATCATGTCGCCGACCGACTCGAAGCCGGTCTTCTTCCACGACCGGTTCGCACCCTTGGGCTTGCCGGTCGTGCCGCTGGTGTAGACGATCACGCCGCCACCATCTCCCTCGCGGATCCGCGGCGGCACCTCGGGGTTCGCCGCCGCGAGCGCACGATCCCAATCGTCGACGTCATGCGAGCTCTGGGCCGCCTGCGGCGTGCTCTCGCCACCGACCGACAACATCGGATCGCTGCGCTGCGCCAACTTTCGCGCCTCGCGCATCGCCGTCAGATACTCGGCGTGGACGATCGTCGCGTTCGGTTCGGAGTTCTCGAGGATGTAGGCGATCTCCGCCGGCTTCAGCCGGTAGCCGATCTGCACCGCGGTGCCGCCGAGCCGCGCGAGCGCTTGCTGCACGACCAGATACTCGGTGCAGTTCGGCAGCATCACCGCGACGCGCTTGCCGCCGGTGACGCCGCGCGCGTGGAGAGCGTTCGCGAGCCGGTTGATCGTCGCGTCGAGCTCGCCCCAGGTCATCCGCCGGACGCCGTGCTCGCCGTACTCGACGATCGCTTCCTTGTCGGGATGGGTGGCGGCGTGAAACATCACCGCGAGGTGCGGGCCGCGCTTGACCTGGCGCGCACCGCGGACGAACCGCGCGAGGCTGGTCGGTCGAATCGGCGCGGCGAGGCCGGTCGAGCGCAACACCTTCGCGAGAAACACACCGAGCTCCGCTCGTCGTCGCAGACGTTCCAGCACGCCCGGAGCTTACAGGATCTATCTCAATTCGCCGTTGAGCATGCGGCGGGCTTCGGACAACTGGGCCCCGGGTGGCGGATTGCGCCCGATGAACTTCTCGAAGGCCGCCTTCGCCGCGGGGAAGTTATGCAGCCCATATTCGGTCTGCCCGAGGTTGTAGTACGCCTCGGACAACCACGCGATCGAGGTCCCGGTCTTGGTCTCTTGCGCCAGCGCGAGCGACGTGGCTTCGCGCAGCGCGCTCTCCTGCTTCGGAGAGTTCGCTTCCTGATAGAGCTGTGCGAGCTCCCAGTAGGTCTCGGCGTCGTGCTTGCCGGCGGCGGCCTGGACGAGCCACTCCGCCGCTTCGGTCGGGTGCCCGGTGTTCTTGTACGCGATGCCCATGTAGTACTTCACGTCGACGTTCTTGGGATCGAGCTTCGACGCGGCGAGCAGCGGCACGACCGCCTTGGAGTATTCCCTGCGCTCGATGTGGATCCGGCCCATGCCGGCCCACGGGTTGAACATCTGCGGCGCGGCCTGGCTCGCCCGTTCGTAGACGCGCAACGCGAGGTCGAAGTACTTGGTGTCGCCGCCGTTGATCGCGAGCGCCGACTGTTCCGCGGCCCGGCCCTGGGCGTCGAGGTATTGCGGCTCCGGATCGCCATCTGCCGCGAGGGCGAGCTCCTTGAGCGCGTTGTCGAGCTGGTTCGCCGCGAGCAGGCCTTCGCCGCGCAGATAGTGGCCGCCCGGATTATCCGGCTCGGCCGCGAGGATCGGATCGGCCTGCGCGGCCGCGGTCTTGATGTCGCCCTTTCCGGCGAGGAACTGCCTCGCGAGGAACCGCCCCGCGCGGACGCGCGCTTGGACCGGCGGATCTTTCGCCGCGAGTAACTTCTGATACGCGGCCATCGCTTCGTCGTCGCGCCCTGCGTCCTCGAGCGTGCGTGCGATCTCGAGCGCGATATCGGCACGCGTCGGGTCGAGCTGCTGCGCCGCCTTCAACTGCTCGAGGGCATCGTTCGTGCGCTGGAGCTTCGCCAATGCCTTCGCGAGCTCGAGGTGGGTCTCGACATCGTCGCCCTTCATCTCGACGGCGCGGCGCAAGAAGTGCTCCGCCTTCGCCGCATCTTCGGCGCCGAGATACGCGACGCCGAGCGCCTTGGACAGCGCGGCATCTTCCTGCGCGCGATCCGCGAGCGAGGACAACAACTGATCGGCGCGCGCGCGGTAGTCCGCGGCCGTCTTGTCGTCCTTGAGGTCGCTCGCCTTGTTCGCGAGCTCGTCGAGCTTGGTCACCGCCATCATCATCGGCGCGAGATCCGAATCGCCGGCGAGCTTGGCACCCTCGGTCCACGCGGCGATCGCGTCTTCGTCCTTGCCCTGCGCCTCGAGCACGCTGCCGGTGACCAACATGAGATTGGCGCGCTCGGCCGACGCCAGCGGGGGCGTCCGCGCCGCGAGCTTCTGCGTGATCGCGAACGCGTCGTTGAGCTTGCCCTGCTTGATGTAGAGCTCGGCCGCGACGAGCAGCGCGGCGGGATTCTCGGCGGCCTGGCTGAGCGCCTTTTGTACGAGATCCGCGGCGACCACGAGCTTGTTGTCACGAAGCTCGACGCGGGCGAGGCCGACCAGCGCCGGCACGTCGAGCTTCGAGAGCTCGAGCGCCTTGTGATAGCGATCGCGCGCGACATCGAGCCGCCCGTCGATCCGCGCGACCTCCGCCGCGAGCGTCCACGCTTGGACGACCGCACGTGGATCGCCGGCGCCGATATCTTTGCGCGCGAGGATCGCGAGCAGATCCGCCTCACGCTGCGACGACTGCGCGGCCGGCTGCGTCGCGGCGAGGCCGACCTGGGCGCCGATGTGATCGCTCGCGATCGCCAACACCGCCGCGAAGTCCGCCTTCGCTCCGTCGAGATCGACGAGCTGGAGCTTCGCCTTGCCGCGCGCGTACAGCACCGGCAGCTTGGTTTTCGGATCGGCCGCGAGCGCTGCATCGAACGACTTCACGGCGGCCACGGGGTCGCCCTTCGCCATCTGCGCCCAGCCCAGGTACAGCAACCAGAACCCGTTCTTCGGGTCGCGCTGGACCATGCCCCGCAGCGTCTTCTCGGCCCGCTCGGCCTGGTTCGACGCGATCATCCCGAGCGCCTGCGCGCCCTCGAGCTGCGGGCCGGTGAGGCCAGCCTCGAGGGCGTCCGCGAGCTTCTTGCGGCCGGCCGCGATCCGGGTCGCCCCGCCGAGGCCGGTATCGAGTGCGCCGCCGAGCAGCGCCTCGGCCTGCAGCCCGATCGCCTCGAGGTTGTGATCGTCGAGCGCCAGCGCCTCGCCGGCTTCGCTCGCCGCGCGCGTCCAGTGATTCGCGTTGGCTTCGTGGATCTGCTGGTGCGCGGCCGCGACGTGCTCGGCGATCTCGACCTGCTTCTTCTGCTTGTCGTCGTAGCGCTTGTAGACATAGGCGCCGCCCGACCCGGCCAGCGCGATCCCGACCAACGCGCCGAGCACGAGCTTGCGGCGCTTTCCCTTCTTCGCCCTCGATTCGGCCGAGGCCGCTTCCTCGGCCTTCTTCTTCTTCGCCTGATCACGCCGCGCGGGTGTGATCAGTCCCGGCGACACCGGTGTCCCTTCCGGATCCTCGAGATCGAGCCTCATCTCGGCCGGCGGGCCACCCTTGCTCGACGGCACCAGCGCTTCTTGCGACCTGGACTTCCCGGTCGCCTTGATCGAGATACCGGTGTGCAGCTGTGGCGGAGGTGGCGCGGTCGGAGCGGACAGATCGAGATCCGCGAAGTCGCCCTTGCTCGGCGGAGTCGTCGGGCTCGCGAGCCCGAGCCCGAGCCCGAGCCCGAGATCGAGCTCGCCGCCGCCATGACGATCGAGCTCGAGCGGAGCCGCGAGATCGAGCTCGCCTAGACCGAGGAGATCGCCGCCAGCGCTGTGATCCGTGGGTTCGGGAAGATCATCGAACACGCCGAGCGAGCCGGACGGAGACGCTGGAGATGCCGGAGACGCCTGCGACGGTGATTTCGCCGCCGGCAGATCGTCGAAGAAGCCTTTCGGAGCCGGCAACGAGGGCGCTTGGGCCTTCGCCGGTTGCGGGAGATCGTCGAAGAAGCCCTTCGGTGCGACGAGATCGGCGGCGGCCGGCTGCGCTTTCGCGGGCTGCGGGAGATCGTCGAAGAAGCCCTTCGGAGCGGGCAGATCCGCGCTCCCCGGTTTCGCCGGTTGGACGCGAGCGGGCTGCGGGAGATCGTCGAAGAAGCCCTTCGGAGCGGGCAGATCGATCCCGCCGTGCTTCGGGGTCGGCAGATCGCTGACGTCTTTCGGCGTCGGCAGATCGACGATCTCGAGCTCGACCGGAGCCGCCGCGACGACCGGCGTTGCCGCGGGCGGCGTGAACGGCCGCCCCTTCGGTGCCGGCAGATCCGCGATCGCAGGCTTGGTTTTCGGCGTCAGGAGATCGGAGATCCCGGCCGGCGGCGTCGCGCGCGGCGGTAGTGCGGCGGTCGAGGTCCGCGCGGCGGACGGCAGCTTCGACTTCGGCGCCGGCAGATCGCTGATCGCAGACGCCGTCTTCGGCGCCGGCAACAGATCGTCGAGCTCGAGCGGCGGATCGTTGCGCTTCGATCCGACCGGCCCTTTCGGTGCCGGTAGATCGGCGAGGTCGAGCCCGGACTTCGGCGCGGGCTTGCTCGCCTCCATCCCGGCGAGCGGCCCCTGCCGCTTCGGCGCGGGCAGATCCGCGAGCTCCGCGGGTTTCGGCGGCTGCGGGATCTTCGGAATCGCCGGGGTTGGAATCGAGCTCGGTCGCGGCTTCGCGATCGGGTTCAGGTTCGGGGCTGGCTTTGTGGCCTGGGCCGGGAGGATCACGCGCGACTTGCAGCTCGAGCACGTGACAAATTTCGCCCCCGTGGGGACGTCGGCTTCGGCAATGCGGTTAACAGTCCCGCAGGCCGAGCAAGTGGCCTCGATCATCCGGCGGTTATGATAACCCGCCCTTCGCGAGATTGCCGGTTACGGAGCGCAGCCGTGTCGCGAGCTGAACGGATCGCACGGGGTAGTGGACGGGTTTCCGGCCTTCTGCGGCCGGGCCGGCGGCTTCTCGTTCGGCTCGACGTCATCGTCGCCGGCGTCACCGTCCTGTTGCTGGCGCTTGTGCTTCATCTTGCCCACGGCGTTGCGGAGCTGATTCTGGATCCGCCGTTCGAGCGCCGGGAGTACGATCAACATCCGCGCGACCTGCGCCGGCGTGAGGATCTTTCGGATCTCGGCGATCCGCTTGTCCTCGGCATCCCACGTCGCGCGCTGGTTCGCGATCGATTGATCGATCAGCTTGTCGATCGCCTTCTTGTCCTTGAGGTTGCCGGCGCCGTCGAGCTGCTGCTGTAACTGCTGGCGCTCCGTCAACAGGCGATCGAAGTCGTCGTCGAACTTCGCGAGCAGCGGAAACAGCTTGCCGGCATCGGCCTCGTCGAGGCCGAGCTCCTCGGTCATCGTGTACGCGCGCAACGCGCGGACCCGCTTCTTCACGCGCTCGCGCTTGGTCTCGCGCGGCTGCGGTTGCTTGTCGGCCTGGGTCGGCCGGGGTGGCGTTTGGCCAGGTGCCTGCGCCCCTGCTGATGTCGACAACGCGGTCGACAGCGAGCACGCGACGAGGATGGTGAAAAAACGCGTCATCCTTTTTTGTGTTTCTCGTGATCGAGCCAGTGCTCGGCGCGGTCGAGCGCGCGATCGTCGAGCGAATCGATCCATTGCAGGTTGTCGACGGGCAGCAGCGCGTGGCTGTCATCGGCGAGCTCTTCGCTGCCGTCGTCGTCGTAGAGCGTGCTCGGATCGAAGTCGTCGTCGACCTCGACCGCGTGACCGTCGAGCCACAGCGCCGTGGTGTCCGGAGTCGGTTGCTCGACGGGGAGCACGGGCGGCGTCGCCGTCGGCTCGGTCAGCGCGATGCCGCGGTGATTCATCACGAGCAAGGCGAGCGCGAGCCCCGTCACGATCGCTCCCACGGGGACGAGCCAGCGCAACTTGCGCCACCACGAGGTCGGGACCTGCGGTCCGACGGCGAGCCGGACCTCGCGCTCGAGCACGGCCCAATCGGGCTCGGTGCCCTCGGCCGGCAGCGCGTGCAACTGACTCACGAGCTGCTGCTCGTCGTCGGTTAGATCGTCGGTTAGATCGAGATCGTCACTCACGGGTCGTTCCTAGGATTTCACGCAGCCGCTTCACCGCGTAGTGAAAGTTTACCTTCGCGGTGTTTTCGCTGCAGT
The DNA here is from genome assembly GCA_039935615.1 of Kofleriaceae bacterium. Taxonomy (GTDB): domain Bacteria; phylum Myxococcota_A; class Polyangia; order Haliangiales; family Haliangiaceae; genus JABFXX01. The sequence goes on from JBDTJY010000212.1 coordinate 15,161, forward strand.
CGGCGAGGTCGGCGACCTCTTTGAACGGCAGATCATCGAACACGCGAAGCTCGAGCACGAGCTTCTGCTTCGGCGGCAACATCAAGATCGCGGCGCGCAACCGTGCACCTTCTTCGTCGCCGGTGAGGTTCGTGAGGCCGGCGGGCTCCTCGGTCAGCACGTCTTCGGCGAGCTCGCCCGGTTGCTCGCGCTTGTGATCGCGGATCCAGCTCAGCGAGCAGTTGATCGCGATCCGGAACAACCAGCTGCGCACCGACGCGGTGCCGCGAAACGAGATCAGGCCCTTGAACGCGCGCACGAACGCCTGCTGCGTGACGTCGGAGGCATCGGCGTCGCTCTTGATGTAGCGCCGCACCATCCGCCACAGGCCCTTCTGATGACGGCGGACCAGCAGGTCGAACGCGCTGCGATCGCCGGCGCGAAACCGCTCGACGAGCTCGCGATCCGGGTCGGCCGCTTCGGTCATCTTGACGGCGAGCAACGCCGAGGGCGTAAGCGCAATAACGTCCACGATGGGTTTGACCCCAGGCTTGCCAGAGTGGTTAACCACACGGTAGGGTTCGGTCTCCAACCCCCGACTTTTATTAGGGTAAGCAAATGCTCGATCCGACCCGAATGGATGACGTGCTGCGCCGCGGCAACGAGGTCGCCCCGCTCGTGGAGGCCTGGAGAAGTCTCGACGAACAGCGCCGGCGATTCCAGGGCGACCTCGACGGTTTGCGCCAGCAGAGCAACGCCGACACGCGGATGAAGACGATCGCGGACAAAAAAAGTCCCGAGTTCGCGCAGGCGCGCGACGACATGAAGGCGCTCTCGATCGCGATCAAAGAAGGCACCACGAAGCTCAACCAGCTCGAGCGGGATGTCGAGGAATTGCTGCTGTCGATCCCGAATGCCCCACACGCGAGCGTGCCGGTCGGCGCCGACGAAACCGCGAACGTCGTGCACCACACGTGGGGCGAAAAGCCTGCGTTCGCGTTCGCTCCGAAGCCGCACTGGGATGTCGGCGAAGCGCTCGGCATCCTCGATTTCGCCGGCGGTGCGAAGCTCGCGGGACATCGCTTCACCGTGCTGCGCGGGGCCGCGTCGAAGCTGACGCGCTCGCTGATGATGTACATGCTCGATCTCCACACCGCGCACGGCTACGACGAGATCTGGCCGCCGGCGGTGGTGCGGCGCGCGTGCCTGCGCGGCACCGGCCAGCATCCGAAGTTCGAGGGCGATCAGTTCCAGCTCGCGATCCCCGTCGGGCCGGATCACGAGCGCGACAACGATCTGTTCTTGTCGCCGACCGCGGAGGTCCAGGTCACGAACCTCCACGCCGACGACATCCTCGAGGCGGCGGAGCTGCCGAAGCGCTACTGCGCGTACACGCCGTGCTTCCGCGCGGAGACCGGCACCGGCGGGCGCGATATCCGCGGCTTGATCCGCCAGCACCAGTTCGACAAGGTCGAGCTCGTGAAGTTCGTCGCGCCCGAGCACTCGTATGACGAGCTCGAGACGTTGCGCGCGGACGCCGAGCGCGTGCTGCAGGGGCTCGGACTGCACTATCGCGTCGTCACGCTGTGCACCGGCGATATCTCGTTCACCGCGGCGAAGACCTACGACCTCGAGGTCTGGCTGCCGGGGCAGGACACCTATCGCGAGATCTCCTCGTGCTCGAACTTCGAGGACTTCCAGGCCCGGCGCGCGAAGATTCGCTACCGGCCGCTCCCCGGCGAGAAGCCTCGTCCGCTCCACACGTTGAACGGATCGGGCGTCGCGATCGGCCGGACGATCGTCGCGCTCCTCGAGAACTATCAGCAGGCGGACGGCTCGGTGATCGTACCGGAGGTGCTGCGACGCTACATGGGCGGCCAGGAGCGCATTTCGAAGCCGTAACTTGCGCTTACGTCGGTGGGATCCAGGCGCTCCCTCGCGAAAGAGCTAGATCCTTCTTTACAACCTGAATTCGATCCCTATAAATACGCCCTCTGCCTCCAACCGCCTGGAGGAGTGGCCGAGTGGTCGAAGGCAGCGGTCTTGAAAACCGCCGAGCGCAAGCTCCGGGGGTTCGAATCCCTCCTCCTCCGCCCGGCTCTGATAATTGAATAGTGTCACGCAAGTGGTCATGGGCGGGGCGTCGCTTTTCCGTGAGGCGACGCCCCCGCGCCACAAGATTTTAGATTGGCAGACCAGCCGGAAGGAGAGATGGCCGAGCGGCTGAAGGCACCGGTTTGCTAAACCGGCGTACTGGGTTTTCTGGTACCGAGGGTTCGAATCCCTCTCTCTCCGCGATGTTTCGAGTAGTTTTTGGATTCGTAGCTCAATGGATAGAGCACCGGCCTACGGAGCCGGGGGTTAGAGGTTCGACCCCTCTCGGATCCACGAAGTATATGGATGTCGACGACGAACAGATGATGGGCTTCGCGCTCGAGCAAGCGCGCGCGGCCGCCGCACAGGGCGATGTCCCGGTCGGTTCGGTGATCGTACTCGACGGGAAGATCATCGGTCGCGGGCGCAATCGCCGCGAGCTCGACCGCGATCCAACGGCTCACGCCGAGGTCGTCGCGCTGCGCGAAGCCTCGCAGGCGATCGGGCATTGGCGAGTCGAAGGAACGCTGTACGTCACGCAAGAGCCGTGTCCGATGTGCGCCGGGGCGTTGGTCAACGCTCGAGTGAAGCGCCTGGTGTTCGGATGTCTCAATCCGAAGGCGGGTGCGGTGCAGTCACTGTTTTCGATCACGACCGACGCGCGGCTCAATCACCGCATGGAGGTTCGTGGTGAAGTGCGCGCTACCGAGTGCGCTGGGTTGCTCTCGCAGTTCTTCGCAGACCTGCGCAAGGGACCCGAGTTTGGTTCGTAGTTTTTGGAGGAGTGTCCGAGTGGCCGATGGTGTCTGATTCGAAATCAGATTTGCGAAAGCAACGGGGGTTCAAATCCCTCCTCCTCCGCTGATGTGGATGACCTCTGACTCATTGGAGGGGTGTCCGAGTGGCCGATGGTGCACGCTTGGAAAGCGTGTGTACCGCAAGGTACCGAGGGTTCGAATCCCTCTCCCTCCGCCAGACCTTGCGTGACAATTTTATGGTCCCGGATGACGCGAAAGCTGTGAACCCCGCCAGGCCCGGAAGGGAGCAACGGTAGCGGAAATAGTGGGTGTCTGGGGCCACCTTTTGTACGAGCGACGATTCAACCAATCGTCGCTCGTACTCTTTTCGGCGTCTGGTATCACTGGGATAGGGATGAAGCTCGCATTCGTCAGCGTGCTGCTCGGAGCGTGCACGTCGCTCACCGGTGGTGGTGGAACCGATCCGGTCGGCAGCGCCGCCGGTGGATCTGCGGCCCCCACTCCGAAGAAGGGTGGGTTCTCGGCCAGCTTGACCGCCGAGAAGGAAGGCCCGGCCGTCGTGCCTGCGACCAAAGCCGGCTCGGATTCGAAGGCGGCCGTCACCGACGTCAAGCCCGATCCGGCGATCAAGCCCGCGACCATTGCACCCGACCCGAAGTCGACCGAGTTCGGCACCAAGAACGACGGCAACCACAACTCGGTTCCCGAGCCGCTGGTGTCGACCGAAGCCGCGCCGAGTCGGCCGTCGGACAAGCGCGCGCATGTCGAGCCCGGGCCCGCGCTCGGCGCGATCAAGCTGGACATGGAGCCCAACTGGGATCGCGACTACGAGACCGCCGGCACGATCTCGTTCGTGTTGAAGGTGCCGAACTCCACCGACACGCGCGTGTTCAACTTTCACTACGGCTACGACCTCAGCGCGGCTCCGACCGATCGCGAAGCGTACAAGAAGTACCTCGCCGATCAGAAGGTGTTGAACGTGACGCTCGATCGCCAGCGCGGCGCGGCCTGGTACCTCGAGGGCACCGACGGCACGACGAACAATCCGGCGTTCCGGATGGAAGTCACGTACGGCGGCAAGCGGCTCGTTTGTTACGGCTCGCTGTACAAGGACAAAGAGTCGACCGCGTTCGGTCCGGACTTGCGCGACAAGGTCGTCAACGCCGCGAAGAAGATCTGCGAGACCCTGGCATTGTAGCGACATACCCAGCGGGTATAGTGCCATCCGGTCGCTGATGTCCTACCTCGTTCTCGCTCGCAAATACCGCCCCTCGACGTTCTCGGAGGTCGTCGGGCAGGAGCACGTCACGCGCACGCTGACGAATGCGTTTGCGGGCAACCGCGTCCATCACGCGTTCTTGTTCTGCGGCCCGCGCGGCTGCGGCAAGACCACGGTCGCGCGGATCGTCGGCAAGGCGCTCAACTGCCTGCGGTCGACCACCGGCGAGCCGTGCGGCGAGTGCGAGGCCTGCGCGAGCATCCAGAACGGCAGCGCGCCCGACTATCAGGAGATGGACGGCGCGTCGAACCGCGGCATCGATGCGATTCGCGAGCTCACCGAGGCGGTGCGCTACCAGCCCGCGATGCTGAAGAAGAAGGTCTACGTCATCGACGAAGTCCACATGCTGACGACCGAGGCGTTCAACGCACTGTTGAAGACCCTCGAGGAGCCGCCGCCGCACGTCACGTTCGTGCTCGCCACGACCGAGCCGCACAAGCTGCCGAACACGATCCTGTCGCGCTGCCAGCGCTACGACTTCAAGTTGGTGCCGGCGTCGCGGCTCGCGCAGCACCTCGCGGCGATCTTCAAGCAGGAGCAGCTCGCGATCGAGGCGGGCGCGATCAGCCTGCTCGTGCGCGAGTCGGGGGGCAGCGTGCGCGATGCGCTGTCGCTGTCCGATCAGATCATCTCGTATGTTGGCGAGGGCAAGATCACCGAGGCCCACGTCGCCGAAGTGCTCGGCGTCGCCGATCGCTCGCTGACGCGGACGCTCGTCACGTCGCTCGCCTCGGGTGAAGCGGGCACGGCGCTCGCGGCGGTCGAAGCCGCGATCGAGCGCGGCGTCGATGAGGTCCAGCTCGCGCGCGCGATCGTGCGGTACCTGCGCGATCTTTCGGTGCTGCAGGTCGCGCCGGATCGCGACGGGCTCGTCGATGCCTCGGATGAAGAGCGCGCGGAGCTGGTCGCCGAGGCGAAGCAGCTCGAGCGCTCGCGCGTGAGACAGATGTTCGATCGCATGCTGCGTTGCTGCGACGAGCTCGGCAAGACGCTGCAGCCGCGGCTCGTGCTCGATTGCGCGCTGATCGATGTCGCGACGATCGAGCCGTTGATCCCGCTCGGCGATCTGCTCGAGCGCTTGGGCGAGCTCGAGGGTCGGCTCGCGGGTCGAGGTGCGGTGCGCCCCGTCGCGCAGCGCGGGACCGGCGGCGGTGGCGACTTCAAGTCGACGACCCCCGGCACCAACGTCGGCCCGGCGAAGCCCCCCGCACCTCCGGCAGCGCCGGTGAAGGTCCATGCCCCGGAATTCAAGAAGACGGTCGAGGCAGCGCCACCGCCGGTGAAACCGATCTCGGAGTCGTCCGGCCCGGTGTCGATGCAGCCGAGTGGACCGGTGCCGAAGATCTCGACCACCGCGTCGGGATCCGGTCCGCAGGATCAGCTCGCGGCGCCCCTGCCGGGCATCGGTCCCGACAAGCCGAAGCTGACCACGCCGGAGAGCGCCCCCGAGGCGCTCGAGATGTGGGAGCGCTTGATCGATTACCTCGAGACCCAGCGCAAGTTGTCGCTGCGCGGCTACTGCGAGTTCGCGCGGATCTCGAAGTGGACGGCGACCGAGCTCGAGCTCGGCTTCGCGTCCGATTCGCAGAGTCGCTGGGCCGGGGAAAATCTCGGCGAGAAGCCGAACGTCGACGAGCTCAAGGCGATCCTCGCGGAGCTCGGCCTCAAGCTGAAGGTCGAGGTCCGGCTGCTCGACGACGCGCAATCGACCGCCACGCCCGCTCGCTCGCTCGCCGAGTCGACGCGCGCGAGTGCCTCCGCCGAGCGCAACAAGCGCGAGACCGAGGCGCGCGAGCACCCGATCACCAAGCACGTCCTGCAAACTTTCGGCGCTTCGATCAAGGAGATCAAAACCGATGTCTAACGGCAAAATGCCCGACCTCAACGCGCTCATGAAACAGGCGCAAAAGCTTCAAGGTGACGTCGCGAAGGTCCAGGAGGAGCTCGCGCTGATGCAGTGCGAAGGCGCGGCTGGCGGCGGCATGGTCTCCGCGACCGTCAACGGTCAGTTCGAGGTCGTCCGGATCAAGATCGACAAGTCGGTCGTCGATCCGAGCGACATCGGCATGCTCGAGGACCTCGTCACCGCCGCGGTCAACGCGGCCGCGACGAAGGTTCGCGAGACCAGCAAAGAGAAGATGGCGGGCGTGATGGGCGGTATGCCCGGCCTGCCCGGCATGTTCTAAGAGATCCCGGGCGCCCGACCGACGCCACGAGACGCTTGGGCGTTGTCGCGGGATCTGTCAGAGTCCACGACCAAGGTGGCTCGCACGTTACGTCACGGTTCGAGGGCTCATGGCCGGTGATCCGATCCGACGGCTCGTGCTCGAGCTCTCGCGGCTGCCTGGGATCGGCGAAAAGACCGCCACGCGGCTCGCGTTCCACCTGGTCCGTGGGCAGCGCCAACATGTCCTCGATCTCGCGCAAGCGTTGGTCGATGTCACCGACAAGATTCGGCTTTGCTCGGTCTGTATGAACATGACCGAGCAGGATCCGTGCTTCCTGTGCAACGACCCGCAGCGCGAGTCCGAGACGATCTGCGTCGTTGCGACTCCTTCTGACCTGATCGCGATCGATCGCGGCGGGCACTTTCGCGGCCGCTACCACGTGCTCCACGGCCTCTTGTCACCGCTCGAAGGCATCGGTCCGGATGACATTCGGGTCGCCGAGCTGATCCGCCGCCTGGCACCGCCGGTGCGCGAGATCATCATCGCGACCAGCCCGAACGTCGACGGTGAAGCCACGGCCATGTACGTGGCGCGGGCGATCAAGCCGCTCGGCGTGAAAGTATCGCGCATTGCGACGGGCCTGCCGGTCGGTGGCGAGCTCGAGTACTCGGACCAGGCGACCATCGCACGTGCGCTCGCCGGCCGGGCGACGATGTAAGTCAGCGCGAGCACGTGATCAGTGGCCCCAAGAGTTGAACGAAATCGGGGGGGTTGCTACCGTGACTCGACGGTCGGGGACCCTCTGAAACGAGGGCAGCACTGGCCGGATTCGGAGCCACGCCGCGATGATTCAACAGCTCGTCATGTACGAGGAAGAGCTTTCGCAGATCAACAACGTCTGCGAGATCCTTCATCGAGACTCCAATGCGCGAGCCGTGCTCGTCATCGACA
>JBDTJY010000213.1:0-11922 GCA_039935615.1 Kofleriaceae bacterium
GGCGTGGTCGGAGTGCTCCAGGATTACGATCCGAGCACCCAGAAGTACGCGGCTGCGACAGCGCTAGCGTAGCCTTCTCGCCGGCTCTAGTAGCCGCCGGTCATCAAGAGCTCGTCGACCTCGCCACGCTTCGCAGCGTTCGAGTTGATCGCGCGCGAGCACTTCACCTTGTCGAGCTTGAGGCCTTTGTAGAGCGAGCGGACGAACGGCGTGTCGTTGTTCGACAGCATCACCTTGCAGCCGCGATCGATCAGTTGCTTCGCGGTCGCCGCGAGCATCTTCTGATCGTTCGGGCCGAAGTCGCCGACGGTGTAGCTCGTGAAGCTCGACGTCGAGTTGATCGGATCGTACGGCGGATCGAAGTAGATGAAGTCGCCGGCCTTCGCATCCTCGATCGCGGCTTGATAGTCCGCGTGGCGAATGTCGGCGCGCGCGAGCACGAGCGACGCCGCGCGCAGCGCATCCGGCACGCAGATCGGCGGATCGGTGTAGCGCCCGATCGGCACGTTGAAGTCGCCCGAGCGATTGACCCGCCACAGACCGTTGAAGCAGGTCTTGTTCAAGTAGATGAACGTCGCCGCGCGCTCGGCGTTCGACCACTGCAGGTGGTTCTGGTTCCACTTCTCGCGCGTCGCGTAGTAGTGGGTCTCGTCGTGGTTCGTGCGGTGCTGCACGAGCTTCTTGATCACCGCGTTCGGATCGTGCGCGAGCGTCCGGTACAGCGCGATCAGATCGGGGTTGACGTCGGCGATCACCGCGCGCTCGGGCGCGAGCTTGAAGAACATCGCCGCGCCGCCGATGAACGGCTCGAAGTAACGACCGAACGTCTTCGGCATCCGCGCCATGAGCTCGGGCAGCAACTTGGTCTTGCCGCCGACCCACTTCACGACCGGGGTCGCGACAACATCGAGAGAAGGAGCGCGCTCGACACGAGCCGCCCGCTTTGGGGAAACCATGAAAAATATCGTCGAAGACCGGGATCCATAGCTCCAGTTTTCGGCAAGATTTCAGTTACTTATACAGACGCTTACATAGTCGCGCCCAGTGACCGCCAGCGCTGTTTCCGCCGCGTTCTCGTACCGAGTCGCGAAGCGTCGGGCCTGTTTGGCGCCAGGCCCTAGTCGATGACGGAGGTCAGGTTCAAACCGCCCGGATACCAGTAGCTCGTGTACGTGCCGTAGCCGTAGACCGTGATGCCGAACGCCAGATCACCGGTGATCGAGTGACTGCCGTCGTTCGCCGGGCCGGTGCCGAGCGACTTCACGCGACCGAGCGAAAATCCGGTCGTGCCGATCGGCGTGAGCGTCACGGCGGTCCCGTCGAGCATGATGTTCGCGCCGGACGGGGCGGTGACGTCGACGTAGTTGGAGTCGTACGTGACCGGCGCGTGGAACAGGTAACTCGTGCGGAACTGCTCGACGGGCACCGCGAGCGCCATCGCCGGATCGCCGGTGTTGCCGCCGGCGTCCTGGCCTTCCATGTACTGGGCCACGAGCACCTTCGCACTGGCCGTGATCTCGAAGCTGGCGGCGGTGTTGAGGATCTGGACGTAGTCGCCGGCATTCGCGATCGAAGCGGGGGCGCCCGCCTGCGGCGGGTTGTACGTCAGCGTGGTGCCCGCTTGCGTCGCGATGATGCGCACGACCTCGACCTTGCCGTTCGGGATCGACGTCACCGCCGGGGCGTTGACGATGTAGTTCGAGCCGAGTGTGTCGACGCCGAACATCGACTCTTCCATGTGATCACAGGCCGCGACACCGTCGGGAACGTTGGCGCAATAGTGGCCGCCGATGACCTGAATCGACGCGGTCGCATCGACCTGGGTACCGGTGAAGTCGCCGTCGCTGGTCAGCTCGATCACGTCGCCCGAGTTCATCATCACGGTCGCGGGCGTCCCCACGGCGAGCGCCGGAACTCCAGCCGCAGCCGCAGTGACACCGCGCGTCTTGATCGTGACCATCGTCCCGTCGTGCATCGCGGTGATCGCCATCTCGCTCGGGTTAATGCCGGCCGCACCTTCCCACGCCGCCGTGAAGTAGCTCGAGCGCCAGACGTTCGTCGGCAACATCAGCGACGCGTCGTTGCTGTACGAGAACAAGCTCTGCGCCGGCAGCGAGTACTCGAGCGAGTTGAACTGGTAGAGCGTGATCGGGTTATCGGAGCGCAGATGATAGCCGCCCTTCACCACGAGGCCGGGGCCGACGGGGTCGACGCCTTGGCAGCCGCCGGTCGTCAGCGACGTCTCTGCGCCGTTGCACATCTTCAGCGCCTGTTGCCACGGCAGCTTCTGGATCACGAGTTGGTTCGGGGGAACCATCACGGTCATCGCCGTCGTCAGCGCGCCGCCGTCGATCGTGACCGTCGCGACGCTCGCGCTCGTGTTCGAGATCGCGAGTGCGAAGTCGAAGTCGTTGCCGACAATATTGCCGGTGATGGTCGGGTAATACTCGCAGCCGATGTAGCTCAGGCCGAGCGTCTTCAAGGCGCACGGTCCCGTACAGCCACCGGCGGTCGGATCGCAGGTCTCGCCCTCGATGGGGTCGCAGGTCTCGTCCATGTAGCCGGTGCCGTCAGCGTTGCACTCGTGCGCGACGTTGCCATTACACGTCGCCGTGTTCGGCACGCACATCACGCAGCCGAGCGTCGGGCTGCACGCCATCGGGCACATCTCCGAATCTTGAAACGTGCCGTCCTGACAGGTCTCGAGCTCGTTGCCGTTGCACGACATCGTGTTCGGATCGCAGGCGCCGTGATCGCGACCTCCCGGTCCACAAGCCACGACAAACCACGCGATCACCGCCGCGAAGAGCCTCATGATGCAACGCTACTCTGAAGTCGCGTCGTTTTGGGCGAGTTCGCGAACCCTCAGATTTCTGTTGTTTCTCGTGCAGATCCGCACGCCCCAATTCATCGATCGAATTTTCCGGTGGGGCACTTCGTCTTGTCTGTGCGCTGTCGGCCGCTACGAGGGCAAGTTCTCGAAGATGTCCGTCGTCGTGCACGACGCGGATCTCGAGAGGCTCGCCATGAGCGTCAAGTTCGGTCGCGGTGAGCCCTGGCATCCGCAGATGAACTTCTTCTTCGGTGAAGGCGCGCGCGCGTGATCGACTTTCCCGGCGACGATCGCTCGATCAAGTACATCGACTTCAAGTACCGCAACATTCCGCACGGGGGGCACGCGAAGGTTCAGGTCTGGGCCACGGCCGAAGCTGCGCCGCCGCCGCCCGCCGCCGTCACGCCGTAGCGGTTCGGGTCGCGGGCTGGGAGCTGTAGTCGTTCATCGTCAGCCCTGCAGCGTGTCGTACGTGTGCATCTGCATCCGGAACGTCGCAGAGCCGGCCGTCATCGAGCGTAGGCGCGTCGAGTACCCGAACATGTTGCGCAGCGGCACGAGAGCCGTGACCAGGCGCTTGGTGCCGATCGCTTCCATGTTCTGGACCTGGCCGTGACGCTGCTGCAGATCGCCGATGACGGAGCCCAGGCCCTCGTCGTCGACGGTGACCTCGACCGACATGATCGGCTCGAGGCGAGCGGGCTCGGCGTTCAGCACGGCCCGGCGGAAGGCTTCGGCGGCGGCCGCGCGAGCACCGATCTCACCGTTGTAGCCATCCTTGAGCGCGACGCGCGTGAGCGTGACCTCGACATCCTCGAGCGGGTAGCCGTCGGGGCCGGAGGACGCGGCGTCGCGGAGGCCCTGCATCGCGGACTGCACGATGTTGTCGGGCAGCAGGGACGATGCGGGTAGTGCGAGCTTGAACTCCATGCCGGCGCCGCGCGCACGTGCGCGCACGATGCAGGTGGCGTCGCCGAAGATCGGCTGCTCCTTCATCTCGCGCTCGAACGTGGCCTGGCCTTCGCCCGACGCCAGGACGGTCTCGCGATACACGACCTGCGGCTTGCCGGCGCGCGCGTGCACGCCGTACTCGCGCTTCATGCGGTCGACCATGATCTCGAGGTGGAGCTCGCCCATCCCCGAGATGATGGTCTGGCCGGTATCGGCGTCTTCCTTGACGCGGAACGTCGGATCTTCCTCGACCATCTTGCCGAGCGCGAAGTCGAGACGCTCTTTCGCCGCGGCGTTGTCGGCCTCGATCGCCTGCGAGATCACGGGCTCGTAGGTGTCGATGCGCTCGAGCAGGATCGGCGACTTCGGATCGCACAGCGTGTCGCCGGTGGTCGCATCCTTGAGCCCGGCCGCCGCGACGATCTCGCCGGCGACGGCCTTCTCGAGCCGCTCGCGCTTCGCCGCGTGGATGCGAAACAGGCGCGCGACCTTCTCCTTCTTGTTGGTGCGGACGTTGAGCACTTCGCCGCCGGCATCGAGTGTGCCGCTGAAGATCCGCATGAACACGACCTTGCGGCCCTCGTCCATCGCGATCTTGAACGCGAGCGCCGAGAACGGCTCGGTGTTCTTCGGCTGGCGCACGAGCTTCTCGCCGGTGCTGCGCGGATCGACACCGGTGACCGGCGGCACGTCGACGGGCGACGGCAGGTAGTCGATCACCGCGTCGAGCAGCGGGTGGATGCCCTTGTTGCGCAGCGCGGTGCCGCCGAGCACGGGGATCATCTTGACCGCGATCGTCGCCTTGCGAATCGCCGCCTTGAGCTCGGCTTCGCTCAGGGCGCTGCCCTCGAGATATTTCTCGGCGATCGAGTCGTCGAGATCGGCGATCGCCTGGATCATCTGATCGCGCGCGTCGGCCGCCGAGGCGGCGATGTCGTTCGGAATCTCGACGATGTCGGGCTTGTCGGTGACGTCGCCCGTGAACATGATCGCCTTCATCGTCACGAGATCGACGACACCGCCGAACGTGTCCTCGCTGCCGATCACGAGCTGGATCGGCACCGCGTTCGCGCCGAGGCGCTCGCGAATATCGGCGACCACGGTCGGCAGCGACGCGCCGACGCGATCGAGCTTGTTGATGAACGCGAGGCGCGGAATCTTGAACTTGTCGGCCTGGTGCCAGACGGTCTCGGATTGCGGTTGCACCCCGGCGACGCCGCAGAACACGACGACCGCACCATCGAGCACGCGCAGCGAGCGCTCGACTTCGATCGTGAAGTCGACGTGGCCCGGCGTGTCGATCAGATGGATCTCGTGCTTCTTCCAATCGAACGTGATCGCGGCGGCGGTGATCGTGATGCCGCGCTCGCGCTCCTGCTCCATCCAGTCCATCTCGGTCTCACCGTCGTGGACCTCGCCGACTTTATGGATCTTGCCGGCGTGGAAGAGGAACCGTTCCGATACGGTGGTCTTGCCCGCGTCGATATGCGCGACCACGCCGAGATTGCGGACAAGATCGATCTTCGCCATCGCTACTCCGAGGCGCGGTATAGCGCGAAATCCTGTAGGCTGGTTAGGTGTCCAGGGTGTCCTTGCGAGGGCTCGCGATCGGCCCGGCGCTCTATGTTTGGGCCGGCCTCGCGACCCTGGCCGTTCGGTCGGAGGCTCAGCCCGCGCCGCCTGATTTCGCGCGTGCCAAGCAGCTCTACGATGCGGCGAGCTCCGAGCTCGACAAGGGCGCCTACACCGACGCGGTCCGCGACTTCGGCGCCGCGTACGAGATCACCAAAGACCCGGTCGTGTTCTACAAGATCGGCGTCGCGAACGAGAAGGCCGGCAAGTGCGACGTCGCGCTCGTCTACTACGCGCGCTACGTGCGCGAGGCGAAGCCCGCACAGCACTTCATCGACGTCACCAAGGAGCGCGTCGCGGCGTGCGGCGGCGATTGGCGATCGCTCGAGGCCAAGCCGGTCGACAAGCCCGCGGACAAGACCGACTCGCTCGCCGGGATGGAGACTGGATCCGCGAGCATGCCGGTGAAGGTTCCGAGCTCGAAGACCGGGCTGGAGACACTGTCGGCGACGGGCCCGACGACGAACCCGACGAACCCGACCGGCAACGATGCCGGATCGGCGAACTCGGGATCGGGATCGGGATCGGGCTCGGCAGACACGACCGCCGACGCGGGCATCGGCTCGGCCGCGCCGATCACCGCGCATCGTCACGGTCGCGACGCACCGTGGCTGATGGTCGGCGGCGCGCTCGCGTTTGTCACCGCCGGCGCGGTGCTCGCGTATTCGGCGAGCTCGTCCGAGCAAGACATCCGCGACCTCTACGTCGGCCTCAACAACCAATCGCCCGTGTTCGATCCGAGCACCCAGCAGCGCTACCAGGAGCTGCTCGACGAGGGCCATCGCTACCAATATCTCGCGTGGGGCTCGTTCGCGATCGCGACCGGCTTTGCCGCCGCGGCGACGATCTTGTTCGTGCGAGATCACGACGAGGAAGACCAGCAGCGCGTGTTCGTCACGCCCACCGCGAGTCCGACGGGCGCCGGTGTCTCGGCGACGATCCGGTTCTGAGTGCGATCAGACGCGCGCTTGCGTGACGTCGGTCGCCGACGGCAGCAGCGCCGCGGCCTCGCTCGAGACCCAGCGCGCGATGTCTTTGTCGCTCGCGGACAGGCCGTGCTTCTTCATGATCTGCTCGAACGACGTCTCGAGCGCCGCGCAGTTGGCCGGGCGCGGCTCGCGATCGAACGACATGCACTGCATGAGCAGCGCGTCGAGCTCGATCGGCAACTGCGGCCGCAGCGTCGACGGCAACGGCAGGTGCGGCCAGTTCTCGACGCCGAGGTGCGCGAGCGCCGCGAGGTCGAGGTTGACGGCGTTGCCGGTCAGGATCTCGAACGCGACCGCGCCGACCGAGTAGACGTCGGCACGAACGTCGACGGTCTCACCGACGCGCTGCTCGGGTGCCATCATCGACGGCGTGCCCTTGGTCTCGCCGGCCATCGTCAGGTGATTCTGCGACGCGGCCTTCGCGATGCCGAAGTCGACGACCTTGACGCCGCCCTGCTTCGACACGAGCACGTTCGCGCTCTTGACGTCGCGATGCACGAGGTTGGTCGGCCGGCCATCGACCGTCGTCGAGTTGTGCGCGGCGTTGAGGCCGTCGCACACGCGCCGGAGGATGCCGAGCGCCACATCGATCGGGACCTGGCGCTGCGCGGCGCGCGCCGACGCGAGCAGCTTCTCGAGATCGACGCCGTCGACGAACTCCATCACGATGATGTAGTCGTTGCCGACCTTGCCGAGGTCCTGGATCTGGACCACGTTCGGATGATCGATGCGCGACGCGAGCCGCGCTTCGTCGAGGAAATGCTCGACCGCACGCTCGTTGCGTGCGAGGTGCGGGTGCATGACCTTGACCGCGACCTGCTTCTCGAAGCCGGCCTCGCCGCGCGCCCGCGCGAGATAGACGTCGGCCATGCCGCCCGAGCCGATCCGCTTCAGGATCTCCCACCGCCCGATCATCGATCCGGCGACGAGGTTCGCCGACGTGAACCCGGCCGTCGTGTCGATCGGCGCCGGCGTGCCGACCGCGTGCCCGCTCGCCGACATCTGGGTCTGCGCGTTGCCGAACTGCTGCGCCGTCGGCTGGGTCCCGACCGCGACGCCGCCCGACTGCTTCTTGCCCGCGAGGCCGAGGATCAACACGATCAACCCGAGGCCCGCGAGGCCACCACCGCCGGCGATCAACGGCGTCTGTGGACCACCGGTGAGCGCCGGACTCTCGACGATGATCTTCGCACCGGGCACCGAGGGCAGCGCCATCTCCTTGGTCTCGGGCTTCGCCGACATCGTGCCGAGCGCGCGGGTCTTGCCGTCGAGCACGAACGTGCCCGCGATCTTCGCCGCCTCGAGCTTCGCGAACGCGGGCGCGAGATCGAGCGGCCGGCTGATCATCACGTAGCCGCTGAGCTCTTCCTTGCGATCCTTGGGCACCACGGTCGACACGTACGTGACGAGGGCCTTGTCGCCCAGCAGCTCGACGTAGCTGCCGGACTTGCCCGCGTGCACCGAGCGGATCGCACCCGCCGGCTGGATCAACAGCGGCGTCGGTTGCATCGCGTTCACGATCTGACCGAGCTCGATCACCTCGCCGGGCTTCGGCGAAAACGCGAGCTCGCCGTGGGTCAGCATGTCCTGCACGCTCGCTTCGTTGGTCGCGACCGCCGACTGGACTTGCTGCAGCGTCGACAGCGTCTCGGTCGCGCTCTTGACGTCGGCCTGCGCGGCGCGAATGTCGCCATCGAGCTGACCGATCGCCGACGTCATCGCCGACGAGGCCTCCGGCGTCATCCCGCCGGTCGGCTTGCGCGTCGCGCCGAACCCCGCGAGCCCGCCGCCGGCCGCGAGCAGCACGAGCCCGGCCGCGACGAGCGCGGTCTTAGCCACGCTTGCCTCCGAATTTATCCGGCGCCGGTCCCGCGGGCGCATCGGCTTGCACGCCGACCTTGACGCTGTTCGCGCCGACCTTGACCGTCACGTCCTGCGTGATCGGCGCCTTGGAGCGTTCGCTCCACGCCTTCAAGTGGTACTTGCCCGGCGCGAGGTGCTTGAACGAGAACGTGCCGTCGTCGGCGGTGATCACGTACGCGGGCGCCGCCACGACGGCGATGTACGCCGACATGTTCGCGTGCAGGTTGCAGCCGAGCCGGACGATGCCTTCCTTCTGGAACGTGTACTCGCGGGCCTCCCCGGCCTTGTAGATGCCGAGGTCGAACGCGGCCAGGGGCGAGGTCGAGAACACGTTGTGGAACACACCGTCGAAGTTCGGGAACGTCACCGTCGAGCCGACGGGGATCGCCATGACGTGCGGGAGGAACGTGCGGTCGCGTTGTTCGATCGCCCTGCGCTTGGGTGTACGCGCCGGCCACTTGCCGGTTACCGGCTCGAGCGTGACGAGGCCAAAGGCCCCGGCGAGCGGTTTGCCGTCGATCTCGACGGTGCCGGTCAGGCTGCCCTCGACCCTCGGTGGAGCCACCTTCGCCTCGGCATCCTCGGCCTCGGAGCTGCCGACCGTGCGGGGTTGGGCGGGGGTGGCGGTGTCGACCTTGGCCGGCGGCGTGGTCACGCGCGGTGGCGCACCTTCGCGGAACACCGGCGCCAGGGCCGCGACCGCCTCGGGGCCGGTCAGGATCTCGGCCGTCGAGAACAACTGGTCCGCGAGGTTCTTGTTGCCCGAATCGACGGCCTTTTGAGCCTTGTCGATCAGATCCGCAGCCTCGCGAAACGCGGCGGCCTTCTCTCCGGCCTGTGTGAGCTTGCCAGCGGGCTTGCTCGTGTCCACTGTGGGACCCGATGCCGTCGACTGGTTTCCTGCCGAACCTTGGCCCGGCTTGCAGTCGTAGTAGCAGTCCTCGAATTTTCCCGTCGTGGGGTGCGGCTTGCTGCTCGAGCACGCCACGAGCGACGAGAGCATGAGGAATCCCGTGATTCGCATCGACCTTACTGTACGACAGTCGCGGGTCACGAGATCATTTCCGGCCAACCTTGCCGTCCCGCATGGGGAACGGTAGGTTCCGGCGGAATCGAGCACGAAGAGCGAGTGAAATATGGTTTTCGGTCTGTTCTCTAAGGACAAAGCACTTCAACGCACGATCGACAAGGCGACGAACAAACTCGCCCAGCAACCCGATCGGTGGGGTGCACTCGAGCGGTTGCGCGAAGAGGGGACCGACGAGGCGCTGTACGGCCTCTGCAAGCGCTGGGGCGTGACGTCGATGAAGGGCGTCGAGGACGAGCAGGAGAAGTCCTGGGTCGTCGACGTGCTGGTCGAAAAGGGCCCGCTCTCGCTGGTCGCGATCACCCGCTACATGAAGGTGGCCGATCAGATCGCGTTTCCGCTGCGCGTGCTCGAGCGCGTCGCGAATCACGATCAACAGCTCGCGGTGATCGACGAGCTGCTCGCTCTCGAACTGCCCGGCTACGTCCGGATGCCCGACAAGCGGATCGATCTGTTGAAGTGGTTGACCGAGCTGAAGGGCATGTCGGATGACGAGGTCATCTCGCGCGTGACCCCGTACGTCGCCGACTTCGACGAGAACTCGCGGTTCACGGCGATCGAGGGCCTCGCGACGAGGGACGCCGCGAAGATCGGGCCGCCGTTGATCGACGCCCTGCTCCGTCCCGAAGAAGAGTCGGGTCGGATCAAGCGCACGATCCTCGAGGTGCTCGAGCGGACCAAGGCGCCGCTCGGCGAGCGCGCACCGCAAGTCAAGGCGATCCTGAGCGGACCGCTGGGCGAAGCCTTCCGCGTCGACGGACAAACCGTCAAGAAGAAGTAGTAGCCCCGAGGGCCGTTCGAAGCCGGCGATCCCGGCACCGGGCTCGATCAGATCGACCGCGAGCGACTCAAGCACGGTGGTTTGCCGGTCGACCTCGGCGGCTGATTGGGGTAAACGGTCGATCCGATGCCACGTCGGAAGGACCTCGAGTCCATCCTCATCATCGGGTCCGGGCCGATCGTCATCGGCCAAGCGTGCGAGTTCGACTATTCGGGCACGCAGGCGTGCAAGGCGCTCCGCGAAGAGGGCCTGCGCGTCGTGCTGATCAACTCGAACCCGGCGACGATCATGACCGACCCGGAGCTCGCCGACGCGACCTACATCGAGCCGCTCACGGTCGAAGTCCTCGACAAGGTGCTCGCGCGCGAGAAGGTGTCCGCGATCCTGCCGACGCTCGGCGGGCAGACCGGCCTCAACCTCGCCATGGCCGCACACAAGGCGGGCCTGTTCGAGAAGCACGGCGTCGAGCTGCTCGGCGCGACCGTGAAGACGATCGAGATGGCCGAGGATCGCGAGCTGTTCAAGCAGGCGATGGCGCGGATCGGCCTGGCGTGCCCGAAGTCGCGGCTCGTCACGTCGGTCGCAGAGGCGCGCGCGATCATCGACGAGATCGGATTCCCGGCGATCCTGCGGCCGTCGTTCACGCTCGGCGGTTCGGGCGGCGGCATCGCGTACAACCGGCCGGACTTCGATCGGATGGTCCAGTTCGGCCTGGATCAATCGCCGGTCCACTCGATCCTCGTCGAGGAGAGCGTGCTCGGCTGGAAAGAGTTCGAGCTCGAGGTCGTGCGCGACTCCAAGGACAACACGATCATCGTGTGCTCGATCGAGAACCTCGATCCGATGGGCGTGCACACCGGTGACTCGATCACCGTCGCGCCGGCGATGACGCTGACCGACAAAGAGTACCAGCGCATGCGCGACGCCTCGATCGCGATCATGCGCGAGATCGGCGTGACGACCGGCGGCTCGAACGTGCAGTTCTCGGTCGATCCCAAGACCGGTCGCATGCTGGTGATCGAGATGAACCCGCGCGTGTCGCGGAGCTCGGCGCTCGCGTCGAAGGCGACCGGGTTCCCGATCGCGAAGATCGCCGCGAAGCTCGCGATCGGCTACACGCTCGACGAGCTGCAGAACGACATCACCGAGGTCACGCCGGCGTCGTTCGAGCCGACGATCGACTACGTCGTCGTCAAGTGGCCGCGGTTCGCGTTCGAGAAGTTCCCGTCGGCGTCGACCACGCTCGGCCCGCAGATGAAGTCGGTCGGCGAGGCGATGGCGATCGGCCGCACGTTCAGCGAGGCCCTCGGCAAGGCGATCCGGTCGCTCGAGACCGGCCGCGCGGGGTTCGATCTCGCGATGGACAAGCTCGGCGACGACATGATCGCGCTCGAGCGTGCGATGGCGATCGCGACGCCGGACCGGATCTATCAGGTCGCGCGCGCGTTCCAGCTCGGCATGACCGCCGAGCGCGCGAACGAGCTGACGCGGATCGACCCGTGGTTCCTGCATCACATCCGCGACATCGCGCTCGCCGAGATGGAGGTCGCGCGCACGCCGCTCGCCACGCTCGACCTGCGCCGGTTCAAGCGCCTGGGCATGAGCGATCGCCGGATCGCCGCGCTCGTCGGCGTGAAAGAAGTCGAGGTCCGCGAGGCCCGTCACGCCGCCGGCATCCGCCCGGTCTACAAGCGCGTCGACACGTGCGGCGGCGAGTACGAATCGAACACGCCGTACATGTACAGCACGTACGAGGACGAGTGCGAATCGCGCCCGACCGACCGCA
>JBDTJY010000214.1:0-49615 GCA_039935615.1 Kofleriaceae bacterium
GCCCCGACGTTTCTGCCATAGCGGTGACTATACATGGCTGGCGCCGCTATTCCTCGGTGGTCGCGCCCCGTTTGCAGGCCAGGCCCTGCCCCTTCGCCGGCGCGGAGAGCTCGAGGTGCGCGAGCTCCAAGTTATCCGTGCGCAGGCCGGCGGGCCCGGTGAGGTCGCGCGCCTCGGCGGGCAGCGTGCCCTGCCAGGCGACCGTGCCGTCGATCCACACGCGGAGCTCGTCGCCGACGATCTCGGCGCGCAGCGTGTGGGCGTCACCGGCCACGAGCGCGGGGACCGGCGCCGCCCGGTGCGCCGGCTTCACCTTGGTGTAGCCCTCGGCGCCGCACTCCTCGTGCGTGCGCTTGCCGGGGTTGCGCTTGACCGAGACCTCGAGCTTCGGTTTCGGATCGAGCCGCCACATCACATAGATCACGTTGCAGCCATCCTGCGCGCGGAGCTTGAGCCCGAGCTGGCGGCGATCCTGGCCGTTCGCGAGTGCGCGCGCGGTCGCCGCATCGCCCTTGAACGTGAACGCGAGCTCGGCGGCATCGCCACCGGCCGCGGGCGCGAATGCACGCACCGTGGGCTCCTTGATCGCGCGATCCGCGATCGCACCGCGCGTGACGCACAGGTCCTTGACCGGCGCGACCGCGATCGTCGGCGCCGCGTTGGCCGTACTGCACGCCATCACTGCGACCATCATCCACCTCATGTGCCGAGCACCTCGTGCAGGCTCTGCAGATGCGCCGCGAGGTACGCCTGCTCGGCCTTCGCCTTCATGAAGTCGAACCAGATGGTCTGGCGATAGCGCTTGGAGTCCTCGCCGCCGACCTTGTCGAGCGCCGCGAGCTGGCGCTCGAGCTCGCCGACCAGCGCCGCGGTTTGTTCGGCGCGCTTGGTCTCGATGTCGATCGTGCCCTGGACGTTCTCGAGCGTCGCGTCGACGCCGAGCGGATCGTGCCCCGCCTCGATCAACCGCTTGCGCCCCGCCGCCGCGCGATCGTTGCCACTGCCCTGCCACAACGCACCGACGCTGAGCGACACGTTGATCACCGCGAAGAACGGCGTCGGGTTCGCCGTGTTGTCGAGGAACTCGTCGAAGCCGGCGCGCACGCTGACGTCGAGGAGCTGCGCGCGGCGCAACCGGCCCTCGGCATCCTCCATGTCGCCATCGGCGGTGCGATACGTCGCGAGCGCCGCCCCGAGCGGTTGCTCTCCGGGCGGCGGCAACGCGGTGAGCTGGCGATGCGCATCCGCGGCGAGCGTGCGAAGATCCTCGACCCGCAGCCGCATCGCGGTGGTCTCCTGCGCGGTCGTCCGCCGGCTCTCGAAGTCGGCCTCGGTTTGCTTCATCACCTTGTCGGCCTCGGTGATCGCGTCGTCGAGCACCTTGACCTTCGCGCTCAGCGCCCGCGATTCGGTCTCGCCGCGGACCTGCTCGAGCGCGGAGTGCCGCCGGCAATCGGCGTGCGCGTGGTCCTTGGTCGCGAACCCCTCGTAGATCCCGGTCAGGCGATAGTTGACGCCGCCGATGAACCGCAGCGTCGACGATTGCGACGGAGTCACCTGCGACGGCGCCTGCTCGACATAACCGAACACGCCGAGGATCTGCGGCGCGAACTGCGTCGCACTCGTCGCCTGGGCGACGCCTTCGACGTAATCGCAATAGCCATCATCCGCGTGCGCGGTGCCGGCGAACAATCCGAGCAACACCAACGCGCGCATTAGATCAGCAGTGGGCGTCCGCCCACGAACAAGACATCGTCCGTGGCATCGGCTCCGTCTTCGAGCTTGAGCTCCAGCATCTGCCCGCGCAGTTGCTTGTCGCGATTGGGATGCTTGAACAGGACCTCCCCGGGCAGCACGTCGAGCACGGTGCCGACCTTGTGGCAGAACACCATGCCGACCTTGCAGCCGTAGAGCGAACTGCCCTTCTTGACCTCTTTCAAGTTGCCGTACGGCACGAACGCGACCTGCGCTCCGTCGGCGATCGCGCGCAGGTACGACGACTGCTCGAGCGACCCGACCAGCTTGTCCTCGCGCTCGAGCGCGATCTTCAGCGTATCGCGGGTCTCGATCGCCTTCTGGGTCTCCAGCCGCGACGCCTGATACTCCTGCTTGATCTTCAACACGTCGTAGCTCATCGCACCGTTGACGGTGGTGTTCGCGAGCAGCGCCTCGAGCGAACGGGTCTGCGCCTCGAGCTCGGCCGCGCGATTCTCGTACTCGGACTGGCGCTCGACCAGCGTCAGGTTCGAGCTCGTGATCTGCGCCATCTGGAACTTGCCCGACAGCATCGCGTTGCGATCGATCAACCCGGCCTTGTACTCCTCCTTCATCCGGCGCTGCGACTCGGTCAGGTACGCGTTGTTCGAGCTCTTGATCTGCGAGCGGGTCGACGCCGCGGCCGCCGCGAGCTGGTGCATGCGCACGAGCGCCGCCTTGCGCCCGTCGAGGTCGCTCTGGATCGCCTTCGCGAACTCGCCCTGGAACGCTTGCTGGACCACGATCGCGCGCTCGGCTTGATCGAGCGCCATCGCGGTCTGGTCGCGTTGGTTCTGGCGCTCCGCGAGCTGCGCCTGGAGCGACACGATCTTCTCGTCGGTCGGCGCCAGCGCGGTCGGCACGATCCACGAGTTACTCATATAGAAGAACGCGGTCGTCGTGATGTAGCCGATCAACACGACCACGATGATCGTGAGGATCGCGAAGCCGAGCAGGCGGTACGCCGTGACGACGTGCTTGCTCCACTCCTTCGGCTTCAACGCCTTCACCCGATCGATCGCACCGAGCCCGAGCTTCTCGAACGCCGCCCAGCGATCCGACTTGAGGCTCGGCACCGTCTGGTCGGGCATCGTCATCGGCGCGACCGGCATCGGCGACAAGAACGCCGATGGCGGTGGCGGCAGCGCGACCGTCGGGATCTCGAGCCTGGGCGCCAACGGCGGCACCAAGATCGGTGGCGGCGGAGCCTTCGCCACCCCACCGCCGCTCAACGGCATCGGCAACGACGGCGCCGCGTTGATCGCGCTGCGTGCCTCGCTCCCCCACGACGTCGGCGCCGGCTTCTTCGCGGCCGCGCTGCCCCACGATGTCGTCGCCGGCGGCGTGAACGTCGTCGGCAACGACGAGATCGCGCGCGGCCTGGCAAACGGAATCACGGAACCCGCGTGCATGTCAGGTGCTGCTATTCCGCGCGGCCTTTCTGTTGGTTGTGCAAGGGGAGCTCGCGGACTCGGAGAAGGCTTCGAGGGCATTCGCGCGACAACGCGGTGCAAGACAATCGCCATCACATGCAGTGCGCCCTGCTCCTGTTGTGGCGTGATCGGCGCGCGTTGCACTGGTCTCCACCGTCACCAGTTTGGGGGGACGAGTCGTCCCCACTTCGATCGATCACGAATGCAACTTGCTTCGATCGCTGTTGCGCATCTTGTGCATTCGACGAGAAATGCCGTGGTTCAGGTCTTGCTGATGCACGCGAGCACGCTTGTCGTCATTCCCGATCTACCTGTTCATCTTCATCGTCTTCCTGAACCGCTACGTGTTCGGGTGGTACCTGACGATCCTTCGCGGCAAGAATCTCGATCCGAAGATCACTGGCTACGAACCGACGATCACGATCGTCGTGCCGCTGTTCAACGAAGGCCGCTCGATCTACGACACGATCAAGAGCCTGGTCGAGCTCGAGTACCCGGCGGACAAGCTCGAGGTCACCGTCGTCGACGACTGCTCCACCGATGACTCCTACGAGTGGGCCTCCAAAGCCGCCGCGGAGTTCGGAAATGTTCGTGTGCTGCGCAACCAGATCAACCTGGGAAAGCGCAAGGGCATCAACGCGGCGGTGCGCGCGTCGTCGGCCGAGGTCATCGTCTCGGTCGACTCCGACGTGATCGTGTTCCCGACCGCGCTGCGCGAGCTGGTCGCCAGGTTCACCTCACCGGAGATCGCCGCGGTCGGTGGACGGATTCACGTCTCGAATCCGAACTTCAACTGGCTCACTCGCCTTCAGACCATCAAGTACTACTTCGGCCAGGAACACCTGAAGAACCTCGAGCGCGCGCTCGATCAGGTGATGTGTCTGTCGGGCTGTCTGACCGCGTATCGCCGGACCGTGTTGATCGAGCTCGAGCCGATCCTCGAGGACCGCAACATCCTGGGCGTGCCGATCAAGTACGGCGAGGACCGCTACCTCACGCATCAGATCGTGAAGCACGGCTACAAGACGCGGATGACGATGGACGCGTTCTGCTTCACGAAGGCCGCGACCAACCTCCAGGGCTACTTCAATCAACAACTGCGCTGGAAGCGCTCGAACATCGCCGACTTCATGATCGGCCTCGGCGACGCGTACCGGCTGCATCCGTTGCTGACGCTGCAGTACCTGTCGATGCTGCTGCTCGTGCTCGTGTATCCGTTCGTGATCATCGAGCACGTCGTGAATGGGAAGTTCTTCGAGCTCGCGACGGTGCACGTCGTCCTGATCGGTGGGTTCTCGCTCGTCTATCACTTCTCTCCCGCGGTGCGAAGACTGCCGCCGTGGCTGCGCGTGCATCCGATCGCGTTCATGCCGATGGCGGTGTTGATGCCGGTGGCCTATCTGCTGCTCACCCCGCTCGGCTTGTTCACGCTCGACAGCTCGAGCTGGGAGACCCGCGGTCACGGCAGCGTCACGAGAGGAGCTGCTCGATGATCGTCGCCGCGCACCAGCCGCACTACATGCCGTGGCTCGGCTACCTCGACAAGATGGCGAAGGCCGACCTGTTCGTGATCATGGACGACCTCCAGTACGAGGCGCAGAACTTCCAGAATCGCCAGCGTCTGAAGCTCCAGGGCGGCTCGGCGTGGCTGACCGTGCCGCTCGAGCGAGGCACGCAGCAAGATCGGATCTGCGACAAGCGGATCGATAATTCCGGCAGCGCGAAGCAGCACTGGCAGCGCCGGACCTGGCTGACGATCGAGCACAACTATCGCCGCGCGCCGTACTTCGAGCACTACGCGCCGGCATTGCGCGACGTCTACACACGGCCGTGGGAGTCGTTGCTCGCGCTCGATCTCCACATGCTCGATCTCGCGCGCACGTGGTTCGGCATCACGACGCCGATGGTCCGCGCGTCGCAGCTCGGCCTGATCGGTGCGAAGACCGATCGCTTGATCGCGATGTGTCATGCGGTCGGCGCGCGCTGCTACCTCTCGGGCGGCGGCGGCTCGACCGAGTATCTCGACTCCGAGCAGATGGGCCGCGCCGGCACGGGCTTGATCTGGCAGTACTTCCGCCACCCGAGCTACGCGCAGCGCTACGCCGGTGCCGGCTTCACGTCGCACCTGGGGTTCCTCGATCTGTTGTTCAACTGCGGCGACGCGAGCCGCGAGATCCTGTTCGAGCGCTCTCACCCGATCCGTCTGCCAATTCCGCTGGAGGTCGCCGCATGAATCGCATCCTTGCCGAAAGAGGCGGGCGCGTCCTCGCGTTCGGTGCCCACCCCGATGATCTCGAGGTCGGCGCCGGAGGCCTCCTCGCACGGCTCTCGAGTCAGGGCGCCGACGTCACGCTCGCGATCGTCTCGATCCCGAGCAACACCGCGACGCGACGGATCGAGGCACAAGCCGCCGCCGACGTCCTCGACGCCGAGCTGTTCGTCCTCAATGAAGACAAGCCGTGCCGCGTCGAGGACATCGCGATGCACGAGCTCGTGCGCCGGATGGATCAGATCATCGGCGACGTGCGTCCGGACCTGGTGATCACGCACTCGGCGAACGACCTCCACTGGGACCACGGTCTCGTCAATCGGGCGACGGTCTCGGCGCTGCGCCGCACGCCGTGCGACTTGCTCTCGTATCTCTCGAGCCCGGAGATGAACGCGCAGTCGCGGTCGTTCGGCAATTGCTTCGCCGATATCACCGGCTTCGTCGAGACCAAGCTCGCCGCGATCGCGTGTCACAAGAGCCAGTTGCCGAAGCTCGATCTCGAGTCGTCGCGCGATCTGGCACGCGCGATGGGTCGGATCAGCGGCTTCGGCGACGCGGAGGTCTACGAGACCCTGCGCGTCCGCGTGTGACCAGCTCTGCCAGCTACGGCTGCGACGCTTCGCAGTTGTTGTTCTGATTGTCGCAACTGCTCTCGCAGAACTTGGTGTTCTGCTCGCAGCCGGCGCGGCAGGTATCGCACTGCCGCTTGCACTCGTCCCACCCGGTGCTGGTGTTGCAACTCGAGCAGCCCGGGCACGAGAAGTCACAACTCGTCGAGGCGCTCCGGCAACTCTCGTTGCACCGGCTGTTCTCGCCACTACAGTCGCGGCGTGGCGCGGACGGCCGCGGAGCCGCGCTGCTGCTGCTCGAGGACGATCGCGATGGTGCCGGCTTCGGCGGTGCTACCCCTGGAGCCCCGCCGGCGGGCAACAGCGCCGACCTCGGCACCATCGCGTGCGTCACCACGCCGACCCCCGAGACCGTGCCGATCGTCGGGGTCGCGTCGCCGAGCGCGGCCAGCGTGACCGACAGATTCAACGTGCCGTGCGCTTCGATCTGGAGCGTCCCCGCGTACGGCTGGTAGCCGAACACGTCGATCACGATCGAGTGCTTGCCGGGATCGAGCTCGAGGTGCTCGATCGGCGAGACCCCGACGAACCGGCCGTCGAGCACGACGTTACCATCGGCCGGCTTCGACGCGACGTGGAGATGCCCGAGCACGATCGACGACGGCGCGGCGGTCGTCACCACACTCGACGTCGTCCGGCCGATCAGCACGCCGATCGTCAACCCCACGATCAGCGCGACGACGACGGCGATCACGATCAGCGCCTGCGACGCCGGATGCGCCACCGGCGGCGGCACCGACTGCGACGGCAGCGGCCGGGGCGGCGCGTGCGAGGGCTGTGGAGCCGTCGGTCCGTACACGTCCGGCTGCATGGAGCCCCGCTATACCGCGATCAGGCCGCGATCGGCGCCGCGAACTGCGCGTGATACAGCGTGTGGTAGGCCCCGCCCTTCGCGAGCAGCTCGTCGTGCGAGCCCTGCTCGACGATGTTGCCGTGCTCCATCACCAAGATGGTGTCGGCATCGCGGATCGTCGAGAGCCGGTGCGCGATCACGAAGCTGGTCCGGCGCTCGCGCAGCGTCGCCATCGCGTGTTGCACGAGCACCTCGGTGCGGGTGTCGACCGACGAGGTCGCCTCGTCGAGGATCAGGATCGACGGATCCGCGAGGAACGCCCGCGCGATCGTGATCAGCTGCTTCTCGCCGACCGAGAGGTTGCTGCTCTCCTCATCGATCACGGTCTCGTAGCCATCGGGCAACGCGCGGACGAAGCGATCGACGTAGGTCGCCTTCGCCGCGGCGAGCATCGCGTCGTCGGTCGCGCCGGGGCTGCCGTACTTGATGTTGTCGCGGATCGTGCCGCCGAACAGCCAGGTGTCTTGCAGCACCATGCCCATCTTCGCGCGGAGCTCGCGGCGAGGAATCAGCGCGACGTCGACGCCGTCGAGCGTGATCTTGCCGCCGTTGAGATCGTAGAACCGCATCAACAAGTTGACGAGCGTGGTCTTGCCGGCGCCGGTCGGGCCGACGATCGCGACGGTCTGGCCGGGCTTCGCGACGAGCGACAGGTCGTCGATCAGCGGGACGTCGACCTTGTAGCGGAACGACACGTCGTCGAAGCAGACCTCGCCCTTGGTCACGCCGAGCGTCGCCTCACTGCGATCCGCGGATTGATCCGCGGTGTCGAGCAACTCGAACACCCGCTCGGCCGACGCGACGCCGGACTGCAGTACGTTCGTGACCTGCGCGAGTTGGCTGAGCTGCTGCGTGAACTGCCGCGAGTACTGGATGAACGCCTGGACGTTGCCGAGCGTCATCGTGCCCGAGGCCACGCGCAGCCCGCCGATCACGGCGATCGCGACGTAGTTGAGGTTCCCGACGAAGTTGATCGCCGGCATGATCAAGCTCGAGATGAACTGGGCCTTGAACGCGGCGTCGAACAGCTCGTCGTTCTTCGCGCGGAAGCGATCCTCGACCTGCGTGCGCCGGCCGAACACCTTGACGAGCGCGTGGCCGGTGAACGCCTCTTCGATCTGACCGTTGAGCGCGCCGACGTGCTTCCACTGCGCGACGAACCCCTTCTGCGCACGCTTGCCGATCCGCGCGGTCACGACGACCGACAGCGGCACGGTGACGAGCGCGATGATCGCGAGCGTCGGCGAGATCACGACGAGCATGACGAGCACACCGATCGAGGTCAGCGCCGCGGCGAGCATCTGGCTGAGCGTCTGCTGCAAGGCCTGCGCGACGTTGTCGATGTCGTTCGTGACGCGACTCAGGATCTC
This sequence comes from Kofleriaceae bacterium, assembly GCA_039935615.1. Taxonomy (GTDB): domain Bacteria; phylum Myxococcota_A; class Polyangia; order Haliangiales; family Haliangiaceae; genus JABFXX01. Next base: position 8,310 of record JBDTJY010000214.1, read on the forward strand.
GCCGTGCGGTTGGCCGTCGAAGTACGACAGCGGCACGCGCATCAGCTTCGCGTCGACATCCGAGCGCAGCCGCTTCACCGTGCGCTGGACGACGTAGTTGAGGATGTAGCCCTGGAGCCACATCAGGATCGACGCGCCGATGTAGAGCGCGATCGTCAGCAGCAGGACCTCGAACAGCGCGTCGAAGTCGATGCCGCCCTGGCTCGCGCTGACGTTCATCGCCTTCATCAGCTCGGGCGACGCGTTGGGATGCGCCTGACCGCCGAAGAACCCGCGGAAGATGATGTCGGTCGCGCGCGCCATCACCTTGGGGCCACTGACCGACAGCGCGACGGCGCCGATCGCGAAGGCGAGCACCGCGATGATCAACGGCTTCTCGGGACTCAACGTGCCGAGCAGGCGCCTCGCCGACGCGGTGAACGTCTTGGCCTTCTGCGGCGGGCCCATGTTCATGCCCATCGGGCCGCGCATCATCGGGCGCGGCGGCGGTGCGGCGGGTTTCCGGTCGTTACTCACGCTGCGCGCTCCTGCTGCTCGGTCTGCGACGTCACGATCTCGGCGTAGGTCGGACAGCTCTGCACGAGCTCCGCGTGGGTGCCTTTGCCGACGAGCTTGCCGCTATCGAGGACGAGGATCTGATGGGCATCGCGAATGCTGGCGACGCGCTGGGCGACGACGATCATCGTCGCGCGCTTGATCCGCGGTGCGAGCGCAGCTCGCAGCCGTGCTTCGGTCGCGAGATCGAGCGCCGAGAACGAATCGTCGAACAGGAACACCGCCGGATCGCGCAGCAACGCGCGCGCGATCGCGAGCCGTTGCCGCTGGCCACCGGAGACGTTCGTGCCACCCTGCGCGATCGGCGAGTCGAGCTGCTGCGGCATCTCCTCGACGAAGTCCTTGCCCTGCGCGACCGCGAGCGCATCCCAGAGCTGCTCGTCGGTCGCGTCGGGATTGCCGAATTGCAGGTTGCTGCGGATCGTGCCGGTGAACAGATACGCGCGCTGCGGCACCATGCCGATCCGCGCCCACAGCTCCTCGGGATCGCGATCGCGCACGTCGACACCGTCGAGGATCACCTGCCCCGCGGTCGGATCGCCCAGGCGCGGAATCAGATCCAACAGCGTGGTCTTGCCGGCGCCGGTCGAGCCGATGATCGCGGTGACCTCACCCGGCCTCGCGGTGAACGAGATGTTCGAGATCACCGGCGCCGCGGCGCCCGGGTAGCGATACTCGACCGCGCGGAGCTCGAGCACGCCGTCGAGCGCGGTCGGCCGCTTCGCCGTCTCCGGTGGTGCGACCGCCGGCTGCATGTCGAGCACCTCGACGATGCGCTCGGCGCACACCGCGGCGCGCGGGATCATGATCGCCATGAACGTCGTCATCATCACGGCGACGAGGATCTGCATCAGGTAGCTGAGGTACGCGATCAGCGAGCCGGTCTCGAGGTGGCCGCCGGCGATGCGATGCGCACCGAACCACAGCACCGCGACGCTCGACGCGTTGAACACCATCATCACGGTCGGCCACATCAACGCCTGCAGCTTGCCGACCTGCAGCGCGATCTCGGTGAGCTCGGCGTTCGACCCCTCGAAGCGCTCCTCCTCGGCGGGCTCGCGCACGAACGCGCGGACCACGCGCATCCCGGTGATCTGCTCGCGCAGCACGCGGTTGACCGAATCGATCTTCGGCTGCATCGCGCGGAACTTCGGGATCATCCGGCTGATGATGAAACCGATGCAGCCGGCGAGCACCGGGATGCACACGAGCAACAGCCGCGACAAGATCACGTCCTCGCGCACCGACATCACGATCCCGCCGATGCACATGATCGGCGCCATCACCATCATGGTCGCGCTCATCAGCACGAGCATCTGGACCTGCTGCACGTCGTTCGTGGTGCGGGTGATCAGCGACGGCGCGCCGACCTTGCCGACCTCGCGGGCGGAGAGCAATCCGACGTGATGAAAGATCGCCGACCGCAGGTCGCGGCCATACGCCATCGCGACCCGCGCGCCGTAATACACCGCGGCGATCGAGCACCCGATCTGGAACGCCGCGATCGCGAGCATCAGCCCGCCGCGCTCGAGGATGTACGTGTGGTCACCGGTCGCGACGCCGCGATCGATGATGTGGCCGTTGATGCTCGGCAGGAACAGCGACGCGATCGTGCCGAACAACTGCAGCACGACCACCGTCGCGATGTTGCCCTTGTACGGTCGCAGGTACGTCTTGAGTAATCGCCACAGCATCAGGCCCGCTCCTCGTCATGTCGCCCGATCCCCTCGAGCAGGATCGTCACGATCTCGTTCGCGGTGAACGGTTGGTGGTCGCTGATCCGCGGGTGCGTGCCCGCGAACGTGAGCGAGCGCATCACTCGCATCGCGTAATTGGGATCGACGCGCAGCTCGGCGGCGTGCGGCACGAACAGCGCTTCGAGTTGCGTGCGAATGCCCTGGTCGGTGTGGACGTCGTCGCGCTTCGGCGGCATCTGCAAGTTGAAGCTCGAGATCAACTGCCAGACTTGTTCGACGCGCGCCTTCAGGATCTCGACCGCCGCGACCAACTGCTGACGCAGCGTGCCGGTGCGATCGATCGCCGCGAGCTTCTGCTCGGTCGGCGCCGGATCGAACGCGGCCTGGATCGTCGCGTGGATCAGCGCATCCTTGTCGGGGAACGCGCGGAACAACGTGCCCTCGGCGACCCCGGCGGCGAACGCGATCTGCGCGGTCGTGACGGTCGGGCCGATCGTGCGCAGCAGCGGCAACGTCGCCGCGATGATGCTGGCGCGCCGCGCATCGGGAGAAAGTGGAGTTGCGCGGGTGGCCATCGAAGGTTCGAGCGTATGTAGCGGAGTGAGCGCTCACTCGCAAGCGAAACCGAACGGATCTAGCTAACTAGGCGCTAAGCTGTGCCCATGAAGGACGACCCCACCGTCGAGCTCGTCAAAGCGGCTCCGGCGAGCGTCGTCGAGAGTAAAGAGCCGCCCGTCGTCGCGCGGTTGGTCGTCGAGATCCGCAGCGATGGCTCGCGCACGATCGCGCGCGGTGCGCTCGAAGATGTCACCACCGGGCAGACCGCGATGATCGATGCCGCCGGCACGTCGCCGCTGCAGCTCGCGTTCGCGCTGATGAAGTCGATCACGCAGTTGCCGAAGTTGTCCGCGAAGATGGCGATCCGCGGCTTGTTGTCGGGCCGCAAGAAGTGACGCTCGAGCAACGCCGCGCAGCGCTCGAGGCCGAGCTCGGCGAACCGATCACGCTCGACGGGCTGTCGGCCGACTTCAAGATCTTCCAGCGCCGCAACGGTCATCGTCACTCGATCGATGATCTGCTCACCGCGTGGTACGCGCTCGAGCAGCTTCCGGCGCCGACGCGATCACTCGATCTCGGCACCGGCATCGGCACGGTCGGCCTGTTGATGGTCTCGGCCGTGCCCGCGCTCGCGCTCACGTGCATCGAAGCGCAGGACATCAGCTATCGGTTTCTCACCGAGAACATCGCCGCGAACCACGTCGGCGAGCGCGTGCGTGCGTTGCACGGCGATCTGCGCGAGCTCGCACTCGGCGAGACGTTTCCACTGATCACCGGCAGTCCGCCGTACTTCGATCCGCGTGCCGGCATCGTGCCCGCGGATTCGCAGAAGGCCCACGCGCGGTTCGAGCTCCGCGGCGACGTGGCCGACTACGCGCACGCCGCGAAGGCTCACCTCGCCGACGACGGCACGTTCGTGTTTTGCTTTCCCCACGCCCAAGCCGAACGCGCCGTCGCGGCGATGCACACGACCGGCTTTTCGATCGTGAAGCGACGCGAGGTCGTTCCACGAGAAGGTCTGACGCCGCTGTTCGGTCTCTACGCATGTAGGCCCGGCACACATCGTGAAGTCGTCGAGTCCGCATTCACCGTACGAGACGCCGTAGGCGAGCACACCGAAACTTATCGAGCAGTTCGTCGACGTTTTGGCTGGGTGTAATCGAACACCGAGTTCGCAATTCGCAACACGCCGCAAAATGCGACTGGGATTCGCGGCCTTGAATTTCAGTGACAATGCAAAAGCTCCAACGCTCCCGCGTTCGTGAGCCCCGTTCTGCCGACGGCGGGTCAGGCCCTTCTGATGCATCGTGCATCACACATGACCCATCGGGATCACGAGCGCCATCGGCTGATCGGACGACGCGATGTTCTCGTGCGACATTTTCATGACGTCCTCGAATCCGCCGATCACGAGCTCGATGCATGCGAGCTCGAGGACGGCATGTTGAAGGCCGCGATGTGGGAGACCTACGTGTTGTCACAACTCGGTGGCGAGCTCCACGAGCTCCACGACGTGATCGAGGCACTCGATCGCCTCGAGCACCGCTGCGAGCGGTGTGGGTCGCTGATCGCCGCGCGGACGGGAGAGACCCGATGCAGCGACTGCGCGATCACCGAGGTGATGCCGACACGTCCGGATCGGTCGCACGACCAACACCCATGACTTCAGGGGGGGACCATGACTACCCAATCGACGCATTCGCCCCAGGTGGGGGACGTGATCGCTGGCGCGTATGTGCTACGCGAACGGTTGGGACGTGGCGGGATGGGCGTCGTCTACGAGGCGGTGCTCGGCACCGGCGAGACGGTCGCGATCAAGTTGTTGCTCGAGGATCACCGCGACAACGTCGACGCCGCGCGCCGGATTCGCACCGAGGCCGTCGCCGCGCGCTACATCTCGCACGTCAACGTGGTCTCGGTGCTCGACTTCAGCGAGCCGCGCGCACCTGCGCCGTTCCTCGTGATGGAGCACATTCGCGGCGGCTCGTTGGGATCGTTGATCCGCGATCACGGGGCGCTGCCACTTCGCCGCGCCGCGGACATCGGCGCGCAGATCCTCGCGGGACTCGACGCCGCTCACGCAGCGGGAGTCGTGCACGCCGACATCAAGAGCGACAACGTCCTGCTCGAAGCGGGCGAGACCGTGAAGATCATCGACTTCGGTCTCGCATCGATTCATCGCGTCGATCATCCGGCCCCGGTGGTCCAATACGACCATCACGGTCGCCAGCTCACCTCGGGCACACCGGAGTACATGGCGCCGGAGGTGATCCGCGGTGACGGGCCGGTCGCGCAATCGGATCTCTATGCGGTCGCGATCATCTTGTACGAGATGCTGACCGGCAAGACGCCGTTCGCGACGAGCTCGTCGGACGCGATCATCGAGCGCCAACTGACCGAGAGCGTCGTCCCACCTTCGTTCCGCCGTCCGGACCGCTTCATCCCGACCGAATTGGAAGGTGTCGTCATGCGTGGCCTCCAGAAAGATCCGCTGCGGCGGTACTCGAGCGCCGACGCGTTCGCCGCGGCGCTGTCCGCAGCCGCCCCGAAATTCGAGGACCGGCTCGAGCCGTTCGAGCACGATCCGGCGGCGATGAGCGAAGCCACGACGCGAGACTTTCCGACTCCCGCACGCAGCTTGTCGCGCGCGCGCTGCGACGAGCACGTCCGAGGGCTCCGGAGTCGGCTCCGCGACGCCCTCCACCGCAACGCGATCGACGAGGTCGTGGTCACGTCGCTGGAGCTCGCGCGCATGCTCGTCGACACCCACGATCTCTCCGCCGCCGTGCACGAGCTCGAGAAGATCCTGAACTCGGTCGAGAACGCGCCGCCGGCCGCGCTGACCCAGTTGTGGCGCGTGTCACTCACGCTCGCGGCGCTCTACCACGGGCTCGGCGACACGATGCGCGCGCGACGCACCGCCGCCGCCGCCCACTACCAGGCCACGCTGCATCGCTCCGACGTCGGCCGCGATCGCGCATCGACCCTGCTGCAACGGTTACCCCACTCGAGGAGGCGCTCGTGAGCTTTGCAATTCGCACGGTTCGGACCATCGGCGACCTCACGGTAGGAACGGTGATCGTGCTCGTCCATGTCGTGCTCGTCGATCGTGACACGCGACGCATCACCCGCGTGCCAAAGCCCAAGCTCCCCGAATGAAATTTGCGTTCGCGCGGTTGCGCTAAAAATGCGACGATCGTTGATTCGCACGGTCCACACCGATCGAGACGCGATGAGGAATCGAACGACGCAACTGCAGCCCCCCAAGACCACCCACCTGGGCTGGCTGTACTTGCTCGCGGTGGTTCCCGGGATCTTGGGACTGATCGAGCAGGGTGGTCTGCCGGCGTCGCCGCGCAACACGATCGCGGAGATCGTGATGACCGCGTTCGTCCTCGTGGTGGTGAACGTCATCATCCATCGCAGCAAGCTACTCGCGGCGCAGATGCGCGCGCACCTCGCGAGCAACGTGCAGCTCCAGCACTCGAATCGGCTCGCGACGATCGGTCAGCTCGCCGCCGGCGTCGCCCACGAGCTGGGCTCGCCGCTGCAAGTGATCGTGGGACGCGCGAAGATGATCGCGACCGGCGAGTCGCTCGACGACGAGGCGAAGGAAGCCGGCAAGATCATCCACGTCCAAGCGCAGCGCATGGCCGACATCATCAGCGGCCTGCTCGGCTTCGCCCGCCGCCGGTCGCCGCAACGCACGACCGCGAACGTCGGAGCGATCGCACGCGACGTCCATCGCATGCTCGTCCCGATCGCGAAGAAGAAGGCGATCGTGCTCGAGCTCGACGTGCCGCCGATCGCGCTCGATGGCGTGATCAAGATCGATACCCAACAGGTCCAGCAAGCGCTGACCAACCTCGTGATGAACGCGATCCAAGCCGTTCCGGAGTTCGGTCATGTCGCGATCGCGATCGGGCGCCGGATCGAGCACCCACCGGATCACTCCGGGTTGATTCGCCTCGGGAGCGCGCAAGACGTCACCTGCCTGCAAGTCACGGATGACGGTCCGGGGATCGAGCCGCGCCACCTCAGCCACGTGTTCGAACCGTTCTTCACGACCAAGGACGTCGGTGAGGGCACGGGGCTCGGGCTCGCAGTCGCACATGGCTTGGTCCGTGATAATGGTGGATGGATTACAGTCGAGAGCGAGCTCGGCCACGGCGCCTGCTTTTCGATGTATTTTCCGTGTGACGGGGGGCGATGATGGGGGCGAACGTACTATTCGTCGACGACGAACGGAGTGTGTGCGAGTGGGCGGCCGATGGGTTGCGGCGGCGCGGGATGACCGTGGCGTGGCGGACGAGTCCGACCTCGGCGCTCGAGCTACTGGCCGCGGAGGACTTCGACGTCGTCGTGGTCGACCTGATCATGCCGATGCTGAGCGGCCTCGAGTTCTGCGAACGCATCGCGGTCAATCGCGGCGACGTGCCGGTCATCGTGATCACGGCGTTCGGCAACCTGGAGACCGCGATCGCCGCGATCCGTGCCGGCGCGTACGACTTTCTCTCGAAGCCGTTCGACGATGACGCGCTGATGATCGCGATCGAGCGCGCCGTCGAGCATCGTCAACTGCGCGAGGAAGTTCGACGCCTGCGCCTGAAGACCGGTGAGGAATCGGACTTCGGCGGCATGGTCGGGACCTCGGCGCCGATCCAGAAGCTGCGCACGATGCTCGGCCGCGTCGCGCTGTCCGATTCGAGCGTCCTGGTCACCGGCGAGAGTGGGACCGGCAAGGAGGTCGCCGCGCGGATCATCCACGAGCACAGCCCGCGCAAGCTCGGGCCGTTCGTCGCGATCAATTGCGCCGCGATGCCCGAGGCGCTACTCGAGGCCGAGCTGTTCGGCCACGCGAAGGGCGCCTTCACCGATGCCAAGTCCGGACGGGTCGGACTGCTCCATCAAGCGAACGGTGGGACGTTGCTGCTCGACGAGCTCGGTGACATGCCGCTCGGGCTCCAGCCCAAGTTGTTGCGCGCGCTCGAGCAGCGGGAGGCGCGCCCCGTCGGCGGCGATGCCGAGGTGCCGTTCGATGCGCGGATCGTGGCGACGACGAATCGCGACCTCGAGACCGCGATCGAAGAGGGGCGATTTCGCGAGGATCTCTACTATCGCGTCAACGTCATTCACGTCGTGATGCCTTCGCTACGCGCGCGCGGCACCGACGTCCTGGTGCTCGCGCAACGGTTCATCTCTGAGTTCGCGGACAAGAGTAAGAAGCCGATCAAGGGGATGTCGGCGGCGGTGGCAGAACGGCTGGCCTCGTATAGCTGGCCCGGAAACGTCCGCGAGCTACGCAATTGCATCGAGCGTGCCGTCGCACTCACCGAGTTCGAGGAGCTCACGGTCAACGACCTCCCCGAGCGGATTCAACAATATCGCTCCTCGCATTTGGTGGTCGCCGGCGATGACCCGAGCGACCTGGTGCCGCTCGAGGAGGTCGAGCGGCGCTACATCCTGCGCGTGCTCGAGACCGCGCAGGGCAGCAAGACCCTCGCGGCGAAGATCCTCGGGCTCGATCGCGCAACCTTGTATCGCAAGCTCGATCGCTACCTCGCGAAGACCTGACGTCGCAGTTTGCGACACGGCGATTGCGAGATTCGGCGAGTTAGGCTGGTCTGGCTCGTGCAATGGCTCGGGTCATGATCCCGAATCGCGCCGAGATCCTGCTCGCCGACGATGATCCCGAAGTCCGGCGGGTCATCGCCGACGCTTTCCGTAAGACGGGAAGCCGAATCACCGAGGCTGAATCCGGAAACGACCTGTTCGCGCAACTCCACGAGCGCGCGCACAGCAAGGCCGGGTTCGATCTCATCATCTCGGATGTGCGGATGCCGGGCTTCACCGGCGTCGAAGTGCTCGAGGCGCTGCGCGACGCCTCCGATCCGGCCGACGACTACGCGCCCCATCTCGGCGACACGCCGATCATCCTGATCACCGCGTTCGGCGACCGCGAGATCCGCGACAAAGCGCGGCGCCTCGGTGCGACGCTGTTCTCGAAACCGTTCGATATCGACGAGCTGCGCGCGTTCGCGCTGACGCTCGTCGCGCCAGTGGATGACATGTACTGCGACTACGGAGGTGACGAATGACGCAGCTCGTTCATGATCTGATCAAGCACAAGGGTGGCAAAGTCGAATCAACCAGTCCCGAGACATCCGTCGACGCGGCGATCGTTCATATGACGGCGAAGCATATCGGCTCGCTGCTCGTGATCTCCAACGGCGAGCTCGTCGGCATCATCACGGAGCGCGACATGCTCGCGCGCGTCCTCGCGGCGCGGCGCGATCCGCTGACCACGTTCGTGCGCGAGGTCATGACGCGCGACCTGATCGTGATCCGCCCGCACGACACGATCGCGAGAGCGCTCGCGATCGTGAGCGACTGCCGCTGCCGGCACCTTCCGGTCGTCGAGGGCGGCAAGCTGCTCGGCCTGATCTCGTCCGGAGACCTCACGGCGTGGCTCGTCCGCGATCAGCGCCAGACGATCGACGACCTGCATCAGTACATCACGCGCTGAGGGTCGTGATGCAGCAGCTACGCTAGCGCCTGCGCGATCAACTGCAGCGAGCGCGTACGCGCCGCGAGATCCGGCAGCAGTGCCGACAGCATGATCTCGTCGGCGCCGGTGTCCTTCGCGAGCGCCCGCAGGCCGGCCGCGACCTTCGCGGGGGAGCCGATCACCGCGCCGGTGAAGAACTCCTCCGCGATCGCGGTCTCGGCCTCGGAGAATTGGTACGCGAGCGCTTCTTCGATCGAGACGATCGGCGCGCGCCGGCCGGTCCGGTTCTTCACGATCGCCACGCGCAACGGCGCCGCGAGCCGCTCGGCTTGCTCGTCGGTCTCGGCGCACACCGCGGTCACCGCGAGCATCGCGTACGCCGTGGGCTGTTTCGGCGACGGCTCGTAGCTCGCCTTGTAGTGCCGGATCGCCTGGACTGCGTGGGCCATCGCGAAGTGACCGGCGAACGCGAACGGCACGCCGAGCTGCGCCGCGATCGAGGCACCGACGGGCGTCGAACCGAGCATCCAGATCGTGCCGCACGAGACATCGGCGGGCATCGGCTCGATCTTCGAGAACGGATGCGATTGCGGAAACCCGCCGCGCTCGAACGCGAGCACCTCGGCGAGCTGCGAGTTGACCTCGGTGTCGGTGCGGCGCAGCGCGGCCGAGGCGACCGGATCGGTGCCCGGTGCGCGGCCGAGTCCGAGATCGATGCGACCCGGTGCGAGCGCTTCGAGCGTGCGGAACACCTCGACGACGTGCAGCGGCGCGTGGTTCGGCACCATCATCCCGCCGGCGCCGAGCCTGATCCGGTGGGTCACCGCCGCCGCCGCCGCGATCAGCACCTCGGGCGCCGAGGTCGCGATGCTCGCCATGTTGTGATGTTCGGCGAACCAGTAGCGCGTGAAGCCAAGCTCGTCGGCGATCCGCGCGAGCGCGATCGAATCGCGAATCGCCTGGCTCGGCGCGACGCCCGCGCCCACCGGAGACAGGTCGAGCACCGACAGCGGCAACTGCATGCCCGAACCTTAGAGGATACGCGGCGATGGGCAACCCGATCCGATCCTTACCGACCGGGCGTGAGCGCATCGACGACGCGCTGGACGACCGCGAGGTCGGCGGCCGACAGCTCCGCGAACCCGGGCGGTGGTGCGTCCGGAACCGCCTCGATGCGTGCGGCCATGCGCTTGCCCGCCGCGGTCAGCGCGACCAGCTTCATCCGGCCGTTGGTCGGATGCGGCGTGCGTTGGACGAGGCCGCGCTGCTCGAGATCGTTGACGGCGACCGTCGCAGCCGGCGCATCGATGCTCATCGATCGAGCGAGGTCGCGCAGTGCCAGCGGGCCTTCGGCGAGGCGCCAGATCGCGCGTGCCCGGCCGAACGGTAGCCCGGTCACCGCGATCACTCGCTGGCGCCAGGCATCGCGGGTCCCCCACACCACGTGGACGAGCGCCTTCCAGGTCGCGTCGGCGCGACTCACGCGGCGTCTCCCGCTTCGATCAGCGCGGTCATCGAGCCGCGCGTGCGATCGCCCCACGGGCTGGTCGCGAGCAGGCCCAACCCGACGACGAACACGCCGCCGCCGGCGGCGAGCCACCAGAACGGGTGGGTGGCCTCGGCAAATCCCACGCCGCGCACGCCGGCGATCGCACCGGCGATCGCGACGCCGAGCGATGCGCCGACCTGCCGGCTCGTCGACGCGATCGCCGCCGCGACTCCCGCTTGCGCACGCGGCATCCCGGACACCGCGGAGTTCGTGATCGGCGCGTTGACCGAGCCGAAGCCGATGCCGAACACGACGTACGCACCGACCACCCACGCGAGCGAGCTCGTGGGCCCGAGCTGGGACAGCATCAGCGTCGACACCGTGATCGCGCTACCGGCGATCACGAGCGGCAGGCGTGCCCCGCTGCGGCCGATCAGTCGCCCAGAGATCGGCGAGCAGATCATCGTCATCACCGCGAGCGGCAGCGTGTAGAGGCCCGTCGCGAACGCCGACAGCCCGCGCACCTCTTGCAGATAGAGCGCGTTGAGGAACAGGAATCCCGAGAACGTGGCGAACATGCACACCGCGATCACGGTCGCGCTCGAGAACGGCGCGCTGTGGAAGAACCGCAGGTCGATCAGCGGCTCGTCGCGGCGGCGCTCGTGCGCGATCAACGCGACCACGGCCGCGCCGGCCGCGCCGAACAGGCCGACGATCAGCGGCGATCCGAAACCGTGGTGCGGCCCCTCGATCACCGCGTAGGTCACGGAGGCGAGCGCGCCGAGCACGAGCGCCTGTGCGATCGGATCCGGCCGCCGCGCGCGTGCTGCCCGCGACTCCGGCACGAACCGCTGCGCGAGGACGAGCGCCGCCACGCCGAGCGGGAGGTTGATCCAGAAGATCGAGCGCCAGCCGACGGTCTGGGTCAGCCCGCCACCGACGAGCGGTCCCAGCGCCATCGCGATCCCGACGACCGCGCCCCACATCCCGATCGCGCGCGCCCTCGCCTTCGGCTCGACGAACGTGTTCGTGATGATCGACATCGCGACCGGGTTCAGCATGCTCGCGCCCACCGCCTGGAGCATGCGGAAGGCGATCAGCGCGTCGAGGCTGGGCGCGATGCTGCACAGCACCGACGCCAGCGTGAACACGACGAGACCGGTCTGGAACGTGCGCCGGCGGCCGAACCGATCAGCGATCGATCCGGACAGCATCAGCAGACTGGCGACCACGACCGTGTAGGCGTCGATCACCCACTGCAGCCCCGAGGTGTCCGCGCCGAGGTCGCGACGGATCGCGGGCAGCGCGACGTTCACGATCGTGGCGTCCATCGACACCATCAGCAGGCTCGTGCAGCAGATCGCGAGCACCAGGCCGGGCCGCACGGGGCCCGCGATCGTTGCGTTCATACAACGATTGTATAGTCACAACTGTTGCGGTTGTCCAGTGCCGACGGCTGTCGATCGCGCCCAGGTATGCAACACGTTGACCGTGAGGATCAGGTTCGACGATGCGAACGCGTACTGGCGGAGCTCCGGCCAGCGCGCCGCGACGATCAGCGCGAGGAAGTAACTCGCGGCGCTCACCAACAGCCGGCGATCGAAATGGATCACCATCAGCGACAGCACGGTCGCCCAGATCACGAGCGCGAGCAGCTGGATCACCGGGAGCGAAATGCCGAGCTCCCACCCGGCGATCGAGAGCGCGCACTGCGCGGTGAAGCCGACCGCCGCCGACGCGACGGCGCGGCGGTTGACCTCCGTCGAGGTGAGCGTCTTGCGCGTGAGCCAGCCGAAGATCACGAGCGTCAGCGCGAACCCGCCAGAGACCACGACGTACGGCATCCGGCTCGGGAACGTCGCAGCCGTCGATACGACGCCGTTGAACAACGGCAACAGCGTGAACAGGAGGCCCAGGGCCGCGAACACATACGTGCGCGTGCGCTGATTGACCGACGGATCGAATTCGTGATGGAAGCGCTCGAGCTTGGCTTGTCGTTCCGTGTGCACGGCGACGGCCGCGTGTGCGCGCTCGAGCAAGTCCGGCGCGTCGATCTCGCCGAGCAGCGACAGCGCTCCGGTCGGGTTGTCGTGCGCGAGCTCGTATTCCGAGATCGCGATCGTCGCCTCGCGAAGGCCGGTCCGCGCATCCTCGTTCTCGCCCCACTCCGCGAGCGCTTGGTGAAAACCGAACCTGCACGCGCCGAACAACCGATAAATCTCTTCACGCGAGCCGGAGATCACCGCCGGATCGCGCAAGCGAGCGAGGTCGGCGTGCGCACGGGCCGCGAGCTCGGCCGAACCGCGATGGTCGAGAAAGCTCTGCACGGCGCGCCGCATCTCGTCGACCGACGCGAACCGGCGCGCCGGATCGAAATCGAGTGCCCGATGGCAGATCCGCGCGAGCTCGGTCGGTGCGCTCGGCGGCACGACCGGCTGGACGATCAGGATCTGAGTCACCACCGTCAGCGCGTCACGCCCGACGTGCGGCACCCGGCCGGTGAGGATCTCGAACAACACCGCACCGGCGAGGTACACGTCGGTGCGCTCCGACAGCACGTCGCCGTCACGCGCGAGCATCTCGGGGGCCATGTATCCCGGGGTGCCGGCGATGTCCTTGACCTTCGACGCGAGCGGAAATCGTCCATCTCGATCGTCGGCCAGGCTGACCGCGATTCCCCAGTCGAGGAGATAGACCTCGCCGAACTCGCCGATCATCACGTTCGAGGGTTTGAGATCGCGATGCAGGATGCCGCGGCTGTGCGCGAACCGCAGCGCGTTCAACACCTGCACGAGGATGCCGAGGTTCCACGCGAGATCCTTCGAGCCGATCAGCGTGCTCCACGACACGCCCTCGATCTTCTTGAGCACGATCAGCGGAATGCCGTTGCGATCGAGCTCGAGGTGATGGACCGGCACCACGTTCGGATGCTCGAGCGAGCCGGTGATCCACGCTTCGCGCAGCAGGTCGCGGATCGCCGTCGGCCCGAGCCGATTCGCTCTCAAGGTCTTCACGGCGACCGTGCGGCCCAGCGCGAGCTGTTCGGCGGCGTGGATCACGCCCATCCCGCCTTCGCCGATCACCGTGCCGAGCTCGAGCTTGACCGAGGCTCCCGGCGACAGATCGCGCAGCATCGCGATCGCTCGCAGCTCGGCGCTGTCGTCCTCGTCGGGACGAATCGTCTGATCGTTGCCGAACGCCTTGATCGTGTCGACGTCGAGCGTCGCGAGAAATTCGTCGGGGGCCGGGATGCCCCGAGCCTACCGCGCCAGCGCGATCACAGGATCGGTGGTGACGGACAACCGAAGCTGACGTTGATCTCGGGCGCGCGGTGGTCGCGCAGGCGATCGCAAGACGAGCCGTAGATCGTCAGCGTCAGCGCAGCGGAGTCGTCGTCCCAGCCGGCCGCGTGGCCTGGATCGGGCGGCACGAGCTCGGCGCCCGGCGCCCGGAGAGATGGCTGGCGATCGTCGAGGACAACCGACAGACTACCGCCGTGGCCGTCGATCCCCTGCTCCCTCTGGATGTGTTGCTCCATACGTCGGCCGGCACGCTCGCGGTGCCCGAGACCTGGAACCAAGGCCGCGGCGCGTTCGGTGGCTTTGTCACCGGCGCGATGGTCCACGCGCTCGAGGCCAGCGCACCCGACCGGCCGTTGCGCAGCCTGACCGCGGAGCTCTGCGGTCCGTTACTCGCCGGCGATGCCGCGGTCGAGCTCTCGGTGTTGCGCACAGGGAAAGCGGTGACGACGACCGCGATCCGGTTCGTCCAGCACGGCGAGGTCCAAGCGCATGGCGTCGGCGTGCTCGGCAAGCAGCGCCTGCGCGATCGCGATCAGGTCGTCGAGCGTGCGCCGATCATCACGCCGTGGCGCGACGTGCCGGTCGCCGGCATCCCGCAGAGCTTCGGCCCTGCGTTCGCGCAGCACTTCGAGATGCGGATCGTCCGTGGCGCGCCGTTCGGCGGCAGCCCCGACCCGATCGTCGAAGGTTGGGTCCAGCCCAAGCGCGCGGGCGTGGCGCGTGATGCCGCGTACCTCGCGGCGTGCATCGATTGTTTCTATCCGTGTCTGTTCGCGACCGAACCGGCGCCGCGACCGATGGCGACGATCGCGTTCACGTTTCAGCCATTCGAATTCTCCGGCGATCCGAACGCGCCGCTCGCCTATCGCGCGCGGATGGTCGCGAGTGAGAGCGGCTATTGCGTCGAGTTCCGCGAGCTGTGGACCGCCGAGGGTCGGCTGCTCGCGCTCAATCAGCAGACGATGGTGATCATCAAATAGCTTAGGACCCCGACGCGAGCGGCGCGATGCAGCACCGCACGCGTCACACCGTCGAGTGACACAGCCGCGCGGTGGGCCGGGCGCGACGTCGAGACGCCGCGCGATTCGAGGAGGGCGTAGCGCTCGAGCAAACCAGCGTGGGTGGCATGTGTCGTGCTCTTACCCTCGACATGCAGACGACTAATGCCGCGGTGCCGAGTCCGGTACGGGATTCTCCGAGCCAACGCATCACCCAACCGGTCAACGCCCAGGATCAGGTTGATCCCGACGACGAGGGCGATCGCGACGACGGCGAGAACTGGTTCGAGAGCAACGTCGAGCACGGCCTCGAAAGCCTGCCCGCCGAAACGCCGTTGTTCATCGACGAAGAACCGACGTCGCCCCACAGCGCGACGCACCCCTAGACAAAGGACCTCCGACATGGCGAATCGAATCGACGAAGCAATCGCAAAGACCAAAGGCGCCGCGAAGGCCGTCAAAGCGCGGGTCGACGGAGTGACCGGTGTGTTCGCGACGCTCGCACGACAGCACACCGAAGCCGCCTCGTTGATGGACAGCGTCAGCGACGACGCGACCAAGCGCAGCGAGCTGTGGCCGAAGATCCGCACCGCGCTGCTCACGCACGAACGCTCCGAGATGCGCGTGCTCTATCCCGAGCTGCGGATGCACGACCAACTCCGCTCGCTCGCGAACAGCCACGACGCCGAAGCGCAAGAGCTCGAGCGGATGATCCACGATCTCGATCAGGTCGTGATCGTGAGCGACACGTGGGGGAACCTGTTCGATCGACTCGCCGACACCGTCGCGCGCCACGCGCAGGAAGAAGAGCAGGAGATCTTCCCGAAGGCGCAACTCGTCCTCGGCAAGGATCGCGCGAAGGATCTCGATGCGAAGTTCCTCGCGACCCAGAAGTCGCTGGAGCAGTCGGCGTAGCGAGCTTTCCCACATTCGCACACCCGTGCTCCCGTCGCGCTAGGCCTTCGCGACCGGTCGATAGCGACGCAACAGCTCCTCGGCAAGCTCGCTGAGCTCGCCCTCCCATTCGGGGTCCGTGCCATACGCCAGGGCGGCGAGGGCGCCGATCCAGAAGGTTTGTTCGAGACTCATACTTTCCATTTCGACCGGCACCCATCCGCGTCAATCCCGCTTCCTGGAGTTGTTGCGTGCGGGTCTTCCCCGGTCGCGGCCGACCGGCGTGCTCGTCGTGACGACATCGACGCCCGCGCCACCTCTCGGGCGTAACCAACTAACCGCTCGCTCACGTCTTCGCGAGCTGACGGGTCGGCGCGCTATCGACCTCGCGCCACGGCTGGCTGCGCAGCAGGCCGTCGGCGGCGACGCGAAGCCGGGCCGCGAGCTTGCCGGCGAACGCGCTCTCGAGGACGTCGGCGAGATCCTTCACGCTCGCGAACCGATCGCCGCGGCGCTTCGCGAGCGCGATGGCGAGCACGCGATCGACATCGCGATCGAGGTGTGCGATCGCGCCGGGCCGGACCGGCATGTCGTGGACCATCGCGTAGAGCAGCGCCGCGTGATCGGTGCCCGTGAACGGCGCGCGACCGGTGAGGCAGCGATACAGCACCGCACCGACCGCGTAGACGTCGGCGCGATGATCGACCACCTCGCCCTTCGCTTGCTCCGGCGCCATGTAGCCGGGCGTCCCGATCACGCCTCCTTGGGTCAGCGTGCCCGAGCTATCGCCGAGCACGGCGACGCCGAAGTCGAGCAGCTTCCACGTGCCGTCGCGCGTGCGGAAGATGTTCGGCGGCTTGATATCGCGATGCACCATGCCCGCGGCGCGCGCGAGCTCGAGCACCGCGCCGAGCTGGCTGATCAGCTCGACCACGAGCGCGCGATCGAGCGTGCCGGCGCCGCGCAACAGGCTGCTCAGGGTCTCGCCGAGGAGCTTCTCCATCGCGAGGAACGGCACCGGATCGTCCGGGCCGGAGGCCTCGAGCACGCGCACCACGTTCGGCGACGCGAGCGCGCTCGCCGCGCGGACCTCGCGCAGGAAGCGCTCGACGTGCAGGCGATCGACCAGCAGCTCGCGGCGCAACAGCTTCACCGCGGCCGGCGCATCGGTGTCGACGTGGTTCGCCTCGTAGACCTCGCCCATCCCACCGCGTCCGAGCACGTTGCCGAGCTCCCAACTGCCGACGACCGCGCTGCTGAACTGACCGGGCCCGCCGATCTTGAGCGCGCGATCGAGATCGTCGCGGGCCTCGTCGAGCTGGGCCAGCCGCATCGCGGCCGTCCGGGTCGCGCGCTGGAGCTCTTCGATCGAGCGCAGGGAGGCCGTACGGGTCGACCGAGCGAGCCAGAACGCCATCGCGAAGCCGAGCTGCGCGCACGCCTGCCCTGCGATCTTCGCCTGCAGATCGACGGTCGCCGGTAGCGCCGCGAAGCCGTCCGCGATCACGCCGCTGATCGTGAGCCCGGCGATCACGAGCTGCGCGCCGGAGACGAGCACGAAGATCGCGATCGCGAGCGCGCGCGATTCGGTGCGACAGAAGAAGTACACGCCGAGCGCGATCATCAGCGGCGCACTGGCGAAGTAGCCGCAGTACAGCGTGGCGAGCGTGCCGCAGCCGACGCACGCGAACGCGAGGACCGCCATCGCGGGCGAGCGCAGCGACGCCGGATTGCGCAACTTGCGATACACGGCCACCGAGATCAGCGCGGTCACGGCGATCGCGATCACGAGGATCCGCCCGACCGCGCGATCGCCGGGCAGTGCGAGGGCGGCGACGATCGCACCGACCGCGACCGGCCAGCCGAGCCGGATGAAACCGCGGGTCCGATCGACCTCTTCGTCGCGCAGCGCGTCGGCGGCGGTCGTGAGCGCGAGCGAGCGCAGCACCGGTGATCGCGATTCGGTCACGAGGTTCGCCAGGGGGTTGCCGCGGTGATGCGATCGGCGGCCGCGCGCAGCGTGTCGTCGAGCTCGCCGCGCAGGGCGACCGCGAGCTGGGCCGCGAGCTCCGCGCCCGTGGTCCACCGCGTCGCCGGATCCTTCGCGAGCGCGAGCGCGGTCCAGCGATCGAGATCCGCGCCGAGCTCGACCAACGACGACGGCGCGACCGGCATGGTGTGCACGACCGCGTAAAGGATCGCCGGCGTATCGGCACCGCCGAACGGATTGCGTCCGGTCAGCGCGCGATACGCGATCGCACCGAGCGCGTAGAGATCGGTGCGGGCGTCGACCTTGGTGCTGCGCGCCTGCTCCGGTGCCATGTACTGCGGCGTGCCGACGATGCCGCCGCGCGTGAGCGTTCCGGACAGCTCGCCGAGCGAAGCGACACCGAAATCGAGCACCTTCCAGGCGTCGCCGGTCGTGAACAGGTTCTGCGGTTTGAGATCGCGATGGGTGATCGACGCGGCGCTCGCGGTGTCGATCGCCGAGCCAATTTCGGTGACCAACCGCACGACCTCGGCGGGCACCATGATCGGCGTGCGCCGCAGTTGGTCGGCGAGCGTCATGCCGTGCAGCCGCTCCATCGCGAGGTACGGCAACCGCGCGTCTGGATCGCCGGTCGCGAGCACGCGCACGATGTGGGGCGAAGCGAGCGCCGCGGTCGCGCGCACCTCGCGCATGAACCGCTCGACCGTCATCGGATCCTCGAGGTGCTCGCGGCGCAGCACCTTCACCGCGGCGGGCTCCGAGGTCGTGACATGGCGCGCCTCGTAGACCTCGCCGTGGGCACCGCGCCCGATCACGACGTCGAGCTTGTAGTCGCCGACGGTCTCGCCGGTGTAGCGGCCCGCCGTCGCATGTTGCGCGCGCTCGAGATCCGCGCGCAGCTCGTCGAGGAGGGCCGCGCGTTGCGACGCGACCCGCGTGGCGCGCTGGAGTTGCTCGATCGACTGGAGCGAGATCCGGCGCTGATTGCGCCCGGTCATGTACGCGAGCACGTACGTGGCCTGGACGTAGATCGCGCCGATCACGTACGCCGCGATGCCGAGCGGCGCCTTGGTCGCGAACACGCCGGGATCCGGCACGCCGGCGATCAGCGCCACCGCGATCGCGCCGTGGCACACCATCGCCGTCACGAGCACGGCGCGCCGCGCCGAAATCTCGCTGCGCCCGATGAAGTGCAGCCCGATCACCACCAACAGCGGCGCGAGCGTGAACGCACCGAAGAACAAGATCACGACGTGGGTGTTGAACACCGACATCACGCCGAGCACGAACACCGCGCGCGACGTGTAGCGGCTCGCGTCGCGAAACGTCTGGTGAAAGCCGAAGCTGACGACCATCCCGAGGATCAGCGCGGCGACGACCGCGACCGTGACATGCCGCTCGCCGTGGATCAGCGGAATCGCGGACAGCCCGCCGATGCTCGCGCCCCAGCCGAGTCGTATGAACAGGCGCGTGCGATGAACCTCTTCATCGCGCATCGCGTCCGCGGCGGTGGTGATCGAGGTCGGCGTCGGCAGCAGGCTGCGCGTCGCCCGCGATGGCGCGTCGCCCGGCGCTCGGCGATCCGGACGATCGATCGCCGTCGGCAGCTCGTTGATCGGCGGATCGACGACCGTGCCCGGTGCACCCGACACCGCGCCGGTCTTGCCGTCGTCATCCATCCCCGCCCATTGTACCTACGGGAGCGCGATGCCGTATTGCTTACAATGTGCGCGAACGCCTGGACGCTCGTCGGCGTCGACGGCGTTCAACAGCTGCTCGGCGAGCTTCTGATCCTTCATCAGGCACGCACAGTGCATCCGCATCCCGAGCGGGATCATGCTGGCGCCCGGGCCGTGGAGCATCGGGGGGCACTGCTTGCGCCATTGGGCATCGCTCATCATGTAGGTCGTCTGTGCGATCGACGACCACACACCGCCGGCGGGGCGCTTCACCGACCTCGGCGTAGCCGCGCCGGCATCGACGATCGGCGTGACGCCGGCATCGACGATCGGCGGTTGGTCCTCGACCGCCCACGGATCGCCGTGGACCGCCGCGGCAGGTGCTGCATCGATCGGCGGCGCGGCATCGACAACTGCGACGACGGGGACCGCTGCGACCACGCGCGCCGCGTCGGGCGTGACCACGGCGACCCGAGTCGAGTGGTGGAAGGCGATCCACACGCCGGCGGCGCCACCGACCGCGACGAGCAGCACCAGCCCGATCCACACCGCGTTGCGTTTGCGTGGAGTCGCGGTCGGGCTCGGCACCGCGACCGCCTGCCCCGTCGTTGCGCCACCCTGGGTCGCTGCGGTCATCGAGACCATGGGCGGCGCCGCCGGGAGAAATCCCGATGACGGACCTGCGAGCTGCGCGGCATGGCCGAGGTGCGAGCGCGCCGTCGGCCCGCCAAACGGTGCGAGCGCGGCCATGAGCTCGCCGAGATTCGCGTAGCGATTCGCGGCCTGCTTCTCGAGGCACTTCCAGATCACGGCGCGCAACCGTGGATCGACGTCGAGCGGAGCCGGCGGCTCGGTCGCAACGGCGATCGCGATCTCGGTGATGTTCGTCCCACCGAACGGCAACCGAGCGGACAGCAGTTGATACAGCGTGACGCCGAGCGCCCAAATGTCGGTCCTGAGGTCGACATCGCGAGCTGATTGAATCTGCTCGGGCGACATGTAGCCCGGCGAGCCCATCGCGCTTTGATGCGTGAGGTGCGCGCCGGTCTCGGTCAGCGCTTTCGCGATACCGAAATCGAGGACCTTGACCAGAGGCCCGCCGTCGAGGCGTCGCGTGACGAACAGGTTCGCTGGTTTGAGATCGCGATGGATGATGCCGGCGGCGTGTGCCTCCGCGAGTGCGACACACGCTTGCAACACGTACTCGACTGCCGTGGTGAACGGCAGTGGCGATCGAGCGACCGTGCGCTGGAGGTCCACGCCCTCCAGCATCTCCATCACGATATAAGGCGCGCCCGTGTCGAGCCGTCCAACGTCGGTGACGCGGCACACGTGCTCGGTGCGTAGCCCGACGACCGCGCGCGCTTCTCGAAGGAAGCGCTCGACGATCACCGGACTCTCCGCCATCTCGTCGCGAAGGAGCTTGATCGCGACGCGATGACCTAGCTCGAGATGCGTGGCTGCGACGACGACGCCCATGCCGCCCGACCCGAGGATCTGATCGACCCTGAATCGGCCGCCGATGACGGACCCGACGCCTAGCACTCCGCGAGCATAGCTCGCTAGCGGCGCGCTGCGAGCGCGACAACCATCCCCAGCATCATCGTCTGGTTCTGCTGGTTCTGGTTGTTCGACGAGCTCGAGTTGAGATCCTTCAGCGCGTGCAGGATCGGCGACAGCTCGTGATGGAGCTGCCAGTTGTTCGTGCTGCCGGCGCCCGAAACGAAGCCGCCGGTCGCGGTCGCAAGGGTCTCGGTCGTGAGGGTCTCGAAGCAGTTGTTCGGGGTCGACATGGTGAGTCCTTCTGAAGTTGGGGAGAGCCTTTGATGACGAACCGACCTACGTGCAGCCCCAGTGCCAAATGGGGGTCGTTCACCACAGTGCTCGTTGGTGCTCCCTGCGGGAAACGGATGGCTCCGCGAACCTCGCGATTCGTGGTCGCCGATATCGCCGCGGCTGTTCCCGCTGCCCCAACGTCAACTGCGAGTGACGGCAATCGCAGTTTCCTCGGCTGACTACGTCAGTGTCCGGGGAGCGTGAAGAAGAACGTCGCGCCCGCTCCGCACGTGCTCTCTGCCCACACCCGACCGGCGTGGCGCTCGACGATCCGGCGCACGTTCGCGAGCCCGACGCCGGTGCCCGCGAACTCGGTGCCGTGGAGACGATGAAACGGGGTGAACAGGTTCTTCGCGAGCGCCATATCGAAGCCAGCGCCGTTGTCGCGGATGAAGAACACGCGCTCGGTCTTGGTCTCCATGACGCCGATCTCGATCCGGGGCGCCGCGACCTGCGCGGTGAACTTCCACGCGT
Organism: Kofleriaceae bacterium; assembly: GCA_039935615.1. Classification (GTDB taxonomy): domain Bacteria; phylum Myxococcota_A; class Polyangia; order Haliangiales; family Haliangiaceae; genus JABFXX01. The sequence goes on from JBDTJY010000214.1 coordinate 30,290, forward strand.
TGCCGATCAGGTTGTCGAACAGGGCGCGCGCGAGCCGGGGATCGACACTGACGTCGAGCCGGGGCGCGATCGTGATCTCGACCGTGCGCGCGGGATCGCGACCGCGCAGCTCCTCGACCACCGCGTTCGCGATCGGCCCGAGGTCGGTCGGCGTGCGAGTGATCGCAACGCGGCTGATCCGCGACAGCTCGAGCAGCGCGTCGATCAGGTCCGACATCCGCGCGGTCGCGGCGAGCACGCGCACGAGGTGGCCGCGGCTCTCGGCGTCGAGCGAAGGCCCGGCGTCCTCCTCGAGCATCTGCGTGAACGAGCGGATCGAGCGCAGCGGGGCGCGCAGATCGTGCGAGACCGAGTAGCTAAACGCCTCGAGCTCGCGGTTCGCCGCGGCGAGCTCGCGGTTCGCGCCGGCGAGCTCGAAGTTGCTGCGCGCGAGTTGCTCGGCGAGGGCCGCGCGGGCCTCGGCAAGGTGGCGCGCCGCGCGGGCTTCGGTCGCCTCGGTCTCGCTGCGCAACAAGCGCTCGCGCACCGCGCGGTGCTCGTCGCCGAACCGCTTGCGGCGGATCTGCGCCTTGACCCGCGCGGCGACCACGTCGCTGCCGAGCCCCTTGGAGATGAAGTCGTCGGCGCCGGCACCGAACGCCTGGAGCATGACCTCGCGCCCTTCGAGCACGGTCATGAGGATGAGCGGCGTGTCGCGCAGGCTCGGCGCGTGCTTGACGCGCCGGCAGGTCTCGAGCGCATCGATCCCGGGCAGCATCAGATCGAGCAGCACGCAGTCGACCGGCTGGACCGCGAGCAGCTCGATCGCTTGCTCGCCGGAGGTCGCTTGCACGACGTCGTAGCCGTCGGCCTGGAGCTCGGTCGCGATCTTGCCGAGGTAGGCCGGATCGGCATCGACCACCAGCACGCGCTTGGGGCCGAGCGTGCTCTGCGAATCGCTCGACGTATCGGCCGCGGTGCGCAGCATCGCCGCGAACCGCGCGAGGATCACGTCGATGTCGGACTCCTTGCGCGCGAACGCATCCGCGCCGGCGTCGAGCGCGTGGATCTCCGCGGCCGCGTCGTCGGAGCCGGTGAGGAGCAGGCACGGAATCGTCCGCAGCGACGGGTCGAGGCGGATCCGCCGGATCACCAGATCGCCGCTCATGTCGGGCATCACGCCGTCGACGATCACCGCACCGGGGCGGCGCGCGGTCGCGAGCCGGAGGCCCTCTTCGCCCGACGCGGCCATCGCGACCTCGTAACCGGCGCCGCTGAGCGCCTCCGCGAGACTCTCGCGGAACGTCAGGCTGTCGTCGATCGTGAGCACCAGCCGGCTCGCCGGCAGCGACGGCAGCACGACGAGCTCGCGGATCCGCGCGATGATGAAGTTGGTGTCGTACGGCTTGCCGACGTAGTCGTTGGCGCCGGTCTGCAGGCCGCGCACGCGATCGGCGACGTCGGCCTCGCTCGACAACATCAGGATCGGCAACGCGGCGACCCGCTTGTCGGCGCGGATCTCGTGCAGGAAATCGATGCCGTCGCCATCGGGGAGCCGGACGTCGAGGATCGCGAGCGAGATCGGGTGCGAGTGCAACAGCGTGCGCGCCTCGGCGAGCGTCCCCGCCGAGACCGCGACAAAGCCAGAGGCGGCGAGCGCGTCGGTGAGATCCATCCGGACGGTGAAGCTATCGTCGACGATCAGGATCTCGGTCATGCGCGGCCTCTTCGTAGCTGATCCAGTGTGACCCCGATCTCCGCCAAGGGCAGCTCGTGCTCCGCCCCACCGTTCAACACCGCCTCGCGCGGCATCCCGTAGATCACGCTGGATGCTTCATCCTGCGCGATCGTGAGCGCACCGTTGCGCCGCAACGCGAGCAGGCCGGTGGCGCCGTCACGCCCCATGCCGGTGAGCACGCATCCGGCGACGCGGTACGCGCGCTCGGCCGCGAGCGATTCGAAGAGCACGTCGATCGAAGGCTTGCAGTGGTTACGCGCCGGCGTGTCGACGAGGCGGAGCCTGCGTCCCTGCACGACCAGGTGCAGGTTCGACGGCGCGATCCGGACCTCACCGGCGAGGTGATCGAGGTGCTCGCCATCTCGGGCGAGACGCACCGGGAGCTTGGTCTGCTGGCCGAGCCAGTCGGCGAACGAGCTCGCGAACGCCACGTCGATGTGGAGGATGCCGAGGATCGGAATTGGAAAGCCCGGCGCGATCGCCGCGAGCACCGTGGCGAGCGCGTGAGGGCCACCGGTCGACGCGCCGATCGCGACGACATCGATCGCGCGCGCATCGCCGACGGGCCTAAGCGGATCCAGCGTGACCGAGCGTGTTCGCCCCATCGCACCGAGGCGAGCGCGCACGTGCGTGATTACCTTGATCTTCGAGACGATCCGCACCGTCGACAGAAACTGTTGCTCCCAGCCGTCGTCCTCGGGTCTGGGCTTCTCCATGACCTCGACCGCGCCCGCCGACAGCGCCGAATACGTATCGAACAGCTCGCCGCGGTTGAACGACGCCGACACGACGAGGATCGGTGTCGGTTGATGCGCCATGATGTGCTCGGTCGCCTCGAGTCCGGTCATGTCGGGCATCGCGATGTCGAGCGTGACGACATCGGGCTTGAGCCGTGCGACGAGCTCGATCGCCCGGCGGCCATCGCTGGCCTGACCGACGACCTCGAACTCGGAGTCGGCCTCGAGGATCTCGACCAGGCGCGCGCGCACGGTCAGCGAATCGTCGACCACGAGGACGCGGATCACCGGTGCACCAACCGAGCGATCAACGCGAGCAACTCGCTCTGGTCGAAGTGGCCCTTGACGATATAGCCCTGCGCGCCGACCTCGGCACCGCGGGCGCGATCCGCCGGCGCATCGCGCGACGTCACGAGCACCGCGGGCAGGTGCTTGATCGCGGGTCGCGTGCGGACCTCGCGCACCAAGCCGAAGCCGTCCATGCCGGGCATCTCGACATCCGCGAGCATCAACGCGTAGGTGCTGCGCTCGAGCTTGTCGAGCGCGTCCTCGGCGGAGACCGCGAGGTCGACCTCGTAGCCGGCCGACTCGAGGATGCTCTGCTCGAGCATGCGCGTGGTCAGCGAGTCGTCGACGACGAGGATCGGCAACGGGCGATGCGTCGCGGCCGGGGTGACGCGCTGCGCGCGACGCACGGCGGCGACGAGCGCGCCGGGCTCGACGACCGGATAGGGCTCGCCCTCGGCATCGAGCGCCATGCCGCCGACGATCGGATCGATCGGTGTCCTCGGCGGCAGCGCGCGCACGACAACATCGTCGACGCCGATCGTGTGATCGACCGTGAACGCGGCGATCACCCCGTCACTCTCGACGAACACGACGGTGCGGCCGTGTTCGCCGCCCGTCCCGAACAGCGCGCCGAGTGGGGCGACCGGCACGGTGACATCGTCGAAGCAGATCGAGGCGCCATCGGCGTTGTGGATCAACTGATCCGGCGTGACGCGTGCGACACGCCGCACGGCGGTCTGCGGGATCGCGACGACCCGATCGCCGATCGCGACGCGCACGGCCGCGATCGCGGTGACCGAGACCGGAACGACGAGCGTGATCGACGTACCGCGCGGGCTGGTCTCGACCGTGACCTCCCCGCCGAGGTTGTGCACCGCATCGCGCACGAGCTCGAGGCCGATGCCCCGCCCGGCGAGCTCGTTGACCTCGCGCGCGGTCGAGATCCCACCGCCGAGCAAGAGCTCGAACGCCTTCGCCGCGTCGAGCTCGCCGGCCAGCGCCACACCGCGGCGCTGGGCCGCCGTGCGGATCGCCGCGAGATCGAGGCCGCGGCCGTCGTCGACGCAGGTCAGCGAGATCGACGGGCCGCGCGCGCGCGCGACGATCGTGATGTGACCGTCCGGCGGCTTGCCGACGGCGACGCGTTGCGGAGACAGCTCGATGCCATGCACGACCGCGTTGCGGACGAGCTGGACCAACGCGCCATGGAGTGCGGCGATCACCTGGCCGTCGGCACGTACGTCGCTACCTTCGAACGCGAACCGGACGCGCTTGCCGGCGAGCGTCGCGGCATCGCGCACGGTGCGTTCGAGCGCCGCGTACGACGAGCCTGCCGCTGACAGCCGGAGGTGCTCGACATCGCGGCGGACCTCGCCGAGCTCGCGATCGATCTGCTCGAGGCCAAGCGCGAGCGCGGTCGGATCGGTGATGCCACGCAACCGCGCGAGCACGGCGTGCACCGCCGCGATCCCGCCGAGCGCGTCGTCGATCGCGGAGGTCTGGAGCGGCGCCGGCGGTGGTGGTGCCGCGGCGCTGACCTCGGCGACCGGCGCCGCCGCAACGGGCGCCACCGCTCCGAGCCCCGCAACGTGCAGGCCCATGCGGTCGACGATCTGGAAGCCCGCGTCGAGGCGCTGCGGCACCGGGGCATCGCGCAGCGGCCCGAGCACGGTCTCGAGCTCGTGCGAGAGCTCGGCGAGCTCCTTGTGCCGCACGATCCGCGCGGCGCCCTTGAGCGTGTGCGCGAGCCGCAGCAACTTCGAGATCAGCGCGGACTCCGCGCTGGTCTCGAGCTCGGCGAGGCCCTTCGCGAGGTCGCCGACGATCTCGTGAGCCTCGATCCGAAAGTATTTGTACGGGTCTCCCGCCATCTAGGCCGCTTGCACGATCTGGATCAGGTCGGTCGACAGTTTCGACAACTGGGTCGCGGTCTGTTGGGTCTGCGCCGCACTCGCCTCGGCTTCGCGCGTCGCCTGCGCGACGTTCGTGATCGCGATATTGACCTGCTCGACGGCGGTCGCCTGCTGCTTGGTCGACAGCTCGATCTCGCGCGCGGCATCGTTCGTGGTGCCGACCAGGTTGCCGATCTGGGTGAACGTCGTCGCCATGTCGGCGACCGTCGCCGAGCTCGCATCCACCGCCTTGCTGCCGGCCTCGGTCGCCATCACGGTCGTGTTGACCGCGCCGCGCACGTCGTCGATCAGGCCGCGGATCTCCTTGGTCGACGAGCCGACCCGATCGGCGAGCGTGCGAATCTCGGTCGCGACCACGCCGAACCGGCGCCCTGCCTCGCCCGCGCCCGCCGCTTCGATCGTCGCGTTGATCGCGAGGATGTTGGTCTGTTCGGCGAGCTCCGAGACGATGTCGAGGACGGTCCCGACCTGCTGCGCCTTCTTGCCGAGGTCGAGCATGTGACCGACGATCTGATCGACCTGGCGGCGGACCGCGGCGGTCGCTTCGCTCGAGCGCTTGGCATTCGCATTGCCGGCGCGCGCCGCACCGGCGGTCTCGGTCGCGATCTGCGCGACGCGTTGCGAGCTCTCCGCGATCTGCCGCGACGTCGCGAGCAGCTCGCTGATCGTGGTCGCGATCTCGGTCATCGCGGTCGCCGCCTCGGTCGCGCCGCTGGCCTGCTGATTCGATGACGCCTGGAGCTCTGCCGACGACGATTGCAGATCGCGTACGCTGCCGCCGATCTGCTTGGTCAGCGAGGTGATCAGGAACACCGCGACCAGCAGCGTCATCACGATCGCCGCGAGGCTGCCGTAGATGATCACCGACGTCGCCGTGTTGGTCGCGCTCTCGGCCTCGACCCGGCGGGTCTCGAGCAGGTTGGTCTCCTCGTCGTCCATGTCCTTGAACGTGCGCCGGATCGTATCCATGTAGCCCTTGCCGACACCTGTGCTCACAGCCGTGGCCGCTTGCTCGGCGCTGACGGCGCGCTGCTCGATCACGCCCTTCATCTCGTGCAGCTTCTCGTCGATCTGCGTGCGCAGGAGGTCGAGGCGCTGGACCTGACGTGGATTGTCGGTGGTCAGCGATCGCAGGGCGATGTAGTCCCGATCGATCTCGACGAGCGCCGCGGTGTAAGGCGCCAGAAACTCGTCCTTGCCGGCGATCACGTAGCCGCGCTGCCCGGTCTCCGCGTTGATCAGATCGGTGAGGAGGACCTGGATCTGGCGGCGCACCTGCTGGGTGTGGGCGACCCGCTCGTCGTTCGCGATCAGCGACTCGCTCGCGCGATACCCGACGATGCCGACCACGATCAACGCGATGATCGCGATCGCGAACCCCATTCCAACCTTGCGACCGAACGTCCAGTTACGCATGCAAGAGTCCTTTCAGATCCACGATCGGGTGCAGGCGGCCCGCAAGCTCGACCACGCCGCGCACCACGACATCGTCGACGCGAACATGGCCGGCGAAGCCATCGAACGCGAAGCCCGCACCGTTCGCGAGGACGATCCATCGCGGGGCGCGAGTTGTGGCCAGCCCGAGGAGGGCCCGCAGATCGTAGACCGCGACGATCGCTCCGCGCAACGCGATCACGCCGAGCAGCGTCGGGACCGTCGCCGGCACCGCCACGATCCGCAGATCGACGTGGAGTGACATGACGTCGGCGAGCGGCACGACGTACGGCTCGCCGCCGAGCTCGATCCGCAACAGCTCGTAGCCCGCGCCCGCGACCACGGCCGGTGCTTCCGCGAACCCGCGATCGAACGCCGCGCGCAGCTCGTCGGCGCGGCTCACGTCCGGCCCCTCGCGAGCTCGCCGCGGCACAGCTCGATCAGCGCGGTCCGCGAGAACCCGCCCGAGAACAGCGCGAGCCGATCCGGATCCTCGATCTCGACGAGCGCGATCGCGCGGACGAGCTCCGCCGCCGCTTGCTCGCGGGCACCGGCGCGGCGCAGCAGGAACGCGAGCTGGATGCAGGCCATCGCGAACCGCGGCTCGAGCGCGAGCGCTTCACGCGCGTGATGCTCCGCGCCGAGCACGTCCGCGCCGCTGCGGCACAGCGCGAGCAGGTAGTGCGCGCGCGCCTCGTGTGGAGCGATCGCGAGGAGCTCGCGGCACGTCGCCTCGGCGAGCGCGGCGGCGCCGGTATGGGCGTGAACGATCGCACCGTACAGCCGCGCTTCGCGGTCGCGCGCGATCACCTCGGGCAGCTGCGCGAGCGCGTCGGTCGCTTCGGCGAAGCGCTCCTCGCCGAGCAACGTGCGAATCGCGACGAGCGGATCCTCGGGCGCGGCGGGCGGTGGCACGAGTGCGGTCGTGACGAGAGCGCCGACCCGTTGCGTCGCCTTCGCGATCTCGTCGATCCACTCCGTGTGCGCGACCGGTGGTGCGAAGACGATCGGCTGGCCGCCGCGCCGGTAGTAGAACGTGCCGTGCGAGTGACACAGCTCGAGCTCGAACGGCCGCTCGCGCAGCGTCTCGGCGTGGCCGAGGAACAAGTAGCCGCCCGGCGTCAGCGATCGGACGAGCCGGCCGATCGCTTGCTCGGCCCGCGAGTCCGAGAAGTACATCGTCACGTTGCGACAGAAGATCAGATCCCACGGCTCGCGTGTCCATGCCCCATCGACCAAAAGATTCTGCTCGCCAAACGTGACGGTGCGCCGGATCGCCGGAACAATCTCGACCTCGCGGCCGTGCGGCACGAACCACCGGCGCTCCTGGAGCTCCGACGTCGCGCGCAAGGCCCACCGGCCGTAGCGGGCCTTCGCACACCGCGCGAGCGCCGCCGGATTGAAGTCGAATGCGTGGACCGAAACCGCCCGAGGATCGTCGAGCCGCTCGTGCGCGAGCATCGCGAGCGTGTACGGCTCCTCGCCCGAGGAGCAGCCGGCCGAGAGCACGCGGACGTGACCGCGCTGCGCGACCAGCGCGACGATCAGATCGGCGTACGCCTGACACTGCTCGCTGTGGCGAAAGAAGTAGGTCTCGCCGACGCTGACCTCGGTCACGAGCGCGCGCATCTCCTCGGCATCCGCGGCCTCGACGCGCGCGAGGTACGTCGAGATGCTCGCGTGACGATCCGCGCGCCGCACCAGGATCTCCTTCATTGCCGGCGCGCGATCCTCGACGCGGATCCCGAGGTTCGCTTCGACGGCGGTGGTGAAGCGGCGGAGCTCGTCCGCGCTCGCGATCAAGCCGGCGCCTCGGCACCGTCGATCGCGGGTACCAGCCGCGCGGCCTCGAGCACGACGATCAGACCGGCGTCGATCGCGCCGATCGCGCGGATCGTCTCGCCGCTCGCCGACGCGACCAACGGAGGCAGGTTCCCGAGCTCGCCGAGGCTACGAATATCGATGACCTCGTCGACCATGAGCGCGACCTCACGGTCGGCGGTCCGGACGATCACGAAGCGTCGCGTGCCGGCGCTGGTCGTCGCGAGCAACATCGCCGTGTCGATCACGACGGTCGGCGCACCGCGGATGATCGCGACACCACGCACGTACGCCGCGCCGCCACGGCCGAGCGGCTCGACGGGCAAGGGCCGCATGGTCTCGACGACGTGCGCGATCGGAATCGCACACGTCAGCGCGCCGACCTTCGCGATCAGCACTGAATGATCATCGAGCCCCTTCACTCCCACTGGCAATTTACACCCAAACCACCCTCGCCCGTTACTTCACAGTTCGCCACAGTCAGGCGCGATCCGTCTGTGCCAGGTAGCTGACTGCGCAGGCTCTCTCAATGGTCGATCGGACTCGGGGTCACCGGCCCCGGGACCACGGTCGGCGCGTGGACGAGCTGCGCGCGCGTGGCCGCATCCTCTTCGACATCCTGGACCGAGCGGTTGATCTCTTCGATCACGCCGCGCTTGCGCGCGTAGTCGACCGCACGATCGAGCTTCATCCCATCGAGCGCCCGCCGCGAGCTCAGGAACTCGTCCTGCTCGCGCGTGCGCTTCGCCCGGATCTGCTCGAGGTCGAGCGCATCGTGGATGATGTACGGCGTCAACATCACGAGCAGGTTGGTCTTGATCTTCGTCTTCTTGGTGTAGCGGAACAGATGCCCGAGCAGCGGGATGTCGCCGAGGATCGGCACCGACGTGACATCGGTCCGATCTTTGTCCTGCATCAGCCCGCCGATCACGATGGTCTGCTGATCCTTGACGACCACGCGGGTCTCGATCGTACGCGTGCTCCACGTCGGGCCCATCGTCGTGTCGTTCGACACCAGGTCGTTGTTCGAATGCTTGACCTCGAGCAGCACCTCGTCGCCGGCCGAGATGTGCGGCTTGATGTCGAGCTCGAGCAACAGATCCTTGCGATCGATGTTCGTCGTGGTCAGCGCGCTCGGATTCAGCGCCGATACCGGCAGGATGCCCTTGGTGTACGGGACGTTCGTACCGACCTGATACTTCGCATCCTCGTTGTCGAGCGCGATGATGCTCGGCGCCGACAGGATCCGCGCATTCGAGTGCGTGCTGAGCGCCTGGAACACGAGCCCGTACGACGGGAAGCTCGTCCCGAGCAGGCTCGATGCGCCGAGCGCCGGGCCGAGCCAACCGCCGACCAGCCCGGTCACGCCCGCCAGCGACGCGACGCTCGTCGACGAGATGCCACCGGTCTGGACGCCGCCGACCACCACCGATCCGCTGCCGCTGCTCACGGTCCCGTGCTCGCTGACGCCGAAGTCGAGATCGTTCTCGAGCACGACCTCGAGGATCGTCGCCTCGATGTAGATCTGCTTCCGCGGCTCGTCGAGCTCCGTGATGATGTTCTTGAGCGCGATGAAGTCGCGACCGCTCGACATCACGATCAGCTTGTTCGTGCTCTTGTCCGCGATCACCTTCGCGTCACCCTCGAGGCGCAGCGGTTGCGCCGCATCGCTACCCGACGCCACGGCACCGGGCTTTCCGGCCGTGACCGGGTTCGGTTTGGTCTGGCCCGTGATCGCATCGTTGACGACCTTCGCCATCTCCTCGGCGATCGCGAACTTCAACGGATAGATGTGCATCGAGCCGCCGCTCTCGGTCTCGACCGCGATGTCGATCTTCTGCACGAGGTTGTTCACGCGATCGTAGGTCGCCTGACTGCCGGCGACGATGATCGTGTTCGTGCGCGCGTCGACCATCAACTTCGGCTGGACCGCCGCGGGTTGCGTCTTGTCGGCCGGCGCCGCGGTCATCGCGATGATGCCCTCGACCTCCTTGACGAGCTTGTCGGCGTCGGCGTGGAGCACCGGGATCAAGAAAATGCCGTCGGCGCCGCCCGGCACGTCGATCTGCTTGACGACCGCGAGCATGTCGCGCACGTGCGACGCGTAGTCGGTGATCAGCAACACCGAGCCGATGATCTGGACGTCGCCGGCGGTCGACTTCATCGCGTTGACCGCGGTCTGCACCGTCGCGACCTGCACGTACGACGGCCGCAACACCATGCGCACGATCTGCTCGGTATCGCCGGGATTACCGTGGATCAGCGGCACCGACTCGGTGCGCGCGGTCGGCGCCTCGACGATGCGGTAGATGTTGCCGCTCTGGACGACGGTGAGCCCGATCGTCGACAGCGCGATGGTGAACACCCGGTACGCCTCGGGCGCCGACATGGTGTTCGGCGCGATGATCGTGATCTTCTTGCCGCGCTGCGCGTAGCTCGGGTCGTACAAGAAGTCGCGGCACGTGAAGCCCATCACCCACGTCACGAGATCCTTGAGCTCGGTCTCGGGCTTGAACGTCACGCTGACCTGCCCGACCTTGTTCTTGCAGTGATAGAGCTGCGCCTCGTCTTCGCTCGGCGCGGGGTTCGCCGAGACCGGCGTGACGTCGGGCTGGGCGCGAGCGAGCGCCGGTGCGAGGACGACCAAGAGCGCGAGCCAACGTTTCATCGCGGCCGTCTAGTGCGGCCGGCGGGCCAACGCCGAAATCCTCGCAACGTCGCGAACGCTCGTCGGCGCTCGAGCGCTTCGTGCCAGCGAGGCAACGTGACGCTGCCATCCGCGTGCCTGCCGGTCAGGGATACGGCGAGACCGGCTTCGCGTCTTTCGGCAACGGTGCCGCGTTCGGCGCATCCGGTTCGCACAACGGACCCAGGTGATCGAGCATCTCCCACTGCTCCGGTGAGCCGAGCATCCACTCGGTGTGATGACCGAGCGTGGCCCTGCCGGGCACGAGATCGTACGTCGCGTACTCGCCCGGGCCATCCGCGATCAGCACGTGCGCGCCCGAGCGATCGACGAGCGCGGCCGACAGCGCGAGCGGATGATCCGGCGCCTGGCCTTCGGTCACGCGGACCGGCTTGCCATCCGGAGAGGGAATGAAGAAGCCGCTGAAGCGCTCCGCTGTCCACGAGCACGTGGTGGTGGCATCGCCGACCGCGAGCCAGTTGAGTGCACCGGCCCACGCGACCGGCTGGTTGGCCACGTCGAGCTCCGCGATCGCCCACAGCGCCTCGCAGCCCGGCGCGGCGCAGTCATGCGTCGGCAACGCCGGCACGAGCGCCGGTGGAATCGGCGTCTCCTTGTCGGGCTTCGCCCACTGCTGCTTCGCGTCCATCTGACCGAGCCGCTGCGCGATCGGCTTCGGCGCTTCGATCGTGCACCCGGCCGGCGACTCTTGCGACACCAGCACGATGCCGGTGCCGTCCTCGGGATCCGCCGGTGCAGGACAACCATCGAGCTCGTAGCCGTACGACAGGCTCGCCGGTGGGCCATCGATCTTCGCGGCGTAGCCACCGGCGAGTCGGACCTGACACGGCGCTGCGCCGGAGATCAACCACATGTTGCCGACCGGCGCGGCCGCCACCCCCGATGCGGTGACCGCCGCCACATCGAGCGGCTGATAGTCGGCGACTTGCTGACTCGCCTCGACCTTCATCGCGTGCATCGGCAACACCCAACCGGTGCGGCCCTTGCCGGCGTCTTGCGTCAGGTACGACGCGATGTAGACGTCACTCGCCGCGGGACATCCGGCGCTCGGCGGTTGAGGCGGCGGCATCGTCGCCGGCGAATTTTTCGGCGGACACGCGGCGAGCAGCAGCAACGACCAGCAAGCAAAGCGAATCATGGCCTGAGTCTGACACGCCTTCCGGACGCTCGAGCCCACAGATCGCGTGCGTTGATCCGAGCCCGAGCCTCCGATTCGAGCGCGCCGTCGTCGTGGTTACGATCTCAGTTCGCCGCCACGCCGAGGTAGCGCGTGACCAGCAGCGTCGCCTCGTCGACCAGCCGCGGATCGCGCAGCTTGTCGGGGTAGAGCAGCGCGGCGCGATGGACGATCGACTCGATCGCGGAGACCAGCACGAACGCGGCGAGCTCGACGTCCGCGATCGCGAGCTCGTGGCGACGGGCGGAGAGCATCCCGGCGACCATCCGGTGGCTGATGTTGTCGAGCTCGCGCAGCTTCGCGAGCTTGCCGATCCGCGGCACCTGCTCGGTCAGCACGCGATGCAACGCCGGATCGATCGCGTGCGCCGAGATCGTCAGCTCGATCACCGCGCGCGCCGCCTGCGCGATCGGCAGCGTCGCGACCCGCGACAGCTCGTTGAGGATCGCGGCGTTCATCTCGTTGCTGTGGCGCTCGATCAGCGCCGAGACCATCGCCTCCTTGTTCGGGAAGTATTGATACAGCGAGCCGATCGACACCCCGGCCTTGTCCGCGACCGCATTGGTGGTGAGGCCATCGAACCCGGCGTGTTTCAGAACCCGAGTCGTGGCATCGAGAATCGTGTCGACCGTGTCCTTGCTGCGCTGCTGACGCGGCCGTTTACGAGGCGTGGTCCGGACTTGGCGCTGCATCGTGCTGACTCCTGGTCGCGATCTGGAACGCGAGCTGACAATGTGAGCTTTCGCTCGCATTCTAGTCACACATGGCGAGTCTGACCAGCACGATCCCCGTGACCTCTGTACCGGGCGTTCCCGGGTTGCCGCTGCTCGGCAACCTCCTGAAGTTCCGCTCCGACCGCTTGGGGCTACAAGAGGACGCCGCACGCACCGGGCCGATCGCGCGGGTCCAGCTCGCCCATATCCCGGTCTACATCGTGACCGATGCCGACCTCGCGCACGAGGTACTGGTGACCAACGCCGCCGCGTTCACGAAGTCGGCCGGCCTCCAGTTCCTGAAGCCGCTGCTCGGCGAAGGCCTGCTGACCGCGGAAGGCGAACCGCATCGCAAGCACCGCAAGCTGCTCGCGCCGGCATTCGCGCCGAAGCGGCTCGCCGCGTACGGCACGGTGATGGTCGAGGAGACCCAGCGCCAGACCGACCGATGGTCCACCGGGCAACGGATCGATCTGTCGCGAGAGATGATGGAGATGACGCTCGCGATCGCGGGCCGCACGATGTTCGGCGCCGACGTCCGCGCGGATGCGGCGCAGGTCTCGCGCGGGCTCGAGCTCGGCATGCACGCGCAGGTCGCGAGCCTGCGCTCGCCGATCCAACTCGGCTATCGCTGGCCGCTGCCGCGCCATCTCCAGATGCGCAAGGCGGTCAAGCTGCTCGACGACGTCGTGTATCGGTTGATCCGCGAAGGCCGGGCGCGCGGCACCGATGCCGGCGACGTGCTGTCGATCCTGTTGCTCGCGCGCGACGAGGAAGATGGCACCGGCCTCACCGATGCGCAGGTCCGCGACGAGGTCATGACGCTACTCCTCGCCGGCCACGAGACCACCGCGAACGCGCTGACCTGGGCGTCATACGAGCTCGCGCGCAATCCCGAGACGTGGGCGAAGCTGACCGCCGAGGTCGATGCGCTCGGCAAGCGCGCGATCACGACCGAGGATCTTCCCGCCCTGCCCTACACGCTCGCCGTCGTCGAAGAGGCGATGCGCATGCATCCGCCCGCGTACATGACCGGTCGCCAGGCCGAGGAGTCGATCGAGCTCGGCGGTCACCATCTGCCGGCCGGTTCGATCGTCGCGATCAACATCCGCGGCATCCACCGCCGCGCCGACTACTACCCGGCGCCGAACGCGTTTCGCCCCGAGCGCATGCTCCCCGACGCGAAGAAGCTGCGGCCGCGTCATCACTACCTGCCGTTCGGCGGTGGACCGCGGGTCTGCATCGGCGCGCACTTCGCCACGCTCGAGGGCCAGCTCGCGCTCGCGACGCTCGTCCAGAACGCGAAGGTCACGCTCGTTATTCGCGACGTCGTCCCGGAGCCACTCGTCACGCTGCGGCCGCGCGGCGGCATGCCGGTGATCGTTGAAAAACGCTAGGGGATGCTACGGTGATCCGTGTTTCGCATCGCGATGTCGGTGGCCTCGGGCCTGGTTCACTTCTACGTGTACCGCCGCCTCATCGGGGTGATCGAACCGAGCCGGCGGACGCGGCGGATCCTCACGGCGCTGTTCGTCGTGTGCTTCCTCTCGGTGCCGCTCGCGACCTCGGCCCGGATGTGGGCGCCGAGCTTCGCGTCGGTGCTCGGCTGGATCTCGGGGCCGTGGCTCGCCTGCGTCGGCCTGTCCGCGACCTACTTCTTGATCCTCGACGTGATCCGCGGCGCTGCGTGGGTCGTGCGCAAGGCGTCGCGGCGACCACCGGCGACCGGCGCGGCGCTGTCGCGTCGCGAGTTCATCACCCGAGTCGGCGGTGGCGCGGCACTCGCGATGACCGGAGCTAGCGTGGGCCTCGGGATGATCGAAGCGCGTGGCGACCACGAGATCGTGACGGTGGAGATCAAGCTGGCAAAGTTGCCGAGGGCGCTCGACGGCTTCTCGATCGTGCAGCTCAGCGATCTGCACACCGGCATGACGATCGATCGCGACTTCGTCCAGCGCGTCGTCGACCGCGCGAACGCGCTGAACGCCGACCTCGTCGCGCTGACCGGCGATCTCGTCGACGGGCCGGTCGATCGGCTGCGCGACGACATCGCACCGCTCGCGCAACTGCGCGCGAAGCACGGCGTGTTCGCGGTGACCGGCAACCACGAGTACTACGCCGGCGTCGACGAGTGGATCGCCGAGATCTCCCGGCTCGGCGCGCGCTACCTCCGCAACCAGCGCGTCACGATCGGCGCTCCGGGGGCCAGCTTCGAGCTCGCCGGCGTCGACGACTACAGCGCCCACGAATGGCCTGGCCATGGCGAGGATCTCGGCGCGGCGACCGCCGGCCGCGATCCGAGCAGCGCCCTGGTCTTGCTCGCGCACCAACCGCGGCAGGTCAAGCACGCGTCGCAGCACGGCGTCGATCTCCAACTGTCGGGACACACCCACGGCGGCCAGATCTGGCCGTGGCACTACATCGTCAAGCTCCAGCAAGGCGGCCTGCTCGCCGGCACGTACGAGCACGACGGCACGCAGCTGTACGTCACGCGCGGCTGCGGCTACTGGGGGCCGCCCGTGCGGCTCGGTGCGCCGCTCGAGATCACGAAGATCGTCCTGCGCAGCACTGCCGTCGCGTGAACCGCTACCATTGCGGGAATGACGAAAGTCTGGCTCGTCGTGCTCGCGTTGTGTGCGAGCGCTGCCGCGGATACCGGCGGTCGGATCGGCGGTGGCTCGTGGAAGTCGACTGGCGCGACGAATAGCAATTCGTCGTCGAGCATCGGCCACAGCTCGTCGAGCTCGAGTTGGTCGACGCCGACCACCACGCACGACGACTTTCACTGGAACACGGCCCCGACGTACACGCCGGCGTCGCTGCCCTCCCACACCTACCTGCCACCCTCGGATTCTGGCGGCGCCGGCGGCTCCGGCGGCACCTACGTGCCCACCTACGACCCGACGCCGTTCACGCACTCGACGAGCTTTCTCGAGGATGCCATCCCGTACTTCATCGGGCTCGTCGCGCTGATCATCCTGGGCGCGTTCGTCAAAGAGCTCGTCTTGGACGGTCGACCCGCGACGACGAACTTCAGCATGAGCGCGGAGCGTGACCTCGATGCGATGCTGGCGCAGGTCGTGCTCGTCGATGTCTCGGTCCTCCGCGTGGCGCTCGATGGTCGCGCGCGCAAGTTCGTCCAGACCGAGCTCGCGCGGATCGCGAAGATCGCCGATCCGGCGACCGACGCCGGGCGCGTGACGCTGCTGCGGGAGGTCGCGCTGATGTTGCGCCGGCTGCGCGACGCCTGGATCTACGGCGGCGCGTCGAACGAAGCCGAAGCGGACATGGACACGGAGAAGCCGATCTTCGATCACCACGTCGACGACGCACGCTCGCGGTTCATGCAAGAGACGGTGAGCAACGTCGGCGGGGTGCAGTCCGCCGCCGAGGCATCGCACTACGTGCCGCGCAGCGATCAAGGTGCCGGCGTGATCCTCGTGTCGATCATCATCGCGGCGAAGCAGGAGCTCTACACGATCAGTCAGATCGGCAACGGCAGCGACCTCAGCGCGGCGCTCGAAGCCGCGGCCACGCTCGATGAGCGGACGCTGGTCGCGGTCGAGATCGTGTGGCAGCCCGCCGAGGATGCCGATCGCCTCTCGACGATCGAGCTCGAGGCGAAGTACCCCCGGCCGGAGTTGATTCCGTTCAACGGTGCCCTCGTCGGCAAGACGTTCTGTACGTATTGCGGCGGGCCGTATGCCGCCGAGCTGGTTTCGTGTCCACACTGTGGAGCGCCCGCCGCAGGGCGCGATGCATGAAGCTCACGCTGTCTCTGCTCTTGCTCATCGCGTGTCGCCAGCACGAGGGCGAGCACAAGGCCGCGGTCGCGCTGCCCGCCACGCCGTTCGACGAGCTCGAGGTCAAGCTGCCACCGGGCACGTCGGATCTCTCGCTCGACGATCACGGCCATCTGTGGTCGGTCGCGGAGCGCGATCGCGAGATCGACGAGATCGTGCTCCGCGAAGCGCCGCTCGGCGTGACGATCACGCCGCACCTCCTCGACGGCGTACCGGATGGCGTCGACACCGAGTCACTCGCCTGGCTCGGCGACGGCAAGTTCGAGATCGGGACCGAAGGCCAGCACGCGGCGACCGCGACCGTGATGCACGGCGAGCTCCAACCGAACGGGCGGATCACGGTCACCCCCGACCAGGCGTTCACGGATGACCAGCTCGGCGTCGCGCTCTCGGTCAATCACGGCGTCGAAGGGTTGTGCGGTCACGGCGACGATCTGATCGCCGCGATCGAATCGTACGCGACGTTGCCGGACGGATCGCGGTGGTCGCCGATCGTGCGGATCCACGCCGGCAAGGTCACCATGGTGCAGCGCGTGATGCTGACGAGCGACCGCGGCAAGATCTCGGCGCTGTCGTGCACGTTCGCCGCCGACGGCACCGCCGACGTGATCGCGATCGAGCGGCACTACGGCGTGTCGCGGATCATCACGTTCACGGCACCGGCGACACCGGGCGACATCACGCCGAAGGTCGCGCTCGATCTGTGGCCGATCGTGCGCGACCGCTATCACGAGAAGCTCAACCTCGAAGGCATCGTCAAGCTCGCCGACGGCCGCTGGGTGATGGTCAACGACAACCAAGGTGCGCACGTCGACGGCCCGACCGAGCTGTTCGTGTTTCATCCGCGCTAACATCGGCGCATGAAACGCGCCGCGCTGCTGATCCTGCTCTGGGTTGGAACCGCCTCGGGCGGCGGTGGGACCGGTGGCAGCATGGGCGGTGGATCGTTTTCGGGCGGCAACTCGTCGTCGTCGAGTAGCTCGGGCGGCTATTCGAGCAGCAGCAGCTCCGGTGGCTATCACTCGAGCTCGTCGTACAGCGGCGGCGGAGGTGGCTGTGACGATTCGGGCGATAGCTCCGAGGCGATCATCTTGATCGTGATGAGCTTCGTGATCTGGGGAATCGTGACGATGCTCGTGCAACAACAGAAGCAGGCCCGGCAGGGATTGGACTCCGAACCGACGGCCAGCGACGGCGGCGACGTCGACGTCACCGTGCTGCGGATCGTGATCGATGGTCGGTCGCGCAAGTTCTTGCAGTCCGAGCTCGCGCGGATCGCGAAGATCGCCGACACCTCGACGCCCGAGGGTCGCGTCACGATGGTGCGCGAGGTCGCGCTGACCGTGCGCCGGTTGCGCGACGCGTGGGTCTACGGCGGTGCGGTCAACGAGGATCTCCGCGACATCGGCGCCCAGCAGCAGGTGTTCCAGCGCTGGGTCAACGACGCGCGCGCGCGGTTTCGCGAGGAGACCGTGCGCAACGAAGGTGGCGTGCAGACCTCGACCGCGGCGTCGCAGTACACGCCGCGCAGCGACGAGGGCGCCGGCCTGATCCTGATCTCGATCATCATCGCGGCCCGGCGCGAGCTGTTCACGGTCCGCCAGATCGGCAACGGCGAGGACCTGCGCGGCGCGCTCGACGGTATCGGCACGCTCGACACCAACACGCTCGTCGCGGTCGAGATCGTGTGGCAACCGTCGGAAGACTCCGATCGGATGTCCTCGATGGAGCTCGAGGCGATGTATCCGACACCGCAGATCATCCCGATCCAAGGGGCACTCGTCGGCAAGACGTTCTGCACCTACTGCGGCGGACCATTTCCTGCCGAGCTTGTCTCGTGTCCGCACTGCGGTGCCCCCGCACCGGGCCGCTCTGCATAGTACAACCCAGACATGCGAACGCTGCTGGTCGCGCTGCTGTTGGTCCCTCATCTCGCCGCCGCGGAGCCCGCGACGGCGAAGCTCACGCTCGATCAGGTGATCGCGAAGGCGGTCGCGAATCCGCGCGTGCAGATGGCGGAGGGCGATCGCGATGCCGCCTCGGCGCGGGTCGACGAGGCCGATGCGGCACGGTTGCCGCGGGTCAAGGTCACGGCGTTCGCGACGATCAGCCCGGAGATTCACTGCGACGATCCGGCGTGCAACGCGACCTCGCCCCAGAACTTCGCGTTTCGGTTCTCCGGCTTGTTCGCCGGCGCCGAGCTCGACCTGACCCAACCGCTGTACACGTTCGGCAAGATCGATCATGCGCGCAAGGCGGCGCGCGCCGGGCTCGACGCGCAGACCGCGCTCGCCGACGAAGCGGCCGGCGATGCCGTCTCCGATGGCGCGAAGGCGTACTGGAGCCTCAAGCTGACCCGCGAGCTCGGCGGCATGCTCGACGATGGCATCGAGCAGATCGAAGATGCCAAGAAGCACTTCGACGACAACAAGGGCATCACGATCGCGGATCGCCAGCGCGTCGCGGTGTTGCTGGCGCAGGCGAAGGCGCAGCGCGCCGATGCCGCCCAAGGCGAGGCCCAGGCGCTCGCCGGGTTGCGCGCGATCACCGGCATGACCACCGCCGACATCGACGACACCGAGCTCGCTGCGGTCGACAAGAAGCTGCCCGGCGCGAGCGAGCTCGCGGTCGAGCGCCGGCCACAGCGCGTCGCCGCGATGGCGGGTGCGACCGCGGCCGACGAGCTCGCCGCGATGGCGGAGTCGTACTACTTCCCCGACATCGCGCTCGTCGGGTCGGCGCTGATCAGCGGTGCGCAAGGCGTCGACGATCCGCCGAGCGTGTTCGCGAACGATCCGTACAACCGCGTCGGCGCCGGCGCCGTGCTCGGCCTGTCGTGGACGCTCGAGCCGTGGAACGTCAAGGCGCGCCTCGATCGCGCGCGCGCCGATGCGCACAAGATGCACGCGCAGGCCGAGCTCGCCGACCTCGGCGCGCGCTACGACGCCGACACCGCGCTCGGCGAAGCCGCCGCCGCACGTGACAAGGTCGGCGCCGCCGCCGAAGGTGAAAAAGC
>JBDTJY010000215.1:0-7542 GCA_039935615.1 Kofleriaceae bacterium
TCTCCAGCTCCTCCTCGAGCACGACCTGGATGGTCGCCTGCACCGCGCTACGCACCCGCGCATCGAGGTCGAGAAGGAAGTGTTCTTGCGTTGGGATCACGGAGTCGATAGCGTCGAGTCGAAGGGACCGTTTTGGTCGCTTCACGGGAGGTCTCCTTGGGTGTCGCAACCCGGAGGCTCTCTCGGCTTTTCTTGCCGCCCAAGAAAACGGCTTCTACACAACTATAGGGACACGACCCTGGCGTGCGCACGATCAGCTCGCGATATGCACGCCGCGCTGCCTCGGTCTGAGGAATTTCGAGCTTCGCGAAGCGCTTGTTAGAGGTGGGCGTGCTCTCGTCGATCGCGAGCAGGCCCTTGTCGCTGGCGACCAATAGCTGCGCAGTCTCGACGAGCTCCGTCGGTTTCACTTGGACGACTGCCATTTCCAGTTCCGGATCTCGGGCAGATCCTCACCGTGCTTCGCGATGTAGTGCTTGTGCTCGATCAGCTTGTCGTGGATGTGCTGCTTCAGATACGCGCCTTTGGTACCGAGGTGGGGCACCCGATCGATCACGTCTTGCACGAGGTGAAATCGGTCGAGCTCGTTCTGGACCCGCATATCGAACGCGGTCGTGATCGTTCCCTCTTCCTTGTAACCACGGACGTGGAGCTCTCGGTTGGTCCGCCGATACGTCAGCCGATGGACGAGCCACGGGTAGCCGTGAAACCCGAAGATGATGTGCTTGTCCTTCGTGAACAGCGAGTCGTAGTCCGTATCGGTCAGGCCGTGCGGGTGCTCGCTGTGCGACTGCAGCTTCATCAGATCGACGACGTTGATCACGCGAATCTTGAGCTCCGGAACATGCTCGCGCAGGATCGAGACGGCCGCGAGGATCTCGAGAGTGGGCGTGTCCCCACAGCAAGCCATCACGACATCGGGCTCCGAACCCTGATCGTTGCTTGCACATTGCCAGATACCGATGCCCTCGGTGCAGTGAATTACCGCGGCATCCATCGGCAGCCACTGCGGCAATGGGTGCTTGCCCGCGATCACGACGTTGACGTAGTCGCGGCTGCGCAGGCAGTGGTCGGTGACGGACAGCAGGCAGTTCGCATCCGGCGGCAGATAGACGCGCACGATATCGGCTTTCTTGTTGATCACGTGATCGATGAAGCCGGGATCCTGGTGGGTGAAGCCATTGTGATCCTGCTGCCAGACGTGCGACGCCAGGATGTAGTTGAGCGACGCGATCTCGCGGCGCCACGGCAGCTCGGCGCAGACCTTCAACCACTTCGCGTGCTGGTTGAACATCGAGTCGATGATGTGAATGAAGGCCTCGTAGCAATTGAACAGACCGTGTCGACCGGTGAGCAGATAGCCCTCGAGCCAGCCCTCGCATTGATGCTCGCTGAGCATCGAGTCGAGCACCCGACCCGCCGGTGCGAGGAACTCGTCGTTGGGCTCGACCCGTGCGTCCCACTGCCGATGGGTGGTCTCGAACACCGCGCCGAGGAGGTTGGACAACGTCTCGTCAGGCCCGAACACGCGGAAGTTTCGTTGTTCCTGATTTAACGCGACGACATCGCGCAGAAATTGGCCCAGTACGAGCGTGTCCTGTGCGTCGACCGCGCCGGGCGCCGGCACGGTCACGGCGTGAATGTGAAAGTCGGGCATCCGGAGATTGCGCAACAGCGCGCCGCCGTTCGCGTGAGGATTAGCGCCCATCCTCCGCATACCGATTGGCGCCAGCTCGGCGAGCTCGGACCTGAGCTTGCCGTGGTCATCGAAGAGCTCCTCGGGTTTGTAGCTCTTCATCCAGCTCTCGAGTTGAGCGAGGTGATCGGGATGTGCGGCGTCGACGATGAGCGGGACCTGGTGTGCTCGAAACGTGCCTTCGATCTGGAGTCCGTCGACGATCTTCGGACCGGTCCAGCCCTTGGGCGACCTCAGCACGATCATCGGCCACCGCGGCCGTGGAGTCGCGTCACCCTTGGTCCGCGCGTTTTGCTGGATAGTTCGGATCGACTCGACCGCCGTGTCGAGCGTGCTCGCCATCAGTTCGTGCATCTTCGCCGGGTCGTCGCCCTCGACGAAGTACGGCGCCCAACCACAGCCGCGGAGAAATTGCTCGAGGTCCTCGCGGTCGATGCGAGCCAAGATCGTCGGATTGGAGATCTTGTAGCCGTTGAGGTGCAGGATCGGCAGCACCGCACCATCGCTGATCGGATCGAGAAATTTGTTGGACTGCCAGGCCGTCGCGAGCGGCCCGGTCTCGGCCTCGCCGTCACCGATGATGCAAGCGACGACCAGATCGGGATTGTCGAACGCGGCCCCGAACGCGTGACTGAGCGAGTAGCCGAGCTCGCCACCCTCGTGGATCGAGCCGGGCGTCGTCGGCGCGACATGGCTCGAGATCCCACCGGGGAACGAGAACTGGGTGAACAGCTTCTTCAGCCCAGGCTTGTCCTGGGAGATGTTCGGATAGATCTCGGTGTAGCTGCCTTCGAGATACGTGTTCGCGACGAGCGCCGGGCCGCCGTGCCCCGGGCCGGCGATGTAAAACATGTTCAGGTCGTACTTCTTGATCGCTCGATTGAGGTGCACGTAGATGAAGTTCTGGCCGGGCGTCGTTCCCCAGTGGCCGACCACCAGTGGCTTGACGTGCGCGAGCTCGAGCGGCCGTTCGAGCAGCGGATTGTCGAAGAGATAAATCTGGCCAACCGAGAGATAGTTTGCGGCGCGCCAGTAGGCGTCGATCTTGCCGAGGAGTTGGGGCGTCAGCGTTTCCATCTTCGTCATGCGGACCTTCTTTGTTGTCGGTCAGTGCAACCCGAGCACGGTGCGAACCGCGCCCCCGATCACGATGGCTTCATCGGTTCGCATCACGCGAACTGCGACTCGACTGGTCGCCGCAGAGATCACGGCCGCGTCGGCCGCGTTGGAGTCAGCATCGAGCTCGAGCCCCAAGAACCCGAGCCCGTCGCAGATCCGCGTACGGACCACGGCGGCGTGCTCGCCGATGCCGCCCGCGAACACCAACGTGTCCAGGCCACCGAGCGCCGCGGCGAACCCGCCGATCCACTTCTTGACCTGATAGCAGAACACCGCGACGGCGTCGGCGGCCCGCACGTCGTTCGTTTCGCTGGCGAGCAGGTCGCGCAGGTCGGAGCTGGTCTCCGACATCCCGAGCAGGCCAGACCGTGCGTTGACGAGCTTGTCGAGCTGGCTCGGATCCAGATGCTCGGTACGCGCGAGATAGGACAGCACACCCGGATCGAGATCTCCCGATCGCGTGCCCATCGGGACTCCGCCCGTCGGCGTGAAGCTCATGCTCGTATCGATCGACGCGCCGTCACGGACCGCGGCCAGGCTCGCGCCACTTCCGAGATGCGCAAGTACGATTCGCCCGCGAGCGACGTCCGCTCCCGCGACTCGAGCGAGCTCCGCCATCAGAAACGTGTACGACAGGCCGTGGAACCCGTAGCGCCGCACACCCTTCGCTTCGTACCGGCGAGGAATCGGTAGCAGCTTCGCGACTCTCGGGAGGTCGTGGTGAAACGCGGTGTCGAAACAAGCGACGTGTGGCAGCTCGGGAAACCGTTTGCGGAACGCGTCGATCAGTTGGAGCTCCTCGGGGAGGTGATCCGGATCGAACGGGACGAGACGGCGGAGCTCGTCGCGGACCTCGTCGGTGATCCGCACCGGCGCGCTGTACGTCGGCCCGCCGTGAACCACGCGATGTCCCACGCCGATCAAGCGGTCGCCGCGCTCGCCAAGCCAGGCGAGGAGTGCCGCGATCGCGTGCTCAGAATCGGGCGGTGTGATGGGTCGCGACCGTGCCTCGGAAGGGTTCTCGCTTGTCGTGCGAAATGCGCAACCTGGCGACCCGATCCGTTCGATCTCGGCCGACCCGGCTGGCCGTAGCCCCGAGGACTCGAACAGCGCGAGTTTGATACTCGAGGATCCCCCGTTGACCGTCAGGATGTGTCGGTCAGCCAGCGTCACGGTCGCCTCCGTGCAGACCAAACGAAGCGAGCTTCGCCGCGGTAGATCGAGCGTCGACGTGATGCACGCTGCGGATTCCCAAGCGCGCCGCGACCTCCACGAACATCTCCGTGTCGTCGATATAGACGACCTGCGACGGTGCCGCCTGGGCGAGGTCGAGCGCGAGGCGGAAGATCTGCGGATCCGGTTTCCGGATACCGACGAAGCATGACGACACGAATCCGTCGACGAGCTTGGCAAGCCCGAAAGTGCGAATGCGGTAGGCGTTGAGCTCTCGCGCTTCGTTGCTGACTACCACGACCTTCAACTCGTGGACGGTCCTCAGCCGCGCGACGAGTGCGAGCATCGCGGGATGCGGCTGCGACTGCTCGAACATGAAGCGGCGAAATCGAGCGCGCGTGAACGATCGTTTGCAATGAAAGACCACGAGCCCGAGGTACTCGTCGATCGTGAGCTTTCCGGTCTCGAAGACCTCGAACGCCGCGCGATGGCGCTGCTCGAGCTCGGCATAGTCGATCGCGAACGCCTTCGCAGCGCGCCGCCGGGCGTGATGGTCCCATCCGTTACTGAGCACGACACCGCCGATGTCGAGGAACAGCGTGGTCACCGCGGCTGGACGCCTCACAGCGACGCGACGAGTTTCGGATGAGGACATGGCCCAAGCACGGTTCGTCTCGAGTACTGCAAGCGATGATCCTCGATACGAATCGCGCGACCTAGATCGCGCTGGCCTCGACGACATCCTCGGGAGGTGAAAGGGCGTGCTCGCACGTCGCGGTCGCCCGACGGGCGTAGATGACGCGCGTGAGACTACGTAGTCATCACGCGGCTCGGCTCAACGGGTCACGCCGTTGCCGTCGAACATCTTGTCGGCCATCGACAGTCGGGTCGATCGTGCGTGATCGTTCCGCTCCCGCGGAGTCGATCATGCATCGGTTCTGCGAATGATCCGCGACTCACGAAAAGCGTGCGAACAATGATGATTCCTTTCTGGCCGATCTGGCTGGTCTTCATGTTGATGTTTCTAGTAGTTCCGCTCGGCTACGGCTGGGGCTATCGCGGATGGGGGATGGCCTACCCTCGCTATGTTCAGCGACGGCGCGCGCAGCGTGCGACCGACGATCCGTCGCAGCGCGCTCACATGGCCTGGGGACGAGCCGGCGACCTGGTCTGGCTCGGGCTTTTCATCGCGTTCATCTGGGCGATCTCGGCGTTCGTGTGGCGCTGAACGTCGTGTCCAACGCCGTCACACACGTGTGTGACGAAGGCGCAGTGCGTTGCCAATCACCGAGACCGAGCTGAAGCTCATCGCGGCAGCCGCGATCATCGGAGACAGCAACAATCCAAATGCGGGATACAAAGCACCGGCAGCGATCGGGATTCCCAGCGAGTTGTAGACGAACGCGAAGAACAGGTTCTGTTTGATGTTGCGCATCGTGTGTCGAGACAGCGTGATCGCGCGTGCGATACCGCGTAGATCGCCCTTTACGAGCGTCACGCTGGCGCTCTCCATCGCGACGTCGGTGCCGGTACCCATCGCGATGCCGACCTGCGCCTGCGCGAGCGCCGGTGCGTCGTTGATGCCGTCGCCCGCCATGGCGACGATCCTCCCGGTGCGTTGCAACTCCTTCACGACCTCCGCCTTTTGGTCGGGGAGAACCTCGGCCTTGACGTCGTCGAGCCCGAGTTTCTTCGCGACGGCTTGCGCGGTCGTCGCGCTATCACCGGTGAGCATCACGATCCGCACACCCGCAGCATGGAGCGCTTGAATTGCCTCGGCTGTGCTCGCCTTGATCGGATCGGCGACGCCGATGAGACCGGCGAGCTTGCCGTCGACGGCAACAAACATCACCGTCTGCCCATCCGCTCGCAGCTCCTCGGCGCGTGGTGCGAGCGTGGTGGCGTCGGCGTGGACGTGATCCATCAAGGCGCGATTGCCGATCGCGACCGCGCGGCCGTCGACTCGTCCCATCGCGCCCTTGCCCGTGATCGATTCGAAGCGCTCGGCGTTCGCGAGCGCGATGCCACGCTCCTCGGCCCCGTGGACGATCGCCGCGGCGAGGGGATGCTCGCTGCCACGCTCGAGCGTCGCGACCAGCCGGAGTAATGTGGCTTCGTCGAGCCCAGCCGCCGGCACGACGCTCGCGAGCTTCGGTTTGCCTTCGGTGAGCGTGCCGGTCTTGTCGACCACGAGCGTGTTTACCTTGCGCAGGATTTCGATCGCCTCGGCGTTCTTGAACAGCACACCCATCGTCGCGCCCTTTCCCGTCGCTACCATGATCGACATCGGCGTCGCGAGGCCGAGCGCGCACGGGCATGCAACCACCAGCACGGCCACGGCATTGACCAGACCATGCGCCATCGCCGGCGCCGGTCCGAACACGCTCCACACGATGAACGTCACGACCGCGATGCCGATCACGACCGGGACGAAATAGCCCGCGACCCGATCGGCGAGCTTCTGGATCGGCGCACGCGAGCGCTCGGCGTCAGCGACCATCGCGACGATCCGCGCGAGCAGCGTATTCGCGCCGACCTTTTCCGCCCGCATGACCAGTGCGCCGGTGCCGTTGATCGTCGCGCCGATCAACCGATCGCCCGCGCGCTTGTGGACCGGCATCGGCTCGCCGGTAACCATTGCCTCGTCGACGCTGCTGTCTCCTTCGACCACGACGCCGTCGACCGGCACCTTCTCGCCGGGTCGCACGCGCAAGCGATTTCCGGCCACGACAGCGTCGAGCGGTACGTCTTCGTCCGCGCCGTCATCGCGGATCCGGC
Organism: Kofleriaceae bacterium; assembly: GCA_039935615.1. Taxonomy (GTDB): domain Bacteria; phylum Myxococcota_A; class Polyangia; order Haliangiales; family Haliangiaceae; genus JABFXX01. Next base: position 6,767 of record JBDTJY010000215.1, read on the forward strand.
GCGCCGACTTCGGAGCGAGGCCAAGCAGCAACTTGATCGCCGCGCCCGTCCGAGTACGCGCGCGGAGCTCCAGCACCTGCCCTACCAGGATCAACGTTACTACGACGCCCGCCGCTTCGAAGTACACCGGGACCGCGCCGTTCTCGCGGAACGCCATCGGGAAGATGCCGGGTACGAGTGCGGCGACGAGGCTGTAGCCGTACGCCACGACGACGCCCAGGCCGATCAGCGTGAACATGTTGAGGCTACGATTCGCGACCGACTTGGCGGCCCGCACGTAGAATGGCCATGCCGCCCACAGACACACCGGCGTCGCGAGCGCGAGCTCGACGAACGTCCGCGTCCGTGCCGGCATCAGCGACGCGATCGCCGGAATCATCTCGCTCATGGCAAGTATGAGAAGCGGCAATGCCAGTACGGCAGACACGATCAACCGGCGCGTCATCTCGCGCAGTTCGGGATTGTCCGTGGACTCCGCCGTCGGAGTGCGTGGCTCGAGGGCCATCCCGCAAATGGGACACGCGCCAGGCGCGTCTCGCACGATCTGAGGGTGCATCGGGCACGTGTAGTCCACGTGCTTCTCTGGTGTCGTCGTGGACGGCGTCAAGTACTGACCCGGATCGGCTTCGAACTTCTCCCGGCACCTCGCGCTGCAGAACCGGTACTCGTGACCCGCAAATGTCGCAGTGGTCCCTGAAACGACGGGCATTCCGCAGACGGGATCGGTGTCGGTCACCGCAGCCTGCCGCGCGAGATGTGGATTCGTCTGCGCCGAA
>JBDTJY010000216.1:0-10374 GCA_039935615.1 Kofleriaceae bacterium
TCCGACGCCAGGTTTCACCAGTTACATACGTCAGTAGCGCAACCAGCGAATCAGCTCGGCGATGCTGGGACGCTTGCCGTACATCAGGATCCCGACTCGGTAGATCTTCGCAGCCGCGCGCGACACCAGCGCCATCGTCACGATCAAGATGCCGAGCGAGAGGGCCACGTCGACCCCGGTCGCACCACCGAGCAAGTAGCGCAGCGGCATCAGCATAGGTGACCAGAATGGCACCATCGTGAGGACCTCGGCGGTGTGGCCGCGGGGATCGCCGGTCACCGCGGTCATCGAGACCATGCCGATGACCAGGAACATCGTGATCGGCATCTGCGCCTGCTGCGAATCCTGCTCCGAGCCCACCATCGCGCCTACCGCGGCGTACATGGTCGAATAGAACAGGAAGCCGAACACGAAGAACGCGAAGATCACCGCGAAGTCGGAGGCGCCCAGCGACGGCAACATCCCGCCGCCCGAGACGCCGAACAGGCCGAGCAGTTGGTCGTGGAACGCGAGCGCGAAGCCACCGACGATCAGCCAGATCGAGATCTGCGCGAGCCCCGCACCGCCGACGCCGGCGATCTTGCCGATCATCATCGAGCGCGGCTTGGTCGCGGCGGCCATGAGCTCGACGACGCGCGAGGTCTTTTCGGTGACCACGCTGCGCATCACGTTGATGCCGTAGAGCGTGATCACGAAGTACAAGAGCAGCGCGATCATGTAGCCGAGCGCGAACATCGCGCCGCCGTTCTCGCCCTGGGTCTCGCCGTTGGTGTGCAGCGTCTTGACGTGGGTCGGCGCGAGCAGCACGTCGATCTCGGTTTGCGACGCGTGCAGGTGCTCGCGCAGGCGCTCCGAGATGATGATGTTGTTGACGAGCTGCTGCATCACGACCTGGACGATCTGGTTGGTCGCGTTGTCGCCCTGGTAGACCGGCTCGCCGCCGGTCAACGTGTCCTTCGGCAGCCGGATGAAGCCGGCGATGTCCTTGTGCGCGATGTGATGGCGGAGCTCGTCGTCGGTGAGCGACGGATCGACGGTCGTGCCGATCCAGCCCTGACCGCTCTTGGTCGCGAACGCGTCGATCAGCGGTTTGCCGAGCACGCCGGTCTCGTCGGCGATCTCGATCTTCGCGCCGTTGGTGCCGCGCGATGCGAACAGCACCGGCACGACGATCAACGCGATCATCAACAGCGGCCCGAGGATCGTCATCGCGACGAACCACTTGGTGCGAACGCGCTCGATGAACTCGCGCTTCGCGATCACGAACGCTTCACGCATCTGGACGTCGCTCCGCGGTGGTGGCCGCATCACCGCCGACTCGGTCGACGAAGATCTGATGCAGCGTGGGTACCATCACCTCGAACCGGCGCAGCTCGACGTCGGCCGCGACGAGCGCCGCCAGCAACCGCTGCGGCGCCACGCCATCGGCGAGCCGGACTTCACAATCGGCGACATCGCCGGCGCGCGGTGGGCGGTTCTCGATCACGAGCGCCTTGTCATCGAGCGGTCCCTTCGCGCGATCCTTCGACGCGTCGTCGATGAACCCGAGCGCGACCATGCCGTCGGCGGCCGCGCTCTTCTTGATCTCGATCAGCTTGCCGTCGAGCACGATCTTGCCGCGCGCGATGATGCAGACCTGATCGCAGACCTTCTCGGCTTGCTCCATCTGGTGGGTCGAGAACATCACCGTGCGTCCCGCCGCGCGGATCTCCTCGACGACCTCGCGCAACACCTCGGCGTTGATCGGATCGAGGCCGCTCCACGGCTCGTCGAGGATCACGAGCTCGGGCTCGTGGATCAGCGCGGTCGCGAACTGGACCTTCTGCTGCATGCCCTTCGACAGATCCTGGATCTTGTTGTTCAGCCATTGCACGAGGCCGAGCCGGTCGAGCCAGCTCCGCGCGCGCTGCTTCGCTTCGGTCGCGGTCAAGCCGCGGAGCTCGCCCATGAACGTGACCATGTCGATCACCTTCATCTTCGGATACAGGCCGCGCTCCTCGGGCAGATAGCCGATGTGCGCCGCCGCGCCCGAGCCCGGCGCGTGGCTATCGAGGATCCGGATCTCGCCGGCATCGGGCGCGATGATGTCGTTGATCATCCGCAGCGTCGTCGATTTGCCGGCGCCGTTCGGCCCGAGCATGCCGTAGACGACGCCGCGCGGGACCTCGAACGAGATGTCGTCGACCGCGGTGTGGTTGCCGAACTTCTTGACGATCCCGGTGACACGTAACGCTGAGCTCACGGCGTGGGATCTCCAAGCACCGCGCGCTCGAGCACGGCCATGCGAATCGCGACGCCCCAGCTGACTTGCTGGAGGATCACCGCGCGCGGTCCATCGGCGACCTGCGGCGACACTTCGACGCCGCGGTTGATCGGGCCCGGGTGCATCACGATCGCATCGGGCTTCGCGTACGCGAGCGTGCGCTCCGACAGGCCGAACGTCCGCGACAGCTCGCGCGTGTTCGGAAACCGCGGCGCTTCGCCCTCGAACCGTTCGTGCTGGACGCGCAGCATCATCACGACGTCCGCACCCTCGAGCCCGTCCTCGAGCCGCGGGCAGATCCGCACGCGCTCGCGCGTCAGCTCGCCGCCGATCGATTCGATGCCGCGCGGGATCAGCGTCCACGGTGCGACGACGCGGATGCGCGCGCCGAGCTTCGACAAGCACAGGATGTTCGAGCGCGCGACCCGCGAGTGCGAGATGTCGCCGACGATCGCGACCTCGAGGCCTTCGACGTGACCCTTGTGACGGCGGATCGTCGCGGCGTCGAGCAGCGCTTGCGTGGGGTGCTCGTGTTGGCCGTCGCCGGCGTTGATGATCGCGCACTTCGACGTCCGCGCGAGCATCGCCGCGGCACCGCCGTAGGCATGGCGCACGACGACTGCATCGGGATGCATCGCCTCGAGGTTGCGGCCGGTATCGAGCAGCGACTCGCCTTTCGTCGTCGACGACGAGCTCCCCGAGATGTTGATCGCCTCGGCCGACAGCCGCTTCGCCGCGATCTCGAACGACGTGCGCGTGCGCGTCGAATTCTCGAACATCACGATCATGATCGTGCGACCGCGCAGCGACACCAGCTTCTTGATCGGCTCGTCGGCGAGCGACCAGTAGCGGTCCGCGTGATCCAAGATCTTCACGATCTCGACCGCATCCAGGTCGGCGATGCTGACGAGGTGGCGGGGGCTCGACACGACTCTCGTATACCACTGGTGTTAAGGTGTTGGAGTGTCCGGCGATCGCGTCAACCGGATCGGTCAGGTAGTCGGCGACCGATTTCGAGTCGACGAGCTGATCGGTCGTGGAGCCAGCGCCGAGGTCTATCGCGCGCTCGACCAGCAGACCGAGACGCCGGTCGCGCTCAAGATCATGCGCTACACGCACATCGCCGACAGCGTGCAGCTCGCGCGGTTCGAGCGCGAAGGCGCGATCCAGGCGAAGCTGCGTCACCGCAACATCGCGGCGCTGCTCGCGTCGGGCGTCACCGACAAGAACGAGCCGTACCTCGCCGTCGAGCTGCTCCACGGCAAGACCCTGCGCGGCGTCGTCAAAGCCGAGGGCCGGCTCGCGGCCCGCCGCGCGGCGAGCTATGGCTGGCAGGCGCTCAACGGCCTCGCCGCGGTCCACGCGCAAGGCGTCCTGCATCGCGATCTCAAGCCGGCGAACATCATGCTCGAGGCGTCCGAGGGGCCGATCGATCGGGTCGTGTTGATCGATTTCGGGTTTGCCACGTTCGAGGGCAGCGCGAAGCTGACGCTGCAGGGCACGGTCGTCGGCAGCCTGACGTACATCGCACCGGAGCGGCTGCGCGGCGAACCCGCCGGTCCGCGCGCGGATCTCTACGCGATGGCGGTGATCCTGTTCGAGATGCTGACCGGGCGTCCGCCGTTCGTCGCCGAGGACGACTTCGATCTGATCGAGTATCACGTCAACGTCGAAGCGCCGCGGCTGCGCGATCTCGATCCGTCGATGCCGCAGGCGCTCGACGATCTGATCGCGCGCGCGCTCGACAAGCAGCCCGACGAGCGCTTCGGCGATGCCGCGACGATGGCGACCGAGCTCGAGCTCGCCGCGCAGAAGCTCGAGTAGTTAGACCAGCTCCAAGATGTAGACCGGCTGGACCGGATCGTCGCGCAGCTCGTCGCGATGCCAGCCGGCGCCGACCGCGAGATCCTCGATCGCCTCGACGGGCGGTGCGGTTCGCACGACCAGCGGCCCGAACGCGGTGCGCAGGATCGGCGACGCGATCCGATTCCCGTGTGCCGCGATCCGCACCGCCGACGCGGTCGGGTCGAGCTCGACGATCACCAAGCGTCCGCCCGGTCGAACCACGCGCCGCAGCTCGCCCAGCGTCGCGGCGCGATCGCGCACGTGGCGGATCGACGAGAGGCAGATCGCCGCGTCGACGCTGGCGGTCGCGAGCGGTAGCGCTTCGCCCGAGGCGCGCGCGACGTCGATCGACCCGGCACTGCCGTTCGGCGCTGCTCCGCCCGGGCCCACCTGCCCGAGCTCGCGACTCGGATCGATGGCGATCACGTGGAGATGCGAGAACCTGGCAGCGGCGGCGCGAGCGAACGTTGCAGGACCGGTCCCGACGTCGAGCAGCGTGCGCGAGCGCTCGAGCTCGGGTGCGAGGCGATCGAGCAAGCGGTCGTCGAGGTCGTCGAAAGCGGGGCGTTCCTCGGTGGCATACCGCCGCGCCGACCGACCCTCGAAGGGCCGCCGATACAACACCCGATCCAGCCACGGCCACACGGTGCGGAGCATAGATCGAGACCTGTCGGACCCCGCTGTGCGGTTGGCTACATACAGCGCGCAACAGAGTGATACGGTGCGTTCCGTGGGGAACCTCCGTATCTGTATTTTCGGAGTCGTCGTCGCATTCGCCGCTGCATGCGGCGGCGACGGCGGCACCGGTATCGCCGACGAGTGCAATCCACTCGGTGGCCAGACGTGCATGCTGCCGTGGCCGTCGATGGCGTTCACGAAGGTCGACGCGACCTCCGCGACCGGCTTTCGAGTCGACGCACCGATCGCGGCGATGCCGAAGAACGGTGACAAGATCTCGATCGATCCGAAGATGATCAATCGCTGGGACGGCTTCTCGCCGACCGGCCCGATGCTCGCGATCTTTCCGAAGGGCGTCACGGTCGGCAACCTGCCGTCGTTCAAGGATCCGGATCAGTCGCTCGCGGCGGACTCGCCGATCGTGGTCCTCGACATCGACACCGGCGAGCGCGCGCCGTTCTTTGCCGAGATCGACGCGAACTTCAGCGAGCCCGGCTCGAGCGCGTTGATCATCCGCCCGCTGATGCGGCTGCACGAGAAGTCGCACTACGCGGTCGCGATCCGGACCGCGGTCAAGGCCGCCGACGGCAGTGACCTCGAGTCGCCCGCTGGGTTCGTCGCGCTGCGCGACGGCACCGGCTTCGATCATCCGCGGTTCGCCGCGATGCAGGCGGGTGCCTCGGCGATGTTCGCGGCGCTCGCGACCGCGGGCGTGCCGAAGACCGACATCGTCCTGGCGTGGGACTTCGTCACCGCGTCCGATCAGTTCCTCCAGTCGGACCTCACGTCGATGCGCGATGCCGGCGTCGCGGCGATCGGCACGAACGGTGCGAACCTGTCGTTCGTCGCGACCCTGCAGCCCGCGATCCCGGGCATCTACAAGGCGTACGTCGGCACGTTCAAGTCGCCGAACTTCCTCTCCGACGCCGAGAACGACGACTCGATCTTCCTGCGCGGCGATGATGGCCTGCCGAAGCTGACCGGGATGCGCGACGCGAACTTCGCCGCGCTCATTCCGCAGTGTGTGACGACGCAACCGGGTCCGCACGCGACGATCGTGTTCGGCCACGGCCTGTTCGGCTCCGCGAAGGAGTACCTCGCGGACTCGTTCACGCAGGATCTCGCCGAGAAGTACTGCTTCATCATCATCGCCGGTGACTTCATCGGCCTGACCTCGCGCCAGCTCACGCTCGCGAGTCTGTCGGTCAACGATCTCAACGTCGGCTACGGCATCACCGAGAAGCTCGGCCAATCGATCCTCGACTTCGTCGCGCTCGAGAACGCGGTGCGTGGTCCGATGTCGACCGCACCCGAATTCCAGGACAACAACGGCCAGCCGGTGATCGATCCGGCGCACACCTACTACATCGGTGGTTCGCTCGGCGGGATCATGGGCAACGTGTTCATGGCGTACGACCCGAACATCACGCGCGGCGTGCTCGCGGTGCCCGGCGGTGTGTGGTCGTTGCTGTTCGAACGCTCGAACGCGTGGAGCCTGCTGCAAGGCGCGCTGATGGGCAGCTACACCGATCCGAAGGAGTACCAACTGATCATCGCGATGTTCGGGATGGCGTTCGAGCCGTACGACTCGATCACCACCGCGGCCCACGTGATCAAGGACCCGCTCCCCGGCGTGCCCGTGAAGAACATCCTCATGTGGTACTCGATGGGCGACTGCCTCGTGAACAACCTGACGACCGAGATGGTCGCGCGCACGATGGGCATCACGCTGATCGCGCCGAACGTCAAGGACGTGTGGGGCATGACCCCGGCGCCGGGCCCGATGGCGAACGGGATCAACGTGTTCAACGATCATCCGGCGCCGCTGCCGCCCGACGTCAACATCCCGCCCGCCGTCGACAACGGCACGCACTCGGGCATCAACCGCAAGGCCGCGGCGCTGCGCGAGGTCGAAGCGTTCATCCTCAACGGTCAGGCGGCGCGCCAGACCTGCTTCGCGGCCGATGGCACCACCCCGGCCGCGTGCGACTGCGCGACCGGCGCGTGTGACTAACGCGATCGTCACGGTCTCGGTTCACCGCTCGTACGAGATCTGCTCGAGCACGTTCGCTTGCTCGGGCGGCGACGGCGCCAGCAAGTAGCCGCCGATCACGATGCCGGCGTCCTCGCGAAACGCTTTGACGCTGCGTGCCCGGCGGCAGCAGCCAGCAGCACGACCCTTTTCATATCGCCGGCCAAACTAACACGTGTGCTAGGTTCCCGCGCGATGAAGCGCTGGACTCTAATCCTCGTTGCCGCACTCGGTTGTTGGGGATGCGGAGATCCGGATCCGAAGACGACAAAGCCAAACGCGCCGGACGCGAACGATCCAGACTTCGCGGTCCGAGGTCTGAACGGTTGGTACGTGATCGGCGATGCCGCGACCGCGGGCAATGACGAGATGGCGATCATCGTGACGCCACCGGGAGGCAGCGACTTCGTCGACGCGTACATCGGCGATCTGCCGGTCGTCCGCATGGACAAGCAGAGCGATGGGGTCTCGCTCGACCAATCGATCAAGGCGCTGCCGGCCGGCAGCTACGACCTGCTGTTGTCTGCGAATGGTTCGGATACCGCATTCGCCAAGGTGACGTTCAATCGCAGCGCGCCGTATTACGTGCTGGTGTCGACCGATTATGATTTTTCAGATCCGGACGCCAACTCGACAACGTTCATGGACCTGCTCCACACGGATCATCCCGGGATGCGAATCACGCACTTCTGGGCGCCGTACACGTATACCGACCCGGCGGTGACCGAGGACCGTCGCAGCGTGCTGACCGCGTGGATCCTCAACAATCGCGACACCTATGGTGACGAGATCGGGCTGCACATCCACCCGTATTGTAACTTCGTGACCGACGCGGGCGTCACGTGCGTGACCGACCAGTCGACGGTCTATCCGGCCGGCGACACCACCGGCTATACGATCAAGCTCGACTCGTACGATCGCCCGACGCTGACGACGCTGCTCCAGCACGCGCGCGACCTGTTCACCGCGCGCGGCCTCAACTCGCCGATGACGTTCCGCGCGGGCGGCTGGACCGCCGACCTCACGTCGTTCCAGGCGCTCGATGATCTGGGCTTTATCGCGGACAGCTCCGCACTCAACTGGGCCCGGATCGAGGAGTGGAAGGGCTACGAGCTCTACACGTGGACGATGGAGCACTGGGGCCCGATCGACGACACCAGCCAACCGTACTACCCCAGTGACAGCGACGTGCTGCAGAGTACGCCGGGCTCCAATCTGGCGATGCTCGAAGTCCCCGACAACGGCGTGATGATCGACTACGTCACGAATGCCGAGATGACGACGCTGTTCAACGAGAACTGGGACGGCACACCGCTCGTCACGCCGCACGTGCTGATGATGGGGTTCCACCCGTCGGCATCGCTCAGCAGCTTCGAGAAACAGCACGTGAGCAATCTGCTCGCGCTCGCCGATTCCCACCTCGGGACTGCGGGTCTCGGCCCGGTCACATACATCACGCTATCGGATCTCACGACGGTCTTTCCGGCGCAGTGAGATTGTATTGCTGTTGCTTGCGTACTATTGACGCACTCAATGAGTGACTTCCAGACCGAGATGAATCGCGTGGTGGGCGAGTTTGTGGCGGCGATTACCGAGCTCGCGAAGCGGGCAGCCATCGACACGCTCGAGAGCGCGCTCGGTGGTGGCGGTAAACGCGGCGGTATCAGCATCAACCTTGGCCGTGGGGGCGGTGGCCGTCGTCGAGGTGCGAAGCGCACGTCGTCGGACCTCGACCAACTGGGCGAGGACTTCCACGCGTTCGTGGCCAAGCACCCGGGCATGCGGATCGAGCAGATCAACAAGCAGCTCAACACCACGACCAAGGACCTCGCCCTCCCGATCCGCAAGATGATCAGCGAGGGCTCGCTCAAGACCAAGGGCGAGAAACGCTCGACGATGTACTTCGCGGGCGAGAAGAAGAAGAAGAAAGACTAAGCTCGCGCGATGCTGGTACCGCGCGACACCATCCCCAGGCGGATCCTTCGTCAGGCGCTCGAGCGGCCCTCGACCATCGCGTATCAGGCGAAGGTCGACGGTCGCTGGCAGCCGACGACGTGGCGCACGTACGCGGATCAGATCCGGACGGCGGCGCGGGCGTTGATCGCGCTCGGCCTTCCGCCCGGCGGCAAGGTGTCGATCCTCGGTTTCAACCGGCCGGAGTGGGTGATCCTCGATCACGCGACGATGATGGCGGGCGGGGCGCCCGCCGGCATCTACACGACGTGCTCGGCCGACGAGGTCCAGTACATCATCGATCACTCCGAGTCCTCGATCGTGCTCGTCGAGAACGCCGACCAGCTCGCGAAGGTCAAGGCGAAGCGGGCCCAGCTGCCAGGGCTGCGCTGGATCGTGATGATGAAGGGCGCGACCGCCACCGGCGGCGACGTCCTCACGTGGGACGACTTCCTCGCGAAGGCCGATACGGTCGGCGACCCGACGCTCGATCAGCGGATCGACGCGATCGAGCAAGCGGATCTCGCGACGCTGATCTACACGTCCGGCACGACCGGTCCGCCGAAGGGCGTGATGCTGTCGCACGGCAACCTCGCGTTCACCGCGGACCTCCTCTACGACGCCGGCGGCCGCACGACCGACGACGTCTCGCTGTCGTACTTGCCGCTCTCGCACATCGCGGAGCAGATGAGCACGCTGCACATCCCCGCGACCGCGGGCGGCACCGTGTACTTCGCGGAGTCGATCGAGAAGGTCCCGGACAACCTCAAGGAGGCGCGGCCGACCGCGTTCTTCGGCGTGCCGCGGATCTGGGAGAAGTTTCACGCCGGGCTCGCCGGCCGGTTGGCGCAGGCCACCGGCGTCAAGAAGCGGCTCGCCGATTGGGCGCGCGGCGTGTGCACCAAGGTCAACGCGCATCGCGATCGCGGCGAGCCGATCCCCGCCGGGTTGAAGCTCCAGTACCGGCTCGCGACCAAGCTCGTGATCAGCAAGGTCAAGGCCGCGCTCGGCTTCGACCGCGCGACGCGGCTGTACTCCGGCGCGGCACCGATCGCACCCGACGTGCTCGAGTTCATGTCGAGCCTCGATCTGCCGATCCTCGAGATCTACGGCCAGTCCGAGGACTGCGGCCCGACCTCGTGCAACCTGCCCGGCCGGACGCGGATCGGCAGCGTCGGACCGGCGTTCCCGGGACTCCAGGTCAGGATCGCCGACGACGGCGAGATCCTGATCAAGGGACCGAACGTGTTCCTCGGCTACTTCAAGGAGCCCGAGGCCACCGCCGAGACGCTCGTCGATGGTTGGCTGCACTCCGGTGACCTCGGGGCGTTCGATCCGGAGGGCTTCCTCTCGATCACCGGTCGCAAGAAAGAAATCATCATCACGGCCGGTGGCAAAAATATCGCGCCGAAGAACATCGAGGCGATGATCAAGACCTCGCCGCTCGTCGGAGAAGCGGTCGTGATCGGCGATCGCCGCAAGTACCTCACCGTGCTCGTCACGCTCGACGAAGCCGCGACGAATGCGATCAGCGCCGACGATGTACGAGCGCAGATCCAGCGCACGATCGATGAGGTAAACGAGTCGCTCGCGCGGGTCGAGC
>JBDTJY010000217.1:0-42845 GCA_039935615.1 Kofleriaceae bacterium
GTGGCACGCGCGAATTCGACAGCTGGATCGCGAACACGTGACCGAGCTCGTGCCACAGCACCATGCCCCAGTTGAGATCGCCGGTCGCCGGCGACATCGCGGTGATGACCTGACCGAAGCACACGCCGAGCGCGGCGATATCGGGGAGGCCGGCCGTTCGCACCGCGTAGTTCGTCTTGTCGGCGTAGAGCTCGAGCGTGACCGGCGTCTTCGGCGTGAAACCGTAGCGTTTCACCATGTCGGCGAATGCGCGCTCCATCGTCGGTTCGAGGTAGCGCGCGAGCGCGGGCTTCTCGTCGTTGTGGAACCGGATCTTGAAGTTCTTCGTCGCTTCGAACGAGTACTCCTTCGGGATCGTCTGCTCGAACAGGTTGAGCGTGTTGACGGTGCGGACGTTGTAGCCATCGCCGCGATACGCCTTGTCGAGCCACTCGAGGCCCTCCTTCTCGTTGCCGAGCCGGAGATAGCCGAGGCCGGCGCCCGCCATCGCCTCGTAGAAGTCGGGCTTCATCTTGATCGCCTGCTTCTCGAGGTCGATCGCCTCGACGTAGCGATGCTCGCGCACGGCCGACCGCGACACGATCCGGTAGAGCTCGGCGTACGCCGGATCGACGGCGAACGCCTGCGTGCGCAGTTGATCGTAGGTCTTGGTGTCGTCGCGCAGCCACGCGACGGTCGCCTTCATCGCGATCGCTTCGACGTCATCCTTGTCGACGGCGAGCACCTGATCGAGGGTCGCGCGCGCGACGTCCCATTGGTTGTTATCGATCTCGAGCGAGGCGCGGACCTTGAGCGCGCGCGCGTTCTTCGGATTGACGCCGAGCGCGGCGTCGAGGTGATGCTTGACCGCGGCGAGGTCGTAGCTGGTATCGGTGATGATGCCGGCCATCGCGGCGTGGGCATCCGGCTCGTTCGGATTGATCTTGAAGACCTCTTCGATCGTCTGACCGGCGAGCTCCGACGCGTACTTCGCCGAGAACAGGTCCGCCCACGCGAGCCCGGCATCGACCAGCGACGGTTTGATCTTGAGCGCCGCGCGATACGAATCGTTCGCGAGCTCGAACTGCGACGTGTAACGCGCCGCCTCGGCGAGCTGATACAGCGCCTCGGCATCGTTGAGATCGAGCTTCTTCTTGTCGAACTCGCTGATCGTCTGATCGAACAGGGTCTTGGCCGCGACCATGTCGCCCTGATCGTGGCGCAACACCGCGAGCGCGGTGCGGACCGAGCGGTCGTCGGGATGATCCTTCGAGAGTTGCTCGAGATCCTTGCGCGCATCGCCATCGCGGCCGGTCGCGCGCCGCACCGCATCGAGCACGAGGTGGGCCTCGATCGCGGTCGCGTCTTTCCCCGACGTGAGCGGCGTGATCGTCGACTCTGCACCCAGATAGTCGCCGGTCGCGAGCTGCGCGCGCGCGAGCAAGATCCGCGCGGCCGGGCGGTCCTTACCGCTGACCTTGCCGAGCTCCACGATCGCGGTCTTGTAGTCGCCGGCGGTGAGCTTGTCGCGCCCGAGTGCGAGGTCGGCGCGCGCCAGGCTTGCCGACGCGCACAACAACAGAACCGCAAGAGTGCCCCGCACCCCTCGAATCTGTGCGACGCGGCAACCCCTGTCAAACCCCGGGACGCGGAGTAAATCCGCGTCCCTCCGTCTCTGGCCCGAACCTAGTGGTATCCTTTGAATCGTGGCCGAAGCGTCCAAGGAACCAGCTACCGGCTCCCAGGGGATCTATGGCGGGTTCGATGCGTTCCTCAAGCAGGCGCTGCGCGAGTACTACGACCGCGGCTGGACGACCCGCCGGGGCAATTTCATCGCGCTCCTGATCGCCTCGGGCACGACGTCGGTCGCCCTCGCGAAAGACTCGGTGGTCAGTGGCCAGGGTGCCAAGAAGGTCGCGATCGGCGCCGGCCTCATCGTGGCGCTCCGGATCGGCCTGCGGTTCGCGATCGGCGGGCCCCTCGGCCTCGTGCTGACCCTCGCGTCGGGCGCGGCGATGATCTCGTACTTCGTTCGCAATCAGAAAGACATCGTCAAGAAGGTGTCGACGTACAAGGCGATGATCGCCGACACCGAGAAGCGGTACACCGAGCTCCAGACCGGCTGGCGCGACAGCAAATATCAGATCAGCGATCGCAACCTCATGATCGATGGGCTGATGAAACAGCTCATCACTCAAGTCGACGAAGCGTGAAGCCCGCCGCGCTCGTGGTGCTCACCGCGCTAGCGGCGTGGTCGTCGACGGCGTTCGCCGGGCCCACCAAGAGCGCACCCAAAAAACAAGCGCCCGCCGAACCGCCGGCGAAGCCGTTCCCGAGCGGCAGCGATCACCGCCGGATCGTCGGCATCCTCGACGTGCGGATCGACGGCGCGCCGCCCGAGGTCGGCGCGCAATTCCAGCGCGACCTCGAAGCGCAGGTCGACAACGCGCACTACTTCCTCGCGCCGCGCGTGCGCATGCACGACCGCATGGCGAACTCGACCAAGTGGACCGAGGGCTGCGTGATCGGTGGCTGTTTGCGCGAGGTCAAGACGCAGACCGGCGCCGACGTCGTGCTGCTCGCCGCGCTCACCGGTTCGGGCACGAGCTTCGGCTGGGTCGTGACGCTGGTCGGCACGAACAAGGGCGTCGTGGTCGGCCAGGAGTCCGAGCGCTGCGATGTCTGCACGGTGAGCGAAGCGCTCAACGCCGCGACGCTCGCGACGATCAAGCTGCTCGACAACATCCCCGACGTCCTCGATGGCGAAGCCAAGCCGATCGGGCCGCCGCCGACCAAGGCGCTCGAGGATTCGATCGCGACAATGCGCCACACGCAGAAGGTCGCAGGCACGTCGCTCGTCGTCGCGGGGCTCGCCGTCGCCGCGGCCGGTGCCGCCTATTACTTCGCCCGAGACCGCGACAAGAATGGGCTCGCGATCGCGGGTGTCGGCGGTGGCGCGTTGATCGGCGGCGTGATTACTCTCGCGTTCTGATGCCGACCGACGCGACGCTCGCGAAGTGGAGATCGTGGGCGATCACCGCGATCCTGCTCGGCGTCGTCGGTGGCATCGGGCTGTGCATCTACGCCGGCATCCACCTCGGCCACGACGGCCTCGCGAATGCCAAGTGCACCGCCACCAACTGCGAGGTCACCGCCGAGGCCGCGCACTACGGCCAACTGTTCAACATCGGCATGTTCGCGGGGCTCGGCCTCGTGATCATGGGCACGACCGCCGCGATCGTCTTGACCGCGAAGAAACGCTAGTCCTGATCGCCGCCCTTGAGGCCGTGACGCTTCAAGAGCTCGCGCAAGTGGTAGCGGGTCAGCCCGGCTTCTTGCGCCGAGCGCGTGATGTTGCCGTCGTTGCGCTGCATCAGCACGCTGAGATACGCGATCTCGAACGCGTCGACGACGGTCTGCTTCGCCGGCTTGAAGCCGAGCCCGGCCTTCAGCAGCGACGCGTCGAACGTCGCCGGTCCGGTTTGCGGCGGTAGCTCGATGCCCGAGAGCTGCGCGGTCGCCCGCCGCGCCGCTTGTTGACCGGCTTGCGCCAGATCGTGCGAGGTCATCAGCGACGGGCCCATCTCGCGACCGAACACGAGGTCGGCGCGCGTGATCACCGGACCATCCGAGAGCGCCGAGGCGCGCTCGACGATGTTTCGCATCTCGCGCACGTTGCCTGCCCAGGTGTGGCTCATCATCGCGCTCATCGCGTCCTGCGAGAACGACATCGTCATGCCGCGGCGCTGCGCGACATCGCGCAAGAAGTGGTTCGCGAGGTTCGGGATGTCCTCGCGACGCTCGCGCATCGGCGGCAGCTCGACGTGGACGACCGAGAGCCGGAAGTACAGGTCCTCGCGGAACGTGCCCTTGTTGACCTCGTCGCGGAGGTCGCGGTTCGTCGCCGCGAGCACGCGAACGTCGACCTTGTACGTGCGATCGCCGCCGACCCGCTTGATCTCGCGCTGCTCGAGCACGCGCAGCAACTTGGGTTGCAGCGAGACGTCGAGCTCGCCGATCTCGTCGAGGAAGATCGTGCCGCCGTTGGCCTGCTCGAAGCAGCCGGTGTGCTGGTTGACCGCGCCGGTGAACGAGCCCTTCTCGTGGCCGAACAACGTCGACTCGATCAGCTCGCGCGGGATCGAGCCGCAGTCGAGCACGACGAACGGCTTGTTCTTGCGGCCCGACGCGTTGTGCAGCGCGCGCGCGACCATCTCCTTGCCGGTGCCGGTCTCGCCGGTGATCAGGCACGTCAACTCGCTCGGCGCGACCTTCTCGAGGTGGGCGAAGATCTCGCGCATGGCCGGCGACGCGCCGAGCATCATGTCGAAGCGATCTTTCTTCGACAGCTCGATCTCGACGATGTCGGAGGTCGACTGGAACTGGATGTTGGTGTGGCCGATCCGGAACACGGTCCCGGGCCGCAAGAACACTTCGCGGATCCGCAGGTCGCCGACGAAGATGCCGTTGCGACTGTTGAGATCGCGCAAGCGATAGCCGTCGTCGCGCGCCGACACTTCGAAGTGCGTGCCCGAGACCGCCTTGTCCTGCACGACGAGGTCGCTGATGATGCTGCGACCGCCCGTCACGCGCGGCTTGGAGATCTCGATCTCCTTGCCCTGATCGGCGCCGCTCGTGACCACGAGCTTGCCCTTCCGCATCCGACGAACGGTGGCCCACTCACCCTCGAACAGGGTGGTCATGCCCGTGCCGGTCTCGAACTGTGGATCGTCGCCTTCCATCACCGGCAAACGTACCACGTTGCCCCCGACGTCGGTTTAGTTCAGGAAGCGCTCGTCGGGCTTCTTGCGCGGCGTGGTCGGCTTCAACGGGGGCCGCGGCAGTCCGCCTTCGATCACGCTGAGTCGTGCACGAGCGCGCGCGATTCGCCACCGTTTCAACGCGAGTCCGGGACTCCACGTCTTCGACGTGATGATCGCCGCGGCGATCATCGCCGCCGCGAACGACGCACCCTTCTCCCACAAGCCTTGCAGCACGACGAACAGCAGCAAGAACCCGATGAAGCCGTACATCATCTGGCGACCGGTCAGCGGCAGCACGCCGAAGAACCGCACCGGCTGACGCGCATAGATCACGCCGAACGCGACGACGGCGGCGAACGTGAACGGCGACAACCCGACGATCGGAAACTCGCGATCGAGCGCCCAGCCCGCGAGCACGCCGCCGACCGAACCGGCGATCGCCGTGATCGCGACGAACCGATAGAACCGTTTGGTGCCCCAGAACCGCTCGAGCGTCGGCACGAACGCCCACAACATGAACAGGCCGAGCAGCAGCGAGAAGAAATCGGTCTCGAGGAACGGGCTCGTGACCAAGGTCCACACGCGACCGTGCTCGAAGATGTTGCTCGGGGTCGCCGTGACCCACTTGAACAGCATCGCCTTCGCGTCGTCGTTCGCGAGCAGCCACACGAGCGAGAGCCCGACCTGGATGCCGGCGATGATCAGCGCGCCACGCGTGATCCGGAGCTGGCTCGTATCAAACTTCGCTCGGCGCGGACCGCTCACCGTCGAAGCGTAGCACGCGGTTTGTTTACAGCGCGGTGATCGGAATCGTGATGATCGCGAGGTCGGTGAGGCCGTTCGGCGCGACGATCACCTGGCCCGTCAGCGGGGCCGCCGTGCCGACCGTCGTCGTCGAGGTGTCGAACGTCGTGGCCGACACCGCGACCATGTACGAGCCTGCGAGCACCGCCGCGGTCGTCGCCGAGCCGGCATCGCAACTGAACGACGAAGCCGCGGTCGCTCCGCCGGCATCGGGCGTGATGCCGACCTTGATGCGCGGCATCGTGCCGAGGTCGGCGCAGGCCACCGGCGTCGAGTCGGACATCTTGACGAGCTTCCACGCGAGCTGGAACGCGCCACCGTCGGTCAGGAACGTCGCGTCGAACGGCTTGTTGGTCGCGTCGCTGAGATCGACGTGCTGCGACGCCGACACCCCGAACACCTGCGTGAGGCCGTGATCCGAGAGCGTGACGTTCACGCTGTACAGCGCGGCGGGGAGCATCGTCGTCGTGCCCATGCCGGCGGAGCAGTCGAACTGGGTGGCGATCGCCGGCCCGGTCGGCATCCCGTTGGCGTCGATCGGCAACGCGCTCACGGTCGCGCTGTCGACGCCGCTCGGGCACGTGGCGGTCAGGCCGGCGACGTTCGTGAGCTCCCACGTCGCGTCGATCGCGGCCATCCGCTGCGCGTCGATCATGCACAGCGTGCAGCCGTCACCGGCGATCGCGTTACCGTCGTCGCATTGTTCGTTCGCGTCGACGTGGCCATCGCCGCAGCGCGCGAGCGGCGCATCGTCTCCGGTGTCATCGCCGCCGCCGCCGCCACCACCGCTGCACGCGGCAGCGACCAGCAGCACGCCGAGCGCGAGCTTCCCCATGACCGAACGATACACCGGGTGAAAACACGCCGAAACGACGAAAGCCCACACGACGTGGGCTTCCGCGTTCACATCAAACGGTCGAGCTCAGTTGAGCGGAATCGTCACGGTGCCGAGGTCGGTCACGTGGTTCTGGACCTGGATGGTCTTCGAGATCGGGTTGGCCGTGCCGACCGCGGCCATCGACGCGTTGAACGCATCGACGCTGATCGTGTAGTTGCCGGCCGGCAACACGCCGGTCACGCCGTAGTGATCCGCGCAGTGGAAGATGTCGCTCACCGAGTTGTTCGCGTTGCCGACCTCGGTCGAGATCGCCTCGACACCGGTGATGTCCGCGTTCGCCGCGCACGAGCTCGGCGAGCCGCCGACCGTGAGCTGCCACGCCATCTGGAAGTAGCCACCGTCATCGTAGATGTCGGCGTTGAACGTCTTGTCGGAGAGCGTCAGGTCGACGAACGCCTGCACGGTCGTCGCGTAGACCTGGCTGCCGTCGTGGCTCTCGATCTGGATCCACGAGTAGTACGTGGTCGGTGCGAGCGGCGCGCTGACCCCCGTGAAGGCGGCGCAATCGAACAAGTCGCCGGTGATGACCCCGCCGACGTTGCCGTAGTTCGAGTCGATCTCTTGCGAGTACAACGCGGCGGTATCGAAGCCGGCTGGACATTGCAGGCTCGTCCCGTCGACGCTCTTGATGTCCCAGTTGGCCGTGATGTAGCCGTTGGTACCGCCGCCGTTGTCGGAGGAAATGATGCAGCCAGCCGCCTGGCTGACCGTCGCAACAATCAAACTGAATAGAACAAGCTTCTTCATTGGGTCTCCCTAAAAGGTTCGTCGGACCACGTATGGACGACGCGGTTCAGTATCTCTTCAACGGGGCGTTAGAGGCAACAATCGCGCCACCCTAGTGTGACGCCGCGCATGCCTACTGGCAGATGCACGGTTGGACATCGCAGCGCGTGACTTGGACGATCAACTCGACGGCGCCGAGACTGATCGTATTGCCCACGATCACGGAACGTTGCTCGGGAGCGGGTGCGATGTACGTGCTCGTAAGAGCCTCGCCGCTCTCACAGATCGGACGCACCGAAAGTAGCGCCGTTCCCTTCGGAAGATCGAAGCTCGTGATGCCGTGATAGTCGGTGCATCGCCACGCCGCGAACCCAGTCTCGGCACCGACTTGCCAGTCGAGTCGAATCTGCGTCACGGGATTCGTGCCGGCGATCATCGCGTCGCAATCGACGAAGATGTCCTTGGATCCGCTCGCGGGTCGTAATTTCCACGTGAGCTCGACCGCGCCGCCGGTCACGTCCGCGCAGGCGTTAACGCAGAGACACACTGCGACGCACTTCCACCACATTTGACCGACGAGCATGCTGCGTGCTACTGCCTTCAGCGACGATTATGCCAGGGTTTTCGCCGACTCACGCGGCGTGGTCGCTCGCCGCGAATTTAGACATTCCGAAGCTCTTTAACCAGGCGCATTGGATCGTCAAAGCCGTGATGTTGTTGCTCGCCGTGATGTTTGTCATCGGCCTCTACATCATCATCTTCAAGCGCATGTACCTCGGGCGCGCAGCGAGCGAATCCGCACGGTTCATGGACTCGTTCTGGAAGTCGCGAGACATCGAGCAGATCTACAAACAGGCCCAGGTTCTCCGCAATAGTCCGATCTCCCAGATGTTCGTGGCGGGCTACACCGAGCTCGCGAAGCTGCACTCCGACCCGGCGCTGAAAGAGGATCGCGAAGGCAACCTCGCGAGCATCGAGCGCGCGCTGCGGCGAGCACAGTCGATCGAGACCATGAAGATGGAATCGATGACGCCGTTCCTCGCGACCACGGCATCGGCCGCGCCGTTCATCGGCCTGTTCGGCACGGTCGTCGGCATCTTGTTCGCGTTCCTCGATATCGCCGACTCCAAAGAGGCGTCGGCCGCGTCGCTCAAGACCGTCGGGCCGCACATCGCCGAGGCGCTGTTCGCGACCGCGGTCGGTCTGGTCGCCGCGATCCCCGCCGTCATGGCGTACAACTACTTCCAACGCCGGATCAAAGTCCTGCGCTCCGAGATGGAGATGTTCGAGCAGGACTATCTCAACATCATCAAGCGGCACTTCCTCAGGTAAGCGATGTCGTTCAGAAGCGGCGGAGGCGACGAGCTCAACGCGGAAATCAACGTCACGCCGATGGTCGACGTGATGTTGGTGCTGCTGATCATCTTCATGATCACCGCGCCGATGATGAACACCGGCGTCTCGCTCGAGCTGCCGCAAGTGACCGCGCAGAACGTCGAGGATCCCGAGGGCAAGCTCGTGCTGTCGATCGCGAAGGACGACAAGATCTTTCTCGGCGGCACGCAGGTCCTGTGGAAGGAGCTCGAGACCAAGCTCAAGACCAACGAGCGGGTCAAGAAGGAGAGCGCGCTCTACATCGAGGCCGATACCAACCTCGCGTACGGGCGGGTCGTGACCGCGATGGCGATCGCGAAGAACGCTGGAGTTACGCGGGTCATGATGCTGACCGCCCCCTCCGAAGTGCTCAATCTCGACGATCTCGATAAGAACATCGCCCCGCCTCCGCCGTCTAAGTAGATATGTCGTTCAAGGAAAGCGAGATGCAGACCATCTCGGTGCTCGGCACCGTGATCGTCACTGCTGCGCTGTTCCTGCCGGTCCTGTACCTGACCGAGAAGGCCGACGACGTGAAGCCGAAGTTCGAGGACATGGAATCGATCGAGGCGTCGGTCGCGTTCAAGAAAGAACCGAAGAAGCAGCCGCAGAAGAAGACGTCGCAGCCCGAGGTCAAGAAGGACGACACGGTCTCGCACGACGAGAAGAAGAAGCCGATCGAAGGCTGCAAGCTCGATAGCGACTGCAAGCCCGACGAGAAGTGCAAGGACACGCGCTGCGTCTTGAAGAAACAGCCGACCACCGTCGTGCAGGCCGACCCCAAGGATCCGTTCAAGGGCATCCATCACGACGACGATGACAATCCTGCCGGCAAGCCGGTGACCGAGGCCGGCGACTTCAACGGCAACGAAGAGGGCTGGGCGCCGACGACGAAGGGCCACCCGTTCTGGCAGAAATTCGCCCAGGACATCCACGAGAACTTTTCACTTCCCGAGATCTCGGACGCGAATGGCATCCCCGTGGGGTGTTTTCACATCGCCCCCGATGGCAAGATCGTCGACACCAAAGTCAAAACCAAGAGCGGGAGTCCCGATCTCGATCAGGCGGCGGAACACGCGATCGACGCGGTGAAGAAGCTCCGGAACGACAACCCGATTCCGGTGCCTACCGAGCTCTTGGGGGCGGTTAACCGATGGATATGCATTCGCTTCGATCCAAAATCAGCAAGCTAGCGATCCTGTGCGTCGCGGTCGCCTCGGCGATCGCAACCGCGGGAGCTGGCGACGGTACCGGCAGCAACGCCGGCGTCGTGATCGACGTCAACGGTGCGAACCGCGGCCTCTACCCGATCGCGACACCGGTCGCGCCCGAGGGCGATGCCGCGTCCAAGGAGGTCGCGCAGATCGAGACCAACGACCTCGGCCTCGCCGGCGTGTTCAAGGTGTTGGAACCGACGTCGTTCCTCGCGGATCTCAAGACCGAGGCACTCAACATCGATCCGCCGAAGTGGAAGGACGTCGGCGCGTTCGGGGTCGTGAAGTATCGCGTCACCGCCGATCAGATCGAGTTCCGCTTGTACGAGGTGGCGAAGGGCAACTCCGCCGTCCTCACCAAGATGTACAAGCGCACCGGCTCGACGAACCGGCAGATCGTGCATCGCTGGTGCAACGAGGTCGTGAAGTACTACACCAAGGAGAACGGCTTCTTCGGCTCGCAGATCGCGTTCACCGCGAAGGGCAAAGGCACCTCGCAGATCATGGCGATGGACTTCGATGGCACCAACGCCTACGTCGTCTCGCACAACACCTCGACGAACATCTTGCCGGCGTGGTCGCCGAGCGGCGGCTTGATCGCCTACACGTCGTTCATGCGCAACAACCCCGACCTCTACGTCGGGGCGCCGAACGGTAGCCGGCCGAAGAAGCTCAGCGCGCAGAAGGGCATGAACACCGGCGCGGCGTTCTCGCCGGATGGCTCGAAGATCGCGTTGACGCTGTCGAAGGACGGCAACCCGGAGATCTACCTCATCAACGCGAACGACGGCTCCGTGATCAAGCGGCTGACCAACGACAAGTCGATCGACACGTCGCCAGCGTGGTCGCCGGATGGCGGCACGATCGCGTTCGTCTCGGACCGCAACGGCGGCCCGCAGATCTTCACGGTGCCGTCGGCGGGCGGCTCCGCGAAGCAGGTCTCGTTCAACGGCAGCTACAACACCACGCCGACGTGGTCGCCGAAGGCCGGCAAGCACATCATCGCGTACACCACGCGCGATGGCGGTACGTACGACATCGTCGCGCTCGATCTCGATTCGAAGCAGATGGTCCGGGTCACCCAGAACGAGGGCAGCAACGAAGAGCCGTCGTTCTCGCCGAATGGTCGCGTGATCGCGTACGCGCGCCAGGGCCAGGGCATCTACATCTCGAACGCCGACGGCTCGGGCAAAGCGCAGAAGGTCTACAGCGGGTCCGTCACCGGCGTCGACTGGGGCCCTGCTCCCGCGCCATAATCGTCGCCATGATCTTGGTTCATGGTGGTGTTGGACCCGTCGCACCGGATCGGCTCGAGCGCGTTCGCAACGGCTTGCGCGCCGCGGCGGCTGCCGGCAACGCGGTGATCGAACGCGGCGCGACGGCGCTCGACGCCGTGGTCGCGGCGGTCCGCACGCTCGAGGATGATCCCGAGTTCGGCGCGGGCATCGGCTCGGCGCTGACGCGCGACGGCAGCGTCGAGACCTGCGCGTCGGTGATGGATGGCACGAAGCGGCGCGCCGGTGCGGTCGCCGCGGCACCGAACCTCGCGCAACCGGTGATCGTCGCGCGCGCGATCCTCGAGCGCGGCGAGCAGGTCGTGATGGCCGGCCCCGGCGCGCTCAACTACGCGCACGAGATCGGGCTCGATCCGGTCAAGGACGGCGCGCTCGTCACGCCGCGCACGCAGCAGATGCTGCAGGCCGTGCTCGCCGCGATCGCGCAGGGCAAGCCGATCTCGACCGACGGTGGTGGCGTCGGCGCGGTCGCGCGCGACAAGCACGGCCACTTCGCATCGGCGACCTCGACGGGCGGCACGATCGGTCGGCGGCCCGGCGTCGTCGACGATGCCTCGATCCCCGGCGTCGGCACGTGGGCGGACGAGACCGTCGCGGTGTCGACCACGGGCGGTGAAGCGCTGTTCCGGATCGCGCTCGCGCACAACATCGCGCTCCGCGTCTCCAAGGGCGAGTCGCAGCGCAACGCGACCAAGCACGCGTTGCAAGAGCTCAAGGAGCTCGTGCCGGATGCGATCGCGGGAGCGATCGCCGTCGACAAGAACAGCTGGTCGGCGCTGCAGATCGGGCCCGCGATGCCGTGCGCGTGGATCGACGACATGGGACCGAACGAGTCGATCGGGTTTCCGCTCTAACGAAAGTCGTCGCGCGAGCCCATGCCGTGATCGACGATCGTGGTCACGAGCTTCGCGATGATCGCGTCTTGCTTCGCTAGCAACGTCTCGAGCTGCGCGATCCGGCGCTCGAGCGCGGCGACCTCGGCGGACGAGCCGGACTTCGGTACCGGCGGCGGTTTCGGCGTCGCGGGGGAGACGATCGGCTTGGGCTTGACGTCGCGATCGTCGACGAGCAGATCGTCGAGCATCGGCTCGTTGTCGCTCTTCTCGACGGTGAGCTCGGGGCCGACGGTGTCGAGCGCGAGCGGGATGTCGCCGTAGAACCGCGAGAACCCGCGGCCGTAGTACTTGCCGATCGCGCGCTCGATCATCTTCGGCCCGGCGAGCGCGGGCCGGATGTTGAGCTTGGTGCGCGTGCGGAGCTCGTCGAGCACGCTGGTGTTCGTCGGGTCGGTCATCGCGACATCGAGGAACTTCATCGGCTGCGCGAACGGCACGAGCGCGTGGAGGTCGGCGAAGTCGGCGGTGACGTGCGCGAGCACGGCCTGCGGAATCTCGATCGCATCGAGGTCGACCGCTTCGACCTTGAGCTGATTCGCGAGCACGCGGACGAGCTCGAGCTCGCTGACCAACTTCATCTCGATCAGCGTGCGGCCGAGCGAACCACCCCACCGGTTCTGTTCGTTCAGCGCGACGCGCAGCGCCTGCTCGGTGAGCAAGCCCGCTTCGATCAGCATCGCCCCGAGCTTCTTTCGGATCATGGTTCACTCGCGCATCTGGGTTGCGGTCCGGTTCGACGACAGGATCTCGCAAATCCAGTCGGGGGTCGTGACGATCGGAACCTCGACCGGCATCTCCGGCATACGTTCCCGTCGCCAACCCAGCACGTCCGGTCGAAACACCTGGGTCTCGGAGAGCTGGATCTCGACCTCGGTGGCGAACCACCACCCACCGGGCCAACGTCCTCCAGGTCGTCGGTCGTAGGGACCCAAACGGCGCGCGACGCGAACTTGTGCCCGGCCGTGTCGCCCGGAGGCGGCTTCCTTCTCGACGAGGACACCGCCGATCAGCTCGTGACGGCGATGCTCCTCGGGGATCGCAAGAAGATCCGCGACGGTGGCCATCGGGAGCTTGGCCGGACTGGTCACGATCCCATCCTACCCGACGTGATCGGCCGGTGCACCTACGGCGAGACGACCGTGGCCTGGCCGGTCGCGGCCAGCGTGCCGAGGAAGTCGGCCGATTGCTTCTCGGCGGTCGGAATCTCGAACACCACGAAGTGGCCGTCGGAGCCGGCCTTCATCTTGAACTGCGTCAGCACGGTGGTCACGCCGTTGTCGTTGGTCGTGACCGGCGCGTTGACCGTCATGCGACCGCGCAGCGTCAGGCCGAGCACCGGCTGGGTATCGGTCTCTTGCACGAGGTCGCCGCCGAGCGCGGTCGCGAACGCTTCGATCGCCGGGTTCGGCGCGTAGGTATCGGTGAAGCCCTCGGTCTGGAAGATGCTCTTCGGCGCCATCTGCGTACCGTCGGGGCCGAGCTGCGGCTCGCGCGTCATGAACCGCGCGTAGTTCGCACCGTCGGCGCGCTCGATCCACATCTGCGCGATCGCGAGCGACGGGTTGTCCTCGTCCATCGGCGAATCGCGCGCGAGCGTCTCGACCAGGCTCGGGAAGTCGAGCGGCGCGGTCTTGTACAGCATCGAGAGATAGAGCAGGCCACCCGTGCCGGACAGCACGGCGCCCTTCAGCGCGGGCTCGAACGCGATGAACGCGGGACCGGTGAGGCCACCTTGCGAGTGACCGAAGAAGTAGATCTTCGTCGCATCGATCGAGAACCCGCCGTTGCCGTCGTCGAACGTCAGGCCCTCTGCGAGCCGCATCTGCGACCACGCATCGGCCGCGCCTTGCAGCGCGTTGTCGCGCCCCGCGAGCGGGTTGCCGAAGTTGAAGAACGCGACCCCCGGATCGGTGCCGGCCGGATCGCGCGGGCCATGGAGCACCTGGTCGGTCGAGATCGTGGCGATGCCCTGCGCGGCGAGCCGCGAGCCCGTGCCATCGTCGACGAACGACTTGTAGTCGCCACCGGTGCCGTGCGCGTAGATGCAGAGCGGCCAACCGCCCGCCGGCTTCGCGCCGATCGGAATCGTCAGCGCGAACCGCATCGGCTCGATGCGCTGCACGATCGCGGCACCGTCATCGCCGGTGAGAATCTCGCCGCCCGACGACAAGTACGGCGGCGTGCCGGTCTGAAAGTTCGGGGCGGTGTACGCGCCGGTCCACAACTTGTACGCGCTCGTCACCGCGCCCGCGGTGATCGCGGTCGCGACCGGCGGATCGACGCTGTACACGCCCTTGCGCAGCGCGGGGCCGATCTGCGTCGCGTGCTCGGTCGTGAACACCGCGGCCGAGACGACATCGTTCGTGCCACCGTTCGCCGCCAGCCACGCGGTCAGCGGCGCGTACGCCTTGCGCGCCGCGGTCATCGCCGCACCGCCGCCGCTGCCGAGCAGCGTGTCGAACTCGCTCGCGCGGCCGACCGCGGCGCCGTCGACGTCCTTCACGCGATCCGTGATCACGAGCGCGTAGGTCGTGCCCTCGTCGAGGACGAACCCGGGATACGGCCGCACGACGAGCCGGTTGATGCCGATCGTGTTGGTCTTGTCGTCGCGAAACTTCGCGATGATCGGCGAGCGCTTGCCGACGTCGGGCGAATTCGCATCGACGTTGACGAGGTACACCGACGACGTCGGATCGAGCGAGCCCGCCGGATCGGGCAAGCTCGTGGGATCGAGCGCCGCGGAGAACCGCGACGAGATCGAAGCGTTCATCGAGAAGCCGTCGAGCGTCTCGGCCTCGGTGCGATAGGTGTCGAGCAAGATGCTGTTGGTCGGGAACAGCGACAGGTCGAGCGAGCCATCGGCGTGGCGATGGATGTCGTTCGGAAATGGCAGCGCGTAGAAGTCGTCACCCGGGGTCTCGACCGCGAACAACGCTGTCGTGACGCTCGAGTCCGAACACCCGACGACCGCCAGCAATAGACCTATGGCCTGGACCCTCATCATCGACGGGACCCTATCATTCCCGCCGGTGATTGGAACCGTGACTTATGCCCCGTCACGCCGGACGAAATCCGCCCGCGAGCGCGCGGCGGAGCTGACCGACGAGCGCGGGCACGCGGCGCAGCGACCAGCGCAGCGGGTGCGCGGCGAGGTAGCGCGGGTAGATCCGGCACTCGACCTCTGGGTCATACGTGAGGTCCGCCGCCGGCACGCGACCGGCGAGCAGCTCGCTGAACGCGCCGAACAGATCGACGTTCGCGCCGATCGCACCGTCGACCGAGCCCCACAGTCGCGGGTTGATCTCGAGCACGCGATAGCAGCCGCCGCGATCGCACACGAGGTCGGCACTCGCGAACCCGGTCCACGCGAGCTCGCGGATCGCGGCGAGGCCGAGCGCGAGCAGCGCCGGATCGACGATCGAGCGCACGCGGACCGCCGGACCGATCCGCGCGGGGAACTGCTCGAGCTTGTGGCCGGCCCACGCGCGCAGCGGCCGGCCGCGATCGAACAGGCCACCGACGATGAACGTCGGGCTCGCGACGTGCTCCTGGAGGATCCAGCGATCGTCGACGGTCCGCGCGTGCGCGATCGCGGCCGCGAGCTCGTCGCGAGACTCGACGATCGTGACGCGTTCGCCGGCCGAGCCCGACGCGCCCTTGACGACGAGCGGCAAGCCGAGCGCGGCGATCGGATCCTCGTGGTCGAGCTCGACGTGACGCGGCACCGCGATCCCGCGCGCGGCGAGGTGAGCGAGGCATGCGTGCTTGTCGCGGACGAGCGCGCGCTGCCACGGCTCGGCGCGCGGAAACAACTTCGCGCGCCACGGTGGATCGGCATCCCACAGCGCGAGCATCGCGGTCTCGGTCGTCGGGATCACGTGATCGACCGCGAGCCGATCGATCGCGGTGACCAGCGCGGGACCGAGGCGCGGCGCGCCGATCCAGTCCACGCCCTGCCACCGGTAGTGACCCGAACGACCATTCGCGGTGACGACGGTGACGCGATGGCCAGCACGCGCGAGCGTCTGGGCGAACACCAGCGTCGAGCTCCAGCCCTCGTCGATCAATGCGACATCCATCACCGGTGGGATCGACGGTACCGCATCGCGCGGCGATCTCGTGTGATCCTCTCCGCGGTGCTGGTCCTGGTCGCACACGCGCTGGCGGTCGTGGTGTTCGTCAATCGCTACATCGCCGGGATGTTGCTGTCGCTGCTGCGTGGTCGCGCGTGGGACGCCACCGTCGAGCAGACGCCCTCGGTCACGGTGATCACGCCGCTCTACAACGAAGGACCACGGATCCGCGACACGCTCGACAGCATCCTCGCGTCGGAGTATCCGGCCGGCCTGTTGCGCGTGATCTGCGTCGACGACTGCTCGACCGATGACAGCTACGCCGCGGCGTGCGAGGTCGCGGCGCGTGATCGGCGCCTCATCGTCCTGCGCAATGCGGAAAACCTCGGCAAGCGTCGATCGATCATCGATGCGGTGCGCCGGACCGACAGCGAGATCATCGTGTCGATCGACTCCGATGTCCTGGTCGATCGCGACGCGATCGCGCAGCTGGTCAAGCGCTTCGTCGAGCCGCGGATCGCCGCGGTCGGCGGCTGGGTCGACATCCGCAACAAGCACGACAACTGGCTGACGCGGATGCAGACCGTGAAGTACTGGTACGCGTACTTCGCGATGCGCAACGTCGAGTGGGCGTTTCGCCGGATGCTGTGTCTGTCGGGGTGCCTGACCGCGTATCGCCGCGAGGTCCTCGTCGAGCTCGAGCCGGTGCTCGAGGCCCGAGCGATCCTCGGCGTGCCGATCAAGTACGGCGAGGATCGGTTCCTCACCCGCCAGATCATCAAGGCGGGCTACCTCACGACGATCACGCTCGCGGCGCGCTGCACGACGCCGGTGCCGGCCAACCTCGGCGGCTACTTCTCGCAGCAGTTGCGCTGGCGGCGTTCGAACATCGTCGACTACACCTGCGGGCTCACGCATATCTGGCGGCTCAACCCGCTGCTCGCGCTCCATTACTTCGCGATGTTCGGCGTGCTCGTGATGTATCCGATCGTCGTCGCGCGCTCGGCGCTACACGGCACGCTGGTCCCGCTCCTCGCGATGCACTCCGCGGTCCTCGTGTTGTTCGGGCTCAACTACCGGTGGCGGACCCGACGCTGGGCCGCCGACCAGCGGGTGAGTGCGCTCGCGTTTGCCCCACAAGCGCTGCTGATGTGCGTGACCTACGCGCTGCTCACGCCGCTCGCGCTGTTCACACTCGACTCGACGAGCTGGGAGACCCGGACGACCACGCCGGGATCGTCGTCGGACGTCGCCGCGCCTTCCGCTCGCTCGCGGCGAGCGGTCTCTTGACTGCTTGACCCCGATGCGACGCTCCAGCGATACTGGACGAATGCGCATTTCGAGGAAGGTCCTGTACCTGGTTGCAGTGGTGGCAGCCGGCTGCAAGACACCCGCGACGTACGGCTATCACTACGAGATGGCGCAGCAGTTCGGTGGCGCCGAGACGCCCGAGAGTGCGAACCACGAGGCGCGAGCCCTCCTCGCGTCGGCCAAGACGGTCGCGTTCTATCCGCCGGATCTCTGTCTCAACACCGATACGGCGCGCGACGGCAAGCACGACAAGATGGTGCAAGCGAACTGCGGCGTGCTGCTCTCGACCCTCGAGCGCGCGGCGGAGCGCGCCGGCTACGAGGTGCTGTCGTGGCAGAACCTGCGAGGCCAGAAGCGTCCGATCGAGTACGCGCGTGAAGGCAACGTCGACGTGCTGTTCGAGATCAACGAGCTCGATCTCGAAGCCGTCGCCGATTCGCAGGTTCAGCGCTCGCTGACGTTCTACAAGGTCGACGATGGGGGACGCAGTACGTTGCAGGTCCCGCAGACCGTCGCGCAGCGTTGTGCCGCCTACTCCGCGTCGCTCGATCCGGTCCAGACCGCGGGACTCAGCGGCACGATCGATATCAAGACCGTCTCGGTCAGCGACGGCCGCGATCGCTGGCACTACCGCAAGACGCTGTCGCAGGCGATCGGCCGGACGTATCCCGACGTCGGCTTCAAAGCCCAGCCGAAGGCAAACCGTGCGGCCTCGGTGATCGGTGGCGTCGGCCTCGGTGCGGCGGTCCTCGGTTTGTCGCTGGTGCTGGTCTCGGCGGCGACCACCAACGATCCGACCACCGGCGAGATGAAGGCCGACTTCGGATCGGCCCCGACCTTGTTGATCGTCGGAGGTGCGGTGCTCGGTGCCGCGGGGATCGCGATCGCGCTCGCGACCCAGGACTCGACCGGCCCCGAGGACGTGCTGTGCATCCAGCCCGGCCCGGAAGCCGCCACACCCTCCCCGCCCGTCGTGACCGGATCCGATCCGATGACGTCCCAGGTTCAGTTGTCGGAGACGACCGGCAACGACCCGTTGCAGCGCGAGCGCCAGCAACTCCGCGACGCGATGGTCGTCGACTTCATCGGTGTCCTGACCGAGGTCCATCGCAGCGCGTCAGCTCCGTCACCTACTGCGCCGGCCGATCCGCCGAAGTAAGGCTCCGAGGTACGGTCGCGCCGCTTCTGTCAGAGTGCGAAGTGATGCCTGGGCCTCGCAGGATTGCGAGATCGAACCGCCGCCTGGTCGTCAACTGTGACGCGATCGCGCCCGGCATGGTAAAGCTCCCGAAATAGCTAGATCGGGTGCGGCAACATCTGCCGTAGGACTTCGGTGCCGATGGGGTCGTCGGTGCCACCTCTTGGAGGACCGATGTCCTTTTCCGATCGAACCAGTCACCCGCCCGAGACCTGGGCTCCCGTTCGCCGAGCGGCAGCGGCGATCACGTCGCCGATCCAGCGGATCCTCGCGATCGAAGCTGCGAGCGGCCTCGTCCTCCTCGCCGCCACCATCGCCGCACTCGTCTGGGCGAACGTCTGGACCGGTTCGTACGACCATCTCTGGCACACCCCGATCGGTGGCCGGCTCGGTCCATGGACGGTCGAACGACCGTTGCATTTCTGGGTGAACGACGGGCTGATGACCGTGTTCTTCTTGGTCGTCGGGCTCGAGATCCGCCGCGAGATCTTCGAGG
This sequence comes from Kofleriaceae bacterium, assembly GCA_039935615.1. Classification (GTDB taxonomy): domain Bacteria; phylum Myxococcota_A; class Polyangia; order Haliangiales; family Haliangiaceae; genus JABFXX01. Next base: position 19,028 of record JBDTJY010000217.1, read on the forward strand.
GCGAGCTCACGAGCCTCCGCAAGGCCGCGCTGCCGCTGGCCGCGGCGGTCGGCGGCATGCTCGTGCCGGCGATCCTCTTCGCAACGCTCAACATCGGCCGTGACGGCAGCGCCGGTTGGGCCGTGCCGATGGCCACCGATATCGCATTTGCCATCGGGATCCTGACCTTGCTCGGCTCGGGGGTGCCCTCCGCGTTGCGCATGCTCTTGCTCGCGCTCGCCGTGATCGACGACATCGGCGCGATCGTCGTGATCGCGTTCGTCTACAGCACGGGGATCGCGCTCGAAGGCATCGCACTAGTCGGCGTCGGGGTCGCGATGGTGCTGACGTTCCGGGCCGCTGGTGTGCGTGCACCCCTGCTCTACGTCGCGCCGGGCCTCGTCGTCTGGGTCGGACTGCTCGTCAGCGGCATCCACCCTACGATCGGCGGGGTGATGCTGGGCATGCTCACGCCGGTCCGGCCGTGGTTCGGTCCCTCCGGCTTTGCCGCGACGACGCAGGCCCAGCTCGAACGTCTTCCCACCGACGATCACCTCGCGCTGCTCTCGACCCTCGATCGCATCAACGAGGCGCGCCAGGAAGCGGTGTCGCCCGTCGAGCGGCTCATCCACAGCTTGCATCCCTGGGTTGCGTTCGTCGTGATGCCGGTGTTCGCGCTCGCGAATGCAGGGGTTCTGCTTGGCGGCGCGAAGCTCTCGGGTGACTCGCTCTGGCTGTTCATCGGTATCGTCGCCGGGCTCGCGCTCGGTAAGCCGCTCGGGATCACCGCCTTCTCTCTCGGTGCGAGCAAGCTGAGAGTCGCGGCTCGTGCCGAACACGTCACCAAGCGCGGTGTGCTGTTGGTGGGGCTCGTCGGTGGGATCGGGTTCACGATGTCGCTGTTCATCGCGCAGCTCGCGTTTCCTCCCGGCCCGTTGCTCGATACCGCGAAGCTCGCGATCCTCGTCGGCTCGGGCGTTGCGATCGTGATCGGCCTCGGGTTTGGCCTCGCCATTCGACGCACTGGAGGAGGCTGATGCTCGCGCGACCCGACCAACGTGCCTTGGAGAAGCTCACGAGGGCCCTCCCACCTTCCAATGGCAACCGTGGCCTCGCTCGGCTGATGCTCGTACTAGGCACCCTAGGGAGCCTGTCCGAGCTCACCGGTCCTCTCCACGGTCCCCGACTCGTTCTATTCGCGCTCTCCATCGTGGTCGGGCTCGCCGGTATCGCTGGAGTCGCTCGACGATCTCAGCGAGAACCTCCAACTCCATCCACGTCGATTCGGCGAGCTGATCGAGCGTCGAGGTTTCTACGATGATGCCAACTCGGATACGACGCGACTCCTCTTTCCGCGAGCCGCCGTGTTGCTCGTGATCACGTCGCGACGTCTCACAGATACGGTCGGGCCGCTTCGGCGATCGAGTCCGCGACGCAGATCCGATTCGACGCGTGCGTGATCGTGTTGCACGTCACGATCCCCGAGGCGCCGGCCGCGACCAGCTCGTGCTCGACGGCATCCGCGAACACCGCGTGGATCGCGATGCATAGCGGCGCGATGCTGCCGGCCGCGCGCAGCGAGCGGGTCGCCTCGACCAGGGTCTTGCCGGTCGACACGATGTCGTCGATCAACACCGGCGTGTGGCCGTTCCACGAGCGCGTGCTCGCCGACACCGAGACATCGCGATCGCCGCGCCGGGTCTTCAACAGGATCTCGTACGGCGCACCGCACGCGGCCGCGACCGCCGCCACCCACTGCTCGCTCTCCGCGTCGGGGCCGACCAGCACCGGCTGATCGATCTCGGATTTCACCCAGGTCGCGATCGACGCCGCGGCATGCGCGACCGTCGTCGGGATCGTGTAGACGCCGTCCAGCGCGTCGAGGCGATGGAGGTGCGGATCGACCGTGACCATCCAATCGACCGCGCTCGACACCATCCGCGCGAAGTACTTCGCGGTGACGCCCTCGCCGGGATGGAACTGCACGTCTTGCCGGAGAAAGGCCAGGTACGGCGCGACGAGCCCGACCCGCTTCGCGCCGAGGTCGCGCGCCGTCGCCGCGATGAAGGCGAGCTCGAGGAACCGATCCGCGGGTGCCGGATACAAGCTGCCGCACATCACGACGTGATCGGCGACGTGCGGCAGGCGGACGTAGATCTCGCCGTCGGGAAACCGCCGGAGCTCCGGGGTCACGAGCTCGGTGCCGAGCCGGTTCGCGAGCTTGCTCGCGTGCTCTTCGCTACCGGGGAGCGCGATGACGACGGTCACCGCGCAAGTTTATCAAAGCGCCTTGAGCGGCGTGAGGTGCAGGAGCGTCGGAATCACCTTGCCGCTCGTCACGATCGCCATGTGCTCGTATTGCGCATGGATGTAGAGCAACTTCGCGTTCTTCTCGCGTTTGGTGAATCCGCTCACCGAGTCCGGCATCTTCTCGCGCGCGACTGCGAACTTATACTTCTTCACGAACGCCGCCGACTCCTGCGCGGTCGAGGCGCCGACGACGATCAGCTTGTGCTCGTCGGCGCGCTTGCCGTTGCCGATGTACTCGTCGAACGCGGCCTCGCCGGCGTACATCGCGTCGAGCAGGATGATCTGCTCGACCAGCCGGTGGTCGACCCACTGCATGATCGTGCGGAACGCGCCCGAGTGGCCCATCACGATCACCGGACCGTCGGGGAGGTGGAGGTTCGCGCGCGTCACGGCGCGGCGCAGATCCTTGAGCGCGGGCCAGTTGACGCTGTCGTCGTTCGACGCCGGCGCATCCGGCACGACGAACATCGCGTTCTGGTGGCTCGCCTTGAACTGGCGCGCGAGCTCGTGATCGCGCCACGCACCGTCGGCGTTCGTCCAGTAGCCGTGGACGTAGATCACGGTGCCCGCGGTGTCGCGGTTGTAGTCGGCCGGCACCCAGACGTGGACCGCGCCGGCGCTCGTCACGATCCGCCAGTGCTTGCCGCCGGCGACCGTGTCTTCCTTCTTGTCGAGCCTGCTCTCGCCGTCGTCCTTCGACGGTTTCGGGCGCGCGACGTGCGGCTGCGGCTGGGTGAGCCGCGCGGCTTTCTTCGGCGCAGGTGCTGGAGCCGGCGTCTCGTCGACGGGCGGTGGCGTCGTCGTGTTCTCGCCGGGCGTTCCCGGATCGTCGGCAGGAGCGGTCACCGGCTCGTCTGCCGGATCGGCAAACACGGGCATCGCGGCGAACAACAACGCACCGAGAACAACGGCGAGCTTCATTTCTTCGGATCCTGTTTGGGGGCCGGGGCCGGCTTGGGGGCCGTGATCATCAAGTGAACGTGTTTGTCGATATCGGGATAGCCGTAGCGGAACGGCAACCGGCGCTTCGGCTGCGCCTTCCACATCTCGACCATCGCGTCGCTGATGTGCTTGTTGGCTTCCTCGAGGAACGCGCCGGTGAACGTGCCGTACGTGGTCTGCGTGAAGTTCGCCTTCTTCGCCTTGTTCGGCGCGATGCCGGTCGAATCCGAAACCATCCACTGCATGTTCGCGAGCAGGTAGTCGCGGATCCCCGAGAACCCGTCGTTCCAGATCAGGTAGCTCGCGGCCTTCGTCATCGCGGCGATCTTGCCCTTGGCCGTGAGGTACTTCTCGAGGCCCGAGCCCTTGAACGCCTTGTCGCCGAGGTTGAACGCGATGTGACGGTGCGTGACCAGCGGTGCCTTCGCGTCGCCGGCCTTGCGAAACTGCAGCTCCATGTTCGTGAACGCCGGCGAGAAGTCGGTGTCGACCCAGCCGCCCTTGATCTTCTTCGCGGTCTTCTTCGCGACCGCATCGATCTCGGCCTGCGTCAGGTAGTGCAGCGTGCCGTCGTCGTTGATCGAGAAGAACGTCAACTTCACCGGCTCGTAGCCCATCGCCGTCATGCCGGTGATGTGGAACGAGAGCTGGCCGGGGATGCCGCCGACCTCGAGCTTGCGCATGTTCTCGCTCGTCGAGTCGTGGAGCGCGAGCAGGCCGTCGATCGCGTCGCGGTAGTTGGACAGCGCCTCGCGGAGCTTGGTCTTGTCGAGCTTGCCGAGCCGCGTCGGATCGCCGGCGTGCTCGAGCGAGATCGTGGTGATGTCGGTCGCGTTTGGATAGGTGACGAGCGCCGACGCGAGGTCACCGCCGCCGAACGGATAGACGACCGTCGTCGGCAGATCTTTCGGACGCAGCGGCGCGAAGAACGCCTCGGCCGGCTGCGCGTAGGACTTCTGAAACTCGGCGTAGCGCTTCGCCATCACGGCGCAGTGCTTGTCGACGATGCCCTGGTCGACGCCGGCTGGGACCGGGTCGGTGTTCCCGCACGCGACCACCCGGTAATAGAGCTTCGCGTCGGCGGTGAAGTCCGCCGCGTCGTCCGCGCGAGCGACTCCGCTCGATGCCGCGACCACCGAGGCGACCAACGACGCGACTGCGAGGAACATGGGCCTGAGATTTTTCATACGCTATGCGGATCGACGACGCGATTAATTGGCTAATTCACGTCGCCGCGCTCGCCCGTGGCGCCCGTGGCGCCCGTGGCGCCCGGTTTGGGGCCGATCAGACTGTGCAGGACCGCACGCGCGACGTCGTCGCCCTTCGCGTCGCGCAGCGTCACGGAAATATCGTAGGGCGCCCGCGCGTTCGTGCGCACCACCGGCGACTCGCCGATCGCGGTGATCGTGCCGCGCGCCTTCTTCAAGTACTCGATGTCGATGCCGCTGACGATGAAGCGAGCGTCGTCGGGCATCGAGTAGAACAGGGCGACGTTGCCGGTGATCTCGGCGAGGTTGACCAACGCGATCGCGTGGATGCAATTGAGGTGATTTCGTACGCCGCGGCGATCTGCCATCGTGGCTTCGCAGTAGCCGGTGCGCAGCACGGTGACGTGTGCGTTGATCGTGCCGCTGTACGGCGCCATCCGCCCGATCAACCGCGAGAACACGATCTTGCCGCCCGGGACGGTCGACAGCACATCCCACGCCTGGCGGATCATGTTGCGGGCACCGTCTAGCCGCGGTAGCCGCGGCAGCGGCAGCAGCTTCGCGAGAGAGCCAAGACGGTCGACCAGCGGCGCCATATGGCCGCGGACCATACCCGATCGTCCTGCCAAACTCCTGACAATCTTGACGTACTCACATAGGATGACCTCGTGAACCGCTTGATTACCTTCGCCTGCGTTCTTGCGCTGGCGGCCTGTAGTAGTCCCGCGAAACAGCCGATGACGCTCGAGCAGATGATCGCCGCCGATCCGCTGCCGTTGGCCAAGGGCGCGAAGTGGACCTACGACGTCACGATCAAACGCTACGACGTCGATTCCGATAAGGAATCGGTGAAGACGCTGACCTGGACCACCGAAGTGCTCGACGCCCACGAGTCGAACGGCGTCATCGCGTACCGCGTCAAAGGCTGGCTCTCGGACCTGATGACCGGCCCCGACGCTGTCGCGCCGGTGGCGACCGAGCGCACGCTGTTGCGCTCCGGCAATCACTTCCTGTTCGGAGCCTCTCCCGAGCCCACGCTCGACGGTGCGGACGGCTGGTTCTCGTGGCCCGTGATCGACGGCGAGAAGATCTGCCCGAAGACCGAGACCGTCTACTGCTGGCAAGTCGCGGCGGTCGACAACGGGTACTCGCTGTCCTTCATCACCGGCCCCGACGAACAGGTCTACGACATCGAGCCCGGGACCGGCGTGTCGCGGTTTCACTACGCGCACCACGGCCCCACCGACGAGGTCGAGGCCAAGCTGGCGTCGTACACCAAGGGTTCGCGCCAGTAATCACACCTGCCTGTTCTGGCAGCGTTGCGTCGACGAGCCGGTCCTCGTACAGTCGAGGACGATGAAGCCGGTGATGAATTATCTGATTCCGACCGTGATCGAGCAGACTCACCGCGGGGAGCGCGGGTGGGACATTTTCTCGCGACTGCTGAAGGACCGCATCGTGTTCCTCGGCACCGCGATCGATGATCAGGTCGCGAACGTGATCATCGCGCAGCTCCTGTTCCTCGACTCCGAGGAGCCGGAGAAAGACATCATGCTCTACATCAACTCGCCGGGTGGTCACGTCTCGGCCGGCCTCGCGATCTACGACACGATGCAGTACCTGCATTGCGATGTCGCCACGATCTGCATGGGTCAAGCCGCGTCGATGGGCAGCTTCCTGCTCGCCGCCGGCACCAAGGGCAAGCGGTATGCGCTGCCGCACTCGCAGGTCATGATCCACCAGCCGCTCGCCGGCTTTCAGGGTCAAGCGACCGACATCGAGATCCACACGCGGAACATCCTCAAGACCCGCGACACGCTCAACGAGCTCTACTCGAAGCACACCGGTCAACCCACCGAGAAGATCAAGGTCGATACCGACCGCGATAACTTCATGTCGGCGGGTCAGGCCAGAGAATATGGCCTGATCGACGAGGTGTTGGTCACCGCGAAGAAGAAGGCCGACGAGAAAAGCGACAAGAAGTAGGCTACGCTGAGCGGGCTAATGGCGATCGAGAAGCGCGACGGCGCATCCCTTACGTGTTCCTTCTGCGGCAAGGCGCAGAAGGAGGTCAAGAAGCTCATCGCCGGGCCGACCGTTTATATCTGCGACGAGTGCATCGGCCTGTGCAACGACATCATCGCCGAAGAGATCGAGAAAGAGGACCAGTCGTACGGCTCGTCCTCGATCCCGAAGCCGGCGCAGATCAAGAAGGTGCTCGACGAGTACGTGATCGGCCAGGACCGCGCGAAGAAGATCCTCGCGGTCGCCGTCCACAATCACTACAAGCGGATCGACCACAAGCAGACCGGCCAATCCGACGAGGATGTCGAGCTCCAGAAGTCGAACATCTTGCTCCTGGGCCCGACCGGTTCCGGCAAGACGCTGCTCGCGCAGACCCTCGCGCGCATCCTCAACGTGCCGTTCGCGATCGCGGATGCCACGAACCTCACCGAGGCCGGCTACGTCGGCGAGGACGTCGAGAACATCATCGTGTCGCTGCTGCAGAACGCCGATCACGACATCGAGCGTGCGCAGCGCGGCATCGTCTACATCGACGAGATCGACAAGATCGCGCGCAAGAGCGACAACCCGTCGATCACCCGCGACGTCTCCGGTGAAGGTGTGCAGCAAGCGCTGCTCAAGATCATCGAGGGCACCACCGCCAGCGTCCCGCCCAAGGGTGGCCGCAAGCATCCCCAGCAAGAGTTCCTGCAGGTCGACACCACCAACATCTTGTTCATCTGCGGCGGTGCGTTCACCGGCGTCGAGGACATCATCGAGAACCGGATCGGCCAGAAGCTGATCGGCTTCGGTGCCGGCATGAAGACCAAGGTCGAGCACGACCAGTGGGAGCTGCTCCAGGAGATCGAGCCCGAGGATCTGCTCAAGTACGGCATGATCCCCGAGTTCATCGGTCGCTTGCCGGTGATCGCGCCGCTCCACGAGCTCAGCGAGGACGCGCTGGTTCAGATCCTCACGCAGCCCAAGAACGCGCTCGTGAAGCAGTACCAGAAGCTGTTCGAGATGGACGGCGTCAAGCTCAAGTTCGGCAAGGGTGCGCTGACCAAGGTCGCGAACATGGCGTCGCTGCAGAAGAGTGGTGCGCGTGGCCTGCGCGCGATCCTCGAGTCCGCGTTGATGGACATCATGTACGACGTGCCCGGTGGCAGCGTGAATGAAGTGCTGATCAACGAGGACGTGATCGAGAAGCACGGCGCGCCGATGGTCACGTATACGAAGGACGGCGGCGGTAAGGGCGACGGCAAAGAGCCCAAAGTCGCCGAAGGCTAGCCGCCGACGGCGTAGCGTCGAAGACACGTAAGAGATCCGATCGGAATGATCGTGAGCTTCGCTGTTCGCCGTCCTGACGCGGCCGAGAAGATGCCGCACGCACCGCGGTCGTGGTCGCGGTCCGGTACCGGCAGCCGCCGCGCCACCGGCACTCGCGAACTGACGCACGTCGATACGGACCCTTAGCCGCTAAGCTGCGCTCTTGCCGATACGTTTCCAAGTGTCGCCGCACGTCGCATTAACGCAATCCCGGCCCTGTAGTCGCGCTTAACAAACCAACCCTCAATCAATGCGCTGGCCATGATCATCAGCGCGTCGCTCTGCATCCAATTCGGAGGCCAATACTTCGCTTTCGAACGCGCTAACTTTTTAAGCTTTTTGAAGCTCGACATTGGATTACGACGCACACCGACACCATACAGTTCTGCCCGTGCGAGTGACAATAGAGCTGATTCGTCTCCAGCATCAGCAGCCTTTCTAAACCATCCGACCGATGCCTTGTATCGTCCTCGATTCTGATACGCGCATGCTAGGTTAAATGCCGCCGTTATATATCCCTTGCTGAACGCACGGCGGTAAAGTGCAGTTGCGATCTTAAGTGATGTCCGACCGCCCCTAGCAGAGATTCGGTCGGCTACTGCAGTGAGTGCGCCTGCGTCTCCCAATTTTGCGGCACGCCTATTGTAACTATGTGCCGCTGCCATCGATTTCTTAACGACAACACGTCCATTCGTATCGAACAGCCCTTCGGTCGCGAGCATCGAAAGCACGTTGAGTGCACTGATATTTCGCTGCGCTGCAAGACGCTTCAATGTGGCTACTAAGGCGCCCGAATAACCGTCCGGTTTTGCTCGTTCCAGTAACTGCCATGCATCCACGTTAACTGCGGCAATTGTCTTACGAGATGTGGTCATTCCTGACTCTTGGTGAAAACAATCAGATTGTACACTACTTCACATTGCGCATGAACGTACTCTCTTCTTCATTAGATACGTTCCCATCGTGATTCGCATCCGCTGGTGCCCAGCCGTTTGCTGGAATTGCGATTGCAGCTGGCGGGTCGACTCCGGGTGGAAGCTTCTTTACCTTTTGGCCCCATGAGCCGGTCTGTGGATCTTGCCTTTGGTACGTCCCATCGCCATTTCTTCGCCATTTGTCCGGCTTCTCTTCAGGGTTTGGATTATTACGCTCCCAGTTTCGCTCGCCTTTTCGCCTTCCGCCTCCGCGCGGACGAGCGAGATCGACGGGCACTGGAGAGGGCGTCGGTCCTTCTGGAGTGGGCTCAGGTGTTGGGGCGGCACGATACCGATTCGTAAGGCGCGGTGCGCCATCGGTCGGGCCGTCGTTCGGTCCCGTACAGTTTCCACCTGCCCCACACCCCGGCAAGGAAGGGACGTCAATCATTGGGGGTGTTGTCACCACCTCGTGAATCGTGGCCGCAACGATGACGAATGGAGCTGCAACGAGGGCCACCGCACCCAAAGTAAGGCCCTCGCCAAGAGCTGCTGCACCTTCCCCAAGATCTATGAGCCCGTTAACAACCGCACCCACCCATCGGCCGTCAGGATCCATATAGCGAAGTGGATTGTTTACATCGTCGGTGTAGAGGAGCGCTCTCCTCGGCTGGCCCCATGCAGAATCGGGCGCGAACCGGTAGAGTGGGTCACTCTGGGTCCACGTCATCGAGGTCTTGTCGTAGTATCTGAATCCATAGTAGCTGAGATCGCTAATCTCATCTGCATATTTATCGTTCAGACGACGTCGATGTGCACCAAGTCCTGCCGCCACGCCCGCATTCGTAGCCTCAATGACCTCTCCAAATGGCGCATAGGTAAGGCTAGTGTTGATGGTCCCAGTCGATTGATCTACAGTTGCTAGTGTGTTGTTAGCCAGGCCGTGAAATTGGTATTCGATCTTCCCGACGAGGGTTGAGTCCGTGTCGACGCGCGCAACCGGCGTTCCCATGGACACGTTCGCGTACGAGTGCACCCAACTGCCAGTCCCGTCGTAGTGCGCTTCGGTGTCACCGATAAGCCAGATGGTTTCGGTCTTGTTGCCAGCCGCGTCCTTCTTGACGATGATGTTGCGATCGCCATGCGCGTCGTACCAATACTCTTCGCTTCCTATCGCGTAAGGGCCGCTCTTCTTGGTCGCTCTACGAAGTCGGTCGTTACCATCGTAGACATAGTCGGTTTCTCCGCTCGTTCCTGTACACGAGCCACTGACGATCTGCCCCGCGCATCGCATCGTCTGGTTTCCGGAAGCGTCGTACGTGTATGCCCAGGCAATCGTGGAGTTTGTATTGACGAGCGAAGTAACCTGTTCTGGATCTGTCCCATTGTAGTGGTAGGTGACGTTCCGCGGCTTGACATCACTATTGGGGAGCGAGGCTGCGGCCTCGACCGCGCTCGTGAAACGGCCGGCAGAGTTGTACGCGTACGTCGCCGTGAACGCGTTTGGCAGCAGGGTCTCGCCAACGCTCGTGATCTGGTGTCTAAGATCGAACCCGTAGGTGAAGCGCTTGTGGTTCGTGGGCCCGAGCCACTGGTCAAGGGTCTTCGGGTCATCGTTGCCGAAGTACGCGAGGTCCTGGCGAGCCACTTGCATCGGGCCCGGGCCATCTTGAACGACTTGCCTCGTCACGCGACCGAGCTTGTCGTAGGTCCAGTTGGACTCGGTGAAAGTCATCGGACTCCCAATGACGTCGGTGTGGCGCTTGGTCACGAGGCCGGCCACGTTGCGAGTCTGTTGCGCTATGTTGAGCGTCGCGGTGCTCGTCGACAGGCTCAGATCCATGGAGCTCGGAAGTCCACGCGCGTCATAGTGGATGTTCGACCACGTCGCGCGGTCGAGTGCAGGATAGTCGTTGTAGTAGGTGTCCTGGACATTACCGAGCAACGTGTGGTGCCGCAGATAGGCCGGTGTCGTTCCCGGCAACCCCGAGAAGCCCTCACTTGTGTATTCCTCGCGTCCGTTGAGGTCGTAGACGTACTGCGACGTTGTCACCGGTTGGTTGCCCATGGGTGTGTAGGAGTAGAGAATTCCTAGGCGCCCCGATGCGTTGGCCCCAATGTCCCATAGCGTCCATTCGTAGCCGGCACCGAACGTTGCGATGTCGGCGACGCTCAAGCCGCGTTGGCCAATCGTTTTTCCCGACGGACGATCGAGATCGTCATATACTGTCGTATTGACGTAGTTTTGGATCGTCGCGGCTGTTGACCCGGGAAACGTCTCCGAGTACATGTTGCCGTTCTTGTCGTAGCCGTATTTCCACGTGGCGCCGGAACGTGTGATCTGGATGCGATTGCCAGCGAAGTCGTGCAGCATTGTGGTCGTGACCCCCGTCGGGTCGACGACACTCATGACGTTGTCAGCCGGGTCATAGGAATAGTTCGTTGCTGCCTTCGTGGTGCCGACGACGGTCTCTTCGACCTTGGTCAGCCGACCGAAGATGTCCTTCGTCGAGGTGGTGAGCGCGATCTTGCCGCCGGCGGAGCCGACCACTTCCTTGCTTGTCGCGGTCATCCCGCTGTAGGAAAGGTCGGCGCCGCTCTGATTGGCGGGTGTCGTCGAGTCGGGTCGGCGGATCGTCAATGGACGGCCGAGACTGTCGAACGAGTAGGTGTACTGAACGGCCGCGGTCGTGTTGAGGGTCGGGTCAGGAATCGAAACGTTCGAGACCATCCCCGCGTTGGTATACGTGTAGGTGGTGATCGCATCGGCAGCGGCGGCGCCGAGTGCATAGGAGGTCTTGCGAAGCGGCCGACCGTGGCCATCGGCATCAGTGCGACTCTGTAGAAATTTCACGGCGAGCGTATTCTGATCGAAGTCATACGCGGTCTGCGTCGTGACCGAGCTCGGCGACGCGTCGACATACACGTTCCGCTCGCGTTCGAACGTTAGGTAGTAGGAGCTCGACGCATTCGCGAAGGTCTCCCAGCGATCCACAGTGCGACCAAGCCCGTCGACCTGGATTCGCGAGTCCTCGATGAACGAGGTATTCAGCGGGCAGGTTGGTGCGTTGTAAGGGGGAGGCCCCGAACACGATGCGATGTTCGGACCCTTGGTCTCGAGTTTGGTCCCCGTGCCATACTCGTAGATGTAGTCAACTTGCTGGCTGAGGTTGTAGTAGCCAGCAGGTTCGGAATGATCCGTGGCGACGAACAACTTGCGATCATCGTAGTCGTAGGTCATCGCTGGACCGTTCACGGCCGTCTGGTTCGGCTTTCGCCTCGAGAGCACGTTGCCGGTCGCAGGGTCGTAAGTGCGTTGGGTGATCGAACGATCTCCGTCGACCGTGTCGACCCACACCTCGTCCGTCAGCGGTGTCAAGAAGTCCGCGTCCCATGTCTGCGCTTTCTTCCCGTACATCGTCCAGGTCCCGGCAACCTGTACTTCTTGGATCGTCGACGTAGATCGCGTCCGATAGTTCAATGTGCCCAGTGAAGCGTAGACATTGAACGCAGTGGAAGTGCGCCGATCTCCATTCGCAGCCGCCGTCCCAGGCTGAAGCAGAGTCTGGGTGGGTATCCACATGACCGATTCGGGCGTCACCCCTGTCGTCACATCACAGGTACCCGGTGCGCAGGCAGTGAACGTAGTCGAGGTGCGCGAGAACCCGGCGGCTGTTGTGGATGTACAGGTGGACTCCGTCTGACCGGGCGCACAGATCAGGTGATCTTTGATCGTTGGATGAAACGTCTGAAGATGGCCACCAAACAGGGTGAGCGACGTCCATGTCGTCGTGTCAATACTCGTGGGATTAGAAGGAGTCTCTGAGGAATAAACGAGCGTCTGTGTGTGCGCTCCACGCCAATCGATGTCGTAGTGAAATCGTTCAGTCGTCTTTGCGCCCGTCGGGCCGGTGGTCGACGCTTCCTCGAAGCCACGCAGGCCATAGTGACCGAGGTCGTCGAGATTGTAGACCGGATATTTGTAGGTCACCGTCGACGTAGAGGTTGTCGCCGGCGAATCGATCGAATCGATGGTGCTGAGGCTGTGAACGACCCACTGTGTACGAGGCGACACCTTTCCTAGGGTCCAGTCTTGAGTAACAACCGCGCTATTCGACAGCGGCGAATAAGAGATTTGAGTTTGCGCTCCTCGACCATTATCGATCTGCGAGAGAAGCCGCGGCGGAGTCGCCGTGTTCACGCGAGACACGACGAACGACGTAGGAGCACTGAACGTCGTGATGCCGTCGGTTATCCCGTCTCCATCGAGGTCGATCATGTCCGATCGCACTGACCAGGTGTAGGGGTTGATGCCAACGCCTCCAACCGCCGACGAGCTCTCCATCTTGTGATTCAAAGCTGTGGGGAATCCGGCGGCGACCGGTGCAGCGGCGAACTGGCCACCCTGGTTGAAGTAGACGCCCGGAGTACTTGTTGCGTTGTTGCACGTGTAGCCAACTCCGCAATCTGCGCTGCTCACACACGATGAGCCGTTGCTCGAACACGTGCCTGGCAGCTGTACGAGATCGCCGCGACCGTCGCCATCGACGTCGACGGTTCGGCTGGAGTCGAAGCGTGTGCAGTCAGACAAGAACGCAGAGGGCGGATTGGTGTCATCGCTACAGTTCGTTGACAAGATCCGACCATCATTCCCAGGTCGACGAACCAACACCAATGGGTTTTGGATGAAGCCGTAGGCTGCGTTGATCTCGACGTTCGCGTTCGACGCGTTGCTCGATAGCGACCAGCGATCTGGAAGGCCATCGCCATTTAGGTCGAACAGTCCCGTCACGCTTATTGGTTCTGATGCACCGTACGTAGTTGTGTTGCTGAGGTTGATGAAGGTGTCGGAGGAGCCGGCCGAGAACGGCGCGGATGGTTGGAACGCGTTTCCGTAAGCGGCGCCGCCTCGGAATACCGACCATGTGCCAGCGCCCGAATGAACCTCGTCCTCGTGGCCGTCACCGTCGAGGTCTACGTTGGCAGCGTAGTTTCCAACGACGCGCCCGCTGATCGTGGAATCACCCGTCGTTGTCTCTAGCGGTACCGGCTGATACAGGATCGTGTCCGGAAGTCCGCTGCTTCCAAAAACACCTGCACCTTTGTTCTTGTACACGAACCACGGGTACATTCCGTTGCACATCGTGTACGTGGAACTGGTTGCAGATCCGTCGCTGTAAGGTGCGGCCGGGCAGACTGGGAATGCGCCGAAGATTGGTGGTTCCTGGAGCGCCGGAAGGTGACCCGCTACGCCGTTCCCCCATTGCAGGTTGTACTCACCAAGCCCGCCCTGAGCAATCGAGGCTACAAGATCGACTTTCCCATCGCCATCAACATCGATCCATCGATAAGCGAGAATGGTCGTCGGGTTTCCATTTTTTAGACCGCAGTCATTTCCATAGGGGGGATTCGGATACGAACTACTGCAATATCCAAGCGCACATGTGTCTGTAAACGTCGGAGGGCAACTGAGATTTGTGCCCGCATCCCCATGCGAGTTGATGTACGAGGTTTGTTGGTAGTTTAGCGCGCAGATCTCGTCACTGCCATTTTCATTGGCGTGTGAGCCGCCCGCGTATGGTGTGGATGCTCCGCTCGCCCACTTCAGGGTGGGAAGATCGATGTGGCGATAAATGCCGTCGAACTGAGCGCCAGCACCTGGGTTGCGCTCCCAGCTCATTCCGCACTTCGTCGTGTACGTACCACCTCCAACCGTCGTTGTGGTGTAGTCGTTCGTAACCCGGTCCAGTAGGCCATCACCGTCGACGTCGATGAGCATTGCCTCGACCGTGGGCCACTTCGTCGTCTGCTTGAAGCGTTGTCCCCAACTCAGCGCGCTTGAGAGAATCGTACCGCCCCAAGCGGAGTGCCAGGGCACTGCCGTGGTCGTGGTGGTGAACGACGGCGTCGCCGCACCATATGCAAACGTGACCGGGGGAAGATCAACTCGTGGCGAGTCGGTCCCCCATGCACTCTCCTGAATGGACGTGAGCGATCGAAATGCGGCATGCGTCGCGGTGCAGGAAGCGTCGCTCGCCGAATAGGCGAGTGTGATCAGACGCGTATGCACGACGGATCCGACAAAACCTGGAGCGAATGCCGTGATCGTCACGGACAAAAGGGTGCTGGCCCCTGTGACGATCTGTGCTCCAGTGCGGTAACTCGTCTGCGAGCCGATAAAGATTCCGTTGCACGCCCGACCCGGCACCCCAGCCGGGTCGTAATTGAAGGTTACGCGGGCGAACTCCTTCAACGTACTTCCGGGAACCGTGTTCTCTCCCCAACTGATCCGCGAAATCCGACACTCCCCTGTTGTTCCAGGCTCGTAATAGTAGTCGACCGCGTTACCGAACGAATCGACCATCGACGTTAGTGGTGCAGTCTCTTCACTAATGTTCGAGCAGCCAGTCGTATGGTCGGATTGTGCGTAGTAGTACGTGACGCCGTCGGTGGTCTGCGCGAGCCACGGATTGCCGGCAGAGCTTGGACGATGTAGGTAACGCGTGAACGACGTATCGTTTTGAGCGCGATACGAAGCATCGAAGCCACTCGGCAGCGGTGTCTCGGTCACTATGACCAGAGGTCGACCTCCGGCCATCGAGCTCGTGTAGGTCTTTGCCTTTGGGTTGACCAGTCGCCCATTCGAAGTGTCGACGTTGATCGAAGGAATCGCGATCGACCAACCTGCGGCTACGGTTCCATAGATCGGCGCTTGCGATGAGTAGGTGAGGCCGAGCGACGGCTGCATGCCGTGGCGGCCCGGCGGAACATGAATTGGATATGTGTACTGGAGTGCCCCGGTCTGGGTCGACACCGAGGCGTCGCCAGCATTCAGCGCCGCGGCCTTGGGCTGATCCGCAGCAAGCGACGGAGCCGCAATGCTGAAGATATCCCCTGGCGACGCCGTCGCTCGCACCTGAACGAACGCGACGAGCGCCATCGCAGTGGCAAGAGCACGAGCCGACATCTGACGAAACGAGGATCGCGTTCTCACAGTTGCTCCTTCGACTGGGTTCCCTGACATGCGACCAGCGCGGCGGTGTCTTTCGCCGACAGTGAACAGTCGAGCTGCGTTTGAGTGAGTGTTGCCAGACACGAGTCGACGTACGCACGTCCGAGTGCTTGCTTGAGTGCGGCGCGGTGGCCCTCGATATCGGGCTTGCTCGGCACCGCAGTTCGTGGCGGCGGCGCCCCGCCGAGTCGTGCAAGATCCTCCGGCGACGGTTCGGCTGCCTTCGGGATTGCAGCGACTCTCATTTCGACCACCTGGTCGCGAAGACGCTCGCATTGTTGCTCTCGCGTCTCGTCCGACGCGGACCCTCCGGCGCCGCATCCCAAGAGCGTGATCAAGAAGACACCACTCGCCCACCTACCCATCTCGGCAGTTAACAGACAACGCAGCTGTGTTGCAACGCGAATGAACGCATGATCACGGGTGCAGCAAAATGCGGCAGTCCGGACAAGCAACACCGCCTACTGAATCTACTGCAGCGTGTCCCAGAGGCTGCACACATCGTCGTCGAGGTTCGTGCCGGTCTGCAGCGCTTGCGTGATGAAGCGCAGCTGCGGCTCCGTCGCATCGTAGATCGGCCAGCCGACGCCACCGTCGTAGTTCGGGTTGCCGAGCTTCGCGAACTGGGTCCAGTACTTCTGCATCGCGGTCGAGACGTCGGCGGCGTCGCCGATCCGGCCGAGCGGATAGGTGTCGTTGCCGAACACGAACGGCAGCTCCGAGCTGTGGAACACGCCGAGCCCCGCCGCGAACGGCTGCGCCAGCGCCTGCTCGAACGAGTAGCGATAGAGCACCGCGCCGTGATCGACGACGGCTTTGGCGAACCGGCGCGACGGACACAGGAAGAACGCATCGCCGGTGATCTGGGCGAGCGCGCGATTCGGCGAGGGATAGGCGGTGCTCGGGTAGTGCGCCATGATCTGGTCGACCGTCGCCGGCGCGAAGCGCTCGAGCAGCGCCGCGCGGTAGCTGGCGTCGTCGCTGACCGCTTGCGCGAACAGCGGCGAGTGGAACAGCGTGCCCTCGTCGAGGACGTTGCCGAGGATCAGCGGGCGCGGTTGGAACTGGCCGGCGGCGACCGCGGCGGCGAGCGGCTGCTCGATCACGTAGCCATCGACGGTCGGGAGCGAGCCGGCGAGGATCACGGGCTGGTAGATCGGGCCGCCGGGCGGATCGGTCGGCATCGGGATGCCGGTGACACCGAGGAGATCCTGGGGCGACTTCGAGCGCAGGCACTCGACCGTCGTCGCGTCGTTCGGCGCGCAGCCGAGCTGGGTCGCGAGATCGATCGCTTGGGCCTCGGCGGTCGCGCGATCGTTCTCGAGCAGCGTCGA
The DNA here is from genome assembly GCA_039935615.1 of Kofleriaceae bacterium. Taxonomy (GTDB): domain Bacteria; phylum Myxococcota_A; class Polyangia; order Haliangiales; family Haliangiaceae; genus JABFXX01. The sequence goes on from JBDTJY010000217.1 coordinate 36,060, forward strand.
GCTGCACAGGCCACTCTCGGCGATCGCGGCCTGGAACAGGCCCTGCGTGCGGCTCGACAGGTAGAGCGCGCAGGTCGAGTAGCCGCCGGCGGATTCGCCGAACAGCGTGACGTGTTTCGGGTCGCCACCGAACGCGGCGATGTTGCGCTGGACCCACTGGAGCGCCGCGCGCTGATCCTCGATGCCGTAGTTGCCGGCGGTCGGGAAGGCAGGATCGTCGTCGCGCAGCGCGGGATGTGCGAGGAAGCCGAACAGGCCGAGGCGATAGTTGAGCGTGACGACGACGACACCCGCGGTCGCGAGCTGACCGCCGTCGTAGTACTTGTCGCCACCGGAGCCGAGGATGAACGCGCCGCCGTGCAGCCACACCATCACCGGCAGATCGTGCGCACCGGACGGCGCCCACACGTTGACGTAGAGACAGTCCTCGTCGTCGCTGGTGCCCGCGAGGCTGACCGATTGCGGGCACTGCGAGCCGGTCTCGATCGCGGGCTGGACATCGCTCCACGGCGCGACCGGTTGCGGCGCGCGAAATCGATTCGCGCCGACGGGCGGCGCCGCGTACGGCACGCCGAAGAAGTGGCGAATCCCGTCGAGCGTGCCGCCGTGGATCGTGCCGGTGTCGATCGTGACCGTGAGCTCGTCCGCGTCGCTACCGCCGCACGCGGCGACCACGACGACCAGGAGTGCGAACCAGCGCATGTGGCTTGATATCACGATGAACGAACCTAGACCGGCGGTAGCTCGATGACGAACCGCGCACCACCACCGGGCCGCTCGGTGCAGATCACCGAGCCGCGGTGACCGTTGACGATGCGGCGGCAGATCGCGAGACCGAGGCCGAGTCCCTTACCGGTCGTGCGATCGAGCTGGGTCGCCGCGCGCGCGAACGGTTCGAAGATCCGTTCACGCAGCTCGACCGGCACCCCCGGGCCGCGATCGTCGACGACGATGCGCGGCTTGCTGTCGTCCAGCGTGATCGTGACGGTGACCGTCGCGTCCTGCGGCGAGTGATCGATCGCGTTGCGCACCAGGTTGTCGAGCGCGATGCCGATCGTATCGGCGTCGACCTCGGCGGTCACCGCCGCGCCGAGCACGAGCTCGAGCTTGACGCCGCGCTCGGCTGCTTTGGGCACCGCACGTGCGAGGGCGGTGGTCGCCAACTTGCGCAGCTCGGTCGGCGCGTGTTGCAGCCCTGCCCCACCGGCGCGCGAAAGCTCGAGCAACTTGTCGACGATCACGCCCATCCGGTGGACCTCGGCGAGCGCGTCGTCGGCGACGTGCTCCCAGTGCGGGGTCTCGCGGTGCTTGCGGCGCGCGACCTCGAGGTTCGTCGTGATCACGGCGAGTGGCGTGCGCAGCTCGTGCGAGGCATCGGCGGCGAACTGCGCCTGCGCCTGCACGCCGTTCGCGATCCGCTCGAGCGCGGCGTTGAGCGCGATCGACAACTGATCGAGCGCGTCGTTCGCGGCGCTGACCGGCAGGCGATCCTCGAGCCGTTCGCCGGTGAGCAACGCGGCGCTCGCGATCACCTCGTCGAGCCGCTCGGTCGTGGTGTGGGTCAGCGTGCGTCCGATCAAGATCGAGAACGTGACGCCGAACGGCAGCGCGAACGCAAACGCGAGCGCGGTCTGCTCGACGATCTCGAGCGGCGGATCTTCGATCTCGCCGGCGACGTTGCAGGTCTCGCCGACCTCGGTGAAATAGATCATCAGCGCCATCGCGATGCCGAACGTGATCATCCCGATCACGGTCGCAACGACCAGCGAGCGGCCGAGGCCCCGACCGAGCGTGACCGGGCTAGAGCTCACTCGGCCACCGTGATCCGAATCCCAGCGCCGCGCACCGTCTCGATCACGATCGGAAAGCCCGTGAGCTTCTTGCGGAGGTGCGTGAGGTGGACGTCGATCACGTTGGTGCCCGGATCGAAGTCATAGCCAAACGCTTCGCGCAGGATCTCGCTGCGCGTGACGACCTCGCCGGGCCGCCGCAGCAGGCAGCCGAGCAACGCGTACTCGCGTGGCGACAGCGACGCGGTCTTGCCGCCGGCCTCGACGACCAGATCGTCGCGCATCACGATCGGCAGCTCGTTCGCCGGCGCCCATCGCGGGCCACCCGCGCGCCGCACGAGCGCGCTGATCCGCGCGACCAGCTCGGCGAACGCGAACGGCTTGACGAGATAGTCGTCGGCGCCGGCCTCGAGCGCCGCGACCCGCGAGTCGACCGCATCGCGTGCGGTCAACACGAGGATCGGGACGTGGATCCGCGCGCCGCGCAGCTCCTTCAAGACCTCGAGCCCGTCGCGATCGGGCAGCCCGAGATCGAGGATCATGAGATCGAGATCGCGGCGCAACCCGCGCTCGATCGCCTTGGCCGCGGTGTCGACCGTGTCGACTTCGTAGCCGTCTTCACCCAGGCCTTCGGCGACCGAGTGAGCGAGCGGGAGATTGTCTTCGACGAGGACGAGGCGCACCCGAGGAGAGTAGCCGAAAATGCAAACGCCCTCGGTGGCGAGGGCGTTAGTCGGGGGCGCTGAAGCTCAGTACCAGTTAAAGCCGAGCCCGATGTTCGCCGCCGTGATGTTGTCGTTGCCGGAGTTGTAGGTGCCCTCGATGATTCGACCTTGGAGGTCGAGCGCGAAGAACCGGGCCGACATCAGCTCGAAGCCGATCGCACCCATGATCGCGCCGCCCGTGCCGTAGTCGGTCGTGACGTAGCGACTGTCGGCCTGCAGGCCGGCGACGCCGATCCCACCCTTGACCCAGAGTTGCGGCGTGATCCAGAACTGGCCCGCGAGCATGCCGACCGTCTGCGACAGCGTGGTGTCGTCGCCGTAGACGTCCGAGTGAACGGTGCGGGCGTTGAGCTGCCCTTCGAACAACAGCGCGAAGCGCGGGCCGATCATGCCGCCGATGTGTCCGTCGAGCTCGAGCGCCGGTGCGTTCGAACAGTTGTCGCAGCTCGTGATGCCCGAGCCGTTGTCGTGCATGCCACCGACGCCGAGGCCGATGCCCCAGGCGAGGCGACCGGTGCGGTTGTGAAATCCGCCGGGGACGCCGTTGTATCCGCCGCCGTAGCCACCGCGTCCGTAATAACCCTGTGCGGCTGCGAGCCCGGGGGCGAGCATGATGGCGAGCAGGAGCAACAACTTGATAGGCTTCATGACTCGGCAATCATCGCAAGTCTGGGGCCAAGGTCCAACTCCGTCGCCACGCGCACGATCGAGCAGTTACGCGGTCGGACCTACACACAGTGTTGTGGCGTGACCGCACATGCCCCACAACGGGAGCCAACTCGCGTTCACGATCTCGCGACGTTGTTGCTTTTTGGCCCAGCCACTTCGAGCAGTTTGTCGACCTGAGCACGTGCGCGGCGCGTGTCCCCACGCACGGTGACGCACGGCACGTTGCGCGCGGAGAACAAGCTCTCGACCCACGACGCCGAGACACCGTTGTCCAACCAGTTCGCATCGATCAGCGCGGCATCGACGGGGCGCGTATCGGTGTTCGCGAGCTGGACGAGCGCACCCGGATCGGTTCCACCCATCACCGCGTAGCCCGCCGCCGCGAGCGCGGTCTGCAATTCGCCGAGCCGCTGGGGCGAGGCGCCGATCAACACGCGCTTCTCGGCGCGGCGTTCGATCCGCTCGATGAAAGCGGTCCACCGGAGCTGGTCATCGCCACTCATCTCGACGATCGACAGGCCGAAGCCCGGCGCGAGCCCACACGACGCGGCCTCGGCATCCGTGAGTTGCCGCACGACCTTCGCGCGACCGGCGACCGGGCCACCGCCGTCGTCGATCACCGCCGAGAAATTGAGCACCGTGTCGATCGTCAGCGCGACGACCGGGCGTACGAACATGCCCGTGGTCGAGATGTCGAGCGCGTCGGCCTTCATCGCACCGCGCATCGTGCCGAGGCACACCGGCCACTCGACGACGAACCGGCGGGTCGCGCGTGGCGGCGGCGGCTTGATCGTGACCTTCGCTTGGCGCGCGGCGGTGAGCAACTCCGTGAGCTGGCGGCGGGACGCGCTGTCGAGCTCGAAGGCGACCGAGAACGTCGACGCGCCGGTCGATTGCGCCTCGATCATCGTCGAGACCTTGCCGACCGCGCCGCGCACGAGCGCGCGATGGCCCTGATACGACAGCGCGACGTCGACGTGATCGTGCAGCCGCGGCAACGCGCCCGTCATCAGCGCCGCACCCTTGAGCGACAAGGCGCCGATCCGGATCGGCATCCACTTGCCGCTGCGCAGGTAACGCGCATAGATCGTCGACGCTTCGTTCTGAGGCTGAGGCTGAGGCTGAGGCTGAGGCTGAGGCTGAGGCTGAGGCATCGCGACCGGCGTCGGGGTTTGCGCGATGTCCTGCGGCGACGCGGCGCGTTCGAGCTGCACGTACGGCGCGGGCGACGTCTTGCCCGGCTCGTCGAACTCGTTGATGAACTCGAGGTCCTCGACGAGCTCCGCGACCGGATCGGGCGCGACCACGGTCTCGGCACGCGAGCTCCGCGACACGACGTGACGGTGCGGACTCGACGGACGCTGAAATTTGTCCTCGGTCGTCGTGCGCGCGGTCGGCGTCGCCGGTAACGTGACATCGTCGCGGGTGCGGGCGCGGACGGGGATCCGCGCGACGTCCTGCGTACCGTCGGGATTGCTGCCCGGTCGGCGCGTGATCTGCGGGATGTCGTCGCGCGTGCCCTTCGCGCTGATCAGCGGCACCGGATCGGACGTATCGCCGCGCGGCTCGCTGCGAAACGGCGGCGGTCGCGAGCCGTTGCGTTGATCGCGCAGCTTGCGGACGAGCTCGACCAGCGCACCGACGGCGTTGCGCTGCGATTGGACCTGGAGCGTGCAGCGCGTGAGGCGCTCGGTGAGAAACCGCCGGCGCTCGCCCTCGCTGAGCTCGCCCGGTTGGATCATGCCGACCTCGGCGAGCAGCGCGACCTCGACCACGAACTCGAGCTTGTTGTCACCCAACGCGAGCTCGTCGTAGCGGAGGTTGAGGATCGCTTGATCGAGCGTCGGATCGTAGAGCGCGACGACCGACGCGAGCGGCGGCGCCGCCGGCGAATCGAGCGCCGCGAGCATCTGCGACCAGTGGCTGATCCGGAGGCGCGGCTGCTCGATGAGCAGATACGCCTCGACAAGTGGGGTCATGTCGCTGATCGCAGTTCGTGCCATCTCGCGCGCACGTTAAGAGCGAGAGAGATGCCATACGGTCGAAGTGCGATCGCCCTTACGTTCAAAATCACATGGTGATGTGATCGTTTAGAACGATATCGCTCTGATGGACCGCGAAAGCGGCAGTGATGCCATGGTTCGCATGGCATTTTTACCTCATTGTGCGTCGTTTACTTGCCCAACTACCTGTCAGTCCTAAAGTATCGGTCTATGAAGACTGACGACAACGGGGGCTATCGGCTACCGCTCCTCCCCCTGCGCGACATCATCGTGTTCCCGCACATGGTCGTGCCGTTGTTCGTCGGTCGACCGAAGTCGATGCAAGCGCTCGAAGAAGCGATGGCCGGAGACAAACAGTTGCTGCTCGCGGCACAGCGTCGCGCGAAGACCGACGACCCGAGCTCCGAAGATATTTTTTCGATCGGCACCGTCGGTCACATCATCCAGTTGCTGCGCTTTCCAAAGGGACCGGTGAAGGTCCTCGTCGAAGGCCGCGCGCGCGCGAACATTCGCGGCTTCCATCAGATCGATCCGTTCTTCGTGTGCGAGGTCGACGATGTCGAAGAGCCCGAGGAGGATCAAGCGCTCGTGCGCGTGCTGATGGCGAGCGTGCAGGACGTGTTCGAAGACTACGTCAAGCTCAACACGCGGATCCCGCCGGAGATGCTCGTGTCGGTGCGCACGATCGACGAGCCGGGTCGACTGTCCGACACGATCGTCGCGCACGTCGCGCTGAAGTTGAAGGACAAGCAGGAGCTGCTCGAGACGCCGTCACCATCGAAGCGGCTCGAGCGGTTGTCCGAGCTGATGCAGGGCGAGATCGAGATTCGTCAGGTCGAGAAGAAGCTGCGCACTCGCGTCAAGAAGCAGATGGAGAAGCAGCAGAAAGAGTACTACCTCAACGAACAGATGCAGGCGATGAAGGAGCTCGGTGATCGCGACGAGTTCGCGAACGAGCTGTCGGAGCTCGAGGCGAAGATCAAAGCCAAGCAGATGTCGAAGGAGGCCAAGGAGCGCTGCCAGAAGGAGCTCAAGAAGCTCAAGCAGATGTCTCCGATGAGCGCCGAGGCGACCGTCGTCCGCAACTACCTCGATTGGGTGATCGCGCTGCCGTGGGAAGACAAGACCGAAGATCGCCACGACATCAACGCCGCTGAAGCGGTGCTCGACGCCGAGCACTACGGCTTGAAGAAGGTCAAAGAGCGCATCCTCGAATATCTCGCGGTGCAGGCGCTCGTGCCCAAGCAGCGGGGGCCGATCCTCTGCCTCGTCGGCCCGCCGGGCGTCGGCAAGACCTCGCTCGCGCGCTCGATCGCGAATGCGACCGCGCGCAAGTTCGTCCGGCAGTCGCTCGGTGGCGTGCGCGATGAAGCCGAGATTCGCGGCCATCGCCGCACGTACGTCGGCGCGTTGCCCGGCAAGCTGGTCCAGTCGCTGAAGAAGGCTGGCTCGAACAACCCGGTGTTCCTGCTCGACGAGATCGATAAGATGTCGATGGATTTTCGGGGCGACCCGGCGAGCGCGCTGCTCGAGGTGCTCGATCCGGAGCAAAACGCCGCGTTCAACGATCACTACCTCGATCTCGATTACGACCTCAGC
>JBDTJY010000218.1:0-25502 GCA_039935615.1 Kofleriaceae bacterium
GGGCGTCACCGGCCTGGGCGCCTGTCAGCATCACGATCGGCACGTTCGGCATGTTGCTGCCGGTGTTCTTCACGGTCGCACACCGGATGTTCCCGTTCTTCGCGGGTGGCGTCGTCGCCGGCTATCAGCCTTGGCGACCGCTGTGGCTGCTCGCGGCGGTATGGACCGCGGGGCTGCTCCACCTGGCACTCGATCTCGCCCACGCTTCCGCGTGGCTCTGGACTGCCGACGGTGCGCTGCTCGTGCTGACGTCGCTCGTGTGGTGGCGGTGGTGGCCGCGCGGCACCAAGCCGGCGCTGCTCACGGTGTTGTTTCTCGGGCTCGCGTGGTTGCCGTTCGCGATGGCGCTCTATGCGGTCGACAGCCTTACCTTCGCGGTGACCGACGCCCACCGGCTCGGGCGAGCACCCGCTCACGCGCTGTTCATCGGGTTCTTCGGCAGCGTTCTCATTGCGATGGTCACGCGTGTCACGCAGGGTCATTCGGGGCGTCCGCTCGTGATGCCGGCCGTGGCGTGGTACGCGTTCATCACGATCCAGCTGGTGGCCGTCGGGCGGATCCTCGCCGAACTGGTACCTGATCCGTACGCCTGGTTCGCGGGCGCTGCGGTCGGCTGGCTGGTTGGGTTCGGCCCGTGGGTCGTGCGGCTAGGTCGCATCTACCTCACGCCACGCGCCGACCAGAAACCCGGTTGATCCAGACCGCGTCGAGCGATCGCGACTGTCTTGCCGCGGCTTTCGCTCGCTCTCGCAAAGACGTGCGCAGTTCCGCACCTACGAGGTGCCGCTACGACCGTCGTTGTCCTACGTTTACGCCGCGCGTTCGCGCTGGCCACCCGCGTTCTCCCAACGCCGGATCGCGCGACCATCGAGCGCCAACCGCTCTGCGAGGGGCTCGCCGACGCGCAACACGACGTCAACTCCTCCATGGCTGGTCGCGCTCCGTTGGAAAGCCGCCCACGCTCGCCGAAGCCGCCGCCGATGATCACGACGTGCGGTCGGCGCGCGACGATTCTCGATGCGCCGTTGCCTTGATTCGTCGCCAACCCACTCGATCTCCAGCCTTGAACGTCGTCATCGAGCCGAACTGATGCATCGTATGTGCCTCGACCGCTGCGCGCCTCATGTCCTTCGGCGTGCGCGTTGCTCCTACAGAAACCAACCCGGCGTGCGCGAGCATGGTATCGACAAGCCGGAGATCGAGACTGGAAGTGGACTCCATGATCACCGGATACGACCAACCACTCTACATCTTGCCCTTCGATCACCGACACTCGTACATCGAGGGCCTGTTCCACTGGCAGTCCCCGCTCGCAACGGCGCAGGTTGCGGAGATCGTGGCGAGCAAACAGGTGATCTATGACGGCTTCAAGGCGGCTTCCTCCGACGACGCGTTGCGAAATCGCGTGGGGATCCTCGTCGACGAGCAATTCGGAACCGACATCCTCCGCGACGCCGCGACGCGCGGCTTCATCACGTGTGTGTCGACGGAGAAGAGCGGGCAAGACGAGTACGACTTCGAATACGGCGAGGAATTTGCCCACCACATCGAGGCGATGAATCCAACGTTCGCCAAGGTGCTCGTTCGTTACAACCCCGAAGGCGATGCGGATCTCAACGCGCGGCAAGTGAAGCGCCTGTGTCGACTCTCCGAGTACCTCTCGAGCACGAAGCGACTCTTCATGTTCGAGCTACTCGTGCCGCCGGAACCGGCACAACTCGCGCGGCTCCAGGGCAACCACGCAGCGTACGACCGCGACGTGCGCCCCGCGCTGATGATCGAGACGATCAATACGCTTCAGAACGCGGGGGTCGAGCCCGATGTCTGGAAGATCGAAGGGCTCGATCGCCGCGAGGATTGCGAGCGGATGGTCGAAACCGCACGGCGCGATGGACGGGCGAAGGTCGGATGCATCGTGCTCGGCCGCGGGTCAGACGAGCAAGCCGTGGTCCGCTGGCTTGCGATCGCAGCGAGCGTGCCTGGCTTCATCGGGTTCGCCGTCGGACGGACGACGTGGCTGGACGCGGTGACCCAGTGGCGCGCGCACGCGATCTCGAGGGAGACCGCCGTGGCTCGCATCGCCGCTCGGTTTCGCGAGTGGTCCGCAGTCTTCGAGAGCCACGCGCGCACCCCGCCGCCAACAGTAGCCGGCTCACATGTCTAGCGATCATCAGATCCTCGTAGGGTCGATCCGTCGATGCCGTCGGCGAGCTTTCTCGGCACCGCGACCACGTACCTGGTCAGTCCTGTTCGGAGTTGCGCCGCAGTCTCGAGCGACGACTTGATCTGAGCAAGCTGCCCGCACCGAAGCGGATCACGAAACCACTTGCATTGCAGCCCGACCACGGCGCCATCGTCGAGCTGACCCAGGCTCTCGACGCCGCCGTCTCCGCCGGCCCCCGTCACGTAGTTGCGGGTCACCGCTCGACTCGCGTCGGTCGCCGTGCTGATCTCGATTCTACGTTCGAGGACGACCTTCTCTCGTCACGCGATCAAGGTCCTGACGTGGGGCGAGTTGCGTGGTGGCATCTCGGTCGCGCTCGCGTTATCCCTCCCCGATGGCTTGGCTCGAGACACGATCCTCGTGCTCACCTATGCGGTCGTCGCATGTTCCATTCTCGTCCAGGGGTTGACGCTGACGTAGCTGTCGAGGCGCCTCGGCCACGTGGCGAAAGCATCCGTACCCGGAACGTGACGTGATACTGAGGCCAGCACCATGGGCGCAAAGGAGCTGATCGCGCGTACGCAGGATCGAATCGCGAAGCGTCTGGGCCTGCAGCCGACGAGCCGAGCCGGGATGGTTCGCGCGATGCTGCAGCCGCGACAAGGTGAGGCTGCAGGGTACTGGCTCCAGTTGTTGATGGCGGCCGCGCTGGCGACGCTCGGGCTCGCCCTGGACAGTGATGCTGTCGTGATCGGCGCGATGCTGATCGCACCGCTGATGAAGCCGATCATCGCTCTCGCGATGGGGCTCGCGACCGGGTCGCCGCCGCTCGCGGTTCGCGCTGCCGTGCGATCGGTCGCGAGTGTCGTCGCCGTGGTTGGCTTCGCGGCCGCGATCGCGTGGCTACTGCCGTTCCACGAGATCACGCGCGAGCTCGCGGCGCGCACCGCCCCGAGCCTGCTCGATCTGTTCGTCGCCGCCGCGTGTGCCTTGGTTGGCGCCTACGCCACGTTGTTTGCGTCGAGTGACATGGCCTCCACCGCAGCGGGGACGAGTATCGGCATCTCCCTGGTGCCGCCGTTGTGCACGGTTGGCTATGCGCTCAGCATCGGCGAATGGCACATGGCGCTCGGCGCCGCGCTGCTCTTCACCGCGAACATCACCGGGATCATCACGGTGGCAGGTGTGGTGTTTGTGGTGGTCGGTTTCGGCCAGGTCGATGCCAGCGCGGAAGAGGGTGCGATCGAACCCTCGCGGCTCGGTGTCGCAAACCGGCTCGGTCGCAATCTCTCGCTAGCCTCGAATCGGCTCGGTCCCTTCTCCCGTCTCGTCCTGCCCTTGCTGCTGCTCTCGGCGATCTTCGTGCCGTTGCGGCGAGCGGTCGGCGAGATGACGCGTCGCACGAATCTCCGGCAGCAACTCGAGCATGTGCTCGCGACCACGAAGCTTCGGGTCGCGCAATCATCGATCGCGCTGAAAGGTAACGGAGCAGTCGTCCGCGTAGTGATTGTAGGAGACACCCACGCGTCGCAGCAGTTGGACGGTGAGCTGCACGAGATTCTCACGCGGATGGGTGAACCCGACGCGCGCCTGTCCGTGTGGGCCGTGCCCGACGCCAAGGCGCTTCGCGCACTGACGACTCGTATCGACGACTTGCCACCACCCGTCGTTGCAGAACCGGTCCGCGATCTCGCTCACCACACGCCGGATGAAGTCGACGCCCTCGTCAAAGAGGCGTGGCCGAAGCACGGAGCAGGTGTCCTGCTCGCGAGTTGGCTCGAGGGTGGCACTCCCATCTCGCTGCATCTCCGACATCTCGGACCGCCCCTGGGCGAGGCCGGCCGCGAGCTGTTTCAGCGGTCGCTCGCGCCCACGGACGCGTTCGTGATCATCGAGGACGTCCTCGATCCCGTCGAAGCTCCAGCCGCCGATGGAATCGAGTGGATCGGACCTGCGCTCGCCCTCGCCGAGAGAGCGCGTGGTCTGTCGTCTGTCGCGCTGTGCATCACCCTGCCGTCACCTCCGGATCAGCGCCTTCCGACCAAACGGCCCGTTGCGGAGGACCCAGCCACAACGATCGTTCGTACGATCGTTACTCGGGCAATGCGCGACACGCCGCGAGTGACCATCACGTACGACGAGCACTGGCGTATCGCGCCACTGGTTGGCACATGTCCAGCAGCGCCGACGACCGGTTCTGGATCGGCCAATTCGCCGCAGATCCAGCTGCCCACAGCGAAGTAGGTCAGCGCTTCTCAAGATGCGTTATCACGGCCGAATAGTCGAGTGAATCTGCACGTCGAGACGCGCCGACGTTAGAACGCGACTGCTGCGACGATCTTGAACATCAGCCACGCCATCACGAGCGGGCCAACGATCCCGACCCAGCTCGGAATATCGTTGCCCGCGCGCCGGGCGGCGGCGTCGTCGTTCCCGCTCGCCTGCGCGGACCGCAGCACGAAGAAGATGAACAGCAACACGGTCGCGACGAGCGCGACGACCCCGACGGTCGTCGATTTCTTGTCGGCGGTCTCCTGGCTCCCCAGCGCGAACCCCGTGCCGAGGAGCACCGTCCGCAGGGTGTAGCGGCCGAGCTCGCGGGCCAGCAAGCCTCGGGTGCTGCGGCGCTCTGCGCGATCATGCATCGCCGCGTCGACCATCGTCTTGCCGAGGTTGCGCACGACGCCCTCCGTGATCGCCGCGACGGCCGCGTCGACGACGACCGCACTCTCGACCCCGCAGTAGCTGCACGTCGCGACGATCGCGTTGGTAGCGACCTCGAGCGGCGCGCCGCAGCTGCGGCACGTCGACGGACCACCCGGCCGCTCGGGCGCGCGCGCACGTAGCGCGGCGACGAGCTTGCCGCGTTCGGTGGCGCGGCGGTTCGCGTAGATGCCGAACGCGCGCGGCACGAAGGCGATCACGAGCATGAGGAAGCACATGATCGCCACCATGTAGCCGAACGGAACGTCATCGGCGCTCTTGAGATGGAGGTGCGGAGCGAGCCACCTGTTGGCCTTGTCGGCCTCGAGGATCGCGAACAGTGTGACCGGGATGCCGAACAGCATCACGAATGCGAGCATCGGCAGATCGAGACACCGCGCGAGGACCTGGACGACCACGCTCGGCGGTCGAGCGAGCTTGCGCAGCACGGTTTCGGCCTGCGCGCGCAGCGGGGCATCGTCGTGCCGCGCACGCTGGAGCTCGCGATAGGTGTCGGGCACCGCCGTCTGCGCGCCGCAGCCCGAGCACGTGATCGTGCTGCCGTCCCCGAGCACGAGTGGCATGTCGCACGCGCGGCAGCGAAGGATCTCGATCTGCGTCACGTCACCCCGTGACCGATTGTATCCCGATCGAAGGTCGCAGGAGGCGACCGTCGATGGTTGACGAGCCGTCGACGGCGCTAACCGTCTTGGTGATGTTGAGAACCGCCACGATGTTCGCGTGCTTCAGCGGCACCGAAGACGCAGGTCTGCCAGGAAGCCGTCGACGAACGTCTGATTCCGCCACGGAAGACTCGGAGCGCGTCCGCACGCCCGACCGTCGATAATGATCGACGTGGCGAGGCGGCGTCCTGGTGATAAGGTTAGGTCATCGCTGGCTCACGGGTGCTTCACTGGAACGGTACGGACATACCGGATGAGCTGCGTGAGCTTCCGGCCGGAACGTATGTCGTCGAAGCTGTCGACGGTGCATCAGCGCTGACGCCGGACGAAGATCGGGGTCTTGCCGAGGCGCTCGGTTCGCTGCAAGCGCGCGAAGGACGCACGGTTGATCAGGTTCGCAAGACCATTGATTCGATCAGCCGTCGGTGAGGATCTACTTCGCGCCCCAAGCAGAAGACGATTTCTCTGCGCTGGTCATGTACATCGCCGAGCGCAATCCAACTGCGGCATCTGAACTGGGCAACCGGATCTTTGCGGTCATCGACAAGCTGGCCCGTCGCGAGTTCCAGGGTCCTGAACAAGCCTAGTTTCAGGCGAAATCGTCCGATCTCGTCAGTGACTGGCTGCGCTAGGTTCGGGGCATGGGCGAGGAAGTCGTCTGCGGTCGGCCCATCCGCGGTCTACACCCCGTGATCCGGGACTAGGATGCAGCCATGAGTGGGACCACCGGCCTTACGGAGCTCGTCGACGATGCGCATGCCGGCGTCGCAACGATCGGCAGCTACCTCGATGGGCTCGAGGCCGGCACGCGGTGGCGCGAGGTCGGTGCGCTGGGCCGGTCGCGCCAGCGCACGCTGTTCGAGAAGGCCGCCCACGCCACCGCGATCGACTTCGCGCACTTCGTCGGCGATGCGCGCGTGCGGGAAGAGGTGATCCACGACGGCGTCAACACGCTGCCCGTGCTCCCACCGCTACGGCGATTTCAGAAGCGCTTCTGTCGTCCGGATCGCGCCGGCGCGCGGCTGTTCGGTTACAACGAAGGGCCGACCCGCCGGCTGATCGGCCCGGGCTACTTCGTCGCGATTCCGACGGCGGACAAACCCGCATGGTCGGCGCGCGGCGCCATCGTCGTCGACTACTTCCAGATCCCCGACGGCGACGTCGCCGACGGTTGGCCACGCGTCGTCGACAATCACTGGCGGTTGCAGCGCTTCGTCTACGAGGCGACGCGCGACTTCATGCGCCGCGTCTCGGCGCACGTGTCGATCGGTGCAGCGTTCAAGCGCGAGCGGCCGCTCGACCACTACTTCGTGTTGTGCCGGCGCGCGGCGTAGCGCTCAGATCCGATCGAGATCATTGGCCAACACCACCGGCCCCGAGTAGCCGCGATGGATCTCCTCGAGAAGGATCGGGTCCGGGACGCCCGAACGTCGGTGAGTCACCACGACCTGTTTGGCACGAGCGCGCGTCGCGAGCACTCCGAGCTCGATCGCCGAGGTGTGAAACGCGTGCATGTAGTCCCGCCGGTCTGGCTCGCGTTCGAGGATCCTTGACGGATAGCCCTCACTGACCAGCACGTCGCAGCCATCGCAGGCGGCCACGATCGCGTCGTCGGGCGCCGCATGGTCGCCGGTGATCACGATCGTGCGATCGGGACCCTCGATCCGATAGCCGAACGCGTGAGTCCACGAGCCGTGGTGGACCGGAATCGCCGTGATCCGGACCCGCGCGTCCTGGTAGACCAGTCCCGCGCTGATCTCGTGGACCTTGGGAACCATGGACGCGCGCTCCGAATGCTCGAGGCCCTCGGTGCGGACCGCGAGGTCCTCGGCGAACGCCGCCATGAGGTGCACCGTCATCGCCGCGATGCCCGGTGGGCCGAAGACCTCGAGTGGCGCCTGCCGGCCGACGACCCAGGGAGTGAGGATCAAGTCCACGTACCCGAGCGTGTGGTCCGAATGAAGGTGGGTGACGAACAGGTGGTGGAGGTGCGTCGGTTCGAGTGCGGCGATGCCGTACTTCGTCGCGGCTGCGCTCGCGCGGCGCACGACACCGGGGCCGCAGTCGAACACGTAGGCGACGTCATCGACGACGACCGCAGCCGCGGGTCCCGAGCGCTCCGGGTCGGGGACCGGGTTTCCCGTGCCGAGCATCACGAGCAGGGTGCGCGTCCTCGGCGGCGACGATCGCTCCGTCGTCGCGCGCGCACACGGCGCACAACTCGTGACCGGCGTACTTCGGCATCCCGCTACGACCACCAGACACACCACGACGAGCCCTTGCATGACCGCACTGTGCACTGTCGACGACGAACGCACGTAGCGGAAAACGTGGACGCTACACGTTTGGCCCATAGGTTAGGATGCGCGCGTGACGATCACGCTCTACCACCACCCGTACTCGCGCGCCGCCACCACCGTGTGGGCGCTCGAGGAAACCGCTCAGCCGTACGAGCTGCATTACGTCGACATCATGAAGGGCGCGCAGAAGGCGCCCGACATGGTCGCGCTCAACCCGATGGGCAAGCTGCCGATCCTGACCGACGGTGATGCGGTCGTGACCGAGAACGCAGCGATCGCGCTGTACCTCGCCGACCGCTATGCCGCTGGACGGCTCGCGCCTCCGCTCGACGATCCGAAGCGCGCGACGTATCTGCGGTGGTCGCTGTTCGCACCGTCGGTGATCGAGCCGGGCGCGATGGCGAAGGCGTCGAAGTGGGAGTTCAAGCCCTCGCAAGCCGGCTGGGGCACGCACGACGCGATGCTCGTGACGATCGAGAGCGCGCTCGCGGGCCGCGACTTCGTCCTCGGCGAGACGTTCTCGATGGCCGACGTGATCTTCGGCGGCACGATCCGCTTCATGCTGCTGTTCGGCATGCTCGATCCGACGCCAACGCTCACGGCGTACGCGGATCGCCTCGCTCAGCGCCCTGGTCTGCAGCGCGCCGAGGCGAAGAACGCGGCGGTGATGGCCGAGCACGGCCTCGGCAAGTAGCTCACGCCAGGACGGTCATGCCGCGCGCCACCGCCGGTCGCGCACGGAACGCAGCGAGTGCGCGCTTGACGTGCGGGAAGCGCTCGATCCCGACGAGGTCGCCGGCACCGTAGAACCCGACGAGTCCGTCGATCCACGGGAACACCGCGATGTCCGCGATCGAGTAGTCGCCGGCCAGCCACTCGCGATCCGCGAGTCGCAGGTTGACGACGTTCAGCAGCCGCACCGCTTCGGCGACGTAGCGATCGCGCGGGCGTTTGTCCTCGAAGTCCTTGCCGGCGAACTTCACGAAGAAGCCGACCTGACCGAACATCGGGCCGATGCCGCCCATCTGAAACATCAGCCACTGGATCGTCTCGTAGCGGCCGGCACCCTCGCGCGGCAACAGCTTGCCGGTCTTGTCGCCGAGATAGATCAGGATCGCGCCGGACTCGAACAGCGGGAGCGGTTGGCCACCGGGGCCATCCGGATCGATGATCGCGGGGATCTTGTTGTTCGGGTTGAGCGAGATGAACTCCGGCGTCATCTGATCGTTGGTATCGAACCGGACCTTGTGCGCCTCGTACGCGAGCCCGATCTCCTCGAGCATCACCGACACCTTGATCCCGTTCGGCGTCGCCAACGAATACAGCTGGAGCCGATCCGGATGCTGCGCGGGATATTTGGTCGTGATCAGAAATTTCGAGAGATCAGCCATGGTCGGCGCAATGTAGCGCCCCTCGCACGTTGCGCTACCGCGGTGCGGTGAGCATTTCCCAGCGCACGAGCGTCGCCATCGCGGTCTCGACCGAGGTGCCGCACATGTCCTCGGCCGGGCGCAGGCCGACGCAGGTCGGCGGTCGCTCGGGCTTGCCGAACAGCGCGCAGCGTACCTCGACGGTGAGGTGCGGACAGCGCACGCCCGCGGCCTTGCCCTCGGGCAGCGCGGGCGCGCAGGGCGAGATCGACGGCGCGATGCAACACGCGCCACACGCCGGCCGACACGCGATCATGTCGGTAGAGAGTCATGTTCGCGCCGCGATTGAAAGTGAATTCACCGGGGGTGCGCATCGGTGAGGGCGGCGGCGCGATTCGCGAGCTTGTGCTGACTGACCGACTGGCCATCCGTGCTCTTCAGCGCGGCAAAGATCAGCGCGGACAGCACGGTGATGCCGCCGAGCACGAGCAGCGACAGGTGGATACCGTGGATCATCTCGGTCGGTGTCGAGTGGTCGCGATCCGGGACGAACAACGCGGTCACGATCGCTGCGGTCGCGACCCCGAACGACATCGACATCTGCTGCATCGTGCTCGCGATCGTGCTCGCCATGCTGGTGTCCTCGGCGGCGACATCGGCATAGACCAGCGTGTTCATGCTCGTGAACTGCATCGACGAACAGAACCCGAACACCAGCGACTGCACCACGATCAACCAGACCGGCGTGCCAACTCCGATCGTCGCGAACACGAACATCAGCGCGCCGAGCAAGAGCGTGTTCGAGAACAAGATGCCGCGATAGCCGAGCCGCTCGAGGATCCTCGTGATCACGGTCTTCAGGATCATCGCGGCGATCGACTGCGGCATCAGCAACAGCCCCGACTCGATCGGTGAATAGCCGAGCCCGACCTGATAGAGCAGCGGCAGCAGGAACGGAATGCCGCCCGCGCCGAGGCGCGCGATGAAGCTCCCCGCGATCGCCATCCGCAGCGTGCGGATCTTCAATAACTGGATCCGGAGCAGCGGATGCGGCGCGTGGAGCGCGTGCCGCACGTAGCCCGCGATCAGACCGATCGAGAGCGCGAGCAGGCCGATGATCATCGGCGTGCGGAGCGTGTGCTCGCCGAAGATCTCGAGCACGTACGACAACAGCGCGACGCCCGCGCCGAACAACACCAGCCCCACCCAGTCGAGCGGCTGCGACTTCGCGGCGCGATAGTCCGGCAGGTGGCGGTACACGAGGTACAGGCCGATCACGCCGATCGGCAGATTGACGAAGAAGATCACGCGCCAGTGCAGCAGACCGACGATCAAGCCACCGACCAGCGGACCGAGCAACGGGCCGATCAGCGCCGGGATCGCGACGAACGACATCGCGCGCACGAGCTCGGATTTCGGGAACGTCCGCACGAGCGTGAGCCTGCCGACCGGCACCATCAGCGCGCCGCCGCAGCCCTGCACGATCCGAAACACCACCAGCATGTGGACCGAGGTCGACAGTCCGCACAGCAACGACCCGAGCGTGAAGATGCCGATCGCCGTTGCGAACACCCGCCGCGTCCCGAATCGATCCGCGACCCAACCGCTGACCGGGATGAACACCGCGAGCGCCAGCGTGTAGCTCGTCAACACGGACTTCATGCTGAGCGCCGCGACCCCGAGCGAGTCCGCGATCGACGGCATCGCGGTGTTCAAGATCGTGGAGTCGAGCATCTCCATGAAGAACGCGACCGCGACCAGCCACGGCAGCAACCGCTTCGCGCGCGCGCTCGGAAGGACGTCGCTCACTTCGACTTCGATGTCGCGATCGGGGGCACGGTTGCGACCGAGCATAGCGGATCGACCGCGTCCAAGAATTCGGGTAGCGTCGAGGCCGATGAAGCATGGCAGACGGGGGCCAACGGCCGCGTGAGCGACGCCCAGCGCACGCTCGATCAGGTGTACTCGGTCGCGCATCTCGAGGCGTTCGAGCCGGGGGCCTACCTCGATCAACTCGCGGCGGAGCTCGGCAGCCCGGCGACGCTCGACGAGCTCGCGGCGCGCGACGCGATGTCGATCGCGGCGCTCGCGGCGATCGACACGATGATCGCCCGGGCCATGAAGCTCCGACTCGATCAAGCGCTCGCACTCGAGGCCTCGGTGCCGGCGGTGACGCGCAACGTGTTCGCGACGACGATCATCCAGTACGCGAGCCGGCTCGAGCTGCTGGGGCAGCGCGTCCACGACGTCGCGGCGCGCGGTGGAGCGCCCCATCCAGGCGATGTCGCCGACGCCGTGCTCGACGCGGCGCGCGCGGTCCTCGGCCTGCGCGAGACGTTGCGCGCCGGCGTCCTCGAGCTGATCCGCGAGCGTGCGGCGGCGAGCGTCGCGGAGGCCGACCACCGGGCTCGTGACCGCGCGCTCGATGACGCGAAACGCAAGCAGTGGAGTCGCATGCGTCGCGATCTCGAAGCACTCGCCGCGGACCCCTCCGGCGTGTTCGCCGGCCCCAGCCGCGCACGGCTCGCGGCGTATCCCGAGCAGCTCGACGACGCGCCGGCCGAGCCCGAACTGTCGTTTGCCGACCTGATCGAGCTCGACTGAGCTACTTCTTCTTGAACTTCAACGTCATCCGGTCGCTCTCGCCGATCGCCGCGTACTTCGCGCGATCCTTGTCTCCCTCAGCGTAGCCCGGCGGCAGCGTCCACACGCCTTGCGCGTAGTCCTTCGTATCCTTCGGGTTCGCGTTGATCTCCGACTTGTCGGCGAGCTCGAACCCGGCCGCGATGACGTGGTCGATCACCCACGGCTCCGCGAGGTAGCCCTTCTCCGCCGTGTCCTCGCCCTTGGTCCCGGCGACCGCGCGATGCGCGACGAGGCCGAACGTGCCGCCCGGCTTCAGCACCGCATGGATCGCGGCGAGATACTTCGCGAGCTCGCCGCGGCGTTGCCAGTTGTGCATCTCGCGAATCGCGAGCACCAGATCGGCGCTGCCGTCGGGCCCGAAGCTCAGCTTGTCGGGCGACGTGATGCCGACCCGCGTGACCTTGCCGAACAGCTCCGGCGACTTCGCGAGGAACAGATCGAGCGCGTGACCGCCGACCGTCGACATGTCACCCGCGGGCTCCTTCGAATCGGGACCGACGACGATCAGCTTGCCGTGGTTCGCGAGCAACGGCGCGAGCAACTCCGTGTACCAGCCACCGCCCGCGCCGAGCTCGACGACGGTCTGATTCGCCTGCAAGCCGAAGAACGTCAGCGTCTCGACCGGATGCCGCGCACCATCGCGATCCTTGTCGCCGGGTACGCGGTGCGGCGACGCGAGGATCGCCGCGAGCGCGGTCGCGGTATCGACACCTTCTTGATCGCGCACCGCGACGGCGGCCTTCACGACCTCGGGCGTCCAACGCGCCTTCTCCGTCGCCGCCTTCGCATCGGCCGCGGCCATGCCCTTCGCGAGCTTCTCGGGCGTGGTCGGGCCTCGTTCGGCCGCCTCGGCTTTGTCGGGTGCGGACTTCTTGCACGCACCGAGCGCGAGCAACGCGGCGAAGATGACGACGGTGGATTTCATATCGCCACCCTACCCCTCGCGCGTGTGCATTTAGTCCCATCGCCCCCGAATTGGCGTACCGCCCCGGTGGTCCAGCCGCTGTCTCTGGGCGGACCACCACGGACGTGCCAGCGTCGCGGCATGAAGACACTTGCGGTGACGATCTTGATCGGGCTCGGGGCGACGGCGGCGGCGGGCGACAAGGTCCCTGTCACGACGACGTCCGAAGACGCGCGTGCGCTGTACGCGAAGGGCCAGGACCTCGCGGACAAGTTGCGCGCCACCGACGCGCACGAGCTGTTCGCAAAGGCGGTCGCGAAGGACAAGGACTTCGCGCTGGCGTACCTCGCGATGGCGCAATCATCCGGTACGGCCAAGGACTTCTTCGATGCGCTGGGCCACGCGGTCGCGCTCGTCGGCAAGGTCTCGCCCGGCGAGAAGCTGTTGATCATCAGCGTCGATCAGGGAGCGAAGAACGAGCTGGCCCGTCAGAAGGAGTCGCTCGACAAGCTCGTACAGCTGTTCCCCGGCGACGAGCGCGTCCAGAACCAGGTCGGCCAGGTGCTGTTCGGCCGCCAGGACTACGCCGGGTCGATCGCGGCGTACGAGAAGGCGATCAAGATCAACCCGTCGTACTCGCAGCCGTACAACCAGCTCGGCTACGCGTATCGGTTCTCCGACAAGCTGTCCGACGCCGAGCGCACGTTCAAGAAGTACATCGAGCTGATCCCGAACGATCCGAACCCGTACGATTCGTATGCCGAGCTGCTGATGCAGGAGGGCAAGTTCGACGCATCGATCGCGAGCTACCAGAAGGCGCTCAAGATCGATGGCAACTTCATCGCCTCGTACATCGGCATCGGCAACGACCAGATGTTCCAGGGCAAGGGTGACGAGGCCCGCAAGACGTTCGACAAGCTCGCGAAGGTCGCGCGCAACGACGGCGAGCGGCGCCAGGCGATCACGTGGACCGCGCTCGCGTACTCGATGGACGGCAAGTGGGACAAGGCGATCGCCGAGACCGACAAGCTGACCGCGATCGCAAACACGAACAAGGATCTCGCGATGCTCGCGAACGACTACAACTTCATCGCGAACACGCTGCTCGAGGCGGGTCGTCCCGACGAGGCCGCGGCGAAGTTCAAGCTCCAGGTCGAGACCAGCGACAAGGCGAAGCTGCCGGACGAGGTCAAGGAGACCACGCGCCGCCAGAACCTGTACGACGAAGCGCGCATCGCGATCGCGAAGCACGACCTCGCGCTCGCGAGGACCAAGCAGGCGCAGTTCGCGAAGCAGGTCGCCGTCAAGCAGAACCCGTTCGAGGTCCGCCAGCAGCACGAGTTGCTCGGCATGATCGCGATCGAAGACAAGAAGTTCTCGGTCGCCGTCGACGAGCTCGCCCACGCGAACCAACGCGATCCGCGCGTGCTCTACCTCGCGGCGGTCGCGCTCGGCGGAACCAAGGACACCAAAGCCGCGAAGGCGATGGCCGCGAAGGCCGCCGACTTCAACGGCCTCGCACCCGACCTCGTGTACGTGCGCGCGAAAGCCCAGGCGCTCCGCTAGGTCTTGCCGAGCGACACGTACGCCTTGTTCTTCATGATCATGTAGGGCCGATCCTCGAACGTGAACGACGCACCGTCGAAGCGGACGATCTGCAACAGGCCCATGCCGTAGCCCATCGGACCTTCGGCGTAGTAGTGCACCCCGAGGTCGTAGGGCCCGGCCGTGGGCTCGCCGCGGATCTCGAAACACTCGGGCCCGAAGCCGGTCGTGATGTCGGCGTAGAGCGCGCCACCGGATTCGAGATCCTTGTGCGCGTACCACGCGTGGCCGCCCTTCGAATCGTGGACGTGAAGGTCGACGTCGTTCGCGTCGGTCTCCCAGTACAGGATGAACCGCAGCGAGCGTTCGGTGACCGCGACGAGCTCGCGCTTCGCGAGTGCCTTCGCGACGCGATCGCGATCGCCGCCATGGGCCAGGTACGCGGTCGCGATCATGCCGGCGTCTCGCGCGAACACGTCCTTCGCGCCGAGGTAGCGGCCGTCGATCGCGGGCTCGTCGACCGCGGCGAGGATCGCGGTGAATGCCGCGCCGTACTCGCCGTTGCGGAGCAGCGCGTAGGCGAACAAGCGATGCCCGGTGACCTGATCCGGGCGATCGACCACGGCGCGCCGATACGTATCGATCGCGAGCTTGCGCGCGATCGCGCCGAGGCGTTCGAGGCGTTCGCCTGCGAACCGGCGGTAGTCGGCCTGCGAGGGATAGAGATCGATCAGCGAGCCATACGCGCGCGCCGCCGCCGCTGGGTCACCGCTCGCTTCGAACGCTTCGCCGAGACCGATCAGCGCGAGGACGTCCGCGGGTTGTTCGTCGCGCCAGCTCTGCGCGAACCCGAGCGCGGCTTTGACGTCCTTCTTCGCGATCATCCGCATCACGCTCGCGAGCTTGCCGTCGAGCGCGTCGAGGCGAGGGCCGAACGTCGGATCCGGCGGTCCCGCCGGCGTGACGATGGGCGCGGGCTCGTCGCGATGCGACGAGACGATCGCCGGCGGCGCCGCGACAGGCGTTGCGGTCGGCGCCGGCGCGACGATCGCGGGCGACACGGCGGGTGGTGTGACGATCGCTCCGGGTGATGGGGACGCCGCGATCGCAGGCGACGTCGAGGTGACCGCCGGCAGTGCGAGCACCGCGGCGATGGGATCCGGCGCGTCCTCCGGTGTCTCCGCCGTGCGGAACTCGAACGGATAGCTCACGATGATCGTCGAGCCGGACACCGGCGGGAACTCGATGTGCTCGATCACGCCCTTCACGCAGCTCGCGACCTTGTCGTCGAAGCCCTCGGCGGTCACCGCCGAGGTCGTGCCCGCCGGGCCGATCGTGAACCGTGTCTGCACGCTGCCGTGCAAGTGCGGCCGCGCCAGCAACTCGTGGTTGTAGCAGTTCGTGATCTTCTCGAAGTGGCGGCGGATGTAGCGCCGGATGAAGGCCTTGTCGAGCGAGCCGGTCACGTTCGCTTGACCGATCGAGATGGTCGGGACCGCAGCCACGCGCGAGCTCATCATTCCGTAGGAGCTAGCCCCCCAGCCGCTACCACCGCCGCCCATGCCGTAGCCGCTCGTCGAGTACCGTGCCGAGCCGAGCGTCCCCAGCGCGAGCGCCTCCTTGCGGGTCAGCCTCGGCGGCCGGCGGTCCTTGGACGCGACGAACGTACGATGTTGCTGCTCGAGCCCGTTCGGTCCGACGACCAAGATGTCGGCGAGCGCCTGCCGATCGATGCCGTAGCGCGCGTAGTCCTCGTCGCTGTCGAGCATCAGCATCGTCGCCTGCGTCGACACCACGCGCGACGCGATCGACGTGGTCTCGATCTGTTTGCGGAGCGTCGCGCGCTGCACCTCGGTCGTCGCGGTCCCGAGCGCGACCTCGAGCTCGTCGATCTCGACGCGTGCAGCCGCGCGTTCGAGCAACGCGGGCGTCGCCGGCATCACGCCGATCGCATGCGAGCTGCCACCGATCGTCACCGTGAACGACCGCGAGGCGGTGTCCGTGCGTGCGAACACCATGACCTGCGTCCCCGCCCGCAGCGACGCGACCTGATGCGGCGCGAACCACGTCGCGCCGGCGACCTCGATCGGCACGTCGACCTGGACGACCTCACCGAGCCCGCGCGCGGTCGCGTCGAGATCGTCGTCGAGATCGAACGTATCGCCCGGCCGAGTCCCCGCGCGCACCAACAGCGTCGCGACGTGCTCGTCGCGAATCCCACCGGCGAGGATCACGTCGACGCGCTCGCGCTTGGCCAGCAGCGCCGCGAGCGCCTTGCCCTCGAGGCCCGCCGTCACGACACCGTCGGTGACGATCGCGATCCGCGACGTCGCCTTGTCCGCCGCGATCGCTTGCGACAGGTCCGATGCCCCCGCGGCGCGGCGCTCCGTGAACGCCGTCACCTGCGCGACGCCGAAGTCCTTCGCGGGACCACGATAGATCGGATGGGTCTCCTGATCGAATGCGATCACGTCGACCACGAGCCCGTCGTATTGCCAGGCCAACGCACCGACGAGCGTGCGCACCCCGTCGAGATAGCGCGGGAAGCCGAGGCCTCGCGACGCGCTGGTATCGACCAGCACGGTCAACGCGGTCGGCCGGTCGACCGCCGCGGCTCCGACCGGTGACACCTCGAACGTACCGGCGACCAGGTCGCCCGTGGCCACCGCCGCCGGCGTCACGACGTTCGCGACGAAGTCGTGATCGGGCTGCCAATGCGTCTCGTGCAGGCCCGACTTCCGATGGGTACCGTCGGGTCGCGTCGCATCGAGCGTGACCGAGACGTCGTCGATCGTCGGCAATCCGGCGAGCGGCAGCAGGTAGCCGGTGGTCGCGAGCTCCTGGCTGTACGAGATCACGAGGTCCTTCGAACCGTTCGCCGGAATCGGATAGACCCGCGCGCTGAACTGATTCCCCGCCGCCTTCTCGAGGATCGCCGGATCGACGCCGCGATGCAGCGCATCGTCGTACGCGCGCCGCGCGAGCGCCTTCGCGACGACCTCGGCTTCCTTCGTGCGCCCGTGTTCGACCATCGCGAACCGCGAGACCGTCGCGCGCGACGGCAGCGTGATCGAGAACGTGCCCTCGCGCACGCGGTCCTCGGGGTTGTGGAAGCGAAGGTGCAGCTCGGTGAACGCGAGCGGCCCTTCGATCACGGCCTTCGCCTCGACCGAGACCAACTGCAGGCCGCTGCCGTCGGATGCGGTCAGCGACCACGGCGCGACCGGCTCGCGGTGAAACTCCGGGCGATGCGTCTGCAGCACCGCCGGCGCCGGCGTCGGTGGAGGTGCGACCACAGCCTCGGGAGCCGGCGACGAACATCCCACGACGAGCAGCACGACCCAGCTCAGCTTCTGCATCGGCGCTTCGACACGCGCAGCGAAGCCAAAGTTCCGTGGACCGTTTCGGTGGGCGCGGTGTCTGAGTGTAAGCTCGTGCCATGGTTCGCGCCGTGGTCTGCATCATCGTGGTCGCAATCGCCGCGGTCGCCGTCGCCGACACACCGCATGTGCCGCCGCTCTCGCCCGCGATGCTCGCGGCCGGCCGCTCGATGTACGAGGGCTCGGCGGGCGGCTGCTTCGCGTGTCATGGCCTGACCGGCGAGGGCAACGGCCCCGTCGCGTTCTCGCTCAAGCCACCACCTCGCAACTTCGTACGCGATCCGTTCAAGGCCGGCGATTCGATCGAGCAGGTGTTCAACACGATCACGAACGGCCTGCCGGGCTCGGCGATGGTGCCGTTCACGAAGCTGTCGGACTACGAGCGCTGGGCGCTCGCGTACTACGTGCTGAGCTTTCGCCCGCACAAGTGACGCTAGATCGCTCGGATCACGAGCACGACACCGATCGCGGCGAAGATCAGCGCGGCGACCTTCTGCGTGATCCGTGGATTCAGCAGTTTGCCCGCGCGATTGCCGACGAACACGGCGATCGCCGCCACGCACCACAGTGCGAGCATCGATGCGACGAGGATCACGACCCACGAGTGATACTTCGCCTCGAAGGCGGCCGTGCCGATCTGGGTGAGGTCGCCGAACTCGGCGATGAACACGACCGCGAACACGGTCCACAGCGTCCTCCAGAACCCGGTCGGATTCTTCGCCTCGCCTTCCTCGGCCTCTTCGGGCGGCCGGATCCACATCAGGACCGCGCAGCCCAGGAACACGACGCCCGAGCCGATCTGGACGTAGCGCGCGGGCAACTGCGCGAGTAGCGAGCCCGCCGCGACCGCGATCAGGCTCTGCATCGTCAGCCCGAGCGCCGCGCCGCAGAACACCGGCAACGCCTTGTTACGGGTCGCGAGGACGAGCGCGGCGAGCGCGGTCTTGTCGGGGAGCTCGGCGACGAAGATCACACCGAACACCGTGGCGAACAGTTCGAGCGACGACAACGATCCAGACTACAGCGAGATGTCGCGTCGCGCTAGCCGGTGGCGACGAGGCGATTCCGTCCCGTCTGCTTCGCGCGGTAGAGCCGCTTGTCGACCGCTTCGATGAACTCCACCGGATCCCCTTCTGCCGCGGGAACGACCGTGCCGACGCCGATGCTGATCGTCACGTGCGGTGCGATCGTCGACGCCTCGTGCGCGATCGCTTGGCTCGCGACCGCCTCGCGACAGCGCGCGGCGATGTGCTCGGCACCCTTGGCATCCGTATCCGGCAGCACGAGCACGAACTCTTCTCCGCCGTACCGCGCGAGAAAGTCGCGCGGTCGCGACGCACCGGCGCCGAGCGTCTCGGCGATCCGCTTCAAGCAATCGTCGCCGCGGACGTGGCCGTAGCGATCGTTGTACTGCTTGAAGAAATCGATATCGATCATCAGCAGCGACAGCGGCTGCTTCGTGCGCCGCGCAGCGCCCCACTCCGTCTGCACCAACGCGTCGAACCGCCGTCGGTTGATGAGGCCGGTCAGCCCGTCCTTGAACGACAGATCCTCGAGCTCGCGCTGCATGTTCAGCAAGCGATCCTCGGTGCGCTTGCGCTCGCTGATGTCGAACATGAAGCCGACCAGCGCCTCGACGACGCCCTGGTCGTCGCGCACGACGTGGACGACGTCGCGGATCCACACGTAGGTGCCATCCTTGTTGAGCGCGCGATAGTCGGCCTCGTGATCGACGCCGGCCTTCGACTGCGCGACGCAGAAATCCGGAACCCACGCGCGGTCGTCCGGATGCATGCGCTCGACCCAGTCGCTGACCGAGGCCCAACTCTCCGGCGTCCAGCCGAGCAGCGATTCGATCTGCGGACCGATGTACGCGAACGTCATCGTTCCCCAATCGATCTTCCACGGAATCGCCTTGGTCGACTCGAGGAGCGTCTTGTAGACGGCGCTATCGTCCGCCTTCGGTGGCACGCGCCGATCATACTAGGATCGGGGAGCCGCGGTCTGGAACGGCATGTCCTGGAGTCGCCTCGCGCGACTCTACGCGACGCGTGGCCGCGTCAGCCGATCGCGATGATCTTCGAGACTTCGCGAGCAGGTGCGTACGCATCGGTCGCCCGACGCGCACGTCCCGCGGTGACGCGCGGTGCGAGGATCACGGCCGGCAGCGTCTCGACGATCGTTGGCGTCGGCGCGAGCGCCGGTTCCGGCAGGTCGACGAACTCGGCCTCGAGAATGTCGGACTCGGGCTCGTCTCGAAGGATCGACAGATCGATCTTGCGCGTGCCTCGGGCCAGCGCGCTGGCCTTGAGCATCAACGACCGATCCATCGTCCCACTGTCCCACACACCCCGACCGCCCGCACCTGGGATTTGTCGGTGCCAGTGTCGGCGCTCGGCTTCGAGCGTCGCGGTCGTCACGCGCTACTTCTACGACGGCGCGAACCACGAGGTCAGCGATGCCGAAATCGCGATCGCGCGCGACCTCCTAGCGGCGCTTTAGATTCGGGTGCGCGAGCGGCTCGGACTCGGACTTCGGCATCTCGGCCGGATCGAACTCTTGAGTCTGCGCGTTGCGCGCGACCTCGGCGAGCAGCGCCATCGTGAGCGGATCCTGGACGGTCGCGGTCCGCGACTCGCTAATCGTTGCGGCGACCGGCTCTACCGCATCCACCGATTCGCGCGCCAGCTTCGCGAGCTCGGTAGGGTCGAGGTTGCGAGTGTCACGGTCGTTACTGTTCCCCGCCATGCAGATACTCTATACGGGTCTCAAGGCCATCCGGATCCCGAAAAGCACACGGGATCGACGTCACTCGTAGGTGGCGATCGTCACCACAGATATCCGTCTCGGTGCGTCAAACCGGGACCAGATTCGCGAGGTTACAGGTGGCACAGCGGCTGCTCTAGCCAGCTTTCATGAAGTTCCGCGGGCCCGAAACGATCAAACTCTCCGATCTCGATGCCGCGACGGGGCCATGAAATGGGAGGGTCGTCCGTCTAGTTCAGGCCGCCGCCGAGCACGCGATACAGCGTCACGCGATTGCCCATCACCGCGAGCTGCGTCGCGACGAGCGAGTTCTTCGCCGCGTACAGCGCACGCTCCGAGATCAGGGTCGTCAGGAACGTGTCGACGCCGGCACGAAAGCGCGCTTGCGACAGCTCGAGCGCCTTCTGACTCGCATCGACGAGTGCGACCTGCGCCGCGAGCGCCTCTTCGATCGTGCAGCGGGTCGCGAGCGCATCGCTGACCTCGCGAAACGCGGTCTGGATCGCGAATTCGTACGCGGCGATCAGGCTCTCCTTCTGGGCCTTGGAGTACGCGAGGTTCGCGCGGTTGGCACCGCCGCGGAACAGCGGCAGCGCGAGCGCCGGTGCGAGCGTGAACACGGCCGCCGGTCCGGTGAACAGCGCCGCGAGCCCGACACTCGCGAGCCCGCCGGTCGCGGTCAGCGTGAGCGACGGAAAGAACTGCGCGCGCGCCGCACCGATGTTCGCATTCGCGCTCATCAGGTCGTGCTCCGCCGCGAGCACGTCGGGCCGCTCGAGCAACACCGCCGACGACATGCCGACCGGCACGTCCTCGAACCAATCGAGGTGATCGGGCAGCACGTCGGGCATCAGCGAATCGTCGAGCGGGCCACCCGCGAGGAGCTCGAGGGCGTCCTTGTCCTGCGTGATCGCCGCGGTCAGCACGGCGACATCGCCGCGCGCTTGCTGGAACACCGTCGAGGCCTGCCAGAAATCGCCGCGGTTCGACGTCCCGCCACCGACGAGCAACTCGGTGAGGTCCATCGCCTTCTTCGACGTGTCCATCGTCTCCTTCGCGATCGCGAGCCGGCTGCGATCGGCCGCGAGCGTGATGTACGCGCCCGCGGTCTCGGCGACGAGGCTGATCCGGGTCGCCTTCGCCGCTTCGATCGACGACAGATACGTCTGCAGCTTGGCATCCGACAGGCTCTTCAGCCGGCCGAACAGATCGATCTCCCAGTTCGCGAGCCCGACATCGACGCCGTACTGCGTGAACCGGCCGGTCGCGTTGTCGGGCGTGCCGATCAACGACCGCGTCGACGTCACCCCGACGCCGAGATCGATCGACGGCAGCTCGTGCGCGCGCTGGATCCGGTAGAGCTGACGCGCGGATTCGATGTCGAGCGCCGTCCGCCGCAGCGACCGGTTCTGCGAGATCACGCGGGTCAGGATCTGGACGAGCTTGGGGTCCTTGACGAACTGCGCGAGCGGCAACTGCGCCGCGCTGCCCTGCCCGCCCGGCAAGCTCGCCGGGACCGGAGCGGCCGGTCGCTCGTACGCCGGGGCCATCGAGTAGCAACCGGCAAGCAAGACCAACAGGATTCTGTTCACGACAGCGTCCGTTTCCCGCGCACGATCTTGCGCACGATCACGAAGAACACCGGGACGAAGAAGATCGCGAGCACCGTTCCGGTCAACGTGCCGCCGACGATACCGGAGCCGATCGAGACTCGACCATTGGCGCCCGCACCGGTCGAGATCGCGAGCGGAGTGACACCGGCGATGAACGCGAGTGAGGTCATGACGATCGGCCGCAAGCGCAGCTTCGCGCCGCTGATCGCGGCGTCGAGCGCGGTCGCGCCGCGGTGATACGCGTCCTCCGCAAACTCGACGATCAAGATCGCGTTCTTCGAGGCGAGCCCGATGGTCGTGAGCAGGGCGACGCGGAAGTAGACATCGTTCTCGAGGCCGCGGAACTTCGCGGCGAGTACCGCGCCGACGACGCCGAGCGGGATCACGAGCAAGACCGAGAACGGCACCGACCAACTCTCGTAGAGCGCGGCGAGACACAGGAAGATCACGAGGACCGAGATCAGGTACAGCGACAGCGTCTGACCGCTCGCGATGCGCTCCTGATACGACAGGCCGCTCCACGAATGGGTCGTGCCGGGGAGTTGCGACGCGAGCTTCTCGATCTCGTCCATCGCGGTGCCGGAGCTCACACCTGGCTTGCCCTGGCCCTGGATGTCGTACGAGGCGAGGCCGTTGTAGCGACTGAGTGACTCGGCGCCGTAGAACCAGTGGGTCTTCGCGAACGCGCTGAACGGGGTCATCGCGTTGGTGTTGCCGCGCACGTACCACGAGCCGAGATCTTCGGGCTTCGAGCGATAGGGCCCGTCGCCCTGGATGAACACGCGCTTGACGCGACCGCGGTCGATGAAGTCGCCGGCGTACACGCCGCCCCACGCCGCCGACAGCGTGTTGGTGATGTCGGCCGGCGCGAGGCCGAGCGCGACCGCTTTCGCGGCATCGATGTCGATCTTGAGCTGCGGCGTCTCCGGCAGATCCGCGCGGCGGACCGCCATCAGCAGCGGATCCTGCGCCGCCAGCCCGAGCAACTTGTCGCGCGCGGCGGCGAGCGCCTCGCGATCGGTGCCGGCGGTCGCCTGGAGCTCGAAGTCGAAGCCCTCGGACTGGCCGAGGCCTTGGATCGCCGGCGGCGTGAGCGCGAAGATCATCGCGTCTTTCACCCCCCACAACATGCCGGTCGCGCGGCCGGTGATCGCCTGCGCCGAGTTCTCCTTGCCCTTGCGTTGATCCCAATCCTTGAACTCGATGAACGCCATGCCGGCGTTCTGGCCCTGGCCGACGAACGAGAAGCCCGAGACCGTGAACAGCGATTCGACGTTCTTCGCCTCGAAGCCGAGCATCTGCTGCTCGACGGTCTTCGCGACGGCGAGCGTGCGCGGCAACGTCGCGCCGGACGGCAGGGTCCAGATCACCATGCCGACGCCTTGATCCTCTTGTGGCAAGAAACCGGTCGGCAGCCTCGTGAGGAACAGGCCGAGCGCGGCGCAGATCGCCGCATACGGCAGCAGCCACTTCACCGGCCCCTTCAACATCCACGCGACGCTGCCGCGATAGCGATTCGTCATCCGCTCGAAGCCGCGGTTGAACATGCCGAACAACCCGCGGCGCGGCCCGTCGTGCCGGCGCAGCAGCGACGCGCACAGCGCCGGAGTCACGGTCAGCGCGACGAACACCGACAGCAGCATCGACGCGACGATCGTGATCGAGAACTGGCGATAGATGACACCGGTCGAGCCCGAGAAGAACGCCATCGGCAGGAACACCGCCGACAACACGGTGGCGACGCCGATCAGCGCGCCGGTGATCTCTTTCATCGACCGGATCGTCGCGTCGATCGGCGAGAGATCCTCCTCGCGCATCAACCGCTCGACGTTCTCGACGACGACGATCGCGTCATCGACGAGCAGGCCGATCGAGAGCACGAGCCCGAACATCGTCAAGGTATTGATCGAATACCCGAGTACTTGCAGGACGCAGAACGTCCCCAGCAAGACGACGGGCACCGCGACCACCGGGATCAACGTCGCGCGCCAGCTCTGCAAGAACACGAACATCACGAGCACGACCAGCAGGATCGCCTCGATCAGCGTCTTCACGACCTCTTCGATCGAGAGCCGGATGAACTTGGTCGAGTCGAACGGGTACGACACGTCCCAGCCCGCGGGCATCGTCGCCTTGAGGTTGTTGACGACCTCCTTGACGCGATTCGCGACCGCGAGCGCATTCGCGTTCGGGGCGAGCAGCACCGCGAGCCCCGAGGCCGGGTGTCCGTTGAGCCGGGTCGCGAAGTCGTACGCCTCGGTGCCGAGCTCGACGCGCGCGACATCCGAGAGATGGACGATCGCGCCGCTCGGATCGTTCTTGACGATGATGTTCTTGAACTCCTCGGCGGTCCGCAGCTTCGATTGCGCCGTGACCGTGGCGTTGAGCTGCTGATCGGGCGGCGCCGGTTGCTCGCCGATCTTGCCCGCGGAGACCTGGATGTTCTGCGCCGCGACGGCGTTCTCGATGTCCGTCGGCATCAGGCCGAACGAGAACAGCTTCTGCGGATCGAGCCAGATCCGCATCGCATAGGCACCACCGAAGATCTGGATCGCGCCGACGCCATCGACGCGCGCGATCGGATCCTGGAGCGTCGACACGAGATAATCCGCGATGTCGAAGCCGGTGGCCTTGTCGGTCTTGTCGTAGACGCCGACGATCGTGAGGAAGTTCGACTGCGCCTTCGTGACGACGATGCCCTGTTGCTGCACCGAGGTCGGCAAGCGCGGAATCGCCTGCTGCACCTTGTTCTGAACCTGGACCTGCGCGACGTCGGGGTTCGTTCCCTGCTTGAACGTGACGTTGATGTTCGCGCCGCCGCTCGAGGTCGACGTGCCCGAGAAATACAACAGGCCATCGATGCCGGTGAGCTGCTGCTCGAGCACCTGCGTGACGCTGTTCTCGACGGTGTCCGCCGACGCGCCGACGTAGTTCGCCGAGATGTTGACCGACGGCGGTGCGACGTCCGGATACTGCGCGACCGGCAGCACGTTGATCGACGCGACGCCGGCCAGCATGATCACGATCGAGATCACCCACGCGAAGACTGGGCGGTTCGCGAAGAATCTTGCGAGCATGTTACTTCTCCGCGGTTGGTGCGGCCGGGGCCGCGGACCCGGCACTGCCGGAGCCGGGCGCGGCTCGTTCGGTCGCGTGCACGGTCATGCCCGGGCCCACCTTGTTGAGGCCCTCGACGATCAGCTTGTCGCCGGCCTTGAGCCCGCTGTCGACCAGCCATGCATCGCCGATCGCGCGCTCGGCGACGAGCGTGCGGACCTCCACTTTGTTGTCCGCGCCGACGACCATCGCGGTCGCGTTGCCCTTCGGATCGTGGGTGATGCCCTGCTGCGGCGCGAGGATCGCGTCTTGATCGATCGCGAAGTCGAGGCGAGCGCGCACGAACATGCCGGGCAGCAGCGTCTCGTCGG
>JBDTJY010000219.1:0-11895 GCA_039935615.1 Kofleriaceae bacterium
CCGAGTGGGCCGCGATCGATACGTTCGAGGTGTTCGCGAACACCACGCCCGATGGCGTGGCGACGCGCGACGACACCACGCTCGTCCCGCTCGAATGTTGGACGAGCCGCGACGTCAGCACGCTGAACGCGAAGGACCCGTGCATGCGCGCGCCGATCGCGCCGAAGCCGCTCGCGGTCACGCTCGTGACCCTGCCGAGCGGTGCCAAGCGCTTCGAGGCGACCGTGCAGGTCACGCTCGACGCCGCCGACATCAACACCCGCAACGGCGCGACCGGCAAGGATGCCTGGCTCGTGTTCCGCACGCGGGGCGATGTTGGGATCTTCCCGATCCTCACCGACAACAGCGTCAGCGACGCGACGATGCCGGCGCTGCTCGGAGGCGACTTCACCGCGATTCGCGCGGCGCTCGCCGGCAAAGGTGTGCAGGCCGAGGCCGTCACCGCACCGGTGTTCATCGACTTCGACGGCGGCGGTTACCGAGCCCCGTTCGCGCCCTAGCGTGCTATCACCGACGAACTACACGAGGAAGTAGGCGATACAGATATGGATCAGTCGATTTGGGAGCTGATGAGTCATGGCGGCTACGCGATGTGGGTCGTCCTCGCGTTCTCCGTCATCGCGCTCGCCGTGGCCATCGAGCGTGCCATCGCGCAATGGCAGTTCGTCGCGCGCGCTCGCCAGCTCGCCGACACGGTTCGGCGCTGTCTATCGCGCGGTGCGATCGAAGAGGGTCGCTCGGCGTGCGAGCGCTCGCCGAGCCCGATCGCGGACGTGTTCCTGGTCGGCTACGAGCGGCTGAATAACTCCAAGCCCGACCACATCGTCACCAGCGTGCACCGCGAGCGGCTGCGCGTGAACCAGGACCTGCGCACGCGGCTGTGGATGCTCGGTACGATCGGCGCGACGGCACCGTTCGTCGGCCTGTTCGGCACGGTCGCCGGCATCATCACCGGCCTCGGCGGGTTCCATAAGGGACAGCAAGTCAGCTTCTCCGACGTCGCCGGCCCGGTGTCCGAAGCGTTGATCGTGACGGCGGTCGGTATCCTCGTCGCGGTCGAGGCGGTCATCCTGTTCAACTACTTCAGCCAGCGCGCGAGCCGGATCGCGACCGAGATGAAGCTCCTCACCGACGAGTTCCTCGAGCTCCTGCTCGAGGCGCCGGAGCACTCGCAACCGAGCCGCGGCAAGAAGCCGGTTGCGGACGAAGCAGTCGAGACCAAGGTGAAAGGAGAGAAAGATGGCGCTCGGGAAGCTGCCTGACGGCGGCGACGAAGCCGAGGAAGCGAGCGATGGGATCTTCGCGGAGATCAACATCACGCCGCTCACCGACGTCTTTCTCGTGATGGTGGTGATCTTCATGGTGACCGCGCTCGCGGAGGTCGAACAGACCCGCAAGCAACAAGCGGAGACCAAGAAGGAAGTCGAGCAGTCCCAGATCGAGAAGAAGTCCGGCCTGAAGGTCAACTTGCCGTCGGGCAAGGCGCAGGACATCGACACGTCGAAGGCGTCGCTGATCCTCACGATCCCGATGCAGGGCGACATCGATATCGGCGGCAAGATCATTCCGGATCCGCAGATCGATCAGGTGTTCGCCGCCGCGTTCGCGCGCGACAAGAACACGCAGGTGATCTTGAAGGCCGACAAGCAGGTCGCGCACGGCAAGGTCGTCAACATCATGGAACGCGCGAAGAATGCAGGTCTGACGCGGCTCGCGATCGGCACTTCGGGCGGCTAGTCCTATGCGAACGCTGCTCGCCGCGCTGATCGTGTTCGTCGGTTGTAAGGACAACGACCAGCCGCCGGTCAAGGTCGCGCCCAAACCGGCACTGACCGGATCCGCCGACCCGTGGAACGCGCCGGCAAAGCCGACTGGTGATGGGCTGCCGACGCTCGGCGAGCGGGTCGAGCTCGCGAACAAGGCGTGCCCGGCGGTGACCGGGCCGTTCTTCTTCGAGCTGACGAAGGCCGGCAAGACCTCGCACATCCTCGGTACGCGGCACATCAGTGTCGGGCTCGCGAAGTTTCCGCCGATCGTGGGCGCGACGTTGGATCAGGCGTCGCTCGCGGTGTTCGAGATCGCGCCCGATGACACGACCGACGGCACGCATGCCAGCGAGCCGCTCGAGCAGGAGCTCGGTCCGAAGGACTGGGCGCACTACGAGGAGCTCGTCGGCAAGGAGACCGCGGCGCGGCTCGAGACCGGGCAGGCCGATTCGGCGGCGCTGATGATGCTCGTGCTCTACGAGGACATCTCGAACACGCTCGAGACCCAGCTCCAGCAGCGCGCCGGCCAGCATCACATCAAGATGAGCGGGCTCGAGACCTCGGAGTTTCAAGATGGCGTGCTCGCGAAGCTGCTCGATCTGAGGATGCTGAAGGCCACGATCGAACAGACCAAGGACCGCGCCGAGATCAAGAAGGACAGCCTGGATGACCTCGCGGAGTATTGCGCCGGCACCGACGACAGCCCGGGCATGGACGACGAGTCGCGCGGGAAGATGATGAAGGCCGGCTACACCAAGGCGGAGCTCGACGCGGACGACGAGATCTTGGTGTTCAAGCGCAACGCCGATTGGATTCCGAAGCTGTCGAAGCTGTTCGAGCACGACAAGGTGTTCGTCGCGGTCGGCGCCGATCATCTGATCGGACCGCGCGGGGTGATCGAGCTGATGAAGGCGCAGGGCTTCGCCGTGACGAGAATCAAGCCGTAGATCCCGTCGGGCATGCAGCTTGCTGCTCTGCCGCGGTATGCGGATTCGATTCGATCGTGGAACGCTGGTCTTCGACCAGATCAAGGCACGTCAAGATCGCTCTGTTCTCGACGGAGCGGCGTGGGATTCCGAGCTCGCGGCGTGGCGGTTGCCGGCTTCGCGGTTGTCCGGGATCCGCGAACGACTTTCGGACGGAAGCGTCCGCCCACCGGACGTTTCGGACAACCTGCGGCCGGTCGACCTCGCGGCGGCGTCCGCGAAGCCCGAGCTGCGTTGGTATCAGCGCGAGGCGATCGCCGCGTGGCGCGATCGCGGTGACCGAGGTGTGATCGCGCTGCCGACCGGCACGGGGAAGACGATCACGGCGATCGGCGCGATGCTCGAGCTCGGCGTCGCGACCTTGATCGTGGTGCCGACCCGGGTGTTGCTCGATCAATGGGCGCGTGCGCTGGCGGAGGTGTGGAGCGCGCCGATCGGACGGCTCGGCGACGGCGATCGCCGGATCGAGGCGATCACGGTCTCGACCTATGCGAGTGCGGTCGCCTGGGCACCGACGATGGGCGATCAGTTCGGGCTCGTGATCGTCGACGAGGCGCATCACGTGGGTGCGTGGTGCCCGGCCGACGTGTTCGACATGATGATCGCGCCTGCGCGGCTCGGGCTCACGGCGACGCCACCCGATGACGGCGGCGCGCTCGAACGCGTGATCGGCCCGGTGGTCTACACGCTCGGGATCGCCGAGCTCGTCGGCGACGCGCTCGCCGAGTACGACTTGCAGACGGTGCCGATCCGCCTGACGCCCGACGAGCGCGACACCTATCGCACCGCCCGCGGGCTGTTCAACGTCGCGTACTCGCGGTTCCAGCGGATCTCACCGCGCTCGAGCTGGACCGAGTTCGTGCACCATTGTTCGCGCACCCCCGAGGGCCGCGCGGCGCTCGCGGCGTGGCGGCTGTCGCGTGCGGTGCTCGCGTATCCGAGCGCGAAGGCGGCGGCGCTGCGCGGCTTGCTCGCACGCCACGACGGTGGACGCGCGCTGGTGTTCACGTCGGACAACGCGACCGCATACAAGATCGCGCGCGAGCTGTTGGTGCTGCCGATCACGTGTGACATCGGGCGGGTCGAGCGCGCCGCGATGCTCGATCGGTTCCGCGCCGGCACCGCGCCCGTGTTGGTGTCGTCGCAGGTCCTCGACGAAGGCCTCGACGTTCCGGAGGCCGATGTCGCGATCATCGTCGGTGGCACCGCGAGTGCGCGTCGTCATGTCCAGCGCATCGGTCGCGTGCTGCGGCCGCGGGTCGGCAAGCGCGCGCAGGTCTACGAGCTCGCGACCACCGCGACGACCGAGCTCGATCAGGTGACGCGGCGGCGGCGTGGACTCTCGCGGCCCGTGGCGGTGCAATCGTGATGCTGGCCGAACATGTCGACGTCCGGCCCGCCAGGCTCGGGATCCTCGACGACACCGATCTGGATTGGATCGCGGCCGCGGTCGACATCGTCGAGCGCGCACAGGGTCAACCGTGGCGAGTGGCGCTCGATGCGATCGAGGCGCTGCCGATCTCGCGCCGGCGGATCGCCGCGGTGCGCGTCGCGCTCGCTCGGCTGACCGCGGGGCGTGGCAGGCTCACGCAGGTCGCGCGCAAGGTCCGGACGTTGCTGCTCGGTCCGCCCGCGCTCGATCCGAGCTCGCGCGCGGCTCGCATCGCTGCTGCCGCGGCCGAGCTCGGCGTCGACGATCGGGAGATCGAGTCGCTGTTGTTCGCGGATCTCCGCGGCGAGGCCACGATCGCCTTGCCGAACGGTCGACCGAACGAGCTCGAGGTCGCCGCGTTCGCGAACATCTCGCTGATCCAGCGCGCTCTGCGCCGCGCTCATCGCGTGAAGATCTGGTCGTGGGACGACGATGGCACGGTCTTGCGTGCCGCGACGGCGCGCGGCCTGCTCGTGACGGCGAGTGGATGTCCCGATGGCTCGACGCTCGTCGACCTCGTCGGTCCGCTCGCGCTGTTCCAACGCACGGCGGTCTACGGCACCACGCTCGCGCAACTCGTCCCGATGTTGTCATCGTCGGAGCGGTTCGTCGTCGAGCTCGACTCGCCGGCGTCTCGCACGCGGCTGGCCTCGCCGGTGCTGTTGCCGCTCCCACCGGTCGATCGCCGCGCGACGTACCAGCCGCGCAAGCTCGCGCGTGCGCTCGAGCTCCTCGATCCCGAGCTCCGCGTGATCGTCGGGCCGTCGCCGTTGCGGTCGAACGGGGCGATCCTGTGCCCCGACCTCGCGCTCGACCATCGCGGCGTCCGTTGGCACCTGGAGCTCGTCGGGTTCTGGACCGCCGCTCACCTCGAGCGCAAGCTCGCGGCATACGCGGCCGCCGGAGCCGCGCGCGTGTTCCTGTGCGTGGACGCTGCGCGCGGCTGTTCGGCGGAGCCGTTCGAGCTCGCGCGCCAGCCCGTCGGTCACGTCGTGCCGTACACGCGCAGGATCGATCCACGCGCGATCTATCAAGCGCTCACGAGCTGAGTGCGATGCGCACGAGCACTGACTTCGAGCCTGACCGCGACTTGATCGTGGTTGTCGGTACGATCACAGGACCGGCAGGTACCGATGAGATCCGATCCTACGAGAGTCGAATCGTAGTCGAGCAGGCAAGCGCCTGACGTCCGCTAAAAACTTGACCACAACAGTAACGGATCGAGGATCGGCCATGGCCAGCACGTATCTATCGGCGCCACTGACGTGGGAGCAGATTCGCGTCCAGTACCCAAATCGGGACGTCGTGCTCCGCGATCCCGAGGGAAGCATTCGTGCGTTTTCGAGCGCTCGCGTCGTGCTTGGTTCGAGCAGCCACGCGCCGGCACTGCCCGGTCGATTTTCATCAGGGCATCTCGTCTACGACACCAGGGAAGAACGGCCAGAACCCGCGATCAGCACGACGATCGGTGTTTGCATTCCCCGGCTCGAAGCTAGCTAGAGCAGGACGCCGCCGGACGGGACGCCGGCATCGGGCGGGGCGGGCGCTTCGGCACTGCCGGCTCCACTGCCGGCTTCGACGGGGAGCGCGGTACCGACGGGGACGGGCACGCCGGGCTCCGTGGCGGTCGACGGGCCGGCCGGGCCGACGACGATCGGCGCACCATTCGGTCCGGCGCGCAGCTCGTCGGCGAGGTGATGGAGAAACGTCGACCAGGCGGCAGCGTCGGTGGCGTGGCGCGGGTGTTGGGCGTTCGCGGCATCGAATTGCTTCGACGCATCGAGCAGCACGGCCGAGGCGTCGCGCAGGCGAGCCGCGGCGTGCCAATAGAGGACGTCGCCCTGGAGGCGCGTGATCTCTTTGCGCTGGTCGCGCTTGTCGGGATCGCGGGCGAGCAGCAGCGCTTGATCGAGCTGCGCGCTGACCGTGTCGAGCGGGCTGACCGCGGGCTGGCCGGCGGCGGCGGGCGCCGCGTCGAGGATGTCCTTCGCGGTCAGCGTGACGGTCGCTCGATCGATCAGGAGCTCGAGGTACCACTTGCCGAGCTCGGCGACGTCCTCGGTCTGTTTCGGCTGGCACTCGGCGTTCGCCGGTAACGCGATCGGCGCCCACTCGGGACCGTTGAGCGCGTGGACGCCCCATGGCGGGAACGAGCGGCCTTGCATCGCGACCGCGTGCGCGGCGCTGCAATCGAGCTCGTAGCGCTGCGAGTTCGCGTGGCCGAGGAACACGAGCGTCGCGATGACGAGCCCGCCGACGATCGAGGCCGTGGCGATCAGCATCGTGCGCTTGCTGCGCTTGAGCGTGCCGTCGTCGATCACCTCGCCATCGCCGTCGCGACGCGGCTGGGTGGCCGCACGTTTGCGCGCGCGCGCCGACGGCGCACCGACCGCATGTTGCAACGCGGCCGTCGCATCGACCGGCAAGATCGGCGCGTCGTCCGGATCCGGCGGCGGCGGCGGCGCGTAGGCAGCATCGGAGGGCGGCGGCACGTAGGCCGCATCGGACGCTGCGTCCCCGACGGAGTACGCCATGCCCGACGGTGGCGGCGCCGCCGGGTAATCTTCGGCCGCATACGGAGCCGACATCTCCGGCGACGGCTCGCCGGCCGGATAGCCATCCCACTCCGACGAGTACGATTGTTCCGGTCGATCCGGTTCCGCCACCGACGAATCCGACGGCGGATACAGCTCCGCCGGAGGAACGTCCGCGGCCTTCGCATCGCCGTGCGCCGGATCGGCCGGCGGTGGCACGTAGCTCGGGTCGTAGACATCGGGCGATCCGGTCGGCACCGCGTAGTCGGGGTCGGGCGGAAACTTCCCACCCTTGCCGTCGTCCTTCGGAGTCACGGCGCGACCTCGACGCGATTGCGCCCGCGCTGCTTCGCACCGTACATCGCGACATCGGCGCGCTCGATCAGATCGGGCATGGTCTCCCCCATCCGCCACTGCGCGATCCCGACGGAGATCCGCAGCAGCAGCGCGAGCCCGTCACCGACATCGAACGCGCGCTCGCACACGCGCTGGCGCATGCGCTCGCCGACCTCCCAGGCGCGACCGGC
This sequence comes from Kofleriaceae bacterium, assembly GCA_039935615.1. Taxonomy (GTDB): domain Bacteria; phylum Myxococcota_A; class Polyangia; order Haliangiales; family Haliangiaceae; genus JABFXX01. Next base: position 7,246 of record JBDTJY010000219.1, read on the forward strand.
GTCCGCCTTCGGCAACACTGCGAGAAACTCTTCACCGCCATAGCGCACGAGGATGTCACCACCGCGGATGGCTCCGCGCAACCGGCGCGCGACCTCGGCGAGCACGACGTCGCCGACGCCATGCCCGTACTGGTCGTTGACGTGCTTGAAGTGATCGACATCGACGAGCGCCACCGACAGCGGCCGATCGCGATCGATCGCGGCCTCGATCTCGGCGGGCAACCGTTGATGCAAGAACTCGCGATTGAAGGCACCGGTCAACGGATCGGTGACGGCCACGCGATGCAGCCGCACGTTCTCGATATCGAGTGCGATCGTCGTCGAGATGAACCGAACGATCTCGAGATCATCGGGATGGAACGCGTTGGGCTCTTCCGACGTCGCGGTGACCACGCCGACCCGCTCGCCGCGCGCGATCAACGGCACGCAGATCATCGACGCGATCGGCGTTTGATTCGCGGCCAGCGTCACGTAGCGCGAGTCCTTCGTGACGTCGGTGATCAGCGCGGGCTCGCCGCGCTCGACGACCCATCCCGCCACACCTTCACCCACCGCGAACGACAGCGTGTGCATCCGCTCGGTCCGCAACCCGTACGCCGCCTTCGCCAGCAGCCGCTTGCGATCGGCATCGAGCAACATCACCGAGCACGACTTCGCCCCGATCACCTGACACACGAGCTCCGCGATCCGCGACAGCAGGATCCCCGGATCGAGGTCGGAGCCGACGAGCTTTCCGATCTCGAACAGCACCGCCGGCAACTTGGCGAGTTGCTCTGGCTTCATGCCCCGACGACGTAGCCGATGAACGGGAGGTTTCGGTACTGCTGCGCGATATCGAGGCCGTAGCCGACGACGAACTTGTTCGGGATCGTGAAGCCGAGATAGTCGATCTTGACCGGGCGCTCCTGGCGCTCGGGCTTGTGGAGCAGCGAGGCCAGGGCGATCGAAGCCGGGCGGCGGGTCGCGAGGTTCTCGAGCAGGTACGCGACGGTGTGGCCGGTATCGACGATGTCCTCGACGACGATCACGTGCTTGCCCTCGAGCGGGCGCGAGACGTCCTGCGTGATCTGGACGACACCTGACGACACGGTCGCGTCGCCGTACGAGGAGATACCGATGAACTCCATCCGAATCGGCAGGCCGATATGACGCGCGAGGTCGGCCAGGAAGATCACCGACCCCTTGAGGACGCCGATCACGACGATGTCGTCCTTGTCCTGGTAGTCGGCGGTGATCTTGGCACCTAGCTCGGCTACCCGAGCGGCGATGGCCTCGGCGGAGATCAACTCGGCAAAAGGCTCTTGGGTACGGTTCCAGGCCTTGGGAGGCGTCGCCATAAGCCCAATGTATACGGGAAAACGCCCTGCGATCGCCGGACGGGCACGCTACAATAGTGACGAGATGGTCGCGCACGTTAGCGTGGATCTAGATCTCGGATTGGGCGCACTGCTGGGTGACACCACGACCGAGATCGACGTCGCCCGCAAGAATCGCGTGTTCTGTAACCGGAACCTGCGCATGGACTCGATCGAGATGATCGGGTTCGACATGGACTACACGCTCGCGCTGTATCACCAGGATCGGCTCGAGCAGTTGTCGATCCAGTTGACGCTCGACAAGCTGTGCACCAAGCACGGCTATCCGGATGCGATCCGACACCTGACGTACGATCCGCGCTGGGCGATCCGCGGCGTGATGGTCGACCGCCAGCTCGGCAACGTGTTCAAGCTCGATCGCCACGCGCACGTCGGTCGCTGCTACCACGGCTTTCGCGAGCTCGATCACGACCAGCGCAAGGCGAGCTATCGCAACGAGAAGATCAACCTTTCGGCGGATCGCTTCGAGTGGATCGACACGCTGTTCGGCCTGCCCGAAGCGGTGATGTACACGACGCTCGTCGAGTGGTACGGGCGCGAGAAGATCGCGGTCGACTTCGACAAGTTGTTCGGCGACATCCGGATGGCGATCGACGAAGCGCATCGCGACGACACGCTGAAGTCGGTGATCAAGGCCGACCTCTCGGCGTTCATCGTCAAGGATCCGCTGCTCGGCGAGACGCTGCACAAGTTCCGCTCGAGCGGCAAGAAGCTGTTCCTGTTGACCAACTCGCTCTACGACTACACCAAGGTCGTCATGAGCTTCCTGCTCGACGGCGAGCGCAAAGCGTATCCGTCGTGGCGCAACTACTTCGACATCGTGATCGTCGGCGGCGCGAAGCCGGCGTTCTTCAACGAGCTGCGGCCGTTCGTGCAGATCGATCCGGTGACGAACGAGCCGGTCCCGAACGTCGAGGTCAAGCACCTGTCGCGCGACAAGGTCTACCAGGGCGGCAACGTCATCGCGTTCGAGCAGATGACCGGCATCAAGGGCGAGCAGGTCCTCTACATCGGCGATCACATCTACGGCGATATCTTGCGGCTGCGCAAAGCGCACATGTGGCGCACCGCGATGGTGTTGCAGGAGCTCGAGCGGGAGATCTCGGTCAGCGATCGGCTCGAAGCGCAGATCCACGATCTCGAGCTGCTCGATCGCCGGCATCGCAACCTGGAATCGGAGATCGACTACCAGTCGCTGCGCTTGAAGAAGATCCAGCGCCTGCTCGACGACCCGACCCACCAGCACCTCCACGACCAGCTCGAAGAAGAGCGCCGCGGCTCGCGCACGAGCATCGATTCGTTGCGCGATCGCGCGGATCTCATGGAGACCGAGGTCGACTCGCTCGAGCAGCGCCTCGACCGCGCCTACAACCCGCACTGGGGGAGTTGCCTGCGCGAGGGCAACGAGAACTCTCGGTTCGGCGAACAGGTCAACGACTACGCGGACCTGTACACCAGCCGGGTCTCGAACTTTGGTCCGTACTCGCCGCTGCGCTACTTCCGGGCACCTAGACGCCCGATGCCACACGAGATCTAAAGCTCGTGCGGGTGGCAGGTCGCCGTCGACCAGCCGCTCACCGTGACGACGACGCCGACCCACCAGGCGCTGACGATCCGGCCGGTGGTTGATCCGACCCCGACCCCAGAGCCGGCACCGGATCCGGACGACGGGGCAGAGCCTCCGGCGCCTTGACGCCGAGCCAGCGCGCCAACAGCGACGCCACCCGCACCATCTCGAGGTCACTGCCGGGCGCGACCTCGGGCGCGTGCTTCGCGCTGCGATCCGGTGGGATCAAGATCAGCGGTACGCGCTGATCGTAGTCGTGCCACGAGCCGGGTGCGGTCGCGGTCGGCTCGTCGGCATCGTGGAGGACCCACCCGCTCGCCGGCATGTAGAGCAGGTCACCCGAGCGGTCCGGATCGAACGTCAGGCAGAGCACGAGCGCGACACCGGTGCGCTGCTTGCAGTTGCCGGCGTAGTCGGCGACCCGCCCGACGCGCTCGATGCCGGGGAACGCGCGCAACGCGAACATCACTCGCTGCGTCGCCGAGGCGAGCTCGCCCTTGGGCTGCGCGAGCATCGCCTTGGAGAAATAGATCGTCGGATAGTGCGCGTTGTCGATCCACGTGCCCGGGCCGAGCACCGCCGACGCCGCGTGATTCGCGGCGCGCTGGATCTGCTGAAACGTGATGCGGCCACCGCCGATCCGCTCGGGCATCGGGCTCGCGCCGTGATCGCTCGTGATCATCATGGCCCAGTTGCCGGCGCCGAGGCGTTTGTCGAGGTCGTCCATGAAGCGGCCGAGCAGCTCGTCGATGCGGAGCTCGGCATCCCACTGCTCCCACGACTCGTGGCCCCACGCATCACCGATGTAGTCGTGGGCGGACAGACTCACGATCAACAGATCCGGCGTGCGATCGGCGCCGAGGTGCTCGCCGGCGATCGCGGCGCGCGCTGCATCGAACACGACCTCGTTACCGAGCGGCATCGCGAAGAACGCTTCGTCGGGCTTGGGCGTCGTCGCCGGATCGTGCGGGAACGTCGGGCCGAAGCCTTTCTCGCCGCCGGTCTCGCCGGGTTGATCGTCGGTCGTGCCCGAGAGCTGCGCGAGCTTCGCGGCGTCGAGCGGCGTCCACACCTGCTTCGCGCGCGCCATCACCGGGTTGGTCGCGTTGTACGCGGCGAGCCACGCCGGTGCGGTGCCGAGCGTCGTCCACTTCTGGGTCGCGAGGTCCCACCAGATCGGCAGGCCCGCGTGACCGAGCGACAGGATCGACGCGCGATCCTCGAGGCTGATCGAGACCGCCTTCGCACCGGTCTTCGCCGCGGCGATCGAATCGCCGAGGCCGTTGACCCGCAACCACTCGGCCGTGACCGAGCCATCGACGGCCTCGACGGCATGCAACTTCACGCCGAGATCGCGATGCCACCACTGGTTCCCGAGGATGCCGCTGCGCGCGGGCGGCTCGCCGGTGCCGAGCAACGCGTGGCCCGGCGCGGTCAGCGTCGCCGCGGACGGATGATGGCCGACGTGCCATTCGCCGTCGGCGAGCATCCGCGCGAAGCCACCGTGAAACGACGTGCGCTTCTGCTCGAACGACCATTCGGGCCACTGACCGACGACGACCAACACGACGAGCTTCGGCGCGTGATCCGGAACGTCATCGAAGTGACCGGTGCGATGGCCGCCGCACGCGACCAGCAGCAAGATGTAGAGCCACCGGTTCAGTGGGATAATTGTACGTCGCGCTGCTCCGCGATGTAGTGCCCGGA
>JBDTJY010000220.1:0-45136 GCA_039935615.1 Kofleriaceae bacterium
CGTGACGTCCGGCGCGCGGACGCGCTCGTCCGGCTTCCGTCGGACACCGGACAAATTGCGGTGCTAATCCACCGAAATCGCTCGCGCGAATTGTGGCAGAGCACTTGCTGAAGGTGGCCGCGATGCCGACTTCAGATGCAGACCGACCAACCGCAATTGCGACAGAGCTGACAGAGCGATTGCACCAACAACACCGAGTCGCACTCCGGGCAGCTCGGGATGCTCGGCGCGCGGATCGCGCGTTGACCCGTGACCAGCACCTGGCCGTCGCGGCTGCCATCCCGGTACACCGTGATTCCCTTGCAACCAAGCTCGTACGCGAGCTCGTACGCAGCTTTGACGTCGACGGCAGTCGCGCTGTTCCGGAGGTTGATGGTCTTGGAGACGGCGGCGTGGACGAACCGCTGGAAGGCCGCCTGCATCCGGACGTGGAACGAGACGTCGATCTCGTGAGCGGTCGGGAACCGGCGCTGCAGATCGGCGGGGACCTTCGCGTTGCCGCGCACGCCGCCGTGCAGCGCGACCTCGGCGAACAGCTCGGGCGACGCGATGCCGCGCTCGCCGGCGATCCGATGGAACGCCGGATTGATCTCGGTCAGCTCGGCACCGTCGAGCACGTTGCGGCGATAGGCGAGCGCGTAGAGCGGCTCGATCCCGCTCGAGCAGCCCGCGATGATGCTGATCGTTCCGGTTGGAGCGATCGTGGTCGTGGTGGCATTGCGCAGGGGCCGGTGGCCATCGAGTTGCCAGCGCGAGCCCTGCCACGCCGGGAATGGCCCGCGCTCGGTCGCGAGCGCCTCGCTGGCGGCGAGCGACTCGTCCTCGAGAAACTTCGCGACCCGATGCGCGAGCTCGATCGCGGCTTCGCTGTCGTAGGCGATGTCGAGCAGGACCAAGGCGTCGGCCCAGCCCATGATCCCGAGGCCGATCTTACGCGTCGCTTTTGTCGCCCGTTCGATCTCGATGAGGGGGTAGCGGTTGGCGTCGATGACATCGTCGAGGAAGCGAACGCTGTCGTGGATGTTCGTACGCAGCCGAACCCAATCGAGGTCGTTATCGACGACGAAGCGCCCGACGTCGATGCTGCCCAGCGTGCACGACTCGAATGGGAGAAGTGGCTGTTCGCCACAGGGATTAGTAGCCTCGATGGCGCCGGCGTCGGGTGTGGGTTGGAGGGCGTTGACCCGATCGATGAAGACCATGCCTGGGTCGCCGACCGCCCACGCCGCGTTGGCGATCGCGTCGAGGACACGACGCGCGTCGAGGACGCCGTCGACCTTGCCGGTGCGTGGATTGACGAGGTTGTAGTTGGTGCCGGCCTTGACCGCCGCCATGAACGCGTCGGTGATCGCGACCGAGAGGTTGAAGTTCCGCATGCGCTGCGGATCGAGCTTGATCGCGATGAACTCGAGGATGTCCGGGTGGTCCACCCGAAGCATCCCCATGTTAGCGCCGCGACGCGTGCCGCCTTGCTTGATTGCTTCGGTGGCGACGTCGAAGACCTGCATCAGGGACACTGGCCCCGAGGCAGTTCCCCCGGTCGAGGCGACGAGATCGCCGGATGGCCGGAGGCGCGAGAAGGAGAAGCCGGTGCCGCCACCGGTCTTCTGGATCTCGGCGGCCCAGCGGACGGCCTCGAAGACTCCGGTGGTGGAGTCCTCGACCGGCACGACGAAACATGCCGCGAGCTGGCCGAGTGGTCGGCCTGCATTCATGAGAGTGGGCGAGTTCGGCAGGTAGTCGAGCCGCGCCATCATGCGCTCGAACGTGGCGGTGGTCGCGGCGACCTGGTCGGCGTTGCCACCGTGACGAGCCTCGACGGCGGCGATGTGGACGGCGACGCGGCGGAACAGTTGTTCCGGCGTCTCCACGACGACGCCCTGGTCGCGCGTGAGATAGCGAGCGCGCAGGACCTGGAGCGCGTTGTCCGTGAGCGTCGACGCCACGTTCGGACCGTACGATCCGTGGCCCGAGCACGCAACCGGCCGGGTCGGGTCATCCGTGAGGGGTGGGCGCGCGCGCCGTCGCCTCGGTGGATCATGGTCGCGGTGCTCGTGCTGCTGGCGGTGCTCGCCGCGCGCGCGACCGCGGCGCCAAACCTGGTGCCACCGGTCGTGGTCGTGGCGGACGATGACCCCTGCGATGGCGACGGTTGCGACGACACCACGAGCGAGCTCGAGATCGTGCCGCGCGCGGCCCGGAAGCACGCCGATCCGTGTGCGGGCGCGTCGCCGTGCGGCGCCACACCGTGCTCGCCGTGCGGGTTGCCGATCCAGGTGAGCGCCGTCGCTGCGGCCGGCGTGCGAGCCGCGGGGCTCGCCGATGATCCGACGCCGAGCTGGCGCTACCGCACGCGCTTCGCCGGACTCGTGCCGCAGCTCTCGGTGCGCGTCGGTCGCAACCTGACGTGGAAAGAGGTCGACGATCCGACGCTCGGCTACACGAACATGTGGGACGTCCGCGCGAGCTGGCACCTCGAGCGGCTGCTGTTCGATCCGAACGAGGTCCGGATCGCGGCGATCGATGTCAGTCGCCGCCGCGAGCGCCGCCGCGTCGAGATGCTGGTGATCCACACCTACTACCAGTGGCTCGCCGCACAGTCCGAGCGACCGGAGCTGACCGCTGACCTCGACGCGATGACCGATGGGTGGTTCTCGCAAGAGCTCGCCAAGGGCCAGAAACCATAGAGCCATTCGGCCTCGCCGCGGTGCGTCCGAATCCCGGACAACCCCGCCCCTGCCCGACGGGACACCGACGGAAACTTGCCAGGGTGCCCGCCGGCCAGCCACACTTTCGGTATCGCAGTGTCCACCACCCCCGGCCGAGAACATCCGCGCTACGCCCACGAAGCCGCGGTGACGTTTCACGCCGGTGCCGAAGAGGCCGAAGGGCGCACACAAAACGTCTCGCGCGGCGGGCTGTGCGCGAGCGTCGACGAGCCGCTCGTGCTCGGCACCGAGCTCGACATCAGCATCGTCTTGATGTTCGATGATGACGTGCAGTCCGAACCGCTGCGCGTCCCAGCGCGCGTGGTGTGGTCGACGATGGTCGACGACACGCATCAGGTCGGCATCATGTTCCGCGCGCTGTCGGCGGAGCAGACCCAGTACCTCAACATCTTCCTCAAGTACCTCGACGGTCATCGCGCCGAGCAACGGCCGCGCGACCTGTCGGTCGACGATCGCTTCAGGTAGCGGCTTTCTTCGCCGCCTCGACCTGCATCCGAGCCTTCTGGATGTCGCTCATCATGCCGAGCACGAGGCGCGGATCGGTGAACACGTTGAGCTTCGGCGCGAGCGCCTTGGCGTAGCGATCGAAGTACAGGAGCTGCTTCGTGATCAGGATGAACTCGTTCGGCATCCGCATGCGGTGGCGGGTCGCGGTGCGCTGGATGCCGGGCAAGAAGTCAGCGTAGTTGACCTGACCGAACGACAGCGTGAGCAGCGGACTGTACGTCTCCTTGAGATCGGCGATGAAGCCATCCATGTCGAGCTTGTCGGGCGCGCCCGACATCTCGACGATGATCTCCGCGAGCCGTTTGTAGTTGCCCGACGCGAACGCGATCATGTAGTCGGTGACGAGATAGCGCGCGTTGTCGTCGAACCGACCGACGATGCCGAAGTCGAGGAAGCCGAGCGTGTCGTCGTCGAGCAGCATCAAGTTGCCGGCGTGGACGTCGCCGTGGAAGAAGCCGTAGAACACGACGCACTGGAACCACGCGCGGAGCCCGTCGACGAGCTTGGTCTCGCCATCGATGCCCTTCGCCTTGATCTCCTCGAACTTGTCGACGCGCAGGCCGGTGAACTTCTCCATCACGAGCACCTTGCGGGTGGTGTATTCGTGGTGCGGCACCGGGGCACGGATGTTCTTGTGTCCGAGCTCGCGCATGATGTCGTTGAACTTGTCGAGGTTCTCGGCCTCGCGACGGAAGTCGAGCTCCTCGGTCAGCGTGGCGGTGAAGTCATCGATCACGCCGACCGGGTTCGCGAGCTCGGCGTCGCGCTTGATCTTCGAGAGCTGCTTCGCCATGAACCGCATGATCTTCATGTCGGCCATGCAGCGCGGGATGATGCCCGGGCGCTGGACCTTGATCACGACCGGCGTGCCATCGCGCAGCTTCGCGGTGTGGACCTGCGCGATCGAGGCCGACGCGAGCTGCTTGGGCTCGATCTCGATCAGGTGCGCGGCCTTCTCGGCGCCGAACTCTTCGATCAAGGTGCGCTGCACGTCCTCGAACGGGAACGGCTTCACGCGATCGAGCACCTTCTGGAACTCTTTGACGTACGGGTCCGGGAACATGCCCGCCGACGACGCGATGATCTGACCGAACTTGATGAACGTGGGGCCGAGGTCCTCGCAGAACATCCGCAGCAGGACCGGGCGCGTGAGCTTTTGATAGTTCGTGCTGCGACCGGTCAGCGCGAACCACAAGCGGCGGAGCAGGAGCTTGTCGGCGACCCACAGCCAAAAATACTTCGCGGTGATCAGGCTGAACGCCCACATCCGGCGGGGCACCGGCAGCGCGACCGACAGAAGGAACAGCACTGCCAGGACGGCGAGGAGCGAGTACCAGAACATGCGGCCCACATCCTAGCACTCGCTCGCCGGGCTATGCTCGCGACGGTGCTGACGACCGTCACGGCCGGGCCATACACGCTGCGCGGGGTCTCGCTCGGCGGCGTCTACACGTCGATCGCGTGCCCCGAGCTCGGCCTGCTGTTCGATGCCGGAATTCCGGCGCGCTCGCTCGCGTCCGCCGACACGATCTTGTTGTCGCACGGCCACGTCGACCACATCGGGGCGCTGCCCGCGCTGCTCGGGATCCGCGCGTTGCACGGCAAGCCGAAGCCGCCCCGCGTGATCATGCCGGCGGAGATCGTCGACGATCTGATGGCCGCGCTGCACACGTTGACGAAGCTCCAGCACTGGCCGCTCGACATCGAGGCGATCGGCATGCGCGCCGGCGAGGAGCGCGAGCTGCGCGGCGACCTCCGCGTGCGCGCGGTCCAGACGTTTCATCCGGTGCCGTCGCTCGCGTACATGATCATGCGGCGGATCTCGAAGTTGAAGCCGGAGTTCCACGATCTGCCGGGCCCGGAGATCGCCGCCCGCCGGCGCGCCGGCGAGGACATGCTGTTCCACGAGGAGCGCGCGGAGCTGGCGTACGTGACCGACACGCTGATCTCCGCGTTCGACCACGGGCCGGAGCTATTCGACGCCCGCGTGCTGGTGATGGAGTGCACGTTCCTCGACGGCAAAAAGTCGCTCGAGGGTGCGCGCGCCGGCTGCCATATCCACCTCGACGAGATCATCGAGCGCGCGGAAAACTTCACGAACGAGACGATCGTGATGATGCACTTCTCGCAACTGTATCGCCCCGACGAGGTCGCGAAGATCCTCGACTCGCGCGTGCCGCCCGAGCTGCGCAAGCGGATCATTCCGTTCGTGCCCGACACGGTGAACTGGCCGGGGTGACCGTGAGCGACGACGACGATGTCACCGCGCCGATCCTGACGAGCGAGCTCGACCTCCACACGTTCGTGCCGAACGAGTGCGCCGATGTCGTCGAGGAGTTCGTCAACGCGGCGCACGAGGCCGGCATGACGCGGGTGCGGATCATCCACGGCAAGGGCAAGGGCACGCTGCGCACGATCACGCACGCCGTGCTCGATCGCCACCCCGCGGTCGTGAGCTACGCGCTCGGCGACGAGAAGTCGGGGAGCTGGGGCGCGACGACGGTCGTGCTGAAGCCGGCGACCATGGGATCGGCGTGAGATGGTGACGGATGTCGAGATCCTTCGAGAGCTAGATCGGCGAGTAGTTGTAACGCCGGAGACTCAGATACAGTCCAATTAGCAAAGGAAAGACACCATGGGCGCCCAGACACCAATCACCGGACCCGATCTGAAGGAAGGCGTCTCCGAGAGCGAAGTCCGCGACGGCGTGCCGCTGCTCGGCCACGTCGACGGCGAGGCCGTCGTGCTCGTGCGCGACGCCGGTCGACTCCACGCGGTCGGCGCGACGTGCACGCACTACGGCGGTCCGCTCGCGGAGGGCACCGTCACGGACGGCGCGATCCATTGTCCGTGGCACCACGCCTGCTTCGATCTGGCAACCGGCCATCCACGTGGACCCGCGATCACCGCGCTCGCGTGTTGGGATGTCGCACTCGAGGGTGGGCGGATTCGGGTCGGCGCACGCCGCGAGGTGCCCGCACCGAAACCGACCGGCCCGGCGTCGGTGGTGATCATCGGCGGCGGTGCAGCGGGCGTCGCGTGTGCCGAAGCGCTGCGCGCGGAAGGCCATCGCGGAACGATCACGATCGTCAACGGCGAGGGTTCGGACCCCGTCGATCGTCCGAACCTCTCGAAGGACTACCTCGCGGGAGCCGCGCCCGAGGAGTGGGTGTTCCTGCGCACGACCGAAGCGCTCGCGGCCTCGAACGTCTCGATCGTGAACGAATCCGCGACGGAGATCGATCGGAGTGCGAAGCTCGTCCGGCTCGCGAGCAACCGCGAGCTCCCCTGGGACGCACTGCTGATCGCGACCGGCTCCGAGCCGATCCGCCTGCCGATCGACGGTGCCGGCCTTCCCCATGTCCACACCCTGCGCACGCTCGGCGACAGTCGCGCGATCGCGAAGGCCGCCGGTGACGGCACGCGCGTCGTCGTGATCGGCGCGAGCTTCATCGGTCTCGAAGCTGCCGCGGCGCTGCGCGTGCGGGGCGCGACCGTCACGGTGGTCGGGCGCGAAGACGTACCGCTCGCACGCATGCTCGGCGATGACGTCGGTGCGTTCGTCCGGCGCGTGCACGAGGCGAAGGGCGTCGTGTTTCGCCTCGGCAGAACGCCGACTCGGATCAGCGCCGACGCCGTGACCCTCGACGACGGCAGCACGCTGCCGGCGGAGCTCGTCGTGATGGGCGTCGGCGTGAAGCCGCGCACGCAACTCGCCGAGGCCGCCGGCCTCTCGGTGACCAACGGTGTGATCGTCGATCACGAGCTCCGCGCGGCGCCCGAGATCTGGGCCGCCGGCGATATCGCGCGCTATCCGTGGGACACCGGGCTCGTCCGCATCGAGCACTGGCAAGTGGCCGTCCGGCACGGCCAGGCCGTCGCGGCCTCGATGCTCGGTCGTGGTGGTCGCCGCGACGTACCGTTCTTCTGGAGCCAGCATCACGACGTCACGCTCAACTACGTCGGACATGCCGAGAAGTTCGACCCGCCACAGGTCCATGGCGACCTCGAGGCGCGCGATGCGCACGTCGTCTATCGCGACGGCGGCGTGGTCAAGGCGGTGCTGACCGTCGGCCGCGATCGGCTGGCGCTCGACGTCGAAGCGGCCCTCGCGCGGCGCGACACCGCGGCGCTGGATTCGTTGACCAAGGTGTAACGGCGCGGCCGCATCGACCGTCCATTGAGCATGGACCACAGCGCCGCACGAAACCTCTACCCCGTGACCTCCGACACCGTGCGCGCGAAAGCCGGCACGCTGCTCGAGGGTGCCTACGAACAGATCGTCTCCGCGTTGGGGATGCTCGGCTATCCCGTCACCTCCGATGACAACTACGCCGACACCGCGGGCCGCGCCGCGCGCGCGATGCTCGAGCTCGTGCATCCGGTCGACGAGATCGAGACCGAGGTCCGCGACATGCTCGCGCGCACGTTCCCGGCGACGTACGATGGGATGGTGATCTCGAAGCACAACACCTGCTTCGGGATGTGTCCGCATCACCTGCTGCCGGTGATCTACCGGGTCTCGGTCGCGTATCTTCCGTCCAAGCGCGTCCTCGGAATCTCGAAGCTGTCGCGGCTCGTGCACCTGTTGGCGCGGCGGCCGGTGCTGCAAGAAGACCTCACGAACGAGCTGGCCGCGATGCTTCACGACCGCCTCGAATCGCGCGGCTCCGCGGTCTTCATCGAGGGTCTGCACATGTGCATGGCCGCGCGCGGCATCGAAGCGCACGAGGCCAACGTCATGACGAGCGCGGTCCGGGGTGCCTTCCTCGATCAACCCGAGACCCGGCAGGAGTTTCTCCACCTGGTCTCGGCACCTCGCAGCGGCCTGCTCTAACTGTGGAGCGTCGCGATCAGGAGGACGGCGAGCTCGCCGACTGCCGCCGCGCACGCGACGAGCGGTGAGGTCAGGCCGCGATCGCGGCGCTGCGCATCGAGCCCGAGGGCAAATGCGACCGCCGCGGTGAGCGCGAGCACGACGATCGCGGCCTTGCCGAACGCGACGACCGCGAGCGCGAGCACGCCGCCGCTGAGCGCCGCGGTCAACCACAGCGGCGCGGGTGTAGCGACCAGCGAGCGCGGCGAGTCGTCATCGAGGATCGGCTCGCCGAGCGATTGCAGAAACACCGCGGCCCAGCGTCCGACCACCGCGGTGACCACGAACAAGCCGAGCCAGCTCGCGGGCGCTACGGTCACGACTGCACCGATCCGCACCGCGGTCACGAACACGATCACGAGGATGCCGGCGACGCTCGGCGTGCGCTCGGCATCCCGATCGAGCCGCTCGACCACGCCGCGCTCGATCAGCGCCGCCGAGGCTGTGGTCAGCGCGGCGAGCCCGAGGATGCCCGCGATCGCGATCGGAAACCCGCAGGCCTTCGCCGCCGCCGCGACGAGGTAGGCGATGACGCCGATCGGCAGGCCGAGCGCGACGACCCAGCCCGACGACCGCGATGCATCGTCACCGCTGACCTCGACGGGCCAGCGCCACGGCGTCGAATGGACGAGCGCGACCGCGCCGCCGTACAGCGGGCCGAGGCGACGCATCCAGTCTTCGCGCGACGACACGGCCGGACTATAGCTCGACTACTGGCAGTAGCGCTCGGACGCGGCCACCTGGCTATCGATCGCGGCCAGCAGTTGGCCGTTCGAGGAGTACGTGCGTTGGTCGGCGTGCTCGAGCACGTAGTCGACGCGACACGCGCACCGTACCGTGCGCTTGGTCGACGGATCGCCCGCTCGCTCGCACGAGCGCATGAACGTGATCACGGACATCGTCGGGATCACGACATCGGTCGCGGCCGGCGCATCGAGCTCGCGCAACTGTTGGTCGACCGGCAGCGCGGCCACCGTGTGACGCTTAGCGAGGTAGTCGGCGCACGCGTGCGGTGCCGGCGGTAGCTTCGAGCGCGCGAGGTCGCCTTCGCACGCGCACTCCGCCGAGCGGTCGAGGTCGGTCGCATCGCCCATGCACTTCGCGAAGCGATCGAAGATCGGCTGGCTGCGCGGCGCGCCGACCGCCGGCTGCCACGCCTCGTGGAACCGCGGCACGACGTTGCTCGGCGGCGGTTCTTTCGTGCGCGAGAGGACCAGCTCGATGCCGATCGCCACCACGATCGCGAGGACGATCACGGCGGCGAGCGGCTTCATGGCTTGGTTGTCCCACTCCGCCGACCGGGTTGCCACCTCTACGTCGCGGGCTTGATCGGGTGCTTGCGCTCGGGTATCGGCGACACCGACGCGCGCGCGAGGAACGGCGCCGGATCGACGTAGTGCGTATTCGTATTGTCGCCGTGCGTCCCGGGGACGTTCGGCACTTCGAGGCTGAAGTGCAGATGCGGCACCGAGGCGTAGACGGCGGTCGCGCCGAGCGTCCCGATGTACTCGCCACCGTCGACGTGGTCGCCGACCTCGAGGCCAGCGGCGACATCGTCGAGGTGCATGTACGCGGTCAGCGTGCCGTCGTCGTGCTCGATCCGGACGTAGCGCCCGCTCTTGCCGTCGAGGCCGAGCTCGTGACGCTCGACGCGGACGACGACACCATCGGTCACCGCGACGACCGGCCGGCCTTCGGGACCATCGAGGTCGATGCCGCAATGGCCGGCGCCGCACTCGCTGCGCTCGACGCCTCTGCGCTCGGCGCCGAAGTGCCGGCTGATCTGCGCCGGCACCTTCTCGGGCGTTCCGGTCACCGGATGGATCCAATCGAGCAGCGAGGGATATTGCTCGTCGAGCGCGACGCCGTCGACGATCGGGATCGGATACACCGGCTCCACGATCTTCGGCGGCGCATCGACCTGCGAGGTCACGTGTGTCGGGATCATGATGATCTCGCGATCACGGACATCGACCGCGGCGACCGAGACCGGCGTCGCCTTCGCCGGCTTCATGACCAGGCCGAGCATCACGATCGCCGCCGCTCCGCCCGCGACGTAGCGCCATCGCCCGGCCTCGAACATCGGGGCCATCCGATCGATCACGCGCGTCGTGATCGATCGCGGTGCGATGACGGTGACTTCCTCGACGGGGCGCGCGTGACGCACGCTCCAACACGTCGGATGCCACAGCTCGACACCGCCGGTACCGACGTTCGGTCGACCTTCGTGAAGCGCCACCACCTCGCGGCACTTCGGACACTGAGCACCCATTCGAGTAGAGATGCTAATGGATCGACCGCACTCACGATCCGTCGACGGGGATCTATCTAGCGAGCACGATCACGATCGTGCAGGCGATGTCGCTGCGTGTCCTACCTAGGTCTTCTTCTTCGACATGATGATGAGGTGATTCGCGTTCTTCTTGTCGTAGTAGCCGAAGCGGAACCCGAGCTCGCGCTTCGGCTCGGCGTCGAACTCGGTGCGCCAATCTTTCGCGATGCCGGTGCCGGCCGGGATGTGCGGACCGACGAACGCGCCGTAGGTCTCGTAGTCGTAGCCCGCCGGCTTGCCCCACTTCGGGGCGACTCCCGTCGCATCGGAGACCATCCACACGACGTGCGAGGTCAGATAGTCCCGGATCAACGAGAACGAGTCCCACGACAGCAGGTAGCTCGCGGCCTTCGTCATCGCCGCGATCGGGCCTTTCGCCTCGAGATACTTCAGCACGCGCGGATCCTTCTTGAGGCCGGGGCCGATGCCCTTGCCGTCCTCGTTGCCGAGGTTCTGGCGGATGTGGCGATAGATCTGAACGCGACCGCCGGGCTTGCGGAACAACACCTCGGCATTCGCGAACAACCAGTTGCGCTGCTCGGCCTTGGCCTTCGGAACCTCCGGCGCCTTCGCGAGGTCGGCGTCGTCGAGGTAGTGCAGCGTGCCGTCTTCGTTGATCTTGAAGTAGTGCAGGCCGACGAGCTCGTAGCCGTGCACCTTCAACGCCGACAGCGCGAAGATCAGCTCGGTCGGCAACTGACCGCCGCGCATCGCGTCGATCATGTTGAGCGTGTTGCTGAAGTTCACGCGGTAGAGGAACTTGAGCTCGTACGCGACCTTCGCGAGCGCCCGGTCGAGATCCTTGCCGCGCAGCGTATCGATGTCGCGCGGATCGCCCGCGGGCTCGAGCGACATGTTCGTGATCTCGTCGGCGTCCGGATAGACCGTGAGCGCCGTCGACAGATCGCCACCCGCGAACGGATACACGACCTTCTTTGGAATGTCCTTCGGCACGTGCGCGGCGAAGAACTCCCGCGCCGGCTTCACCCAGCTCGCCGAGTAATCGTCCTGCGCCTTCTTCACGTCGCTGCAGTGCGCGGTCATCTCCTCGGCGGTGATGCCGGCGGGGGCCGTTCCATCGCCACACGCGCCGACGGTCAGCAGCAACCTGCCCTCCGACGTGAAGTCGTGACCTTCGATCGTGGGCGGAGGCGGGAGCTGCTTTTCCGGCGGCGGTGCAGGCGTCGGCGCACCGGATCCAGCGGCGGCGACGGCCGAGCCCGATCCGGCCGCGGGTGCCAGGGGCTTCGCCGACGGCGTGGTCGTCGCTGCCCCTCCGGAACCTGCGCTAGTCGTGGAGTCGCTTCCGTGACAGGCCGCGACCAAGAGCGCGGTGAGGATGAGGGCGCAACGCATGCGGGGTCATCATGCAACGAAGCTGGGACCCTTGGCTATTCCTGGCGGCTTGGTAAGGTCGGGGCATGTCGGTCGTGTCGGATGCTCGTCTTCGCGAGATCCTCGAAAGCTCGCCCACCGTCGCGGTCCTCGGGATCCACAGCGAACCGGACAAAGCCGCGTACTACGTCCCCGACTACCTCCACGACGAGGGCTATCGGGTGATCGGTGTCAACCCGCGGTTCGTCGGCGACGAGCTGTTCGGCGAGAAGATTCGCGGTCAGTTGCGCGACATCAAGGAGCCGGTCGACATCGTCGACGTGTTTCGGCGCGGCGAGCAGGTGATCAACCACGTCGACGACATCCTCGCGATGCAACCGCGGCCTAGGATCGTGTGGCTGCAGCTCGGCGTGAAGAGCGACGACGCGGCGACGCGCCTCGAGGCCGAGGGCATCGAGGTGATCCAGAATCGCTGCACGCTCGCCGACCACCAGCGACTCGGCCTCGGCAAGCCGAAGCGCTAGCGGATCTTGGCGACGATCTCGCGCACGCGCTTCGCGAGGCGATTCGCAGCAACCCCGCGTGCAGGCGCGACGAAGATCGCGTCGTCACCGGCGATCGTACCGAGGATCTCGATCGGCTTCGCGCGATCGAGCGCACTCGCGACGACATGCGCGGCGCCCGGGGCGGTGTGGATCACGACGAGCGTGCCGTTGTCGTCGACGGAGCGCACGAGATCGGGGAGCAGCGCGAGCGGTGCGTCCGGGAGCTCGTAGCCGTGGGCGGTGCGATGGGCGCCGAGCTGCGCGAGATCGCGCGACAGCGTCGCTTGCGTCACGTCGTGGCCGCGTTCGGCGAGCACGGCGCGGAGCTCCTCTTGAGTCGCGATCGATCGCGAGCTGACGAGGCCCTTGATCAACGTGCGGCGGTCACGCGCGCTCACGGCGTCACCAACGTTCCGACGCCGCGGTCGGTGAACAGCTCGGCGATCACGCCGTGCGGCGTGCGGCCATCGATCACGTGCACGCGACCCACGCCACCGCGCGACGCCTTGATGATCGCGCGCGCGAGCTCGCTATCGAGCTTGTGTTCGAGCGCCGCCGCGCTGAGATCGGTGACGAGCTCGCCGGCCTCGACGATGCCGGCCGCATCGGTCAGGTAGATCAGCTTCGGTGCGCGCAGCGCGACCGCGAGCTCGCCTGCGACGGCATCGGCGTCGACCGCGTAGCTCGCACCGTCATCGCCGAGCGCGAGCGCGAGGATCACCGGGACGTAGCCCTGGCCGAGGAACATCTCGAGCATCGCGCCATCGACGCTCGTGATCACGCCGGTCTTGTCGTCGATCCGCTTCGCGCGGATCATCCCGCCGTCCTTGCCCGAGACGCCGATCGCGTGGCCACCGTCGAGGTTGAGCAGCGCGACCAGGTGCGACTCGATCTCGGGGCCGCCGTCGTGCACGACGATCGGCTGGAGGCCGCACGACCGCAGCAACTTGATGTCGGCGCAGAACGATTGCTGCAGCGCCGGCCGCACGAGCGCGGTGCCGCTGACGCGCACGACACAGCGCGTGCCCGAGAACCGTGCGATGTACGACAGCGCCTCGACGAGCAGCGTGCGCTTGAACGTCGGCGAGTAGTTCGTGAGGCGATCGTCCTTCGCGAGCCCACCGTCGGCGGTCTGCACGATCAGCGAGGTGTAGTCGGCGTTGATCTTGACGTAGTCGTAGCCGAGGTCGCAGCCCCACGCGGTCGCCATCGCGGTGCCGGCAGCGAGCTCGACCTCGATGCGCACCTCGGGCGCCCGCATCCGCGACCGCAGCGCCGGCGGATCCGCGAGCACCGGCTCGCCGGCATACACGACGAGCCCTTGGATCGTGACGGTCGCGCGGTGCGGATCGACCGGATAGTGCTGCGAGCCGGCGCGCGCACCGACGGTGGCCAGCACCCGGCCCCAATTCGGATCGGCGCCGAAGATCGCGGCCTTGACGAGCGAGCTCGCGGCGATCGAGCGAGCGAGGTCGCGGGCGATCGCGGCATCGGGAGCACCCGTGATCGCGACTTCGAGCAGTCGCGTCGCACCCTCGCCGTCCGACGCGATATCGCGCGCGAGCTCGATACACATGTCGGTCAACGCGGCGGTGAACGCGGCGAAGTCGGCACCCGGATCGTCGATCCGCGGATTGCCGGCGCGGCCGTTCGCGAGCGCGATGATCGTGTCGTTGGTGCTCATGTCGCCGTCGACGACGAGACAGTGAAAGCTCGGATCGACCGCCGCGTCGAGCGCTCGATCGAGCATCGCCGGCGCGATCGCGCAATCGGTCGTGACGATCGCGATCAGCGTCGCGAGCTGCGGCGCGATCATGCCGGAGCCCTTCGCGATCGCGGCGAGCGTGACGGTGCGACCGTCGAGCGTGATCGTGCGCGACACGAGCTTCGTGCGCGTATCGGTCGTGAGGATCGCCTCGGCGGCGGGCTCGGGCGCGGCGCTGAGCTGCGCGACCAACATCGGGGCCGCGGCGATCAACTTCGGCGCCGGCAACCGCACGCCGATCATGCCGGTCGACGCGGTGAGGATCTGATCGGGCTGCGCGCCGAGCGCGGTCGCGACGGCCGTCCGGATCGCGACGACATCGGCGAGCCCGGCGGCACCCGTCAGCGCGTTCGCGTTGCCGCTGTTGACGACGACCGCGCGGATCGCCGCACTCGGCACGCGCGTGCGAGCGTCGACGATCGGCGCCGCGGCCGCCGCGTTCTGCGAGAACTTCGCGGCGGCGACGCACGGCTCGTCGCTCGCGATCAGCGCGAGGTCTTTGCGCACCGGCTTGAGGCCGCAGTGCACGCCGGAATAGCGAAACCCGATCGGTAACTTCACGGATGAAAGCTCCGCAGCACGAGGCCGGTGGTCTCGGGCAACCCGAGCGCGAGGTTGAGGTTCTGCACCGCCTGCCCTGCCGCGCCCTTCACGAGGTTGTCGATCGCGGCGATCGTGACGAGCTCGTCACCGACGACGGTCCAGCCGATCCGGCAGCGATTGGTGCCGACCACGTGATGGATCGAGACGTCATCGGCATCGGCCGCGAGCTCGATGAACGGCTCGGCCGCATACGCCGCACGATACGCGGCCGCGATCTCAGAGCCCGAGCCACCCGGTGACAGCCGCGCGTGACACGTCGCCAGGATGCCGCGCGCGATCGGCACGAGGTGGGGCACGAACGTCACCGGTCCGCCGATGCCCTGCGCGATCTCGGGCGCGTGCTGGTGGCGCAACGCGCGATACGCGCGGACGTCGCCGGCGACCTCGGCGAAGCTCATCGCCTCGGTCGCCTTACGACCGGCGCCGGTGACACCCGACACCGCGTCGACGATCCACCGTCCGGTGACGAGCGACGCGAGCGGTGCGATCGCGAGCTGGATCGCGGTCGCGTAGCAACCCGGGTTCGCGATCAGCCGCGCACCGGCGATCCGCGCGCGGCCGAGCTCCGGCAGTCCGTAGACCGCGTCGGCGAGCAGCGACGAATGCTGATGGACGAATCCGTAGTGCAGCGCGTACGCGGCCGCATCGCGTAACCGAAACGCTCCGGACAGATCGATCACCGTGGTCTTGGCAGCGAGCCGCGGAACGTACTCGTGCGAGATCTCCGCGGGCGTCGCGAGCAGCACGGCCGAACACGACGCGGCGTGCTCCAGCGCCCGGTCCGGCGTTGCATACTTCAGGTCAGGGATCGCGACCCCGATCCGCGCTTCGACCGACTCGTTGGCCCAGCGGTCGGATCCCGCGACGACGAGCTCGACGCCGGGATGCAGCGCGAGCAACCGCGACAGCTCGACACCGGCATAGCCGGAGGCACCGAGGATCGCGACGGTCGGACGCTGCATGATTTCTGCATGAATATGCGCATTTCATGCACGGATGCAAGCCCGGTGTGGCGCCACCGCTCGAAATCGCTCGTGGCACGACGGGTGCTTTACGTCTCGATATGCTCAACCATCCGACGACGACCAAGAAGATCAAGCGCCAGCCCAAGACGGTCCACAACGCGAACAGCATCGAAGCGCTGCGCGGTCATCCGCTCGGCGAGCGCGTGCTCGTACGTCAGGCGGAGCTCGAGGGCGCGATCGAGAAGCTCGACGAGGGTACGCCCGAGTACATCGCGATCGACAGCTCGCTCGCGACGCTCGAGCAATTCCTCGGCGCGAACATGAATCAGCTCAGCGACGCGACGGCGCACGACCTGAACAACTGGCTCGAGCGCAACAAATACCTCGGGCTCACGAATGAAGCGAAAGCGAAGCGCGCGCACTAAGCGAATCGATCCTAAAATATCGCGTGCACGTCCTCGTCCAGCAACGCGATCCGTACGGCGATACCGACGTCGTGGTCGAGCCTCACGTATGAGCCTCGACGCGGTCTTGAACCTGCGCGAGCTCGAGGAGCTGGCGCGCGCGCGCCTGCCCCAGATGGCGTGGGACTACTACGCGAGCGGCGCCGACGACGAGCACTGCCTGCGCAAGAACCGCGAGGCGTTCGCGAAGCTCGAGCTGCACTACCGCGTGCTGGTCGACGTGGCGCGCCGAGATCCGCGGACCACCGTGCTCGGCCACGACCTCGCGATGCCGATCGTGGTCGCGCCGACCGCGTTTCATCGCCTCGCGTGCGAAGACGGCGAGCTCGCGAGCGTGCGCGGTGCCGGCGATGCGGGGACGCTGTTCATCCTGTCGACGCTGTCGAACACCGCGGTCGAAGACGTCGTCGCCGCCGCGACCGGTCCGGTGTGGTTCCAGCTCTACGTCTATCGCGATCGCGGCGCGACCGAGGGGCTGGTTCGGCGCGTCGAAGCCGCGGGATGCCAGGCGCTCGTGCTCACCGTCGATGCGCCGCTGCTCGGCCGCCGCGAGCGCGACGTCAAGAATCGCTTCGCGCTGCCCCCGCATCTCGGCGTCCAGAACATGTTCGCGGCGGGCTACGCCCCGGTCGCGGCGACCGGCAACGACTCCGGGCTCGCCGCGTACTTCGCAGAGCTCCTCGATCCCGCGCTGACCTGGGAAGCGATCACGTGGCTGCGCTCGATCACCAAGCTGCCGGTGATCGTGAAGGGCATCGTGCGCGCCGACGACGCCGCGCGTGCGATCGCCGCGGGTGCGGCCGGCATCGTCGTGTCGAACCACGGCGGTCGCCAGCTCGATGCCTCGCCCGCGACGATCGACGTGCTCGCGCGCTGCGTCGACGCGGTCGCCGGGCGCGGCGAGGTCTTGCTCGACGGTGGCGTGCGGCGCGGCAGCGACGTGATCAAAGCGGTCGCGCTCGGCGCCAAGGCCGTGCTGGTCGGACGACCGATCCTGTGGGGCCTCGCCGCCGGGGGCCGCGCCGGGGTCGCGCACGCGCTCGGCCTGCTGCGCCGCGAGCTCGATCTGGCGATGGCGCTGTGCGGGTGTCCCGACGTCGCGAGCATGACCCGCGATCTGGTCGCGCCATGACCGTCGGCACCGTCGTCGGCACGGTGGTGGTCGTCGCGATCACGATCGCGATCGGCGTGGTCGCCGACAAGAAGCTGTCGCCGCGCGCCAAGAATCTCGCCGCGCCAGCGAAGCCGCCGAGCCACGCCGCCGGCGAGGCCCCGGCGACCGCGATCCGCGCCGGCGCCGCACAGCTCGCGAAGCTCCGCGCCGGGCAGCGCTGCAAGACCTGCCGCACGGTGCTCTTCGCCGATGGCGCCGACGACGAGGTTCGCTTCGCCGAGCACGGCCTCCTGGTCCTCCACTTCGTCTGTCCGGCATGTCCCGGCGTCCGCCAGCGGTCGTTGTACGTCGAGCCGCTCTCGGGGTGATCCGGGACAGTTCTCCGGATGTCAGATCGATCGCGTAGATCGGACGGCGATGAGGATTTACTTCGTCGGCAGTCATGCCACCGGCAAGACCACGTTGTGTCGCTACGTTAGCCGTCGCTACAACCTGCCGATGATCAGTGAGGTCGCCCGGGCGATCCTCGCCGAGATGGAGACCAACCTCGAGGCGCTCCGCACCGACATGGACCTGGTGGCCGACTACCAGGAGAGGGTGTTCGCGCGCCAGGTCCAGGTCGAACGCTCGCACGAGGGCAAGTTCGTCTCGGACCGCGCGTTCGACAACCTCGCGTACGTCGCCGAGCACACCACGAACGCCGCGGCGATGATGAACGACCAGCGGTTCCGGGACTACATGAAGTGGGTCTCGGAGGGCATCGTGTTCTTCCTGCGTCCGCACCAGTCGCTGCTCAAGGAAGATGGCACCCGCGCCGGTGTGGTGTGGGATTCGGTCCTGCGGATCGACGGCATGGTCAAGCTGATGCTCGAGCAGCATCAGATCAGCTATCTGCCGATCGAGAGCGTCTCGATGCAGGAGCGCGTGCGCGCGGTCGAGTTCGTGTTGTCGCGCTGCGGGTTGCAGCCGCAGGAGCGCCCGCGCCCGCGTGCGCAGACCGTGCCGCCGATCTCCGCACAGGGCACCGGCACCACGCCGCGGATCGAGAACTGGCCGCACTTCTTGGTCGAGAACAACGACCGCGAAGCTTAGCCGTCGGAGTTGCGCGAGCGATCGCGAAGCGAGACGACGAACATCGCCGCGAGCATCGCGGCACAGAATACGAGCACCGCGGTCACGCCCGAGCACAGCGAGACCAGCGCCGGGCCCGGGCAGTAGCCGGACAGGCCCCAGCCGACGCCGAACACCGCGGCGCCGCCGAGCAGCCGCGCATCGATGATCGTCGAGACCGGCGCCGGAAACGCGCTACCGAACCTCGGCGTGCGGAGCTTCGCGACGATCCGCCACGCGAGGAGCGAAACAGCGAGCGCCGCCGCCATCACGACGAGCAGCGTCGGATCCCAGGCGCCGCCGAAGTCGAGAAAGCCGATCACCTTCGACGGCCGGACCATGCCGGAGATGCAGACGCCGGCACCGAACAGCGCGCCGCCGAGGATCGCGACGAGGTTCACGCGAGCCTCCCCGCGATCGTCGCGGTGACGACGGCGATGCCGAAGAACGTGCAGGTCGCGATCAGCGAGCGCTTCGAGAACCGGCCGAGACCGCACAGCCCGTGACCGCTCGTGCAGCCGTTGCCGAGGCGCGTGCCGACACCGACGAGCGCTCCGGAGATCGCGATCAGCCACAGCGGACGGATCGGCCCGGCATCGAACGTCGAGGGGGCCGCGAGCTCGAACAACGCTCCGACGACGAGCGCCGCGACGAGGAAGCTGACCCGCCAACTGCGATCGCCGCCGGTCGGTCGGATCATGCCGGCGGCGATCCCCGACAGCCCCGCGATCCGGCCGGTGCCGATCAACACGACGGCGATGCCGACCGCGATCAGGACGCCGCCGACGACGGCGTGACCGGGAGTGAAATCGTGCATCGCGCGCAGCATACCTGCGCGATCACCAGCTGGCGATGCTGGCACACGATGCACGTCTCGTCGACCGCCGGTGCGAGCGCGAGCAGATCGAGGCGGCGCCGCGCGAACTTTCTGGCCGGCGCCGAGTCGACCATCCGGCTACTAGATTCCGCCCATATTGCAGCCGCTTACAGATGTGTGTGCTAACGTCGCGCCCGACGGAATGGCCGAAGATCCAGTCCACACAACCGACGCTTCGCCCATCGTGGATCCGCTCGAAGCGAGAGTCGTGGTGTTTCGCCAGCAGCCCGAGGTCAAGGGCTTCACGGCGCTGCGCCAGGAGCTGCGCGACGCTGGGCGTGGCGAGCTGCTCGCCGATGTCTGCGCGACGTGGGCGCAACACGAAAAAGATCCGGCGCGCGCGGCGGACGCGTGGAGCGAAGCCGGCGAGGCGATGATCGTGCTCGGCGAGATCGAGACGGCGATCGAATATCTGCGGACGTCGCTCGAGCTCGATCCGACGAACGACCGCGCCGCCGATCGCTTGCTCGAGATCGTCGAGCCGAACGATCCGGCCGCCGCGGTCGAGATCATCGAAGGCGAGCTCACCGAGCTGACCAAGCGCGATGGCCAGCGCAAGAAGCCCGAGCTCGTCGCACGGCGAGCGGCGCAGCATCGGCGCGCGGCGGTGCTGTGGAACGATCATCTCGGTCGAGTCGATCGCGCGCTGTGGCACTGGCAGCAGGCATGGAAGCTCGAACCGCAGCGCGTCGAGGCGCTCGAGGCCGCGCGCGATCTGTATCGCTCGCTCGGCGACGACGCGATGGTCGGCAAGCTGTACCAGGCCGAGCTCGAGGTCATCGGGAAAGACGGCGCGCCGGCGAAGAAGGCGCAGGTTCGGCTCGAGCTCGGCCGGCTCGCGCTGCGCGCGAAGGATCTCGAAGGTGCCGCGCATCACCTCGAAGAGGCGTCGCGGTTGGCGCCGAAATCGATCGAGGTGGCCGAGGCGCTCGCCGAGGTCTACAGCTCTCCCGGGTTTCGCGACGGGCAGACCCGGCACAAGGCCGGCGAGTTGTTCGTCGAGCTCGGCAAGAGCCGGCTCAAGGAGCGCGACGATCAGACCGGCATCAACTATCTGCGCCGCGCGGTCGGCGTCGATCCGTATGCGAAGGCGTCGTCGAGCGCGCTCGAGGATGCGCTACAGGGCAGCTCGCAGTGGGACGAGCTCGAGCGCATGCTGCGCCACCGCAGTCAGGTCGTGCAGGATCCCGACGAGCGCAAGGAGATCCTGCGCCGGCGCGCCGCGCTTTATCGCAACCAACTGCCGAGTCGCGAGGGCCTCCGCGAGGTGCTCACCGAGCTCGTCGCATACGAGGTGCCCGGCTCGAAGAACGTGCAAGAGCTCAAGGAGCTGCTGCGCGACGACAACGAGTGGGAAGAGCTCTCGCACCTGATGGAGGCCGAGATCACGGCGCTCGGTCAGGATCCGAACACGCCGACCGACTATCTCGTCGCCGAGCTGCTCGAGCTCGCCACGATCGCGCGCGAGCATCAGAGCGATCGCGATCGCGCGGCCGAGTTGCTGCATCAGGCGCTCGGGATTTCGCCGACCCACGAAGAGGCGCTCGCGCGCTACGTCGATCACTTCCGCGAGCGCCGCGATTGGCGCGGCCTGATCGATCTCTACGAGTTCGCGCTCGACAACGCGCGCGATGCCGGCGCCGAGCCCGACGACATGGTGCGACGGTTGGAAGAGATCGCGCAGCTCGCCGAGCTCCGGCTCGGAGACATTCCGCGCGCGATCGAATCGTGGCAACGGATCGCCGAGCTCACCGCAGGCCCAGCAGGGCCCGGTTCGCCGAAGGTGGCCGAGGCGCTGCGCCGGCTGACCTCGCGCGGCAAGATGTGGGAGCAGTTGGTCGTCAGCCTCGAGTCCGAGGTCGCGTCGGCGGGTGATCCGATCACGCGCATGCAGTCGCTGAAGAAGATGGCGCAGACGTATCGCGAGCGCCAACTCGAGCCGCGCCGCGCGATCGAGCTCTACGAGCAGGTGCTCGCCGAGAACCCCGAGGACGATGCGACGCTGAAGGCGCTCGCGGAGCTCTACGAGAAAGAGGGCGATGACGCCGGGCTCGCGCACACGTTGCGCCGCCAGCTCGATCTCGAAGTCGAGCGCTTGACGCTCCAGATGGCGAAGTCGGGCCGAGCGGCCGACGGGCCCAAGGAATGGCCGGTCGCGAAGCGCAGCGAGCGCTTGAACGTGCTGCGCCGGCTCGCGCTGATCTACGAGACCCGCCTCGCCGATGTCGATGGCGTCGTCTACGCGTGCGCCGCGGTGCTCGAGCTGCTGACCGGTGATCGCGACGCCCTCGAGCGCATGGAGCGCGTGCTCGAGAAGGCGAACGATCCGCGGCTCGAGCAGACGCTCGAGTATCACGCGGCCGCATCGACGGGCCCGGCCGAGCGAGCCAAGCTCCTCAAGCGGCTCGCGAAGCTCGCGACCGATCGCCAGGACGACGTCCGCGCGCTCGAGCGCTGGGAACAGACGCTGAAGGCGTCGCCCTCGGATCCCGATGCGCTCGCCGCGTTGCGCGAGCTCTACGAGCGCGCCGAGCGCTGGCCCGAGCTCGCGCAGATCCTGGAGCGGCTCGATGGTGGCCGGCCGATGCCGGCGCCGGGCTCGCCCGACGCGGCGGTGCGCGTGTTCGATCTCGAGACCTACGCGCAGGTCCTCGATCAACACCTCAAGGATCCGCCGCGCGCGATCAAGGCGTGGCACCGCGTGCTCGATGCGACGCCGAAGAGCCGCACCGCGCTCGATGCGCTCGCTCGGCTGTATCGCGAAGCGTCGAAGTGGCGCGAGCTCACCGAGATCCTCGGCCGTCAGGCCGGCGTGCTGGTCGGCTCGAACTTCGAGGACGATCTCGCGAAGGCCGCCGAGGTCGCGATGGAGCGCGCCGGGATTCTCGAGGAGCGCCTCGGCGCCCCGACCGACGCGATCAAAGCGCTCGATGCGCTGCTCCGCGACATCAATCCGAATCACCTCGAGGCGCACACCGCCCTGCGCCGTCTGCACGAGGCGCGCGGCGACTTCGACGCGGCAGTGCGGATCGCAGAGCGCGAGATGTACTTGTCGCCCGAGCCGATCCGCAAGGTCTCGCGCGGTCTCGAGATCGGCTTCATCTGCCGCGATCGCCTTGGCAACCCGACGCGCGCACTGCAGGCGTTCAAGCGCGTGCTCGAGCTCGATCCCGAGCAAGAAGAAGCGATGGCGGCGGCAGCCGATCTGCTCGCGAAGCTCGGTCGGTGGAAAGAGTACGTCGCGATGCTCGAGCGCATGCTGTCGCGCGCGGTCGCCGCATCCGCGGTGAGCCCCGATGCCTCGGTCGCGTTTGCCGACGACCGGCGCACCCTCGTGCAGCGGATCGCGGCGGCGACCGCCGACAAGCTCGGCGATCCGCGCGGTGCGTTCCGCTGGTGGCGGCGCGCGCACGACGAAGCGCCCGACGAACAAACGCTCGCCGACGTCCGGCGCGCCGGCGAAGCGTATGGCCTGTGGCGCGAGCTCGCCGAGGTCATCACCGACGAGCGCAAGCGGTTGATCGCGGCGGGCGGTGGTGTGCCGGCAGAGCCCGAGCGGTTCGTCTCGCTGTCGCGGGAGCTCGCACAGTTGTGCGAGCGCCGGCTCGGCGACAAGCCGCGTGGCATCGCGATCTTCAGCGAAGCGCTGACCGCCGCGCCACGCGACGGGGACCTGTTGCAGGAGCTCGAGCGGCTCGCAGCGGAGCTCGACCAGCGCCCGGTGTGGAAGCAAGTGCTCGATGCGTTCGAGCTCGTGCTGGGTGCGGCGACGCCGAGCGAGCGGGTCGAGCTGTATCTGCGCCGCGCGCGGATCCTCGACGAGAAGACGGGTGATTCGAAGGGCGCGGTCGCCGACGTGCTCGCGGCATTCTCGTGGGCGCCCGATCGCGATGACGTGCGCGTTGCACTCGAGCACCTCGCGCCGAAAGCGCGGGCGTGGAACGATCTGATCGCGGTCGACTCGGCGTTGATCGATCGGGCCGCATCGACCGGCAAGCGCGTCGAGCTGCTGCGCCGCAAAGCGCAGACGATCGAGGAACAGTTGAAGGACGCGCCGCGCGCGTTCCGCACGCACCTGGTCGCGCTGCTGCTGCAGCCCGAAGACACCGAGACCGCCGGTCACCTGTGGCGGCTGGCGCGCGTGATCGGCAAGTACCGCGATGCCGACAAGACGCCGCGTGCCGAGCCGCCGACGGCGACGATCCAGGCCGACGGCGCCGTCGCCCAGGCGGTCGCCGCGGCGAATCGCGCGGGGCCGATGCGCACCCACGTGCCGCGCCGCGCGCAGACCGATCCGTTGAGCGATGACGAGCTCGGCGCGAGCCTCTCGATCGGCGATTCGACCCAGCCGCTCGATCTCACCGAGATCGAGATGGCCGAGGCGCGCAAGGCCGCGATCACGAGCGAGAACCCGTTCGTCACGCCCGAGAATTCGACGATGACGCTGTCGATGAACGACATCGCGAAGCTCGTCGTGCCGCCGAGCACGCCGCCGAGCACGCCGGTGCGTCGTGGCTTGCCGGGCATCGGTTCGGGCCCCACGAAGTTACCACCTCCCCCGCCGCGGCCCCCGCAGATCACGGCCGCGAGTGCACACGCGCGTCGTGCCGGTGCGCCGCCGCCGATGCCGCGCAAGGCCCAGGCACCGGTGCGCCGTCCGCCGTTGCCGACGCTGCCGAACCGCGTGTTCGAGACGCCGTGGGAAGAGCTCGCGGTCGCGTACGAGAGTCTGCCGGTGCCGGATCCGGGCGCGCGGCTGCGCTGGTTGTTCCGCGCGTCGGAAGTGTGGGAGACCGGCGGCAAGGACATCGTGCGCGCGTTCGACGCGCTCGCCCGGGCGTTCGTCACCGCGAAGCGCGCCCCCGAAGGGGACGCGGAGGTTCGCGCGCGCTTGCATCGCATCGCGAGCGAGCACAAGGCGTGGGACCGGCTCGCCGATCTCTACGAAGGGCTCGCCGAACAGGCCGAGACCGCGCATGCCGCGGCCGATCTGTTGATGGAAGTGTCGACGATTCGCCTCGAGCAGAAGCGGCCGCGCGAGAGCGAGGCGCAACTGCGTCGCGTGCTCGGCATGCTGCCGAACGATCTCACCGCACGCGCGCGGCTCGAAGAGCTGTACCGAGCGGAGGGTCGTTGGGTCGAGCTCGCGGCGTCGCTCGAGGAGCGCACCGACACGCGGCTCGGTACGGCCGCGCCCGAGGCCGAGCGGCCGCAACTGTTGCGCGAGCTGTCGGCGATCTACACCGACAAGATCAATCGCCCGCACGACGCGATCGATGCGTTCGAGCGGCTGCGTGTGCTCGCACCGGCGGATCCGTCGGTGTACATGAAGCTCGCCGAGCTCTACAGCGCCGTCGCCCGCTGGAGCAAAGTGATCGAGACGCTCGTCAAGGTGTCCGAGATCGCCGAAGGGGCTGAAGAAGCGCGGATGGCGTTGCGCCAGATCGCGCAGATCTACGAGCAAGAGCTCGAGCTCCCGGAGCGCGCGATCGATTCGTATCAACAGCTCGTCACGACCTGGGCCGATGACGAAGATGCGTGGGCCGCGCTCGATCGGCTGTATCAAGCGCAAGCGCGCTGGAACGACCTCGGCGACGTGCTGCGCCGCCGTGCCGGTCTCGCGCGCGAGCCCGCGGAGCGCGCGCAACTGTTGTCGCGCCGCGCCGGCGTCTTGTTGGACTGGCTCGCGCTGCCCGAAGAGGCCGCCGCGACGCTGCGCCACGCACGGACGATCGTGCCCGATGATCCGGCGATCGCCGATCAGCTCGTGATCGCCCTCGGCAAGGCCGGTCGCGAGCGCGAAGCTGCGGCCATCCTCGAAGGGCGGATCACGCAACTCTCCGAGCTCCTCGCCACCCAGCCCGAGGCCGACGCGGCACCGCGTGGCAAGAAACCGGAGGCGCCGAACGGCCGCAGCAAGGGCGACCTCGCCGCGCTCCACATCCGGCTCGCGCAGCTCCGGCTCGACAGCCAGGATCGCGAAGGTGCACGCACCGCGATCGACGCGGCGCTCACGCTCGTGCCCGAGCATCCGACCGCGCTGTCGCTGGTCGGTCAGTTGCAATCTCCCGACGAGGATCCGCGCGCGTTCGCCGAGGCGAAGCTGCGCGAGGCCGAGTCGGCGAAGGACGAGGATTCGAAGATCGCCGCGCTGATGGCGGCCGGTGACGTGCTGGACTCGCGGGTCGGCGACGTCGATGCGGCGCAGGATGCGTACGATCGCGTGCTCGCGCTGCGGCCCTATCACGCGGATGCCACGTGGGCGCTCGCCGGGCTGTCCGAGAAGGGTGGCGATCCAGACGCGGCCGTGCGCGTGCTCGAGCACAAGCTCGAGGACGAGTCGCTGACGCCGCCGGAGAAGGCGCGGATCCTGACCCAGCTCGCGGCGCTGTCGCGCAAGGCGGGCGTCACGCCGGCCTCCGAGCGCCGCTTGCTCGAGGCGCTCGGTACGGTGCCGGATCACATTCCGGCGATCGTCGCGCTCGGGGACTTCTACAACGACGCCGAGCGCTGGAACGATCTCGAGGCGTTCATGCGCGAGATCCTCGACGGCACCACGCTCGCCTCGGCGCCCGCTGCGCTCGTCGCCGATCTGCATCGCCGGCTCGCGACCGCGCACGAGAAGCTCGGTCGCGACGAAGACGCGTATCAAACGCTGGTCGCCGCCGACCGCCTGCATCGCGGTCACCTCTTGATCAAGCTCGCGATCGGCGAGAACCGCTACAAGGCGCGGCGCTGGCGCGAAGCCGCGCTCCACCTCTCGCCACTGGCGACCCACGAGGACGGCACTCGCTATCCGAGCGAAGTCGCGATGGGCCTCTACCACGGCGCGCTCGCCGAGATTCGCTCGCTGCGCCCCGAGAATGCGCCGCCGCTCTACACCCGCGCCCTCGAGCTCAAGCCGAACTTCGCACCGGCGCTGCAAGCGCTCGCCGAGATCGCGATGGAGGGAGGCGATCACAAGCGCGCCGCGGATCTGCTGACCCGACAAGCGACCGCCACCGAAGAACCCGTCGAGCGCATGCGCCTGTTCGAGGCGCTCGGCGACATGGCCCTCATGATCCTCTACGACGAGGAGCGCGCTCGCACGTGCTTCTCCGCCGCGGTCGCCGCCGCGCAGCCGCTCGAGGCGAAGCACCTCCCGCTCCTCGAAAAACTCCTCGAGCGCCAGAACCTCGCCGGTGATCTCCCGGGCTCGGCGCGCACGGCCGAGCTGATGGCGTCGTTCGGCGCCACGCCCGCTGACCGCGCGGCGCTCCATCTCCGCGCCGCGTACGATTACGTCGCGGCCGGCGATCGCGTTCGCGCGCGCGCCGCCGCCGAGCGCGCCGTCGAGAACGATCCGTACGACGTCGGCGCCGTCGATCTCGCGTCGCAGATCGCGATCGAGCACAGCGATGTCGAGGCCGCCGCGTCGATGCTGACCCGCCTGTTGACGGCGAAGGACGATCGGTTCTCGTCGTCGGATGCGGCCGTGCGCGCCCTCCTGTCGTACCGCCTCGGCCACGCACGTGCGCAGCGCGGCGATACCCGCCAGGCCGTGCCCGCGCTCGAGCACGCGATCGAGCTCGCGCCCGACAGCGAGGGCGCCACGCTATCGCGTCGCGAGCTCGTCGAGATCGTGAAGGCGGGTGACGATCCGTCGCGCAAGGAGACGATCGCCACGCACCTCGCCGCGATCACCGCGCACACCGGTGCGCTCGTCGATCTCGTCGCGTGGGCCGACGAGCTTCGCCGCCAGAACAAGCTCGACGCCGCGCGCGCGACGCTCGAAGTCGCGATCGCCTCCGGCCACACCGCCGACGTTCACCAGTCCGCGTTCCTGCAGGTCAACAAGCCCTACGTGATGCGCGACGACGAGCCTTACCGGGCCGCGATCGACGCCGACACGCGCCCGCTGATCACCGGTCGCGAGGACTCGCCGCTCGGTGCGATCGCCTCGACGCTCGCGGAAGCCGCGCAG
Source organism: Kofleriaceae bacterium (assembly GCA_039935615.1). Classification (GTDB taxonomy): domain Bacteria; phylum Myxococcota_A; class Polyangia; order Haliangiales; family Haliangiaceae; genus JABFXX01. The sequence goes on from JBDTJY010000220.1 coordinate 27,186, forward strand.
TTGATGTGGCCCGATCTCGAGGAGGCGTTCGGCCGCTTCGGCGTCGCTGGGGCTCGCCGCATCCCGTCGTCCTCGCACGCCACCGCGGTCTCGATGTTCTCCCGGCTCACCACCGCGCTCGGTGTCGGCGCGGTCATGCTCTACCAGCACGACGAGGCCCCGACCGACGTGCTCGTCGTCGCGGCCGGCACGCCGGTGATCGTCCTCGGGCCGCGGATCGCCGCGGAAGGCAACGCGACCTCGCACGGCGAGATCCGAGCCCTGCTCGCGCGTGCCGTCGAGCTCACGCGTCCCGAGCACCTCGCGTTCGCCGGTCTGCCGCCGCGCGATGCGACGCGCCTCCTGACGTCGGTCGTTCGCCTGTTTGGTCCCGCCGCGCTCCGCGACGCCGTCTCGGCGCTGCTCGTCGACGAGGACGTCCAGCACGCGCACGACGACATGGTCAAAGGCGCGCTGCCGGTCAAGCTCCGCACTCGTCTGGAGCAACTCCTCGCGCAACTGCCCGCGTCCGCGCTCGACAACGCGCGCTACCTCGCCGGCTGTCATCGCGATGCTGACCGCGCCGCGCTGCTCCTCGGTGGAGACGCCAATATCATCGCCGCAGGTGCGCGTGCGCGCGGCGAGACCTGCGAGCACCTCGTGCGCGCCGTCGGTCAGCCGACCTGGCTCGTGACCCGCGCGAAGCTCGGCGTCGGCATCCGCTGAGCAAGCTCGTCTGGTGCGGTCGGAATCACGGTCGCGATCTATGCGATGTGGAACTACCGCGTTCGCTCGGTGGCCAAAGCGCGCCGCAGCTACGCCGGTTGCCACGCACGAGCCTCAGAGTCGCTCGAGCGCTCACGCGCTCGGCAGGCCGCAGGTGCGAGCAACTGCGCCCACCAAGTCCATCACGCCGCCGGCGTTCTGCACAACCTGAGCGCACGGGTGGACTGGCGCGGGCTGCGCCTCGAGCGTGACGGCCAACACGAGCTCGCACTCAGCCACGCCCACGGCGGCGCGGCACAGAACGCTCGCCCGTGCGCCGGTGCCGCAGATCCTCCTCGGAAACTGCCTGAGTTCGAAGGCACGCGCGATGCAATTGGCTCACGCCATGGGCGCTACATCCAACAAGATCAAAGGCAAGCTGAAGGAGCTCGAGGGCAAGGTGACCGGCGATCCGGTCCGTCGTGCCGAGGGCAAAGTGCAGTCGACCGCCGGCAAGGTCGCGGCGACCGTGAAGGCCGGCGCTCGCCGCGTGAAGGCAAAGGCGAAGATCGCGAAGGCCGCTGTCAGCACCAAGGTCGGCCGCAAGGCGATCGCGGCCAGGATCACGCCCTAGCTATTGAACGGCGGAGGCTGCGACGCCTTCACCGGGCGCGACGCGGGCAACAGGTGCCCGAGGTGCCACGCGTGCGTCACGAGCTCGCGCTGCGCGTCCCTGCCGATCCGATAGAACCGCGCAGCGAACATGCCGGCGACCACGATCATCGCGAGGCTACTCGCGATCAGCATCGTCGTCGTCGGGACACCTTCGAGCTTGAGCGCTCCGGCGTGGGAGATCAGCTCGCCGTTCGTGATCTCCCAGGTGCGCGACACGACACCACCGAGCTCGAGGAAGATCGGGATCGAGAAGCCGACGCTGATGATCACGACCAGCAGCCACGGGCGCGCGGTGAACGCCGGGTACGCCATCGAGGACATGATCACGACGCACGCGAGCGCCGGGACGAACGTGAACGGACCGGCGAGCCGCGCCATCGCGATCACCATGACCGCGTTGCCACACGCGTACACGAGCATCGCGGCCAAGGAGCGGTCGGGCTTTTGATAGAGCCGCCAGGCCGCTGCTGCCATCACGAGCGCACTCGCGAACACACCGATCACGATGTCCCAGCGGAGCACGCCGTTCCAGATCGCGATCGGGAGGAACGCGGCGAGCGCGAGGTAGGCGAAGATCGCGCCGCGCGCGTGGCGACGAACGGCACCGTACTCGTGCTCGTCGAGTGCCGCGCGGAGCTCGGGCGGCGGTTCGCGCGGAGGCGTGAGGATCACGCGACTGACGAGCTCGGCAGCCTCGGCGGATTCGGGATCGAGGGCGAGCGCGCGACCGGAGGCACTCATGGCCTCGGCGGTGCGGCCCTCGTCGAGCGCCGCGCGCGCATTCCACACGAGGTCGACCGCCATCGTGCGACGGCGCGCGATATCGCGATCGCCGTCGAGGTAGGCCTCGACGCGCTCGGCGACCTTGCGAGCCGTCGGGCGCGCACCGGGATCCATCGCGACCATGACACCGACGATCGCGTCGAGCTCGGGTGGGACCGTCCGATCGGGGCGCCGCTTCGCGGGCGAGGTGACGATGTCGCCACTGACCGTGGACTGCAACGCGGTGGGGCCGCGCGGATGCAGCGGTTCGCCGGCGAGGACCTCGAACAGGATCGCACCGAGCGCGTAGATGTCGGCCGGTCGACCGGCTTCGGCGGCCTTCTGGAGTTGCTCGGGCGACATGTAGCCGGGCGTGCCGAGGAGGTCAGGCTCCTTGATCTCGAGCGAATCGATGTCGTCGTGCTGGACCTCGGCGACGGCCTCGCCGACCACGCGCGCGAGTCCCCAATCGAGGACGTAGACGTCACCGAAATCGCCGAGCATGACGTTCGACGGCTTGAGATCGCGATGGACGATGCCGCGCGAGTGCGCGAACTCGATCGCGAGACAGACATCGGCGAACGCGCGGAGGAGGCGCTGGCGATTCGCGACCGGGCTCGCGATCAGCTCGGACAGGGTGATGCCGGCGAGCCGCTTCATCGTGAAGAACGGGCGACCGGCATCGTCGGTGCCGAGGTCGTAGACCGGCGGGACCGCGGGATGATCGAGGCGGGCCTGGATGCGAGCCTCACGCAGGAAGCGCGCGGCTTCTTCGGCGGTCGGATGCGCGGTGTGGAGACGCTTGATCGCGACATCGCGACCGACCCGTAGGTCGTGGGCGATCACGACCTCGCCGAGACCGCCGCGCCCGATGACCTCGCCGAACACGTAGCCCTGGAGCATCGAGGTCGCGTCATCGGCCTCGACGATCGGCGTGCGGGCCTGGGTCCGCTCGTCGCCCTCCGGGCCGACCAGGGTGTCGGGTTCTTTCGGATCCGACGGCGTCATGCCTGCATCGTACGACGTCCCGCATGTATAGTTCGCGCGATGTACTTGGGCATCGTCAAGGGCACGGTCGTTGCCGAGCGCAAGGCCTCCGGCCTCGAAGGGCAGAAGATCCTGCTCGTGCAGCCCGTCGACGAGCATCAGCAGCCGCTGGGCGACCTCCAGGCCGCGATCGATACCGTGCAAGCCGGTGAGGGCGACCTGGTGTACCTGGTCGGTTCGCGCGAGGCCGCCCTCGCGCTCGATCCGTGGTTCGTGCCGGTCGACGCCGCGATCGTCGGCATCGTCGACGGCATCGATGTCCCGAGGGCGCGATGAGGCAGTGCCGCGTCGTCGGGCCGATGTGGGCCTCCGTCAAGCACCCCGCGTTCGAGGGTAAGACGCTGCTCGTCGTCCAACCGATCGACGCCGAGGGCAAGGACATCGGCGCGAGCTTCGTCGCGATCGATCGCGCACAAGCCGGCGTCGGCGATCGCGTGATCGTCCTGACCGAGGGCACCGGCGTGCGCCAGATCCTCGGGCAGGGTGACCTCGTGCCGATCCGCTCCGCGATCGTCGGCATCGTCGACGCCGTGGACCTCGCACCGTGAAGCAACTGCGCGTCGCCGTCGCCGAGACCTCGCGCCACTTGCACGCCGCCGGCTGGGTCGCGAACCACGACGGCAACGTCACCGCGCGCGACGGCCAGCGCTTCATCGCGACTCCGACCGCCACGTCGAAGCGGCTGATCCAGGACCGTGACCTGATCGAGGTCGATGCGAAGGGTCAGGTCCACGGCGCCGGCAAGGTGTTCGGCGAGATCGGGCTCCACCTGGTGATCTACGAACGCCGCCCCGATATCGGCGCGGTCGTCCACGCGCATCCGCCGTACGCGACCGCGATCGCGAGCTCGCGCGACAACCCGATCGAGTTGCCGTTCATCGCCGAGGCGGTGGTCTCGCTCGGCGCGAAGATTCCGAAGCTCGCCTACGCGCAGCCCGGCGCCTCGGCACGCGATGCGCTCGCGCCGTGGTGTGAGCTCGTCGACGCGGTGCTGCTCGGCAACCACGGCGTGATCGCCTGGGGCAAGGACTGCGAGACCGCGCTGATGCGGCTCGAGCTCGTCGAGCACCTCGCGAAGATCGCGACCGCGGCGGCGGCGCTCGGTGGCGTCGAGCCGCTGCCCGAGTCCGCGATCCAAGCGCTGCTCGCCGCGCGTGCCAAGGCCGGCATCGGTCGAGCGGCGGATCGCGCCGTCGAGACCGCGGCGCAGTTGCTCGGCCGGTCAGCGCCGGTCGTCGCGTGCGCACCCGCGCCGCACTCCGACGTGAAAACGCTTCCGCCCGGCGGAGCCAAGCTCGCCGATGTCGTGCGCGAAGAGATCGTCCGCGCGTTGCGCGGCTCGTGACCGCGGCCGCCTCGCTCGACCAACTCTGCGACGCGCTCGGCCGCGACGACCTCCCCGCGGCGCTCGGCCACGCCCTCGCGTCCTGGAGCGAGGCGCGAGGCGACGCGCTCGCCGAGATCGTCCTCGAGCTCTACGCGCGGCTGCCGACTCGCGTGCCGTTCGCCGGCGCGAACCACCTCAAGCGCTGGCACGCCGCCGAGGCGCTCGGCGATCCGCAGGACATCCCGCGCCAGGTCGACTACCTCCGCATCGACGAGCGCCTCAAGGTCGCGACGCTCGGCATCACCGCGCTCGCGAGGCGCCCGGCGAATCCGATGCTCGCGCACCAGCTCGCCGCGTTGCTCGCGCCGATGCCGTATCGCGCGCCCGTCGCGGCCGAGCTCTATCACCAGGCGATCGTGATGATCGCGCGTGCCGCCACGCCTTCCGAGGTCACCGCGTTGCGCACGCTCGCCGAAGCGCTCCCCACCCTCGGCAACGCGAAGCTGCGCGACCAGATCGCCGGGTGGATCGAACAGGCGATCGCCCAGATCGCCGCACACCCACAACCGGTGATCGAGCTCGCCGCGGCGCGCACCGCGCTCGCCGATCACGCGACGCGCTCCGCCGGTCACGCCGCGCGCACCGAACAATTGCTCGCCGCGGTCTACGCACACCTCTCCGACGACGGCCCGCGCCTCGTCCTCGCCGATCATCTCGCCGAGCTCGGCGATCCGCGCGGCGAGCTGATCGCACTGCAGTGCCAGGGCTCGCTCTCGCCGAAGCAACAGGCGCGCGTGACGAAGCTCCTCGACACGCACTACCGCGAATGGCTCGCCGAGCTCGGCGACACCACGGTGCTCAAAGATGGCCTCGCGTTCGAGCGCGGCTTCCTCGCCCGCGCACGGGTCCGGCTGTGGAGCAATCGCCCGCGCTCGGTCGGCCATCGCATCTGGTCGACGCTGCATACCGCCGACATCTTCGAAGGCAGCACGATCACCGAGCTGCTCGATCCGGTGTGCGTGTCGCTGCGCACGCTCTACGGGATCGACGGCAATGCGCTCGACTTGATCGAAGAGACCCGGCGCGTGCTGCCGATCGAGACGATCGGCCTCGACTACGGTGGCGACGATCGGATCGCCGGACTCGCCGATCTCGCGGCGCTGCTACCCGCGCTTCGCGAGCTCTACGTCCCGTCGCCCCGCACGTCTACGCTCGTCCGCGAGCTCCTCGGCCACCTCTCGCTCGATCGTCTGCGCATGAGCGCAGTGCCCGACAAGACCTGGCGCGAGCTCCTCGGTCCGCACCTGCGCGAGCTCGTCCTGCACTCCGCCTCGTTCCGCTTCACGTGCGACCGCGATCACCCGACCGTGCTGCGCTTCGAGCTGTTCGGCCACGGCTGGGAACATCTCGCACCGGTGCACTTCGACGTCGACGGCCTCGACAAGATCCTGTTCAGCGCCGAGCCGACGACCTGCGAAGCCTGCACCCGCCGGCTCCTCGACCTCGATCAACTCGCTCGTAAGTTTGGCGTCGCCGTCGAGCGGGTCTCGCCGTAACCTCGGGGCTCGGTCATCGTATGTCTTGCATGCGCCTGTTCCTGCCGCTGGTCCTTGCCGCCGGGTGTGCCTCGGCCTCGGGAGACGCCATGCGAACGTCCGACGAAGCTCCCCTCGTGATCGAGCTGTTCACCTCGCAGGGCTGCAGCTCCTGCCCGCCCGCCGATGCGCTGCTCGGCAAGCTCGCCGCCGCCGGTCACAGCGACGGCCGCCCGATCGTCGCGCTCAGCTTTCACGTCGACTACTGGAACGACCTCGGCTGGGCCGATCCGTTCTCGACCCAGGCGTGGACCCAGCGCCAGCAACAGTACTCGCTCGCGCTCGGCGAGGACCGCGTCTATACGCCCGAGCTCGTGGTCGGCGGCGGTGCCGGCATGGTCGGCTCGCAAGCGGCGACCGTCGCGCGCGCGATCGCCGCCGCGCCAAAGCAGCAGGCGATCACCGCGACCGCCGTGTGGACCGCGAATTCGGTCACGGTCGAGGCGACCGCACCGGCGGGTGCGGACGTCTGGGTCGCGGTGTGGCAAGACGCAGCGAAGACCCACGTGACGGGTGGGGAAAACTCCGGCGCATCGATGCTCGGCGATCGCGTCGTTCGCACGCTCGAGCGCGTCGCGACAAACGGCCACACCGGCAAGCTCGTGGTCGCGTTGCCCGCGACGTGGAACGCAGGTGGCGCCGTCGCCTTCGCACAACGGCCCGACAAGAAGATCATCGGCGCCCGCGTGCTCGCGCGCTGACGCGTCCGCGCCGCACCAGATCAGCGATGGTTCGCGAGCTGTGCACACCGCGCCCAGGCTTGCTGTTACAACCGCCCCATGCGTAGCGCAGTCGCCCTGATGTTGGCGTCGTCCCTGTTTGCCGGGTGCTTCCCGCATAACGCTCGCAATCGAACGATCGCCCAGATCGTCGAAGGCGGCGTCGCGGTCAGCGGCGTGGTGCTCGAGGGCTTCGTACAGAGCGGCGCGGACTGCTCGATGCTGGCGGCGCCGGGTGAGCCGCCGCTCAAGTGCGAGAGCAACGCCTCGGTCGGTGGCGGCATCGGGGTCGCCCTGATCCTCGCCGGGGTCGTCGGGTTCATCGCGACCATCTCGAGCGCCGAAGATGACGACAAGGCCCCGGTGATCGAGATCAAGGCCAAGCCCGATGCGGCCCCTGCCGCACCCACGCCCACCGCGGCGCCGGCACCTGCCCCCGCCCCGGCAACCTAGATCGCGCCGGACTTGCGGCTGACCTTGCGACCCTTGCGCTCGCAGATCTGGCTGCCGTCGTAGACCGCCACGTGCTTGGCCCAGGCATGGCTCGATCCCGAGCCCGACAGTCCCAGGAAGTACGCCTTGCGCCCGACGAACAGATCGATCCGATTGCCATCGATGTGGCCACCGGTGTCATCGGCGACGACGCACCCGTCGTGGACGAATCCGCCCCACGGCGCCCGGCCCGGCATGGTCCGGCCTTCGAGCAGTGGGACGTAGAGCAGCGACCCGAGCTTCACGACCTTCGGGTCGACCGCCACCGTTCGAAACGGCTGGAGCGGGTGGTTCGAGCCGGCGGTTCCCCACTGGTTCGCGGTCACCTTGAAGCACGGGCTCGCGCTGCATTTGCAGCGTCCCCAGATGTTGAGGACGCGGCCGTCGTGGAGCTTGCCGGTGCCCTGAAGTGCGAGCTGGCTCGCAAAGTCATGGGACACGTCCGCGATCTCCTTGCAGGTGCCGGCTTCGTAGAGCGTGACCTGATCCTGATCGGCGCTCACTGCCGTGAGCTCGGACGAGTTGTCGTTCGCGACGACCGGCTTGGCCTTCTTGCCGGTGATCTCGTCTTCGCCGATGACGTAATAGAAGGTGACCGTGAACTCGCCGACCGACTTCGGCTCGTCCGAACGCTCGCGCGTCGGCTGCGTGATCATGCCGGCCTTGTTCTCGAGCTTCGGCGCCGGCGTGACCGTCGGGCCTTGGCAACCGATCACGATCACCGGAGCAAGGGTCCTGATACCCTTGATGATTCGGGCGAGCAGATCGACTAGATAGCCGCCTGCTGCGTGAACCATGTCTTGAAGCTCTTCGATCATGCTCTTCAGCCGCTGGGCGGGCCGAAGAGCCCGTTAGTCGACGAGCTTATCGTGGGTACGCGGGAGTACAGTCCCGAGCGGTCAGAAAAAGGCTCCGACCGGGAGAATCCAGTTCAGAAACGGGCTTGTAGCGTCGCGTTGATGCCGAGCTGGTTGAAGTCGCCGAATACGTATTTGAATGGCGCATCCGGGCACGCCTGGGCGTTCGTGCAACCGACACGCTCGTAGCGCGTGACATTCGGGTCGTAGCTGTAGAACACCTCGAGCAGCGCGGTGTAGATCCGGCCGAACGTCACCTTCGCGTTGGCCTTGAGCGCGAACTGGGTCGCAGCCGCTTTGCCCGGCGGGAGGATGGTGATGATCGTGTCGATGTTGTTGTTGCGGATGACCGCGGTCGACGTGCCGGGCACCCCCGTCATGCCACCCGCGATGCCGACCGGCGAGGTCAGGGTCGCCGGCTTGTCGGCACCGAAGATCAGGCCGAGGGTCAGGAAGTCATTCCAGTTCTGGTCGACGCCGACGGCCGCGAACACATCCGCGGTCGTCTTGTAGACGGACGGGAAGTCCTCGTAGGTCGGGAGGCTCGGGACCGAGTGGAGGATGAACGCGAGGTCGCGATAGCTCGTGTCGAACCGGAACCGGAGCCGGTCCATCATCACGCGGATATTGACGTCGCCCGCGAGCCCGACCTGGTTCTTGGTCACGCCGGTCTTGTCGGGATCCTTGAGCGTCTGGGACAGGGCCGTGAGCTCCGCCATACCGAGCCAGGCCAGGCCACCCGGGTACTTCACGGGATCGAACAGGCCACTGACCCGCTCGTTGTTGTTCTTGTAGAGCTTGTAGTCGATCGACGACTGGACCGGCATGTTGTGGTGGACGGCGACCTGGGCGGACGCGCCGTACAGGATGACCTTCTGATTGTTGACGTCGACCAGCTCGTTGTAGCCGCGGTCGAAGTAGCCGCCGTTGATCTCGAGCCGGACCATCTCGGTCGGGTCGATGCCGGCGCCGACCAGGGCGGCGAGCGCCGAGCGCTGTTCGGCGGTCCGGCGGTCGAGCACCACGGCGCTCTTCGCGCCGGCGAACACGTAGCCCATGTTCGAGTCGTATTGGACCTTCATGCCCGGGGTCGCCGAGCCCGACCGGCCGTACTCCGGGTTACCGCCCCACGACAGGCGGTAGCTGTAGCCGAGCCGGAACCGATCGGCGGAGACCGGGAACACGGTGAGGCTGAGGCGGGTCGGATCCTTGTGATCCGGGTCCTTCCAGTTCGACAGCGTGATGTACGAACCGTCGTCCGAGAGCGAGAGGTTCTTCTCGGACAGCTCGTTGATCCGGATCACGAGGCCGGCCTCGGCATCGAAGTGACCCTTGTGGAAGTCGCGATACATCGTCGCGTGCGACATCGTCTCGAAGCCGCTGTACCGCGTGTCGTAGTTGTCGAAGAACAACACGCCGAGCGAGTTCGGGGTGCCGAACCGCCAGCCCGGTACGCTCGGGATGGTCTCGCCGGGTTGGGTCAGGACGTTCTCGTTCGTCAACGTGAACGCGAGGCGGGTATCCATGAACCCGCTGCCGCCGGTCAGGTCTTGCGGCGAGCTCGACGTCGACTCCTTCGACGCGTTGTCTTGCGCCGCGCGATCGGCGGCGTCTTTCGCGGCGCGGTCGTTGAGGATCTTTGCGAGCTCGCGATCGACGAGCTCCTTGACGCGCGTTTCATCGACCGCATTGGTCTGCGGCGAACCGGAGCCCGCGGCCGAGCCGGAACCCTGGCCCTCGGTCGGCTCGGCTGGCTGGGCGAAGGCCGCGACAGGAACCGCGACCAGGAGAAGAATCGGAAGAAGAATGCGCATGGCTACCTTAATTGACCGTGAGATCCGCCATCGAGCGCGGAAAGATGATCCAGACGTTGAAGCTTCCGATACTGACGGGACGTAGAATACCGACGACTTTCGGCACGACCTTGCCGACGAGCGTGCCGGGGTCGATCTCGACGACACCCGCCGTGATGATATTGATCAGGTTCCGGCTGCCACACGCCGCGGCGTCGCCGACCCCGGCGGGATCGAGCTTCCACTGCTTGTACGTCGTGTAGTCCGCATCGAGCGGACACACGACGCCGCCATCGATCTCGATCGCACCGGCTTCGTTGCGCTCGAAGTTGATCTTGTTCGCGCCGAACCACGTCGCATCGACCACCGCGGTCGGGGGCTCGAGCGCCTTGTTGACGACCGAAGCGCTCGTCACGAACGTCTGCGGGAATCCGATCTCGGTGAGCCCGTGGAACTCGGAGATGCCACCGGAGAACCCGGCGATGGTCTGGCCCTCGAACAGGAACTGCGCGTGCTGATCGGTCGGCGCGCTGAACGAGAACACCTCGATGTAGTCGTACGGGTCGGCGACGCACGGGGGGACGCCTCCGGCGGCGCACTGGACGTCCGCGACCGTGTAGCCCTGCGCGAACACCGACGTCACGACCATGCGGCCGTCGACGCCGTGCTTCGACGTGTTGACCGCGACGTTCTTGCCCTGGAGCGGCGAGGTATCGAACGCGTTCGACGCGGTCTCGCTGATCGGGGTCTGGATATCCGCGATGAACGGATCGCGGTACCACAGCGTCGGCGAGATGCCGGTCGCGTAGGTCGCGTCGGTGTCGGCGTGATCGTCGAACCAGAGCGTCGTCGGTCCGAACACCGGCGGTAGCGCGACGTGCACGTTCGACGCCTGGCCGGCGGTCACCATGAACGTGGTGACCGGCGTGCCATCGAGGTACGGCGACAACGTGCCGAGGAAGTGCACGTAGACCGTGATCGACTTGGTGTAGGTCGCGTCGTCGTTGCCGTTCGCGTCCTTGGCTTGGACGTTGACCACGATGCTGCGCGCGTTCTCGTCGAGCCGCGTGTTGACATCACCCGGATCGGCGGGCGTGACGAGCGTGATCTCGAGCGAGGTCGTGCCCGTGATCGGCGGCAACTTGTCGATGCACGACGCGAGCGCGAGCAGGAGGACGGCGGTCTTGATCATTGGAACACCGGCCGAATTCGCCCGTCGTGGGCTTCAATGGTTTCGTCGAGGCACGATGCGTTGCCCCAGCGCTGGGCGATCGTGCGCTGCGGGCTCTGCGTGTCGGTCTCGTCGAGGATCGTGGAGGTTGGAATACCGTCGCACACCGCCGGCTGCGAGGTCAGGTACACCGTGAGCGCGTCGCGCAACGACACGCCGGTGTCCTGTTGCGAGGTGTTGCGCTTCAGCACGACGAAGCCCGAGCCACCGGCCGCGATGTAGTTGTTGACCGCGACGCGGTACAGGCCGTTCATCGCGAGCGGCGCGCACGGCGTGGTGGCCGGATCGACCGGCGAGTCGGGCTCGATCTGCTGGGTGTTCGGATCCCTCGGCCGACAACCGTCGCCGATGTAGATGTGCTTCGAGCACGCGGTCGCGATGCAGCGACCGCCATCGCAGCGGTCGCCGTTCGGGCAATCCGTGGTGACGGTGCAGCTCACATCCGACGCGTTCGGATCGATGCTCGTGCACTTGTCGGGAGACGCCGCGTCGTCGCGACACACCATGTCCCAGGTGATGCCGGACTCCTGGAGCTGCGACCGGCACCCACGCTGCGCCGACTTCCGCGCGACGAAGTCGAGCGTGTCACTGATCTCCTGACCGGAGAGGTACGCGACGACGATCGTGTTCTCGAACGGGAACACGTTGTACATCTGCTCGTTGGTCAGCGGTCCGCGCTCGAAGTCGGCACGGATACCGAGCGAGTTCGTGAACGCGAGCTGCGCATCGACACCCTGCTGGAGCTGCATCGAGCGCGCGACCAAGTTGCCGAGCTGCGAATCGCCGCCGGAGGTGTCGTTGCGGATGATCTTCGCGCCGGCCGCCGGGTCGACGAACGAGAACACGCCGTTGAGGTCGATGTCCTGGTTGATCTTCACCGAGTACGGCCACATCAAGTTGGCGATGTCCGGATCGTCGGGGATCGACGAGTCCACCGGCTGATTCTTGTAGGCGAACGATTTGATCCGGCTGCGGGTCTCGGGGTCCGCGTTGTTCGTGCCGACGTGCACCACGAGATCGAGCCGCCCGACGTACTTCGCGAACGCGCCGGAGTGGACGAGCAGCGTCTCGCAGTCGTTGTGCTTGCAGTAGTCGCTGCCATCGTCGTTCGGCAGCAACTTCGGCGGATTGGTCACGATGTGAAGGTGACCGCCGAGGATGAGGTCGACGCTCTGGCCCGGGCACGCGGTCGGATCGTTGGGATCCGCCCCGCAGGCACCGAGGCCCTGGTTCGGATCGTCGACCTGATCGGGCGACAGGCCTTCGTCGTTGTCGAGACCGAGGTGGCTGACGACGACCACGAGATCGACGTACGGCCGGATCAACCGCACGTACTGATCGAGCGCGGTCGGGTTATAGATCGGCCGGATGCCGAGCGAGTTGCCACCTTCGTACGCCGACAGCAGCGTGTCCTGGTTGCCCATGCCGATCACGCCGACCTTGATGCCCTGGACGTCGTAGATCTCGAACGGCGTGGTGACATCCGACAGCGACACCGCCATCGGGTTCGGCGGATCATCGAACGCGTAGTTCGCGACCAGGTGCGGGAACTGCGACCACTGATCGAGCTGCGTGACGAGCTGCTGCGTCCCGAGATCGAACTCGTGGTTGCCGAGGACCTCGCCGTCCATGCCGGCGAGCGACAGCGAGCGAATCTCGGCTTCGCCCTTGAACTCGTTGAACACCGGCGCGCCTTCCCAGGCATCGCCGGAGTCGAGCCACAGCGAGCGATTCGCGCTGACGCGGATCCGCTTCACCATCGTGCCGATCCGCGCGACGCCACCGAACGGACCGTTCGCGGGGAGCAGCCCGTACGCTTGATCGAACGTGTTGGGGACGAAGTTGTACGGGAACAGGCGCGAGTGAATATCGGAGGTGTGAATGATCGTGAGTCGAACATCCTGACCTTCGAGATCCGGTTGGTCGCGGTCGATCAGACAGCCGGTCGCCGCAAATGAACAGACCAAGGTCAGGAACCACCGCATCGGCGCGAGGTAATAACCGGGTTACTACGTTTTCATCAAGCCCGAATGGATGTTCTACTTCGCGCGACATGCCTCGGGCGAAGATCGTCTGCACTCTCGGACCTGCGTCAGCGAGCCCCGAACGTATCGGTGAGCTGATCGATGCGGGCATGAGTGTCGCTCGCCTTAATTTTTCTCACGGGAGCCACGAGGATCACGCGAGAACGTTGCAAATCGTCCGAGCGGAGGCTGATCGCCGCGGTCGCGCGGTCGCCGCGTTGCTCGATCTACAGGGGCCGAAGATCCGGGTCGGTCGGTTCGCTGAGGGTCAAGTCATACTCAAGCCGGGCGCGGAGTTCACGATCTCCACCGATCAGAGCGTGGTCGGCGATGTGAAGCGAGTGTCGACCACGTACGCGGGCATCGTGCGCGACGTCAAGCCGGGCGATCAGATCCTCCTCGACGACGGTTACCTCTCGCTCGCGGTGACCTCGGTCGAAGATCACGAGGTCAGGACCGTCGTCGTCGCCGGCGGCGTGCTCAAGAACAACAAGGGCATCAACTTGCCGGGCGTCGACGTCTCGGCGCCGGCGTTGTCGGAGAAGGATCGGATCGACATTGGATTTGCGCTGCGCTACGGCGTCGACTATGTCGCGCTGTCGTTCGTGCGCCGCGCCGAGGATCTGATCGAGGCAAAGCGGCTCCTCACCGTCGATCAGGTGTCGATCCCGGTGATCGCGAAGATCGAGAAACCGCAGGCGCTCGAGCGGCTCGCGGAGATCATCGATGCCTCGGACGGCATCATGGTCGCGCGTGGTGATCTCGGCGTGGAGCTCGGTCCCGAGAAGGTCCCGCTGTGGCAGAAGCGGATCATCGAAGAGACCAACCGCCGCGGCAAGATCGTGATCACCGCGACCCAGATGCTCGAGTCGATGATCGTGCAGCCACGACCGACGCGCGCCGAAGCGAGCGACGTCGCGAACGCGGTGCTCGATACCACCGACGCGCTGATGCTCTCGGGCGAGACCGCCTCGGGCGCGCATCCGGTCGAAGCCGTGCGCACGATGGCGCGAATCATCGACGAGATCGAAAAGAGCGCCTACTACAAGGCGAACTTCAAGCCGGTCGATATCGAGCTCGCGGTGCCGGCGAACGCGATCGCCCACGCGGCCGTGATCGCGGCGAGCTCGATGAAGCTCAAGACGATCGTCACGGTCTCGGACTCGGGCGGGGCCGCGCGGCTGCTCAGCGAATATCGTCCCGACGCGAACATCGTGGCGCTCACCACGAACGAGGTCAGCTATCGCCGCCTCGCGCTGTTCTGGGGCGTGACTCCGGTGCTCGTTGGACCGTCGGCGACGACCGAAGAGCTGATCGACCGAGTCGAAGCGACCCTGGTCGAGCGCAATCTGGCGATGCCGGGCGAGTACGTCCTGATCACGATGGCGGTGCCGGTCGGCGGCGGCGGACAGACCAACAACCTGAAGATTCATCAGATTCAGCACTGATCACCGTACCGGTACGTAAAAACCTACCGGTAGCGTTCCTTGAGCCGGCGAGGTCGGCACGCTACGATTTTAGTCGCGTGGGACAGACTCCAAAGCCGATCGATATCGGCGTGGAAATCGGAACGGTATTTCTCAACAAATACCGGGTCGAGAAGATCATCGGTCACGGTGGGATGGGCGTCGTTGCGGAGTGCACGCACCTCGCACTCGGCGAGCGCGTGGCCATCAAGATGTTGCGCAAGGACGTGCTGCTCGACGCCGAGGCGGTCGAGCGGTTTCAGCGCGAGGCCCAGGCCGCCGCGAAGCTGAAGAGCGAGTACGTCGCGCGGGTCTCGGACGTCGGCACGTTCGAAGGCAACATCCCTTATATGGTGATGGAGTTCCTCGAGGGTCACGACCTCGGGCAGCTCCTCGACCAGCGTGGCGTGCTGCCGGTGCCGTGGGCGACCGAGCTGATCATGCAGACCGCCGAGGCGCTCGCCGAAGCGCACTCGCTCGGCATCGTCCACCGCGACGTCAAGCCGACGAACCTGTTCGTGACGTGGCGGCCCGACGGGAGCGCGCTGATCAAGGTGCTCGACTTCGGGATCTCGAAGTCGCCGATGGGCACGGACATGCAGTTGACGCAGACCCAGTCGCTGCTCGGCACACCGGCCTATATGTCGCCGGAGCAGATGCGGTCGGCGCGGCTCGTCGACTGGCGGAGCGATATCTGGTCGCTCGGCTCGGTGCTCTACGAATTGCTCGAGGGTCGCCGCCCGTTCGAGGCCGAGAGCTTTTCGGAGATGTGCGTGAAGGTCGCGGTCGATCCGCCCGCGCCGATGGTGAACACGCCGATCGAGCTCCAACCGGTGATCCTGAAGTGCCTCGCGAAGTCGCCGGATCAGCGCTACGCGACGATGGCCGAGCTCGGTGCCGCGCTCGTGCCGTTCGTGCAAGAT
Source organism: Kofleriaceae bacterium (assembly GCA_039935615.1). Taxonomy (GTDB): domain Bacteria; phylum Myxococcota_A; class Polyangia; order Haliangiales; family Haliangiaceae; genus JABFXX01. The sequence continues at coordinate 42,781 of JBDTJY010000220.1, forward strand.
CAGCATCAAGCGCAGCGGCTGGTCGAGCGTATGACGCGCGTGCTGCGGCGCAGCGCGCACAACTGGGACGGCGACTCGAGCGTCAAGACGCCGACCGACACCTCCGGCATCGTCCGTCAGCCGCAGCCGCAATGGAGCTCGAAGTCCGCGCCGATCGCGCGCGCCGAGGGCAGCGCACCGATCCAACGCCCGTCGGCGCCGGTTGGCGCGGTCTCCCACACGCTGATGAATCAGCGCCCGCAGCGGCGCGGACTGTTGATCGTGATCGGCGTCGGCCTGCTGTTCGGTGCGGGCATCGCGGCGGCGGTCGCGCTCGGCAACCGCGAGAACGCGAATGCCCGGGCCGCGCTCCCGGTACCGCCGCCCGCGCCGATGGTCGCCCCGCCGAAGCCAGCGGTGGCACCGGTGCCGGCACCGGTGCCGGCACCGGTGGTCGTGAAAGCGGGCTCGGCCGCGCCGCTTCCGGCCGTGACCGAGCCGGTGCAAGCCACGGCGAAACCCGACGTCAAGCATCCGGTCGTCATCGGAGTGAAGAAGAAGCCACCGGTGATCAAGCGAGACGAGCCGGAGCCCGAAGTGAAAGACGTCGTCAAGGATGCGACCGTCAAACCACCCACTCCGGCGTGCGACCCGTTTAACGCGATGCACGGCTGCGGCGCGAAGTAGCTTCCGGGCCGCGCACGCTCTACGATCCGTCCATGCGCTTGCAGGTGGTGATCGGAGCTTTGTTGTTCGCATCCGTCGCGTTTGCCGACGATCCGAAGACAACGGCCGACGAGAAGTTCGCCGCCGCCTCGAAGCTGCGCGACGCCGGCAAGACGCAGGAAGCGTGCGCGATGTTCGACGAGTCGCTCGAGCTCAACCCGAACGCGATCGGCACGATCCTGAACGTCGCGCGGTGCGCCGAGGAAGAGGGCAAGGTCGCGACCGCGATCCGCTACTTCAGCGATGCGCGAGATCGCGCACGCGAGCAGAACCTCGCGCCGCAGCTCTCGGCGGCCGAAGACCACCTCGCGAAGTTGATCCCGCGGCAATCGCATCTCGCGATCACGTTCGCCGAGACCTACCCGGCCGATGCGAAGCTGGTCGTCGCGGGTCGGGTCGTCGACTTCAGCGCGGCGAACGATATCGTCGTGGATCCGGGCCCGACCGAGGTCGTGGTCTCGGCGCCGGGTCGCGTGCCGTACAGCTCGACCGTGCAGGTCCCCGAGAGTCAGCACAAGGCGCTCGCCGTGCCGAAGCTCGGCTACCCGGTGACGACGTGCAGCTCGTGTCGCACGATCGGCAAGGTCGGCGTCGCGATCGGTGCGGCGGCGGTCGTCACGTCGGTCGTGCTCGGCTTCAAATCGCACAGCGACTGGAAGGACGCGGTCAAGAGCTGCACCGGCACCGGCACGCCGGTGTGTCCGCCGGATCAAGTCAACCTGGTCACCGACGCCCGCACGCTCGGCAACGTCGGCACGGTGGTCGGCATCGCCGGCGGGGTCCTCGCGATCGGTGGCGCCGCGCTCTGGTATTTCTCGCCGCACGCCGACAGTCGCGAGCACCTCGCGATCATTCCAATGGTGTCGCCGACCGAGGCTGGCTTCGCCGCGTTCGCGCGGTTCTGAGCTCCGGTTCCGTGGCGCGTTTCGTGAGATGATGAAGGCGATGCGGGTCTTCGTCCTCGTGCTCGCGACGCTGCTCGGCATCGGCATCGCGAGTGCCGACACGGCTCTAGAGAAATCCAAGACGCTGTTCGAACAGGGGCGCAAGCGGATCGAAGCGCATGACGATCTGGGCGCCTGCGCGAAGTTCAACGAGGCGATCAAGCTCGATCCCGATGCGGCCGGCACGATGCTGAACCTCGGGTTGTGCAACCAGAACCTCAAGAAGATCCGAATGGCGTTGTTCTGGTTCCGCAAGGCACAAGCTCGCGCGCACGAGACCAACCTCCCCGAGTACGAGGCCGCGGCCGGCACTCGCACGAGAGACCTCGTCGATCTCGTCGCGTCGGTGAAGCTCGACGTGTCTCCCGACGACGCGCAGGTGAAGCTCGACGGCGAGGAGATCGCTTCGACCGACTACCTTCACGTCGAAGTCGATGTCGGCCACCACGTGATCGAAGCGCGGTCGCCCGGTCACCAGACCTCACATCAAGAGTTCGACGTCGTCGGTAAAGGCGGCGAGACGATCGCGGTCAAGCTCGCCGTCGGCGACGACACGATCGACGTCGATCATCCAGGTCGTCGCAAGGCCGGCCTGATCACGGCGGGGGCCGGCGTCGGCCTGATGATCGCGAGCGGCGTCGTCAACCTGCTCGCGAGGCGCTCCTACAACTCGTGTGTGGATGGCGGGTTTCAAAAGCCCGATCCGA
>JBDTJY010000221.1:0-9794 GCA_039935615.1 Kofleriaceae bacterium
CGCGGCGCTGATCAATCGCGCTCGCAGCCACGGTCGCGTCATCGGCGAGTTCGCCCAGAAGCTGTTCTCGGCGTCGCCGTTGCCGTGGACGCGCATGCGACAGCTGTTCATGCTGCTCGGCCTCGTCAAGCGGTACGGCGCGCAGCGCGTTCAGGAGACGTGCACCGTCGCGGTCGCCGCCGACATGATCGACGTGTTTCGTCTCAAGCGAATGCTCAAGATCGCGGCACCGCCGGCACCGCCGGCACCACCCGCTCGTGTGATTCCGATCGGCCGCTACCTGCGGCCTGCAACCGACTACGCCCTGCTGCCGTGTGTGGAGCAGGCCATCACCCAAGGAGAAGACTCGTGACCGATCTGATCAGCCCCGACCTCAAGACTGCCATGCGCCGACTACGTCTCGGAAAACTGCTCGACACGCTTCCAGACCGCGTGCGCTCGCGCGCCAGCAGAAGATGGCGCACCAGGACGTCCTGTTCCTCCTGTTCTCCGACGAGCGCCAGCGCCGCGACAGCGCTGCATCGACAAATCGCGCCGAGCGCGCAGCGCTCGAGCCCGAGATGCAACTCGAGCGCTGGGATCCGACGGCGAAGGTCAAGTACGACCAGGAACTGCTCTCCGAGCTTGTCTCGATGCGCTTCGTCGAGGCGCACCGCCACGTCACCGTCGTCGGACCCGTCGGCGTCGGCAAGACGTTCATCGCCCACGCCCTCGGCCACATCGCGTGCCGGCATAAGTACTCGGTGCTCGCGGTCCGCGCCGACAAACTCCTCAAGGCGCTCAAGCACGCCGCCTGGATCACTCGTACGAGGCCGAGTTACGCAAGCTGCTCGCTGTCGATCTGCTTGTCGTCGACGACTTCGGTCTCGACGCGATGAATGCCACCGAGAGCCGCGACGTCCACGAGATCCTCACCGAGCGCGGCCGCGCCGGCTCGATGATCATCACCTCGAACCGAGGCCCCGATGAATGGCTGGCCACCTTTGCCGATCCGGTTCGCGCTCAGGCCGCGATCGATCGGTTCACGTCCAACGCCTACGACCTGCTGATCGAAGGTGAGTCGTATCGCAAACGCCTCAAGCCAAAGTCGCCTGGCGAGAAGTCTTCCGCCTCGAAGACTGGACAGCGGAAGGGCTGATCGGGCAACTGATATCCGTCACGCGACGGCAGGAACCAGGGGGGAATGGTTTTGAGAAGGCAGGGTCCCTAGCAGCTGAGAGCCCACACCGAGGCGCGGATCGCGGTGAGCGGCGTGACCTGGAGACACTGAAAGCGCGTTCCTTGCGGAGAATGAAATCGATCTTCCACGTCGACCGGTCGATCGCGTTGAACATCGAGCGATGTCGCATCGCGTCTCGCGCGGTGTCGGCGTCGACGTAGAACTCGTCAGCGAGTAACGCATCGACGAGCGTGTTCAACGCGTCGAGGTCTGGTGGATCGATGACGACATCCAGGTCTTGCGTCGTCCGCGGTAACCGTGCGCCGTGCTCGCGAATGATCCGGCGATCATGAACGGCACGTTGGCTCGGTTCGTCGCTGCGACGAGGCGTTGCAGCCGGTCTTTGACGTCACTCATCCGTCGAACGAGAACGCGCGAATTTGTTGGCGAGATCTTCGCCGTAGAGCGCGCACACCATGATGTGGCGAGCTGCAGCCTCCGAAAGTTCGGGATGACGACGCTTGATCCCATCGAGCGAAATCTGTCGCGCGTCCTCACTCATCCCGAGGGCAATGCGCAGTCGACCCTCACATCCAAGCTGTCGAACAGCGTCGATCTGGGCTCCTCTCGTCTCGGGCGTGGTGTCGCGCACACGACTCGATCTTGACTGCTGAAATCCGTTCGCGCAGCCTCGTAGTACGTCCCTGTTCGCAACATCAGCGCAGTGTTCGAGACGAAGTACTCGACCGCGCTCGTCGAGGGATCGACGCTGCGCACCCAGTTTGGCAAGCTCGGGAGTCCCGGGCGGACTCGACTCAAATCGTTCGCGACGCCGGCGGCAGCAAGTGCTGCGCTCGCCGATGCCGTCGCCGAAAAGCAGCGCGAGGGTTATCGCGGTTGCGGAGCGGTGCTCAATGACGTGCGCTCACGAGGTTGCGTCGGCCGCTCGGAACCCACGCAGCTTCCAGCTGAGCAGAACTTGGTCGGCGGTGACCAGCGTGAGGCCTCGAAGGATCGCCGTGGCGACCAACAGTCGATCGGCCGGATCGCCGTGAGGGGCGGGTAGCTCGCCCGCGGCAATGGCGACCTCGCCGTCGATCGCGTCCTCCTGAACTCCGTGCCGCAGTGCAAGTGCGCGAAACGCGGCGACGGTCGTGTCGAGCTCGATGCGGCCACGCTCGACGAGCATGGCGACCTCCCAGAACGAGATGGCCGAGACAAACACCTCGTCTAGTGGAAGGGCTTTGTCGATCGATGCGACGGCGCGCTTGCCTAGCTTCTTGTCACCCATCAGGTAGCGAACCAACACGTGCGTATCGAGCAGGATCACCGCGTCGCGTCCCATGCCACATCGACCGAGTCGATGATGTTGCCGCGAACGGTGATGCGGCCCTTCATCAGCCCGAACGCCGAACGGACACGTGCGCGCACCGGTGCGAGTCGGGCGACGCCGCGGCCACGTTTCGTGATCACCACAGACCCGCCCGTCCGCTCCACGACGTCCATGAGATCGAGGCAGGTCGCCTTGAACTCAGCCGCAGAGATCTGCGCCGGCATCACGTCTCGCGGCTTCATGACCATGTTCGTGACCATACCACACGTGACAGAAATTCCGACCGTTCGTCGGGTTGCTGGCCGACTCGGCGCGGACATGGCCAGCACAACCGTTCCGCAGAATCTCCGTCGGGGAATCGCGCGCGCGGACGCTTTGCCTACCTACCTATCCATCCGACATCATTGAGCGCCGCGAAATCGCACTCTAGAGTCAGGGGGCTCTGACCCCGACTGACGATCCTGAAACCGCCATACCAAGGAACCAAGCTCGTGCTCGGCGTGCTCCGCGGTACGTTGCCGACGTATCCGGTCGGAACGTCTATGACCGAAGCGATGTATGCGTTGCCACCTGCGAAGCGGCGCACCGTGAACCACGACTGGTGATCAACTTCGACGGGCCAATGCGACGATGCGAGTACCGGCGCACACCTGCATCGCAACGGTGGCGGCCAGGACGGCGTGGTTTCCAGCGAGCCACTGCGACGCCTGCGCCTGTTCAGCTTCAGCGATCATTCGTTCTGATCGCGCGCGAAGGCTGCTACTCGACCTGACCATGGAAGGTTCGCAGGTAGATCCCGATGCGTGCGCGCAGCGTCTCGATTGCCTCCGCGCCGGCACCCTCTGCATCTCCCTGATCGATGAGCACCTTCGCGATGTTCAGGTGTTTGCTCGTGTCGTCGATCAAGTTTGGACGCGCCTTGCGGTAGTCGGTTCCGACTTCCTCGATCGCGCGCTTGATCGCGTCGTATCGGCGCTTCGGATCAAGAGCGTCGACCACCTGCATCCATGCCCGCCCGATCGCAACACGAACCAGCGGCGAGCGCTCGGCGGTCGGCAGATCCATCGCGCGCAACGTCGCGACTCCGCTTCCAGTGCCGTTCTCGAAGCTACGGACTACCGTGACGTCGATTCCGCCATCGACGCGTGTTCGAAACGTCGCGTCTCCGACGACCACGACCTGGCCAGGAACGGCGACGGGGTTCGCGGGCCCCGTGCCCGAGCAACCAACGAGCAGCGAAACGAGCCAACGCTTCACGTTGGCCCACCAACGCGCTTGAGATCCGAGCCCTTACCCTCGTAGTAGACGAGGTGATAGGCCTGGCATACGGCAATGATCGCCTGCTCGAGACGATCGGACATGTTGCCCTTGGTCGCCTCAAAGATTCGGTTGCTGAGTTGTTCCATCTCGGCGACGAGCTCGCTCAACGTACCGGCATTGTCGTGCTGCTCGACGAGCTTGTTGAACTGCTTTGATTTCGCGATCACGTACGTGAACGGGCCGGATCGAACGACGAATAGCGGGCCATCGCGATTCACGATCGAATCCAGGTCCGGCGCGCTCACCGTGCCATATTCTGTCGGCATCTTCTTCGGATCTTTGGCGTGCTCGTCGCGGTAGGGATGCGTGTGCACGGAGCCGACCATCGTCTCGCTCCAGCCGAGGTCCATCGGATCGGGCTCGAACTCGTCGTCTTTGTAGCCCTTGGCGCGACGGACTTTGTAGTCACCACCGTAGGTCTGAACGAGGTTGCCACCCTCTTCGTGCTCGGGGTTCTGGGCGAGTGAGTCCTGCCAAGCTCGTTCGATCGCCGAAACAACACTCGCCGGCAGCCGGATTTCGGATGGCGCATGGCGCTCGTCATTGATGCCGCCGCGTGCAACCTGCTCCCATCCGGCAGTCTTGCGACGCTCATCCACAGCGTGAGCAGCGGGATCTTCGGGTTTCGTCTCGTCAGCTGCTGCTTCCACCGGTCTTGCTGCTGGCTCCGGACTCGTACCTTCCGGCGCGGTTGCAGGATGCTTGTGCATCGTCGTCGCAGTCGCGACCACGGTCTGCGCGAACGCATTGCCACGATCACGCTGCACGACCATGAAGATCGGGTCGCGAAGTCGCGGGTTGGCGTTGATCACGTTCGCGATCACCTCAGCGGTGCCCTGCATGACGATGCGCGCGAGCTCCGGTGACATCGCGGCGGCGATGGTCGGGGCCGGATCGTCGCGCTTGGATTTATTCTCACCGCCCTCTGTGTCCCGCACCGGCCCGCGCGTCATTTGTCTTTGAGATTAGCGCGCTCGGTCGCGTCACAAAGCGATTCGATGGCGGCGAGCTCGAGCGCAAACACGACTATCTGCCTTCGCTCCATATCGCTAGGTAGGTAGAGGCTTTGTCGGGCGCTACTTCCTGCGGGTCGCGCGATACGAGCCGTATGAAACGGCGGATACGTGGGTCGAGATCTAGGATGCAGCAGAGAGGTGCTAGCATCAGGCATGTCGGAGCGGGCCGCGTACAAGCACTTCGTGGCCGGGCAACGGGCTGCCGAAGCACGTGCGCTGCAGGTGATCCGCGACGAAGGTCCACGCAGCCCTGAAGAGGCGTTCGCGGCCGCGATGGAGCTGTGCGATCTCGTGAGCGAAGAGGCGACGGACCCGTTGCGCGCCGACGACGACGCGGCGGCCAGACTCAGCTGGGCGAAGGTCAGAGCATGGGCGGCAAGACAAGCTCCACGAAGCTGAGCAGCCGGATCGTTCGCAGCATCGAAGCGATCGGTCAGGTCCTCGCGCGGCACCCGAGCAAGGGCATGGTGATCGGCGGTCTCGCGATCATCGCGCGAGGATTCGAACGCACGACCAACGACGTCGACGTCACGTTCTCGGGGGCCGATGTCTCGATCGAGACGTTGCTGGGCGAGCTCCACAGCGTCGGCATCGAGCCCCGGATTTCGGACGCGGCAGAATTCGCGGCAGCGAACCAGGTGCTGCTCGTGCGGCACACGGCATCGCGGGTTGACCTCGACGTGTCGCGCGCGTGGCTTTCGTTCGAGCTCGAGGCGATCGCGCGAGCGGAGGTCACGAAGATCGCCGGAGTCTCGTTGCCGGTCGCGCGCGCCGAGGATCTCGTGATCTACAAGATGATCCCGTGGCGGCCGAGAGACCAGCAAGACGTCGAGCGCATGTTGTTGCTTCACGGCGCGACGATCGATCTCTCTCGCGTTCGTCGCCACGTTCGCGAGCTGAGCGAAGCTATCGAAGCCGACCGACTCGGCGAGCTCGACACGCTGGTGGCGCGTTTATCAAAACCTGCGCCGCGGTAGGTCCAGCGGCTAACTCGCTGTAGATCCTGTGGTGGCGCTCTCGATCGCGAAAGCCGAACCGGGCTTGATTTCGATGGGTTACTCGCCCCCACACGATCTTCGGTCTCGCCTCGTGTCGGACCAGCGTGATACGCACACCCCCATGTCGCGGCCTGCGATCGTTCAGAGTGACCGGACCGTCCTCGTCGAGGTCGATCACCCGGCCTACGAGCAAGCGCGTGATGTGCTCGCGCGCTTCGCCGAGCTCGAACGATCGCCCGAGCACGTTCACACGTATCGGCTGAGCTCGCTCGCGCTGTGGAATGCGGCGGCGCTCGGCGTGACCGTGGACGACGTGCTCACTGGGCTCGCAGAGGTTAGCCGGTTCGAGATCCCGGCGAACGTGGTGCACGAGATCCGCGAGGTGTTCTCGCGCCACGGCGTGTGCAGGATCGTCGATGGCGAAGCTCCGAGCTCGCTGTGGTTCGAGGTCACGGATCCCGCGCTGCGTGCGCGGCTAGAGCGCGATCCGAAGCTCTCGCCGCGGCTCACGCGTCACGGCGATCGCTTCGCCCTGGCCGTGATCGATCGTGGACCGGTCAAGCGCGCGTTGCTCGGGCTCGGCTATCCGGTCGAAGATGTCGCCGGGTTGGTCGACGGCGAGCCGCTCGTGGTCGGTGCTCGGCGCGAGAGCTTCACGCCGTATCCGTATCAGACCGCCGCGGCCGAGACGTTCGTGCGCACCGGGCATGGTGTCGTGGTGTTGCCGTGCGGCGCCGGCAAGACGGTGATCGGCCTCTTGATCATGGAAGCGCTGGGCACGCGGACCTTGATCCTGGCGTCGAACCGCGAGGCCGCGGCGCAATGGAAGCGCGAGTTGTGCGCGAAGAGCACGCTGCGCGAGGATGAGGTCGCGATCTACGAGGGCGCGCGAACGCCGGCGATCGGTCCCGTGACGATCGCGACGTACTCGATGATGAGCAAGCGCGGCGGTGGTGGCGCGACCGGATTCACCCACTTCGATCGGCTCGCCACGGAGCCCTGGGGACTCGTGATCTACGACGAGGTCCACCTCGTGCCGGCGCCGATCTTTCAGCTCACGGCGCAACTTCAGGCACGACGCAGGCTCGGCCTCACGGCCACGTTGGTGCGCGAGGATGGTCGCCAGAGCGATGTCTTCGCGCTGATCGGTCCGAAGCGCTTCGAGATCGGTTGGCGCGTGCTCGAACACTCGGGCCACATCGCGCAAGCCACGTGCTTCGAGGTGCGGGTCGCGATGTCGGCGGTCCGCGGCGCGGTCTATGCCGAAGCGGCGCCGCGAGACCAACCGGCGATCGCCGCTGCGAACCCGACCAAGTTGGCCGCGATGCACGCGCTCGTCGAGCGCCACCGCGGTGAACGGATCCTCGTGATGGGAACGTATGTCGAACCGTTGCGGGCGGCGGCCCGGGCGCTCGATGCTCCGCTCATCTGGGGAGGCACGCCGCACCGCGAACGCGAGAAGATCTTCGCCGCATTTCGATCGGGGGCGACCCGCACGCTGGTGCTCTCGCGGGTCGGAAACTTCGCGATCGATCTGCCCGAGGCCTCGGTGCTGATCCAGCTGTCGGGGACGATGGGCTCGCGGCAGGAGGAGGCGCAACGACTCGGCCGGATCCTGCGGCCGAAGCCAGGCGGTGCGAGCTTCTACACGGTCGTGACGCGTCACACCCGCGAGGAGGATCTCGCGCTGCACCGCCAGTTGTTCCTGACCGAGCAAGGCTATCGGTTCTTCATCGAGGACATGACCGAGCTGCCGGCCGTCGAGGAGGATCTCGCGGCACTCCATCGCATCGAAGAGATCGGTGATCAGGATGCCGTTTTCAACTAACTCGCTCCTGCCGAGCGCGTGGCCGATCGAAGACCTCGGCCTCGAGCTCGTCGCCAGTCTGTTCCGGTGCGACGCTGCCGAGGCGTCACGTCGCCTGGCGACGCTCGCGAAGCAACAGCGCGATCCGACGTGGTTGGACGCGACGATCGGAGAGCTGCCGATCCCGGCCCTGTGCGTCGCGTCGGTGCTGGCCGGCCGCGGCGGCATGTTGCAAACGCCCGAGCTCGAAGCTGCAGCCAAGACGACGTTCGGCCTGTCTCGTGCCGACGTCGATGGTGCGATCGAAGCACTCCTGGCCAAGCTCTTGGTCGCTCCTCTCATGTCTCCGCGCGGGTCGCTCGTCGCGCTCGTCGCCCCGGCAGCGGATCGCCTCGCCGAGCGGCTCGTCGGCCTCCAGTTGGTGCCGATCGCGGGCACGTTCACGCCCGATCCCGAGCACGACGGTGGCCGCGCGATCGTCGCCGTCGTCGCGGCGCTGATGCGCTTCGACCTGCGGCTCACCCAGACAGGAACGCCGAACCGCACCGCCCTGAAGAAGCTCGCCAAGCAGCTCGGGATCGAGATGTTCCTGCTCGAGTTGCTCGTCGTCACGAGCATCGAAGCCGGCCTCACGCACGTCGACGAAGACGGGCTGATCGTGGTCGATCGCGAGCAGTTGCTCGCGGCGACCGAGGGCCGCTATCCGACGATCCGCGCGCTCGGGCAGCTCGGCAGGGTCATGGCGCACGGAGCAGCGATCGCGCCGGATGCGATCGAGCTGTTCTTTCACGCCGGGAGCTACCGGCGGCACGGCGCGGTGCCACCGCCGGTGGGGGTCCTTGGACGCCTCCCCGGTTTTTGCGCCGGTACCGTCGGAGCCACACAGGCGATCACGTACGTCGCTCCCACCGGCGCGGCCGCAGCGAGTGTGACCCCGAGCTTCGAGGTGATGCTGCCGCCGGAGTCTCACCTCCGCGAGATCGTGCGCGTCCTCGAGCTCTGCGAGATCGTCCGGATCGACCGCGCGATCGTGGCGCGGATCACCAAGCTCTCGGTCACGCACGCGGTCGGGCGCGGGCTCACCGCGGACGTGATGATCGAGGCGCTGACGAGCGCGAGTCGCACGCCGATCCCGCAGAATGTCACCACCGCGATCCGCGATTGGGCGGGCTCGACCATCGTCGCCACCGTCGTGCGAGGTACGGTGATCGCGGTTGCGCCGAGCGAGGAAGCACGTGTGCGCACGGCCTTCGCGAGTGCACGACCCCGCACCGTCGCGCCGGGCGTGATCGTCGTCGAGGAAATCTCCGAGCGGGAGGTCGCTGCCACCCTGCGCAAGCTCGGCATTCTCGATACCAGCCCGGCGAAGCTCGCGACCGAGCAACCTGCTCGACCGACGACCTCGCCGGTGCCGATCGACGAATCGCTGCCTGCCCGGTTGGCGGCATATCGCCGCGGCGATCCACGCGAGACCCGCTTGCTCGTTCCAGCTCGACCACGGCCGGCTCCACCGAGCCGAATCGACGTCCAACATCGCGAGCACGAGGTCGTCGCCGGGCGACTCGAACGCTGGGAGTCCGAAACCTCGTCGCTCCTGTCGCTCGACCTCTTCGACTCGGTGGTCGAGATCCTCGCCGCGCTCTCGATGCACGACCGCAGCTTCGTGTTCGGTGCCCGTTCCGAGACGGACTTGGTCGCTCGCATCGGGCAGGTGATCGCGCGACCCGAGATCCTCCGCACCATGCCCTCCGGTGCGCTCGCTACGCTCGCGGACGAGCTCGGCGTGACGATCGGCGGTGCGGCGTTCCCGGATCGGACATCGCTACAGTGGGAGTTCGAGCATATCGTCCCGCGCCTCGAGGCGGCCGCGCGCACGCACTCGACGCTCGCGCTCGACCTCGGCACCCAGATTCGCACGATCGCGGTGTCGAAGCTGTCGCGGCGTGGCGATGCGCTGATCGTGCTCGGGGAAGATGCGCAAGACATCAGCCATGCGATCCGGGTCGCCGAGATTCGCGCGGTCGCAGAAGCGCGCGTCGACGAAGCTCCAAGTCAGATGTGGCGCCCGGCGCCCGGGATGACGCCACCCGCGGGTCATGCCAAGTGTCCGTGCGGGAGCACGAAGCGCTATCGCGATTGCTGCCGCAACGCGATGTCGTGA
>JBDTJY010000222.1:0-3933 GCA_039935615.1 Kofleriaceae bacterium
CTCGAGCTCGAGCGCTACCTCTGGGTCGATCGCGCAGCCGGCGTCGCCCGCATCCCGATCGGCCGCGCGATCGACGCGGTGGTCGCGAATCCGGCGCTGATCGCGGGAGGTGCACGGTGATGCGAGCCGCGATCCTGGTGTGCGTCGCGTGTACGCTCGCGCATGCCGATCCTGCGGCACCGCCCGGCTCGCCCGCGTGGGCCGAAGGCGCCGACGTCACCGAGCATCTCGGCGCGAAGCTACCGCTCGATCTGGTGTTCACGGATTCGACGGGCGCGAAGGTCCCGCTGCGCAGCCTGTTCGACGGCGTGCACCCGGTGCTGCTGGTGCTCGCCTACTACGAATGCCCGCAGCTGTGCAGTCTCGTCCTCGACGCCGCGGCCACCGCGATGCGCCAGCTCGAAGGCTGGGGCTGGAAGCTCGGACCGCGCTATCGCGTCGCGACGATCAGCTTCGACGCCCGCGAGCGCATCGATCAGGCCGCACGCAGGCAGATCAGCGTGCTCGCCGCACTCGGCCGCGCCGACCGCACGGCGTGGCCGTTCCTCGTCGGCGACGCCGCGAGCATCACCGGGCTCACGAACGCGCTCGGATTCCGGTTCCTGCGCGATCCACACACCGGGACGCTCGCGCATACGGCCGTCGTCTTCGTGGTGTCCCCGGACGGCATGATCTCGCGCTACCTGTACGGCATCAACTATCCGGCGCGCGACCTCAAGCTCGCGCTGCTCGAAGCGAGCGACGGCAAGACCGGTTCGGTCGCCGACAAGATCCTGCTGCGCTGTTTCCACTACGATCCTGCGACCCAGCGTTACGGGTTGTTCATCGCGAGGTTCATGAAGATCGGTGGCGCGGTGATCTTCGTCATCGCCGTCCTGATGATCCTGACGTTCGCGCGCCACGAGCGACGGCGTGGAGGACGCACCTCGTGAACGAGCTCCTTCGCCGTCTCCTGAACCTGCCCCCGCAGGCCTCGTCGGTCGCTCGTGGCATCGACACGCTGCACTACGTCGTGATCCTCACGACGTTTATCGGAGTCGCGTTGGTCGCGGCGGTCACGCTGGTGTTCATCGTGCGTTACCGCCGTCGCTCGTCCCCGGCCGTGCTGACACCGCGGGTCGTACCGCCGCTGTGGCTCGAGCTCGGCGTCGCCGGCGCGTTACTCGCGATGTTCTGCAGCTGGTGGGTGATCGGGTTCGGGCAGTACCGCGAGCTCCAGACACCTCCGGCGAACGCGATGCCGATCTACGTCACCGCGAAGCAGTGGATGTGGAAGTTCGCCTACCCCGGCGGTCCGACGTCGACGGATGCGCTGGTCGTCCCCGTCGGCACGCCCGTCAAGCTCGTGATGACGTCGCGCGACGTGCTCCACGGATTCTACGTCCCCGCATTCCGGATCAAGCAAGACGTCGTGCCCGGCCACGCGACGACGACGTGGTTCGAAGCGACCACGGTCGGCACCTACGACATCATGTGCACGCAGTACTGCGGCACGCGCCATTCGCTGATGCGCGCACAGGTCGTCGTGCTCGCACCGGCCGACTTCGCACGCTGGCTCGAGGCCGCGCTCGGGCCGCTCGCCTTGCCCGGCGCGAAAGGCGAAGGCCAGGGCCTCGCCGAACGCGGTCGTACGGTCGCGGCGGAGCACGGTTGTCTGCGCTGTCACTCGATCGACGGCACGCCGTTCATCGGACCGAGCTGGGCCAATTCATTTGGCCACCGGCGCGCGCTCGCGGGCGGCGGCGACGTCCTGATCGACGAGGCGTACCTCACCGAGTCGATGATGGATCCGAACGCGAAGATCGCCGCGGGCTTCGCGGCCGTGATGCCCTCGTATCAGGGCTTGCTGACACCGGCGGACACCGCCGCGCTGCTCGAGTACATCCGCTCGCTACACGAGATCGAGCCGGCGACCCTGCTGCCGGCACCGACGGCGCCGATCGTCTATCCGCAACCAGGAGCGCGTGATGGCGGCATCTGACTATCTGCGCGCACGCGCCGGCATTCGGTCGTGGTTGTTGACGACCGACCACAAGCGGATCGCGATCATGTTCTTCGTCGCGACGACCCTCGCGATGATGCTCGGCGGGGCGTTCGCGATGGCGTTGCGCACGAAGCTGCTGATCCCGGGCCCGGGGATCATGGAGCCGATCACCTACAACCGGCTGTTCACGCTCCACGGCGTGGTGATGGTGTTCATGTTCATGATCCCCGCGATCCCCGCGGTGTTCGGCAATTTCTTCTTGCCGATCATGCTCGGCGCGAAGGACCTCGCGTTTCCGCGGATCAACCTCGCGAGCTTCTACGTCTACCTGTTGGGCGCGACGCTGGCCCTGTGGGGCATGGTCCACGGCGGCGCCGACACCGGCTGGACGTTCTACGCGCCCTACGCGACGGCCTCGCCGACCGATGTCGCGCCGATCGCGATCGGCGTGTTCGTGCTCGGAGTGTCGTCGATCATGACCGGGTTCAACTTCATCGCGACGACCCACATGTTGCGGCGTGAAAAGCTGCGCTGGCACGGGATGCCGATCTTCGTGTGGACGCTGTACGCGACCAGCATCATCCAGGTGATCGCGACGCCGGTGCTCGGGTTATCGGTGATCCTCGTCGCGCTCGACCACGCGCTCAAGATGGGCATGTTCGATCCCGTGCTCGGCGGTGACCCGGTCCTGTTCGAGCATCTGTTCTGGTTCTACTCGCACCCCGCGGTCTACATCATGGTCCTGCCGGCGATGGGCATCGTCGCGGAGATCGTGCCGACGTTCGCGCAGAAGAATCAGTTCTCGTACAACGCGCTCGCGTACTCGTCGCTCGGCATCGCGTTCATCGGCTTTCTGACCTGGGGACATCACCTGTTCATCGCCGGCATCTCGCAGCTCGACGCGGCGCTGTTCGGCTTGATGTCGATGGTCGTCGCGATCTTTTCGGCGATCAAGGTGTTCACGTGGGTCGGCACGCTGTACCGAGGATCGATCTCGTTGAAGACACCGCTGCTCTACGTGTTCGCGTTCATCTACCTGTTCGCGTTCGGCGGGATGACCGGGATCGCGGTCGCGACGACGTCGCTCGACGTGCACTGGCACGACACCTACTTCGTGGTCGCGCATTTTCACTTCATCATGATCGGCGGCACGCTGACCGGATTTCTCGGCGGAGTGCACTACTGGTTTCCAAAGATGTTTGGCCGGATGTACCCCGAGCGACTCGGCGTGGTCTCGGCCGTGCTGGTGTTCGCCGGCTTCAACCTGACGTTCGTGCCGCAATTCTTGCTCGGGAATGCTGGGATGCCGCGGCGCTACTATTCGTATCCGGCGCAGTACCACGTGCTCAACGTGGTCTCGACGATCGGCGCCTACACGCTCGGTGCCGCGTTGCTGCTGACCCTCTCGTACTTGTTGTGGTCCTTGTTCTGGGGCAAGCGCGCGCCGGCGAATCCGTGGCAGTCGCGCGGCTTCGAGTGGCGCACGCCATCGCCGCCGCCCGAGCACAACTTCGAGACGCTGTTCGACCCGGCGTACGGCCCGTACGCCTACGACGAGCCGGCCGAGCCGGGCCACGACGAGGTCACGTGAGCGCCGCGCTCGGCGTCCAATACGATACGCTGGCGCGTCAGCACGCGACGGCTCGGCTCGGCATGTGGATCTTCCTCGCGAGCGAGTCGCTGCTGTTCGCGGGGCTGTTCGCACTGTACGCGGCGTATCGGTTCGCGTATCCGGCCGAGTTTCACGCGGCGGCCGCTCACGCGAACGTCGCGCTCGGCACGATCAACACGTACGTGCTCCTCACGTCGAGCCTCACCGTCGCGCTCGCGATCGACGCGCTCCACCGGTCGCAACGGCGCACCGCGCTCGCCTTGCTCGCGATCACGATCGCGCTCGGCCTCACGTTCGAGGTGTTGAAAGGCGTCGAGTACGGCCAGCACCTCGCCGA
>JBDTJY010000223.1:0-17160 GCA_039935615.1 Kofleriaceae bacterium
ATTGGGGTGGGCCGCAACCGCTCAAGGCGCACGGCGGATCCGACAACGATATCGTCCTCGCGAAGTACGACACCAACGGCGACTACGTGTGGGCGAAGAACTTCGGCAACATGTTCAACGATGTCGCGGGTGGCCTCGCTGTCGACCCGGCCGGGAACATCACGCTCGTCGGATCGTTCGAGAACAAGGGCCCGATCTCGTTCGGCGAGGGCGACGAGCACACCTCGCTCGGCGAGGCGGACGCGTACATCGCGCGGTTCACCACCGACGGCAAGCTCGAGTGGGCGCACACGTTCGGTGCCGAGCGCGTCGACGTGGCGTTCGGCGTGGCGACCGACGCCGCCGGCAACACCGTCACGATCGGCTGGTTCGAGAACTCGGTCGATTTCGGCAAGGGCGCCGTGGCGAGCAAGGGCAACAAGGACATGTTCGCGGTGAAGCTCGACGCGAAGGGCAACGTGGTCTGGGTCAACACGTGGGGCGATCACGATCACGATCAGGCGCGCGGCGTCGCGCTCGACGACAAAGGCAACGCGATCGTCGTCGGAGCGTATCGCTTCAAGCTCGAGCTCCTCGAGCCTGCGATCGAGGGACATCGCCCCGAGAACGACCCGGTCTTGTCGAAGGCGCCCAAACCGGACGTAGCTATCGTCAAGTTCGCTCGCTGAGCTAGTCCCCGTAGATCGACAGGAAACGCCGTGTAGCGCCGTTTTTTCGGCACTCGGGACTTCGCATCGTCGAACGGCGGTGTAAAAGGGACTCGCTTCCAACAACGAGGAGAATGATTATGGCGAAAGCAAAAAAGGGTAAGTCCGGCGGCGGCGGCGCTCCGAAGGAGATGCTGCTCGTCGCTTCGAAGGTCAAGCAGATGATCAAGGACGCAGGCTGCAACACGGCCGGCGACGCGCTCGACGGCCTCAACGGCTACGTCGGCTGGCTCGTCCAGCAGGCAGCGAAGCGCGCGAGCGAGAACGGCCGCAAGACCGTCCGCGCTCACGACTTCATGATCATGTAAACCGTCCCCCCGGACCGACTATCAGGTGGGCGCCCTTCAAGGCGCCCGCTTTCGTTTCGGCGGCGAGGCTTTTGTCCTACAATGCTCCGAGGTGACGACTGGGGCTCCGCTCTACCTGGTCTCGGCCTGTGCATCCGCCGAGGAATTTGTCGCGGCGTTTCGACGCTACGCCGATCGCGCAGGTCTGTTCGTTCCGATCGCCGATCCGCTGCCCCAGGGTCGCCGCGGTCGGATCGCCGTCACCCTGAACGACGGCCGGATCGTCCTCGAGGGCGAGGTCGAGGTCGCGACCTCGTCAACGCGACCGTCGCCGCTGTACGGACGCGTAGGTATGACGCTGAAGTTCGTCGAGCCCGACGCGGCGACGAAGACCACGCTGCTCGAGCTCGAGAAGGCGCGGTTGGCGATGAAGCCGCCGCCGCTGTCGGTCGCGCCGCGTAGTCCAGGCGCGGATGTGCCGGCCCAGCCGCGCCCTACCCCACCCCCGATCGGTGGCCGGATCGATGCCGCGAACGCGCTCGCCGAGACCGTCGCGCTCGGTGAGGTGGCGGCCTGGCGCGAGGGGGCCGCGCCGAAGCCGGCGAGCGATTCCCCGTCGAACAAGTTCGTCATCCCGACGATTCCGCAGGTCGGCGCGCCGCGGTCGCGGACGCCGAGCGTGCCGCCCGCGCTCCAGCCGAAGCTCGCGCTCGACCCCAAACCGCCGCCGCTGCCGGGGACCACGCCGGTCGCGATTCCGGCGAAGGTCGTCGCACCGTCGATCGCGGTGTCGTCGAAGGCGACGTCGATGGGGATGCCGGCGATCGATCGGCTGCCCGGCGTCGAGCTCGTCGCAGAGGTCAAGCCGAAGGTCGCGACCCCACCGAAGGGCACCTCGATGGGGATGCCCGCCATCGATCGGCTGCCCGGCGTCGAGCTGATCTCCGACGCGCCGCCGAAAGGCACGTCGATGGGCATGCCCGCGTTGCGCGCGCCGTCGGAGGGCGTGGCCTCGACACCGCCGCGCCGCGATCCGACCCCGATCCCGAAGCGTGGCGACTCGATCGTGACTCCGACGAAGCAGGCCAGCAAGCAGACGACGCTCGGCATGCCGATCGTGCGTGCGCCCGCGGACCACGAGAAGACCAACCTCGGCCCGATCACGATCGAAGCGCCGTCCCCACCGCCACCGACCAGCACCGGCGCCGCGCGCCGCGCCCACACGCCGTCGACGCCGCCCACCCCGCGCCATCCGACGCCCTACACGCCGCTGCCGATCGTGCGCAAGCCCGCGAGCGAGCTGCCCTCGAATCTCGATCTGTCGGAGCCCACCGAGCGCACGTCGATTCCCGAACCGCCGCCCGTCGGTGAAGAACAGAAGAAGACGTCGCTCGGGGTTTCGATGATGAGCGCATCGCCGGTCGAGACCGGCTGGGACGAGAGTGGACCAGCGTACGTCGGCCCACCGCCGACGGAGACGTCCGGGCGCTCGGGGGGCCTGCGCGCCTCCGAGATCATGACCGCGATGAAGGGCGAGGATTGGGTGATGACGCCGGATGCGTCGCAGCCGACGATCGTGCCGAAGTCCGAGCCCGAGCTCGACCCGAACGTGAAAGCGGCCGAGGAGAAGTCCGGCCCGGCGGTCGGCGATTGGGCGATCAGTCTCGATCCGCAGGCACCGGGTGGTTGGAGTGCACCCGCGAAGGTCGAGAAGCTGCCCGAGCCCAAGCAGAACCCGGCGAGTGGCAATCGCAACATCGCGGTCGCGAGCTCCAAGGCGATCGAAGCAGTCGAGTGGGAAGAGAAGCCGACCGGTATCGGCGAGGCGCTCGTCGAGATCGATCCGACGCTGATGGGCCCGCCGATCGATCCGCCCGAGCTGCCCGAGCTGCCCGAGCTGCCCGATCTGCCCGATCTGCCCGATCTGAGCGAGGACGAGGAGCCGGTCAACATCGTCTCGATGCCGGCGATGGATATCCCGCCGCCGCTTCCGCTTCCGCCGCCGCCGTCGTTCGCGTTGAACACCCTGCCGCTCGCCGCCAAGGCGACGACGCCACCCCCCGTGTTCGCGCCGTTCACGCCCGCTCCACCGCCCAGACCCGCGGCATCGGATCTGTTTCCCGCGTTCGCACCCCACGTCCAGGATCCGACCGACTCGATCAAGGACAAGACCAAGCGCCGTGTGGTGATGCTCGCGATCGCGGCAGCGGTCGCGGTGATCGCGACGATGATCGTGATCTCGTTCACCGGCGGCAAGAAGCCACACGCCGATCACGCACGAGGCGGCTCGGGCTCGGCCGTCGCCATCGCCGTCACCGCGGTCGACGCCGCGATCGTCGTCCCCGACCAGGGCAGCGCGCAGGAGGTGACCACGGTCGACGCCGGGGTCGCCGCACCGAAGGTGTGCAACGTCGAGGTCACGACGAATCCGAGCGGTGCCGACATCTCGCTCGACAAGACCACGGTGCTCGGCACGTCACCGGCGACGATCCAGGTGCCGTGCGGCGCCGAGACCAAGATCTACGTCAAGAAGGCGAAGTTCGGCAGCGCGGTGAGAGCGTTCACCGCCACCGCCGATGCGGCGAAGGTCGCGATCCGGATCGCGGCGCCGGTGTTCCAGGTCAAGGTGACGTCGTCGCCGTCGGGCGCGACGATCACGATCGCGGGCAAGGTCGTGGGGATCACGCCGACCTCGATCCGAGTCACCGCGTACGCGTCGACGACGATCACGCTCACGAAGGACAACTACGTCCCCGATTCGCAGAAGATCGCGCCGCGCCAGAACAGCGCCGCGCACCACGTGGTGCTGAAGCGCGTCACGAAGAAGCTGCGCTAGTTCGCAGCGCGTTCGGCCATCCGCGCCTCGGTGCCGGCACCGTGCGCGCGAGAGACGCGGGCGAGCTCGAGCAGCCGCGCGCGCGCCTCGCGATCGTGGCCGTAGGTCCACGCCAGCGCCGCCGCGACGATATCGACCTCGCGCACGATGCCATCGGTCCCCTCTCCGAGCGCGCCCTTGCGCACGACCGCGAGCTGCGCCTGCGCGCGTGCGAGCTGCCCTTGACCGGCCAAGATCTCCGCGCCGGTGATCTGCACTTCCGCGGCGAGCTCGGCATCTCCGGCGTTGATCACGACCCCAGCCGCGACCTCGAGGAGGACCTGCGCCGGCTCGTAGTGTTTGCGATCGAGCTCCTGGCGCGCGAGCTCGAGCTTGAGCCACCCGAAGTCGTCCGGATCGGACTTCGCATCGACCGTCGCCAACGTCGCGATCGCGAGCGCATCTGCCTCTTTGTCTCGGCCGGCATCGGCGAGCACCGAGACCCGCGTCGCGCGCGTTCCGGCGAGCCCCGCTTTGTCGTGGGCTTGGTCCTGGAGTCGCTCGATCTCCTCGAACATCTTGAACGCATCGTCGAAGTGACCGGCTTGTGCCTGGTGCTCGGCGAGCGCGGTGAGCGCCTGGTTCAACATCGCGGGCTCGGAGATCTTGCGGGCCTCGGCGACCGCCTGTTGCGCGTTCGACACCGCCAGCGTCTCGTTGCCGGCGTGCTCCTCGAGGTTGCTGGTGTTGACGAGGACGGCGGCGATCACGCGATGATGATCGTGCTCGCGAGCGAGCGTGAGCGCCTCGGCGTACGACGCGCGCGCCGCCACCACGTCGCCCGCCTTCGACGCGACCGAGCCGAGGTTGACCTGCGTCTCCTCGATCAAGTTGACGTCCGCGAGCTGGCGCGCGAGGCCGAGCGCCTCCTCGTAGCGGGCGCGCGCGCTCGTCGCGTCACCGGACTCGGCGAGGACCTGGCCCAGATCGAGCAACTCGGTCGCGATCGCGGTCTGGTTGCCGAGCACGCGCGACAGCCGCAGCGCGTCCTCGTACATCTTGCGCGCGCCGTCGTAGTCGGCCTTGGCCTCGAGCAACGTCCCGTAGTCGACGATCGCCCGCGCCGATCCGTTGCGATCGCCCTGCCCGCCGAACATGCGCAGCGCCTCGTCGAGCGGCGGCTTGGCCTCGTCGAGCCGGCCGAGCGTGACCAACGCCCAACCCTTGTTGAGTCGCGCGTACGCGCCGAGCTCTTGCTCGCCGAGCGCATCGGCCCCGACGATCGCGCGCTCTGCGGCGCGCAATTCGCGCGTGAAGTCGTCGGCGCGATCGGCGGCCTGGGCGTCGTAGACATCGAGCCGCGGGTCGGTCGAGTGTGCGCGGTGCCGGTCGAGAGTCGCGAACGCGTCCGTCGGTTTGCCGGCATTCGACTGCGCGTCCGCGAGGCCGAGCGCGTAGCGCAGATCATCGGGCCACCGACTCTCGAGCTTCGAATAGATCTCGACCGCACGTGGCCACGCGAACGCGTAGGCCGCCGCGTGGGCATCGAGCAACAACCGCTGCTCCTCGGGCAGATCGTGACCGAGCTCCGCCGCGCGCGCGGCCTCGGCCTTCGCCGACGCGTCGTTACCCGAGGCGTGCCAGGTCTCGGCGAGCGCATCGTGCGCGAGCGCGCTCGCCGGCGCGAGGACCACCGCACGCTCGAGATGCTCCTTCGCGCACACGGTCTCGAACCGGCGCAAGCACGCGAGCCCTTCGGCGTAGTGCCGCGATGCCTCGCCGCCGGTCGGCAACGAATCGACGAGCGCACGCTCGTGCTCGGCCGCCGACGGTCCATCACCGAGCGTCGTGCGCAACTCGCCGACCGCGCGGCTGACGACCTGGCCGATCTGTTCGACGGTCCCGGTCGAGCTCGACGACGCGATCACCGCGCCCGACACCGCCTCTTGCGCGATGAACGAGACGCGCAGCGTGTGGTCCTTCTCGGCGTGATAGGAGCTCGTCATCACGATCGACGCACCCGAACGCGCGCGGATCGTGTGCAACTGCTCCGCGCTCGCGACGCCGGCCGGCGATGCGAGATCGATCGAGAGCTGGCGCAGCGTGTCTTCGCCGGGAATCTCGAGGCTGCCGCCGACCTCGAGCCCGATCCGGGTGCGTTCGGCGATCGCCGTCGCGAGCCAGGCGTCATCGGCGGTGCCCGCGACGTTGCGCGGCGTCAGCACCACGACGATCCGGCGCGGCGCGACCAGGTCGGCGACGTAGCGCTCGGCGGGACGACGCAGCAGCGCGAACGCGATCGCACCGGCCGCGACGATCGCGATCGCGGCGACGATGCCCACCGTGCGCCGGCGCGATCGGCGCTGCTCCGTCGGCGACGGCTCCACCGTGCTCGCGGCGCGCGCGAGTTGCACCGCGGCCGCGTTCGGCAAGGTCGCGGTCGGTTGCGAGATCAGATCGTGGTGCCCGCTGCCGCGCAGCGCGGTGACCAGCGCCTCGACCGTCGACGGCCGAACCTCGACGCGCACGGCGAGCGCACCGCGCAGCACGGCCGCGATGCCGGGCGCGATCGTCGAGGCCACGACCGGATTGAGGCGCGCATCGAGGTCGGTGCCGTTCTGCCACGGCAGCGCGCCCGCGAGCATCACGTGGAGCGTCGCGGCGAGCTCGTAGACCTCGCTCGCTTCGGTCGCCGCGACGCCGAAGAACCGCTCGGGTGCCATGTACGCCGGCGTGCCGCGGACCTGACCCTGTTGCGTCGACGTCGACGCCGAGGCGTCCGGATCGCGCGCGATGCCGAAGTCGAGCAGCACGAGGCGATCGGTGTCGGCGTCGAGAAAGAAGTTCTCGGGTTTGAGATCGCGATGCAACAGGCCCGCGCGATGGAGCGCGGTGATCGCATCGGCGGCCGCGTAGAACTGGTCGAGCGCCGCGGCCTCGGGCAGCGGTCCGCGCGCGAGCCGAGCGGCGAGCGTCTCGCCGTGGAGCAGCGGCAACGCGAGGTACGGCCGCCCGTCGGTGAGCACGCCCGCGCCGAGCACGCGGATCACGCCGGGATGCGACAGTCGCGCGAGCCGATCGGCCTCGGCGAGGAACCGCTTGCGCTCGGCGTCGGTGAGCTGGATGTCGTCGCGCAGGATCTTGAGCGCGAGCTCCTCGTCACCGCGGCGTGCCGCATAGACGATCGCCGTGCCACCCTCGCCGAGCACGCGCAGGAGCTCGAACTCCCCGAGCGAGACAGGCCCCTCCGCCGGATCTACCAAGCGACCAGGGTATCATTGCCCGACGAGCACGAGCCCTGCGAGGTGAAGATCGGCGACTCGCTCGCGGACGGCCGCCATGAACCGCGCGCCGGGGTCGGGCTTGTCGTTCTTGTACGTGCGGTCGAGCTCGACGTAGAGCGGGCTGGTGCGCAGCTTCATCACCTCGTAGTGACCGAGCAGGCGCGTGATCGGAAACCGCGCCGCGAGGTCGCGGACGAGTGCGGCGTCGGCGGCGATCTGCGCGTCGGTGAGCGGATGCTCGGCTTCATCGCCGACGTTCTCGATGCCGATTGCGATGTGGTTGAGCCCGATGCAGTGGCGCGCGAACCGCGTCTCGGGCTGCAGGCGATAGACCGTGCCGTCGCGATCGACGAGGTAGTGCGCCGACACGTTGACGAGCCCGCCGTGACGCAGCGTCGCGCGCTCGGCTTCGATCTTCGGGTTGTCGAAGTACGCGCGGGTCGCTTTCGCCGAGTTACCGGAGGTGTAGTGCAGGACGATCACCGTCGGTGCGATCGTTAGATCGACCGCGTTCGGATCGCTGTGCGTGCGGCGATAGTCGAGCGTGAGCCGCTCGCGCTCGGCGCTCCACGCCATCGGCGTGTCGACGATCGCGAGGCCCGCGTCGACGCTCGGCGTTGGTTTCGCGGTGGGTGCATCGCGCGCCGCCGCCGCGTCCGCCGGGTGAACGACCACCACGGGCGGGCTGACCTGCTCGCGATGCTCGGGCGCGTTGCACGCGACCACCATCGCGAGGACGTGCCACTTCACGCGAGCGTCGTAGCACGACCGGCGAAGGTTCGGACCGGACACCGCTGCGCTGACATTTGTTGGAGCGAATCGGCCGCTCGTGCGTTACGTCATGCCATGCGATGGCTTGTCCTTGTCCTGATCTCCGCGTGCGCCATGGGTGGCTCGCCGAAGTACGCGAGCGTTCCACAGTCCGTGATCACCGCGCCACCCCCGGCGACGGCGGGTCAGGCGGCCGGCGAGAGCGAGTCGATCGAGGCCACCTCCGTGCACGAGGAGGCCCGGTCGAAGGTTGCCTCCGGCGTGTTGTCCCTGTTCTCGGGCGATGACGGCGGTAGCTCCGGGCCACCGACCGCTTCGCCGAGCGCGACGCCGATCAGGCCTAACGAAGCGACGCCGCGCGAGCAGCTCGTCGTCGAGATGTGGATGGACATGCAGATCGACGACGTCACGAAGGCGGTCGCGACGATCACCGAGCGCGTCGTCGCGGGCGGTGGCCGGGTCGTGTCGACGAACCTGATCGGAGCGTCGAGCGCCGCGCTCGTGATCCGGATGCCGCCGGCGAAGACCACCGAGCTCGCGACCTGGATCGACACGCTGGGCACGACCGAATCGAAGCGCACGCTCGCGACCGACGTCTCGAAGGAGATGTTCGATCACGACCTCGCGCTCAAGAACCTTCACGTCACGATGGACCGGCTCGAGGTGCTCGCGAAGCGCGACCTGCCGCTCGCCGACATCCTCAACGTCGAGAAGGAGATGACGCGCGTGCGCGGCGAGATCGAGCGGATCGAGGGCGAGCAGCGCTTCCTCGCGGATCGCGTTCAGTACGCGACGATCAACCTGACGCTCGACCATCAAGGCGGCCCGGTCGAGCTCGCCCACGCCCGGGTCTATCCCGGCGTGCGGTTCGCGACGCTGACGTTGCTCGACCCCGGCACGCGCACGCGGACGCGCTACGGCGGTGGTGGCTCGCTGCGGCTCGGCCGGTACCTCACGTTCGATCTCGAGCTGTTCCCCGAGTCCAACGGCGATAGCCGCGCGGTGCTCGCGAGCCTCGGCACCGCCCTGTACTCCGACTACTTCGGCTACGGCAAGCGCAGGTTCCTCAACCCGTACCTCGGTATGCGGCTCGGCTACGGCTACCTCTCGGGTCAGAACGGCGTGCTCGCCGCGGGAGAGGTCGGCATCGAGCTCTACCGCCAGCCCTTGCTGCTCGTCGAAGCGGCGGTGCGCGCCTACGTGCTGTCGCACGCCCCGAGCACCGAGGCCGGCTTCGAGGGCATCCTCGGCGCGTCGGTTCCGTTCTGAGGTGTAACTAGTCGATCGCATTGGCGGTAACGTCTTGTTACTGTGCGCGCGTGCGGTTCTTGCGATCTCGCTCGGTTGCGCTGGCACGGACCATGGAATCCTCGCGCACGTGACCTCCGGCCGCATCCTGATCGTGGACGACGATCGTTCGATCCGTCGAACGCTCGAGAAGTTCCTGATCGGCGAAGGCTACGAGGTCACGACCGCGCAAGACGCACCCGGTGCGATCGCGGCGGCGACCGGTCCGGATCTGCTGCTGCTCGATCTCGGTCTGCCGGGCGGCTCGGGCTTCGACGTGATCACCGCGATCGCGGATCGCCCGAACAAGCCGACCGTCGTCGTCGTCACCGCGCGCGATGACATGCAATCGACGGTGCGCGCGATCCAGCTCGGCGCGTACGAGTACCTGGTCAAGCCGATCGATATCGATCGCTTGCGCGCGGTCGTCCAGGCCGCGCTCGCGAGCCGCGAATCGCGCGCGTCGCTGGTCGAGCTCGGCGGCAACCATGCAACCGCCGGTGACATCCTCGGCAAGAGCCCCGCGATCCGCGACATCTGGAAGCAGATCGGCGCGGTCTCGACCACCCGCGCGCCGGTGTTGATCTCCGGTGAATCGGGAACCGGCAAGGAGCTCGTCGCGCGCGCGATCCACAACGCGTCGTTTCCCGAGGGCACGCAGCCGTTCGTCGCCGTGAGTTGCACCGCGCTCGCGCCCGGTGTGCTCGAGAGCGAGTTGTTCGGTCACGTCAAAGGCGCGTTCACCGGTGCGGTGGGGGACCGGCCCGGTCGGTTCGAGCTCGCCGGCAGGGGCACGCTGTTCCTCGACGAGATCGCGGAGATCCCGCTTGAGCTCCAAGCCAAGCTCTTGCGCGTGCTGCAGGAACGTACGTTCGAGCGGGTCGGCGATTCGAAGTCGCTCCACCTCGAGGCGCGCGTGATCGCGGCGAGCCACCGCGACCTCGGCGAGATGGTCGCGAAAGGGACGTTCCGCGAGGATCTGTATTACCGGCTGCACGTCGTCGAGATCCATCTGCCGCCGCTGCGCGAGCGCGCCGGCGATATCGGCGTGCTGGTCGAGGGGCTGCTCGCGAAGATCGCGACCGACCTCGCGAAGCCGATCCGCTATGTCACCCCGACCGCGCTCGCTCGCCTGACCTCGTACGCCTGGCCGGGAAATGTTCGCGAGCTCGAGAACACGCTGACCCGTGCGGTCGTGCTCGCGAAGACCGATGTCCTCGACGAGACGCTACTGCCGCTGGGCCGGACCGCGACACCGCCGGCCGACGCACCCGCGGACGAGCTGTCGACCTTGCGCGAGCTCGAGCGCCGCCACATCGTGCGCGTGCTCGCGAGCACCGACTGGAACAAGCGGCGGGCGTGCGCGGTCCTCGATATCAGCCGGCCCACGCTCGATCGCAAGATCGAAGAGTACGGCCTGCGTGCGCCGGGGAAGGACGAGGCGTGATCGGCGGCTTCATCGCGCTCGGGATCGCGGCGATCGGCGCCGCGTACGCAGGGCTCGTGATCCGCGCGGCTCCGCAGCGCCGCGACAACGTGATGTTCGGCCTGCTCGCCGCGACCGATGCGAGCATGACGCTGTGGCGCGGTGCGGTCTCGCTGTCGGGCGAGTCGCTCGTCGATAGCGCCGTACTGCTGCCGTGTGCGCTCGGCACGATCGTGCTCGCGATCATCTCGATCGAGTTCATGGCCAGCTTCCCGCGCCGTCCCGCGATGGCGTGGAAGTGGCGGGTGCCGCTGTTGGCGTGGGCGGTGTTCGCGGCGCTCGTCGTCGTGTTCTCGCGCCCCGGGGACATGCTCGGCTACCTCGACGCCGAGTACGTGTTCTTCCTGCCGGCGACGGCGGTCACGCTGCTGCTCGGCGCGCGGGCGTGGCGGCGGATCGACGAGCGCCCCGGCAAGCTCATCATCGCGGCCCTCGCGTTTCGCTGGCTGTTCGGGGTCGGCGCATACCTCCTCGGACCGAGGCTCCACATCTTCGAGGCTGCGATCTGGGCCGAGACCACGTTCGCGACGCTCGCGAGCTTCGTCGTGATCGGCACCGCGGTGCTGCGCAGCGATCTGTTCTCGTTGCGCTCGGCGGCGGCGGAGGTCGTCACGATCGCGACGATCGGGTTCGTGATCGCGCTCGGCGGTGCGTTCTCGATCGTCGGCGTGCTGCGCTACATCGAGCCCGGGAACCTGCAGGAAGCGCTGCTGGTCGGCGCGTCGTTCGTGCCGCTCGCGCTGTCGGGGTTCGCGCGCATGCTGTATCCGCGACTCGAGAAGAGCGTGTTGTCGAGCCTCGACGAGCGCCGCGCGCGCCGGCTCGCGATCCAGGACGAACCGCTATCCGCGGAGCCCACCGCCGCGATCGCCGAGGCGATCCGCCGGATCACCACGATCGCCGACGACGCCGAGGTCAAGTGGCAGCGGCTCGCCGAGCTGCCGACGACGCTCGCCGAGCAACTCCGCCACGGCGAGCCGCATCGCTACGAGCATCCCGGCGACGCGTGCTTCACGGTCCCTGCCCTCGGCGGCGACGGCGCGCTGGTCGGCGCGTTCCTGATCGGTCGCGGCACGATCGATCGTGACACCTACGTCGTGGCGCGTGACCTGGCCGCGCGGGTCGCGATCCTCGTCGAGCGCCACGCCGCGGTCAGCGAGCTCGAGGACGCCCGCCGGCTCGCGTCGCTCGGCCAGTTCGCGGCGGCGATCGCGCACGATATCCGCACGCCGCTGACCAGCATCTCGCTCAACGTCCAGATCCTGCGCCAGAAGCTCGCCCTGTCCGACGACGATCGCGAGCACCTCGACATCGCGCTCGAGGAGCTCGGCCGGCTCGACAAGTCGGTCGCCGAGATCCTCGACTTCGCGAAGCCGGTGAAGCTCGTGCCGCAGACGATCGACGTCTCCGATCTGATCGAGACGATGACGCGCGGCCTCACGCCGGTGCTGTCCGAGAAGGGGCTCGCGTTGCGCTGCGAGCCCCGCACCGTGACGCTGCCGACGGTCCAGGGTGACGCGCAGCGTTTGCGCCAGGTCCTCACGAACCTCGTCGACAATGCCGCCGATGCATCGCAGCCCGGCGCCGAGGTCACGGTCCGCGCGAGTGCGGCGGATGGCCGGATCGGGATCGAGATCGAGGACCATGGTCGCGGCATCGACGCCGGCGATCTACCGCGGATCTTCGAGCCGTTCTTCACGACGCGTCCCGATGGCACCGGCCTCGGGCTCGCGATCTGTCACAAGGTCGTGCGCGCGCACGGTGGCGATATTCAAGTCCGCTCGACGCAGGGTGGCGGCTCGACGTTCACCGTGCTGCTGCCAATCTAATTGTCCCCTGCAACACCGACGGCCTGGCACGCCTTCGCGAACGCGTCGCCGGCGGTCTTCACGGGCTCGTCGAGCGTCGCGGTGCAGGTGTTGTAGCGCTTCGCACCTTCGGTCCACCACGCGTAGACCACGAACGTGGTCTTGTCGTCGCGCTGGGCGATCAACAGGCGGCTGCCTGGCTTCACTTCGTTCTTGATCACCTTGTCCTTGTCGAACTGCGCGAAGTTGACCTTGTCGGCGACCTTCGCCCAATCCTTCGGCTCGCACGACCCGTCGCAGTTGCTGCCGACGTCGAGCGACGTGAAGAAGCCGAGGTCGTCACCGCCCTTGAGGCTCGCGAAGCCCTTCATCTTCGACGTCCAGCCCTTCGGTGCGGCCATCG
Source organism: Kofleriaceae bacterium (assembly GCA_039935615.1). Lineage (GTDB taxonomy): Bacteria > Myxococcota_A > Polyangia > Haliangiales > Haliangiaceae > JABFXX01. The sequence continues at coordinate 12,849 of JBDTJY010000223.1, forward strand.
TGTACGTGACGTTGTGGTGGCCACGCTCTTCGACGATGTCGGTCTTGTCGAACACGAGCTTCGCCTTGAGATCGGCGGGCACCAGCGCGTTGACGGCGGCGACATCGATCGCGGGCGCGGCGGCCTTCGAATCGGCGGCCTTGTCGGACTTGCCGCAGGCGAGGAGGGAGAGGGACAGGAGCAGCGACGTCTTCATCATGCTCCGCCCCTATATCAAAACGCGTGCCCGCGTAACACCGCGACGTTGCGTCGCGCTTGCTGCCAACGCTGGCAGCACTGCCACCTCAGGCAGCGCCGCCCAGTAACAGACTTTTGCGTCGGTAACGACTCGTTACCGCGGATGCCGGCGCAACTGCGCGGGATCACGAGCCTCGCACCCGGCACGCGCCGTGCTGAATCGGTTCGCCATGTGGACTCTCGCGCGGAAGCTGTTGCTTCACGACCGCTTGCGATTCGCGGTCGCGATCGCGGGCGTGTCGGTGTCGGTGATGCTGGTGCTCGTCCAGGTCGGCCTGTACTTCGGGTTCATGGACACCGCGTCCGCGGTGATCGACGCGAGCTCCGCCGATCTGTGGGTCGGTAAGTCGGGCAGCGAGTCGTTCGAGTTCGCATCGCCGTTCGACGAACGCGCCTACTACAAGGTCGTGTCGGTGCCCGGCGTGAAGCGGGCCGAGCGCGTGTTGATCAACTTCGCGCAGTTCAAGCTCGGCGGTGGCGGTGACCTCGGCGTCCAGATCGTCGGCGTCGAGCACGTGCCCGGCGTCGCGCCGCTGCTCGCACCGTGGAACGTGGTCGCCGGCGATGCCACGCGGTTGCCCGAAGCCGGGGCGATCGTGATCGACCAGACCGAGTACGAGAAGCTCGAGATCGATACCGTCGGGTACCAGACCGAGATCAGCGGCGTCCACGCGCAGGTCGTCGCGCTGACCCATGGCATCCGGTCGTTCACGACCTCGCCGATCGTGTTCACCGATCTGCGCTCGGCTCGCAGCTATCTGCGTGGCCTCGGCGACGACGCCGTCACGTACGTGCTGGTCAAGGTCCAGCCCGGTGTCTCGGCCGAGCTCGTCAAGCAACGGATCAACGCCATCCCGCACCTCAGCGCGTACACGACGCACGAGATGTCGAAGCGGACGCGCACCTACTGGTCGACGCGCACCGGGGTCGGCGCCGGGTTCTTCACCACGGCGGTGCTCGGCATCATCGTCGGGTTCGTCGTCGTCGGGCAGATCCTCTACAGCGGCACGCTGCAGTACATCCGCGAGTACGGAACGTTGAAGGCGATGGGTGCGAAGAACTCGATGGTCGTGCGGATCATCCTCGCGCAGGCGATGATCTCCGCCGGTCTCGGCTTCGTCGTCGGCGGCGTGCTCGCGGTCGGCATGCGCTCGGCGATGTCCCACGCGAACCTCTCGGTCGCGCTGTTCCCCGGCCTCTACGGCGCGACGCTGATCATCACGATCCTGATGTGCTCGCTCGCGTCGCTGCTCTCGATCGTCAAGGTCCTCCGGCTCGACCCCGCGTCGGTCTTCAAAGGTTAATCATGGACACCGCACTCGCATTCTCCGACACGCTCGCGCTGAGCCAGCCCGCCCCGACCACGACGCTCGCGCGCCTGGTCGACACCGGCAAGATCTACGGCACCGGCGAGCACGCGGTCGCCGCCCTCACCGGTGCATCGATCGACATCCGCCCCGGCGAGGTCATGCTGATCGAAGGCCCGTCGGGCTCGGGCAAGACCACACTGATCTCGATCCTCGGGTTGCTCCTGAAGCCGACCTCGGGCGAGGTCTGGCTCGAGGGCAAGAGCGTCGCCGGCCTCGGCGAGCGCGACCTGCCAGCGCTGCGCGCACGCAACTTCGGGTTCGTGTTCCAGGGCTTCAACCTGTTCCCGGCGCTGACCGCGCAGGAGAACGTCGCGATCGCGATCCAGATGAAGGATCCGCGCGCGAAGGATCCGCGCGGTGAGGCGAAGCGCTTGCTCGAGCTCGTCGAGCTCGGTCCACGCGCGCATCACCTGCCCGCGGATCTCTCGGGTGGCCAGAAGCAACGCGTCGCGATCGCGCGCGCGCTCGGCGGCAACCCGCCGATCCTGATCGGCGACGAGCCGACCGCCGCCCTCGATACCAAGACCGCACTGTCGGTGATGGAGCTCCTGCGCGAGCTCGCCAGCTCGCACGGTCGTGCCGTCGTCGTCGTCACCCATGACCCTCGTCTCGAGCGCTTCGCCGATCGCGTCATCCGCGTCGAAGACGGTCGCATCTGTTCGTAAAAGGACCCGCTATGAACCTCAAGAAAGCTCTCGTCCTCGCTCTGCCCGTCGCGGTCGCTGCCGGTTGGCTCGCGATCGGTCACCGCCCCGTCGCGTCGGCGAACACCGAGATCGGGAAGCCCTCGATCATCGTCGCGCCCGGTCGCGTCGAGCCGTTCCGCGATCCGGTCGCGCTCGCCTTCGAGACCAACGGCCGGATCGTCGCGATCGACGTCGATGAAGGCGATGTCGTGAAGACCGGCCAGATCGTCGCGCACCTCGACGATCGATTGGCGAAGGCTCGGGTCGCCGGCGCCGGTGCCACGCTCGCGGAGGCCCGCGCCCGCTACGACCTCGCTCGTCGCGGGCCGCGCCGCGAGGATCTCGACGCGGCAAAGGCCGAAGCGCTAGCCGCGTCGACCGACGCCGAGCATCGCGTCGCCGAGCAAGCGCGCAGCGAGAAGCTCGGTGCGTCCGGTGCGCTCGCGAGCTCCGCGGTCGATAGCGACAGCGCCGCCGCGCGAGTCTCGACGGCGACGGCCGCCGCCGCGAGTGCGCGCTACGCCTCGCTCGCCCGCGGCACCCGGGTCGAGCAGATCGCCGAAGCGAACGCCGCGGTCGAAGCCGCGACCGCCGAGCTCGACGCCGCGAAGGTCGCGCTCGATCAGACCCTGCTGAGAGCGCCGCACGATGGTGTGGTGCTGCGCCGGCTGGTCGAGGTCGGCACGCTGGTCGGCACGTTGACGCCGCTCCCGGTCGTGACGATCGCGGACCTCACGCAGCTCGAGATTCGCACCGAGGTCGACGAAGCCGATGTCGCCGCGATCCAGCTCGGCAAGACCGCGTACGCGACCGCCGATGCCTACGGCGACAAGGAGTTCGCGGTCCACGTCACGCGGATCACCCGCGAGCTCGGCCGCAAGACCGTGCGCGACGATGACCCGCGCGCGAAGGTCGACACCCGCGTGCTCGAGATCGTGGCGGCGTTCGACAAGCCGCCCGGCGACGCGCTGCCGCTCGGCATGCGCATGTACGTCCACGTCAACCGCTAGAACCTGCGCTACTCTGAGGCATGCGCCAGTCCTTGGTCGCGCTGTTCGTCGCGGTCGTGCTCGCGGCATGTGGCAAGTCGCACGTCGACGAGGCACCGTCGCGCGTGCCGGTGATCCCGGATTCGATCACGAGCCAGCTCGGCACGGTCGGCTTCGCGATGGCGGTCGATCTCGACAAGATCGATATCGCGGCGCTGACGGTGCTGATTCCGGACGACCCACCGTGCATCCACGCCGTGCTGAAGACCGTCAAGGTCGCGGTGCTCACGCAGAGCGCCGAGAGCTGGCAGGCCTACGTCACCGGTCTTGGCCAACCGTTGCTCCGCGATTGCGTCTCGAAGTTCGCGCCGATGTTCGGCGGCACGGTCGCGGATCACGGCAGCGGGTTCGAGCTCGCGCTCGGCGACAAGCCCGCGGTGTTCACCTGGACCGGCGATACCGCGCTGATCACCGAGGGCAGCAACGCGCCGCACGCGGGCGATCCGCCGGCGGTGATCCTCGAGTTGCTCGCGAAGGTGCCGCGCACCGCGAAGGGCTGGCTCGTGGCGTCGGGATTTCCCAAGTACAAGATCAAGAGCGCGACGGCCTGGATGGAGACCGACCCGACGACGGGCTGGACGTTCACGGTGATCGCCGAAGCCAGCGAGCAAGACATGGCCAAGCCCTGGCTCGACAGCATCGTGACGGGGTTCACCGCCGCGGCCCGAGCCAAGGGCGCGACCATCGATCCGAGTTGGTTCACGGTCACCGGCACGCCGACCACCGCGAAGCTGGTCGCGACGCTGCCACCCTCGGCGTTTCAGGTCTCGGCGACGAAGTAAGGCTACAGCGCACTCGCGAGGATGCGCACCGCCTCGCCGAGCTCGGGCTCGCTGTATTGCGCGAACGCGAGCCGGATGAACGGCCGCGGCTTGTGATCGAGCGCGAGCGCCTTCGCGGCGACGACCTTGACGCCGCGTTGCTCCGCGCGGGCGAGCCAGCGATCGAGGTGGATGTCGTCGGCGACGCG
>JBDTJY010000224.1:0-18115 GCA_039935615.1 Kofleriaceae bacterium
GTCGTGATGTTCGCGCCGCGACGGTGCATGCGCTGCGCGACCTGTGCAACACCCAGGCGATCGGCGCGCTGCGTACCCAGCAGCAGAACGAAACCTCCGATCAGGTCCGGCAGGCGATCACGGAAGCTCTCCGAATCTTGGGCCAACCCCAGCCTTGTCAGTGAGCGTCAGCACAACCTCGCGGAATCGTTTGGTTGTGCTGAGCCCAAACGGATCGTAGAATTGAGGCCTCGTGTACGGGGATCGGGGCCGCCCGATCCTCGCGCGAACTCTATGTCCACGCGTGATCCCAGAGCTCGGCCGCCTCGTGCGGAGCCGTTGCGCGATGGCGTCCGCGAGCCGACCCAGTCGTTGCAGCTCGAGATCCCAGACGCCGAGCGCGAGTCGAATCCGTCGCTCGCGATGGGGACGCACGGCGACGAACGCACGAAGATCGAATCGCCAAGCGCGCGGAACTCGCCACCGTCTCGCGCATCGACGAAGCCGCCGCCGGTCCCGGCGCGCGCCATCGACGATCCCGAGGTTCGGCTCGGTCAAACGTTCGGCACGTACAAGCTGATGGAGCTGCTCGGCAAGGGCGGCATGGGCTACGTCTATCGCGCGGAGCACACCAAGCTCGGACGCGAGGTCGCGCTGAAGTTGCTGCGCGCCGATTACGCCCGCCGCCGCGACGCGGTGAATCGGTTCTTCCAGGAGGCGAAGACCGTCAATCGCGTTCGTCATCGCAACATCGTCGACGTCACCGATTTCGTCGAGCTCGATGACGGCACCACGTTCATCATCATGGAGCTATTGCGTGGCCAGAGCCTCGGGCGGTGGTCGCGCTCCGGCGTCGATCTCCCGCGCGCGCTCGCCGTGCTCGTGCAGATCTGCGATGGCCTCGGCGCCGCCCACGCGGTCGGTGTGGTCCACCGCGATCTCAAGCCCGACAACGTGATCGTGGTGCCAACCTCCGACGGTGCCGAGCTGGTGAAGCTGCTCGATTTCGGCGTCGCGAAGCTCGTCAATCGCGACGACGAGGATGTCGGCTTCGAGACCCAGGCTGGCTCGGTGATCGGCACGCCCGCGTACATGTCGCCAGAGCAAGCCGGCGGCATGGCGGTCGATCAGCGCTCGGATATCTATTCGCTCGGCGCGATCATGTACGAGCTGTTCTGCGGCCAGCCGCTGTTTCGCGGGCGGTCGTTCGGCGAGTTCGTGCGCAAGCACCTCACCGAGAATCCGATCCCGCCGCGCCAGACCAAGGGCGGCTCGAACATCGATCCGCAGCTCGAGGCGCTGATCATGCGCAGCCTCGCGAAAGAGCCGAACGATCGGTTCGCTCACATCGTCGAGCTGCGCGACGGCTTGCTGCAACTGCTCGGCGGTGCCGAGATCTTTCCCAGCTCGGGCGTGCATCCCCCGAGCGGGCTCAACCGTCATCTGCAACTGCCGACGCAGCTCGCGCCGCAACAACTGCCGCCGCACCTGTTGCCGTTGCCGGCGCCGCAGAACACGACGCAGCCGACGCCGCATCCCGCATCGCAGCCGTTCGCCGTGCAGGCCCATCAGTCGCACATCTCGCAATCGCAGCCGTCGTACGCGCCGTCCGGATATTCGAGCGTCGCGTCACAGAGCAAGAGCACGATGTGGCCGTGGCTGCTCGGCGGTGCGGTCGCCGTCGGGCTCGGGATCACCGCGGCGCTGTTCTACGTCGAGCAGCGCGGCGACGAGCCCAAGCCACCGGAGCTCGCGTCGCAGACCGTCGCGCCGGTGATCATGCCGCACGTCGAGCCCGCGCCCGCGTTGCCGGCGGCCCCGGTGAAGCAGATCGAGCTTCGCTTCGATTCGCTGCCGAGCGGCGGCGTCTACGCCGAGGGTCACAGCGCGGAGCTGTGCCGCACGCCGTGCGCGTTCAACGTCGATCTCGCGGACGGCGGCTCGACCGAGCATCGCGACTTCGTCGTGCGCAGCGAGGGCTATCTCGACAAGTTGATCGCGGTCGATCTGACCGGCGCGCAGCGCGAGTTCCACGTCGGCCTCGATCACGACATGACGCAGCTCGGCCCCGTCTCGGAGGTGACGAAGAAGCACGTCAAGGTGACGAAGAAGCCGGCGAGCGCGAAGAAGCCCGAGGTCGTCGACGACACCAAGCCCCCGGTCGTCGACGACAAGCCGCCGCTCAAGCACGACGACTCCCTCGAGAAGATCGACCACAAGAACGATCCCGCGATCGATCCGACCGATACGCACGATCCTTTCAAGTCGCACAAGCAATGACGTCGACGGTGCTCCGGTGGCTCGTGCTCGCGAGCCTTTGCTTGGTGGCGGTTCGTCCTGCCCATGCGGAGGACCGTGCGACCAAGGCGGCGCAGAAGCACTTCGAGAAGGCGCAGAAGCTGTTCAACCTCGGCAAGTTCGACGCCGCGCTCGACGAGTACGAGGCCGCGTACGAGGCCAAGCCGCTCGGCGATTTTCTTTACAACATCGCGCAGTGCTATCGCAACCTCGAGGATTACGACCGCGCGATCTTCTCGTTCAAGAAGTATCTGAAAGAGAAGCCCGACGCCGATGATCGCGCGCAGGTCGAGAAGTTCATCGACGAGCTCGAGGACAAGAAGGCGCGCGGCGAGGGCCAGAAGTTCGTCGACAAACCGCCGCCGCCGCCTCCTCCAGCAGCGGCGTCACGAGCCACTCCGATCTACAAGAAGTGGTGGTTCTGGACCGGCATCGCCGTCGCCGGCGCCGCCGGTGGTTTCGGGATCTACGAGGCGACCAAGACCACCACGCCGGCGACCGACCTCGGCAACATCGGCAGGATCCGCTGGTGAGAGCCGCGCTCGCGCTGATCGTCCTCGGTGCGTGCGGCGGCGACTCGTACGTCGTCGTGACGGTGACGGCGCGACCGACCGTGCACGATGTCGTGGCGCTCGAGATCACGCAGGTCAACAACGGCGCGACGCGCACCGATACGCTCGACCTCGGTAGCCACGTGCTGCCGGCGACGTTCAGCATCTCGGACGCCTCGCGCACCGGCGAGCTCGACCTCACGATCAGCGGCAAGGCGAGCGATGGTTCGGTCGTCGGCCTCGGCACGGTGACGACGATGTTCGACGTCGCCGAGGCGGCGGTCCAGCTCGATCCGGCGGACTTCGTCGTCAACACCGACTACGCGATGGACGAGTTCCTGACGACCGACTTCGAGACCGTCGGCTATCAACTCGCCGCGACCAGCGACTTCAAGTGGACGGCCGCGTTTCGCAACACGTGCACGGACACCTGCGACATCTTCGCGCGCACGTTCGGCCCCGATGGTCTGCCCGTGAAGACCGCGGCCGCCGCCGGCACGAACGCGTATCAGATCTCGTCTGCGACGACGCAAGACCTCGCCTATCCAGCGATCGCCTCGGCGGGCACGTCCTCGGTCGCGGTGTGGGACTTCACCGAGACCGTCGGCGGCGGAGTCGGCGTCGCGTGTCGCGGCATCGATCCGACCGGTGCGCTCACCGCCGGGCAACGCACCCTCTCGACCGATCCGGCCGATACCGTCACCGTCGCTCCGTTGCCGACCGGCAACTTCGCGGTGTCGTGGCAGATCTACACGCCCGCGAGCGCGATCCACACGATCATCGCGAAGCCCGACTGCACGACGCTGACCGCCACGCCGCTCGTCGTCAGCGCGACCGCGACCACGACCGACGGACCGTATCGCTCGAGTGTCGCCGCGAACGGCACCGCCTTGCTCTACGCGTGGGTCGCCGACGATAGCGTGCGCGTGCGCGCGACGACGACGACCGCGGTGACGTTCAGTGCGGTCGAGTCCTCGCTCGGTGCGATGCCGCCCGGCATGCTCGTCGAGTCCGTCCGGCTCGCGCCGATGGGGACCGGCTTCGCGGTGGCGATCCGCTACATCTCGGCGACCTCCGGCATGCCCGGCCAGATCGTCGTGCAGCGGGTGACGACCACCGGCGTGTTGATGGGCCCCGCCATGCTGGTCTCGGACAAGACCGGCTCGGACTTCACGAATGGCCGCCGCGGCTTCGGCATCGCGACCCGCGCGGATGGCGCGACGCTGATCGTGTGGACGCAATGCGACGACGGCTCGGCCGGCGCGTGCGATGGCCGCCTCGATGTCTACGGCCGCGTGATCGATGCGACCGGCACACCGCTCGGCATGCCGTTCATGATCCCGACGACGACGATCGGGAGTCAGACCGATCCTTCGGTCGTCGCGCTCGACGATTCGTTCGCGGTCGCATGGACCGATGACTCCAAGGCGCTGCCGGATACCGATGGCACGGCCGTGCGCGCCCGCGTGATCTATCCAGCGTTCCCGTAGTCAGTGTGCATCACGAAGGCGCCGATGGTCGAGGCGTGGGCCGAGCATTCCGATCGTCGAGTCGTAAGCGTAAGCGGCGAGCGTAAGCGGCGAGCGAGCGGTCTGGTTCGGTCGCACCCACTTGCGTGCTCCCCCAGGTCGCGGGTTCGCTCGGCGCACGGATCGCTTACGCTTACGCTGACCGCTTACGCCTACGATTCGACCATCGGACCTAGACGTCGGACTAACCTTAGTCAGCTTCTTCGTCGGCGCGGTGATCGATCCCGAGAGCACGCATCTTCTTGTAGAGATGACTGCGCTCGAGCTGGAGCTCCCTCGCCGTGTTCGAGACGTGGTGCTCGTTCGCATCGAGCGCTGCGACGATGATCTCTCGCTCCGCCGCCGCCACGAGATCCTTGAACGGCACGCCCCGCGCGTGCTCGGTCTTGACCGCCTTGACGCGCGGCAACGCATCGCCGACGTCGGCCTCCGTGATCACCTCGGCCTCGCCGGTGAGGATCGCGAGCCGCTCGACGACGTTCTTGAGCTCGCGCACGTTGCCCGGCCAGTCGTGCTGCATGATCATGCCCATCGCACCGCTCGCGACCTTCTTCTGGCGGCGGTCGTTGTCGGCGCAGACCTGCGCGAGAAAGTGCGACACCAGCACGGGGATGTCCTCGCGGCGCTCGCGCAGCGGCGGCAGCTCGATCGGCACGACCGCGAGCCGGTAGTACAAGTCTTCGCGAAACCGGCCTGCCGCGATCTCGGCCGACAGATCCTTGTTCGTCGCGGCGACCACGCGGACGTCGACCTTGATCGTCTCGCCGCCGCCGACCCGCTCGAGCTCGCTCTCCTGGAGGACGCGCAGCACCTTCGCCTGGGCGTTCGGCGTCATGTCGCCGATCTCGTCGAGGAACAACGTGCCGCCATCGGCGAGCTCGAACTTGCCGCGGCGCTGCTGGGTCGCTCCCGTGAACGCGCCCTTTTCGTGGCCAAACAACTCACTCTCGATCAGCTCGGACGGAATCGCCGCGCAGTTGAGCTTCACGAACGGCCCGTCCTTGCGCTTGGAGTTCTCGTGCACCGCGCGCGCGACCAGCTCCTTGCCGGTGCCATTCTCCCCGGTGATCAACACGCGGCCGGTGCTCGGCGCGGTCTTCGCGACCTTCTCGAAGATCGCCTTCATCGCCGCGCCCTTACCGATCATCGCGAAGTCGGTCGCGGCGCGGCCGCGCAACCGCGCGTTCTCGCCGCGTAACTTCGCGTAGGACAGCGCGTTTTGGATGGTCAGCAGCAACTTGTCGCCGCTCAACGGCTTCTCGATGAAGTCGAGGGCGCCGGCCTTGGTCGCGTGCACCGCGGTCTCGATCGAGGCGTTCCCCGACATCATCACGACGATGACCTCGGGCTTCGCCGCGCGGATCTTCGGCAGCACCTCGAGCCCGGTCTCACCCGGCATCATCACGTCGAGCAGCACGAGGTCGACGTCGTGCTCGGCGAGCTTCGCGAGTCCAGCCGCCCCACCGCTCGCGACCACGACCTGGTAGCCCTCCAACTCCAGCGACCGACGCACGGTCGTCAGGATGTTGGGCTCGTCATCGATGACGAGAATCGTGCTGCGCATGCTATCGGCGCACCCTAGCAGATTTGACTAACGTCCTGCGACCATTTAGGTTTCGGGCCATGGATCACTCGCCGCGTCCTCGCTTCGCCGCTGCTCTTGTAGCGGGTGTGGCCATGCTGCTGGTGTTCGCCGCGACTACCTCCTGCGGCGACAAGCCGAAGGGACCTGGCTGCAAGACCGACAAGGAATGCAAAGACGGCAAGGTCTGTTCGGCGAACAAGTGCGTCGAGTGCGGCACGGATGATCAATGCCCGAAGGGCAAGCGCTGTTCCGCGAATGCGTGCGTCGCGAAGTCACAGTGCGAGCACGACGATCAGTGCGCACCGGGTCAGGTCTGCCAGGCCGGCGCGTGCAAAGCGTGCGGCGCCGATGCCGAGTGCGGTCCCGGCGGCACGTGTCAGGCGGGCGCGTGTCAGCGCCCGAAGAAGTGCGCGGCCGATAACGAGTGCGCCGACGACGAGGATTGCAACGACGGCCTCTGCCACAAGGCGTCCGCGCCGATCACCGACGGCGTGTGTCCGCTGTCGACGGTGTACTTCGGCTTCGATAGCGCGGGCATCGAAGCGAGCGAGCGCGATCGACTCGATGCGAACAACGCGTGCATCTCGAAGACGAAGGGCAAGAACGTGTTCCTCGTCGGCCACACCGACACGTCGGGGACCGAGGAATACAACATCGCGCTGTCCGAGCGCCGCGCCCAATCAGTCGCGGATTATCTCGCGCGCCTCGGTACCGACCCCGCGCGGATGCAGGTCGTGCCGAAAGGCGAAACCGAACCGAGCGGCCTTGGCGATGACAAAGATCGTCGCGTCGAATTCCAGTGGCACTAGGAGCCCCATGAAACTCACCACGCTCACGCCATTCCTCGCGTTATTTATCACCGGTTGCTTCTGGGTCACGACCAAGAGCGAAGGCGAAGGCCTGCGTAAAGACGTCAACTCGCTCAACGATCGGATCAGCACGAAGGAGCGAGCCCTCGACGATCAGGTCAAGCAACTGCAGACCGTGATCGACGAAGCGACGAAGGTGTTAAAGCGCAACAACGCCGATATCGGCGCCGACGTCGAGCAACTGCGCTCCGACGTTCGCACCGTGAACGGGCTCGTGACGTCGATCAATCAGAGCGTCAACGAGCTCAAGACCGGGTTCGACAAGTACAAGCGGGAGAACGACGCGCGGATGGATTCACTCGAGGCACGCACCGCGCAGATCGAGAGCGGCAAGCCGAGCGCGAATAGCTCGCCCTCGGATCTGTGGCGCCTGGGCTCCGCCGCCTTCGACGCGGGTCGCTTCAACGACGCGATCGAGATCTTCAAGCGGCTCGTCGCGACGTATCCGACCGACGCGAAGGCCGACGATGCGCAGTACTTCAAGGGCCAGTCGTACGGCAAGCTGCTCGACTGGGAGCACGCGATCGGCGCGTATCAGACGCTCGTCGAGAAGTATCCCGAGAGCGACCTCGCCGACGACGGCCTGTACTTCGCCGCGCTCGCCGCGCAGCAGATGAAGAACTGCACCGAAGCGCGCACCTACCTCGGGCTCGTGAAGACGAAGTATCCGAAGTCGAACGTGCTCTCGACCTCGAACGCACTCGATGTACAGATCCGGAAGGACTTGAGGAACAAGTCCAAGTGCTCGTCGTGAGCTACTTGCCGCCGAGCTTCTTGAACTGAGCGAGCCCGTCGGTCTTCAGCTCGTAGTTCGGCGCCAGCTTCGCGTGGCACTTGTTGCACGAGTTGATCTGCTTCTCTTTGTTGAACGCTTTCATCGCGTCCTTCGCTGCCGGCTGCCCGCCCTTGTCACACGCCTGCTTGACCAGCTCGGTCTTGAAGTCTTTGTGCGCGCACGGTGCGGCTGCGGCTTTGTCGTCGCCGCCGGCGCTGGCCGTCAACGAGGCGATGCCGAGAGCGGCGATGATGGTTGCGACCGAGGCGAAGAACCCTAGTTTACTCATGGGGCGTGTTTCCTAGCGACGTGTGAGCCTACGACTCTATTCACCAAGAGGAGGTTCGCTCGTCAGGGTCGCAAACTTCCACTCACTCGTCGTGATGTTTCGAGGCGCTTGCGTGACACCGATTACAGTCGAGGCGCCGGTGTAGGTGCGAACGCGCGCGCCGCGGCGACCACGTCCCCGGCGTCCCCGGCGTCCCCGGCGTCGTTGACCGCGCTGATGGCGCAGATTGCCGCAGCCCCCGCGGCGTAGACCTCTCGGGCGTGGCCAGGTGCGATGCCACCGATCGCGACGATCGGTGTCGGTCCCGCGGCGGTGACCGCCGCACGCAACGCGGCGAGACCCTGCACCGGATCGGGATTCGCCTTGGTGCGGGTCGCGTAGACCGGGCCGTAGCCGAGATAGTCCGCGCCTCCGGCGACCGCCGCGCGGACCTGCGCGAGATCGTGCGTGCTGATCCCGATCAACAGCTTCGGAGCGAGCGCTCGCGCCGCCGCGAGCGGGATGTCGGTCTGACCGAGATGGACGCCATCGGCACCGGCCGCGAGCGCGACGTCGATCCGATCGTTGACGATCAACAGCGCACCGTGCTCGTCGCAGATCGCGCGTGCGAGCCGGGCGAGGCGCAGTTGCTCGTCGGCGGTGCCCGGCTTGAGCCGAACTTGTAGGATCTTCGCACCACCCGCGCCGACCAACTGGCGCGCGAGCTCGGGGTCGTCGCGATCGAGCACCGCGTAGAACCCGCGCACGTTCATCGCATCTGAAGCTCGAGTTGCTCGAGCTCGCGAGCCTTGTCGCGCAGCGCGGCGGCGCGTTCGAACTCGAGATCCGACGCGGCCTGTTTCATCTCGTTGCGCAGCTTCTCGATCGCCGCGCGCACGCCGTCGAGGCTGTCCAGCTTCTTGAGCTCGACGCCGCTGACCTGCAAGCCGCGACCTTTCTTCGGCATCGGCTCGGCGACCTGGACGTCGAGGATCTTGCGCTGCGCCGACACCGGCGTGATCCCGTGGAGCTTGTTGTACTGCTCCTGCACGGCCCGCCGCCGCCGCGTGATCCCGACCGCGTCGCGAATCGAAGCGGTCTCTTTGTCGGCGTAGAGCAGCACCTTGCCGTCGACGTGGCGCGCCGCGCGACCGATCGTCTGGATCAAGCTGCGCTCCGAGCGCAGGAAGCCTTCCTTGTCCGCGTCGAGGATGCCGACCAGCGACACCTCCGGAATATCGAGCCCCTCGCGCAATAGGTTGATGCCGACCAGCACGTCGAACTCGCCGCGGCGCAGATCGCGGATGATCTGGATGCGCTCGAGCGTGTCGATGTCGGAGTGCAGGTACTTCACCTTCACGCCGATCTCTCGATAGTACTCGGTCAGATCCTCCGCCATCCGCTTGGTCAGCGTGGTGACGAGCACGCGCTCGCCGCGGCTGGTCCGTTCGCGAATCTCCGCGAGGAGATCATCGACCTGGTGCGCGACCGGGCGCACTTCGACCCGTGGATCGAGGAGCCCGGTCGGCCGGATGATCTGCTCGACCACCACGCCCTTCGCTTGGGCGAGCTCCCACTCCGCTGGGGTCGCCGAGACGTAGATCGCCTGGCGCGCACGCTCGCGCCATTCGTCGAAGCGCAGCGGGCGATTGTCCATCGCGCTCGGCAACCGAAACCCGAACTCGACGAGCGTCTCTTTGCGCGAGCGATCGCCGGTGTACATCGAGCCGATCTGCGGGACCGTCTGATGCGACTCGTCGATCACGAGCAGCGAATCCTCCGGGAAGTAGTCCATCAACGTCGGCGGTGGATCACCGACGCTGCGCCCGGTCAGGTGACGCGAATAGTTCTCGATGCCCGAGCAAAACCCCATCTGCTCGATCGATTCGAGGTCGTACATCGTGCGCTGTTCGAGCCGCTGGCGCTCGAGCAACTTCGCCTGGCGCGACAGCTCGCCGAGCCGGTCCTTGAGCTCGACGCGGATCGATTCGCACGCCTTGCGCATGGTCTCGGCCGGCGTCGCGTAGTGCGACGCCGGGAACACCACGACGCGCTCCAGCTTGCGCTTGATCTTGCCGCGCATCGGATCGATCTCCGCGATCGACTCGACCTGCTCGCCGAACCACTCGATCCGCACCGCGGTGTCCGCCTCGTACGCCGGGAATACCTCGACGGTATCGCCGCGCACGCGGAACGTACCGCGATGGAAATCGATGTCGTTGCGCTCGTACTGGAGCTCGACCAACCGGCGCAGCACCGAGTCGCGATCGACGGCGGTCCCGACAGCGACCTCGCACGTCATCGACTCGTACGTGCTGCGCGAGCCGATGCCGTAGATGCACGACACCGACGCGACGATGATCACGTCGCGCCGCGACAACAGCGCGAACGTCGCCGCGTGGCGCATCCGATCGATCTCCTCGTTCACGATCGAGTCCTTCTCGATGAACGTATCGGTCGTCGGGACGTACGCTTCGGGCTGGTAGTAGTCGTAGTAGCTGACGAAGTAGTGGACCGCGTTCTCGGGGAACAGGTCCTTGAACTCGCCGTAGAGCTGCGCCGCGAGGATCTTGTTGTGCGCCATGATCAGCGTCGGCCGCTGGACCTGCTGGATCACGTTCGCGATCGAATACGTCTTGCCCGAGCCGGTGATCCCGAGCAGGACCTGGGCCTCGTCGCCGCGCTTCAACCCTTCGGTGAGCTCCACGATCGCCTTGGGCTGATCGCCCGCGGGCTGGTATGGCGACACCAGCTTGAACCCCGCCGGCGGATATTTCGCGCGCGCCACGGCGGTCAATCTAGCCTCTTTTGCAGACGGGGCGACCGCACGGCCACCGTGTTGGCGCAGATCCCGATCAAGAAGAACACGAACGCGAGCGTCACGTAGCACCTCGTTTCTTCCTGGACGTTGCATCCTCGGCGTGACAGCCTTTTGTCAGCTTTCATGCGGAAGAAGTCGCGCTTGTTCGCCCTCGCCGAGGCCCTCCGCGCGCGGCGCACCGGGATCACCGCCCAGGAGCTCGCCGACCGGTTCGGAGTCACCCTGCGGACCATCTATCGCGACCTCCAGGCGCTGCAGGATGCCGGGATGCCGATCAAGGCCGACCGCGGGCGCGGCGGTGGCTATGCGCTCGACAAGAACTACCAGCTCCCGCCGATCAACTTCACCGCGCGCGAGGCCGCGCTGCTCGTCGCGATGTCGCGGTTCGTGATGGAGCAGCGGTTGATCCCGTTCCCGCAGACGATCGAGACCGCGATCGACAAGGTGCGCGCGGCGCTGACCACGTCGGCGCAACGCGAGCTTCTGACGCTGGTCGGGCAGCTCCAGTTGGTCGGGGTGCCGGCGCTGCCGATTCCGACCAGCGTGCGCGAAGCGATCGAGACCGCGTGGTTCGAGAATCGCGCGCTGCGCATCGTCTACGCGAAGTCGGCGTGGCAGATGTCGCCTCGGCTCGTGCGGATCCGCAACCTCGTGTTCGATCGCCAGATCACGCTGCTCAACGTCGTCGATCTCGAGACGAATCAGGAGCGGCAGTTTCGGGTCGACAAGATCAAGCAAGCCACGCTGCTCGATCAGGCCTAGGCGCGATCGTAGAGCATCCGCCAGATCGGCAGCCCGGTCTCCTCGGCGTTCTGCTCGCGCCACGAGCGCACGCCGTAGGGATTGCCGGCGCGCCAGAACGTCCACTCACCCGCGCGATTCGCGAGCTGGCCAGCGGTCTCGCACGCGGTCATCGCGTCGAGTGCGAGCTCCCACACATCGGTCTGGACGAACAGCTCGCCGCTCGGTGCGAGCAGGTGCTCGACGCCGGCGATCAGCACCGGATCGACCATGCGGCGGTTGCGATGCGCGCGCTTGAACCACGGATCGGGAAAGTTGATGAACACGCGGTGGGCCTGCACGGCGCCGAACACCTCGCGCAAGTGGAGCTGGGCCTGGCAGAACACCGCGGTCACCGGCAGCCCGGTCGTCGCCGCGCGGCGGTTGACCGCCTCGACGTAGTCCTCGCGGATCTCGAGGCCGACGTACTGATGCTGCGGCGCGCGCGCCGCGCGTTCGAACAAGAACTGCGCGTCGGCGCAGCCGATCTCGACCTCGAGCTCGCGCGCGGGATCGAGCACGGGCGCCACGCCGTGAAACTGCTCGAAGAACAGCTCGAGCGGATTGACGTGTTGGCGGATCCGCACGATCGCTAGCTCGCGCTAGGACCACCGCGCGGCGAGCGCGAGGAAGCCGAATTGGCGGACGTTGAGCGGCGAGTCGAGCTCGGCCAGCGCATCGCGATCGACCCAGCGATAGCCGTCGAACTCGTCGTTCGGCGTGACCTCGGCCGCGCTCGCGACCTGACACACGAACACGAAGTTCATGTGCAGCCCCTTCGAGCCGGCCTGATGTTCCTCGTAGCCGATCAACCCGGGAGGCACTCCGTCGAGCGCGTCGACGACCGGCAAGAACGCACCTTCGAGGCCGGTCTCCTCGCGGAGTTCGCGCACCGCCGCGTCGAGCGGGGTCTCGCCGGCCTCGAGCTCGCCGCCGATCGGGAGCCAGGTCGCGAGCCGCTTGTGAGCGATCACGAGGACCCGATCGCCGCGCCGCGCGTAGACAGCCACGGAGAACGCTCTGCGGCTCACGCCAGTGCTTTCACTTCGGAACTTTTTCCCAATCCTCGAGGAACTTCTTGAGCCCGAGATCGGTCAGCGGGTGCTTCGACAACTGCATGAGCACCGAGAACGGACACGTCGCGATGTGAGCGCCGAGCAGGGCCGCTTGCTGCACGTGCATCGGGCCACGGACCGACGCGACGAGCACCTCGGTCTTGTAGTCGTAGTTCTCGTAGATCTGCATGATCTCGCCGATCAACTGCATGCCATCGGTCGAGATGTCGTCGAGCCGGCCGACGAACGGCGAGATGTACGACGCGCCGGCCTTGGCCGCGAGCAACGCCTGGGTCGCCGAGAAGCACAGCGTGACGTTGGTCTTGATGCCCTCCTCGGTGCAGGTGCGCACGGCCTTCATGCCCTCGGCGAGCATCGGGATCTTGACGACGATGTTCGACCTGAGCGCGGCGAGCACGCGCGCTTCCTTCATGATGTCGTCGTACTTCACGCCGGTAACTTCGGCGGAGACCGGGCCCTTCACGATGTCGCAGATCTCGAGGAGCACGTCGCGAAACTTGCGCCCGCTCTTCGCGACCAGCGACGGGTTCGTGGTGACGCCGTCGACGAGGCCCATCGCTGCGGCCTCCTTGATCTCCTTCACGTCTGCGGTATCGATGAAGAACTTCATGTGGCCTCCGCTTGCACCATACCCGACGACGACGTAGCTTGCGCCCGGTTTAGAGCGATTCTTGGACGAGTTACCACCCACTCGGATCGGCTGTGTCGACGTGCCCGCGCGCATCGAGCGCGAGCGCTATTTCAAAGACATGACCTACTGCGAGCTCTCCGCCCTGTTTCTGGGACCGCAGAAGCCGACGACGTTCGCGAAGTGGGCCGAGCTCGCGCCGGCGCAGACGCTCGGGTTGGTCGCACCGTTTCCGATCACGCACCGCAAAGCTCCGGAGTCCGCGAAGCCGTGGCCGAGTGACGCGACGACCGGGGACTTCCGTGACTCACCGCTCTCGCGCGCGGCGCTCGCCGACCTGATCGCCGCGGTCGCGCAGACCAAAGCTACGTGCGCGGTGTTTCGCTCGGCCGACAACTTCTCGGCCTCGGCCGCGAACCGCGATTCGCTCACGCACTTCTTCACCGAAGTCGCTTCGGCCGAGACCCTCGGCTGCGAGCGGGTCTGGGTCCCCGGCGGTCTGTGGGACCTGCGCACGGCCGTGAAGTTCGCGACCGAGCTCGGCATCACCTGCTCGTTCGATCCGACCGTGCGCGATCCGAACGACCCGCCCGAGATCTTCTACAACCTCGAAGCGCGTTCGCTCTACCTACGGATCGAGAGCGCTCGAACCGGGCTCATCCGAAACGAGAAACTGGAAGACCTCGTAGCGCTCATCGAGCACTACGAGAATCTCCCAGTGACGGTCGTGTTCGCGTCGCCAGAACGTTGGCAGGACGCGCGCAACTTGAAGAAACTACTGACGGACTAGAAGACGAAGGTCGAGCTCGGAATGGGCAGCTCACCCACCTTCTTCTGTTCGATCGATTCGAGCATGTTTCGAGAGCTCTTTCTCTCGACCATCTGAATGATTGGCTGCGACTTCCTCGATGCCACCGCAACGGTCTTCTTGGTGCGAGTGACGGTTCCCTTGCGTGCCGCAGGGCGCGCGGTCAGTCCCTTATTTCGCATTCAAATCCCCCAGAAATCTGTCCGTTGAAGACTCTACGGATCCGGGTTCAGGACTGTCAATGTAGGCAGTCGATTCCTTTACTTCGTCGATTGAGTCCTTTATAAAAGCCGCGCGCTTTTCCTGTTTTTTCGAGGATTTATGGACGCCAAGGCCGGATTCGAGATCACGCTTTCCAGTGGTGCCGCGTGGCAGCACGGTGTCGATGTTGTGGCATTCGCAACATTCGGGGATCCGTCCAAAGACCCTGTATTCAAATCAGCAGACCAAGCACTCGGTGGCGCGTTGTCCGAGGTCGCGACTTCGGAATCGTTCGAAGGCAAGTCCGGCCAGTCGCTCGTGCTCTACACCCAGAAAAAGATCCCGGCGAAACGGATCGTGGTGATCGGTGGCGGCCCGCGCGCCGACTTCACGAACGCGCACCTCCGCGATGTCGCCGCCGCGGTCGCGCAGATCGCGAACAAGACGCAGTCGGCATCGGTCGCGTTCGTGCTGCCGGCGCTGAGCAGCGCACGCGAGCAGCACGCGATCCAGCTCGCGGTCGAGGGCATCTACCTCGGCACGTACAAGTTCGGGCGCTACCTGACGAGCGAAGAAGCGAAGCGCACCCCCTCGCTGAAGTCGTTCGCGTTCCTGCGCGATCTCAAGGGTGCGAAGGCCAACGCCTCACAGACCCGCCAGTTCGCCACGGCCCTCGCTCGCGGTACCGCGATCGCGGCGGCGACCAACCACGCGCGCGACCTGATCAACGAGCCGCCCGCCATCGCCACGCCCGCCGCACTCGCCGCGGACGCGCAGGCGATCGCGAAGAAGCACAAGGGCACGCTGACCACGGTGGTCTTCGACGAGAAGAAGTGCGCCGAGCTGGGCATGGGGATGTTCCTCGCCGTGGGCCAAGGCTCCGACGAGAAACCGACGTTTATCCACATGACGTACAAGCCGGCCAAGAAGGCCAAGAAGAAGCTGTGCTTCATCGGCAAGGGCGTCACGTTCGACTCGGGCGGCTACTCGCTCAAGCCTTCGAACGCGATGGAGGACATGAAGATCGACATGTCGGGCGCCGCCGCGGTGATCTCCGCGATGGACGCGATCGCGACGCTGGGTTCGGAGTACGAGGTCCACGCGCTCGCCGCGTGCTGCGAGAACCTGGTCTCGGGGCGCGCGTACAAGCTCGGCGATGTCTTGAAGTCGATGGACGGCACCACGGTCGAGATCAACAACACCGATGCGGAAGGTCGCCTGACGCTCGGAGATGCGATCACGTACGCGCGCACGAAGATCCAGCCGGACGAGATGTTCGACTTCGCCACGCTCACCGGCGCGTGCATGGTGGCGCTCGGCCCATACACGGCCGGCGTGATGTCCGATCACGAAGGCCTCGTGCGGAGCTGGCTGCAGGTCGCCGATCGCACCGGTGAAGACATGTGGCGGCTGCCGCTGACGGCGAGGCTGCGCGAGCAGTTGAAGTCGCCGATCGCCGACATGCGAAACACCGGCGATCGGTTCGGCGGCGCGATCACCGCGGGCCTGTTCCTGAAGACGTTCGCGAAGGACACGCCGTGGGTCCACGTCGACATCGCCGGCCCCGCATCGACCTCGAGCAACCGGCCGAGCCAGCCCAAAGGTGGAACCGGGTACGCGGTCGCGACGATCGTCGAATACGCCGCGAAAGCCTGACCTGTTAGATCGGTGACGCCGCACACTTTGCGTGGAATTACGATAGCTTGGATCGTCTGTTGGTTTGACAGAGGGGCACCTCGCTGCTACGCTATCGGGGAGGCCTTTCAACCTTGAAACAAGCATTCTCTGTCGGCGACAAAGCCGTCTACCCGGTGCACGGCGTCGCTGAAGTGATGGCGTTGGAGGACCGTGATATCGGTGGCTCCACCACGCCCGTCTACATCCTCCGCATCATCGATACGGGGATGAAGATCATGGTGCCGACCACGAACGCAGGTTCGGTCGGGCTCCGCGATCTGATCACGTCCAAGCAAGTCAAAGAGGTCATCGAGATCCTCAAGTCGCGCGATATCCCGCGCGACACGCAGACGTGGAATCGCCGCTATCGCGAGTACATGGAGAAGATCAAGACCGGCTCGGTGTTCGAGATCGCCGAGGTGCTGCGCGACCTGTGCGTGCTGCGCAAGACCAAGGAGCTGTCGTTCGGCGAGCGCAAGATGCTCGACACCGCACGTGGCCTGCTCACGAAAGAGCTCGCGCTGGCCAAGGGCGTCGGCGAAGACAAGATCGCCGCCGAGATCGAAGCGATCTTCGCGCAAGCTGCGGCGTAGGCGCCGCTTCACGCCAGCGGCGACCGGGCCGGCTCTAATAGCGTAGAAACGCGCTGCCCCACGTGAGGCCGGCGCCGAACGCGACGAGGCAGACCAAGTCACCCGGCTTGATCTTGCCGAGCTCGATCGCCTCGTGCATGCAGATCGGAATCGTCGCGGCCGTGGTGTTGCCGTACTTCTGAATGTTGTTGTGCATCTTCTCGAACGGCAGCCCCATCATCTGCGCGACCATCTGATTGATGCGGAGGTTGGCCTGGTGCGGGATCACCATGTCGATGTCGGTGACCGCCTTGATCCCGTTGGCCTTCATGCCCTCCATGATTGCCTGCGGGATGCGCGTCACCGCGTGCTTGAACACGTTCTTGCCCTTCATCGACGGGTACTGCTTGCCCGCGATGAGATCCTCGTTGCTGAGCCGCGGATGGTTGCGGCTCGCGGGGGTCTCGGTCCACAGGATCTCGGCTTCAGTGCCGTCCGCGTGGATGTGGGTCGACAGCAACATGTGCTTGTCATCGGTCGCCACGCCGAGCACGACCGCGCCGGCACCATCGCCGAAAATCACGGTGACGTCGCGCCCGCGCGTCGAGACGTCGAGGCCGGTCGAGTGGATCTCCGAGCCGACGACGAGCACGTGCTTGAAGTTGCCGGTGCGGATATACGCGTCCGCGATCGACAGTCCGTAGATGAAACCGGTGCACTGCTGGCGAATGTCGAGGCAGGGGATATTCGTGTGGCCGATGCCCAGCTCGCGCTGCAGGAACACACCGGTGCCCGGGAAGTACACGTCGGGCGATAGTGTCGCGTAGATGATCAGATCGAGCTGGTCGGCCCGGAGGCCTGCTCGCTCGAGTGCTTCGCGACTCGCCTTGGCCGCAAGGCCCGCGCCGGTCTCACCAGGGACGACCCAGCGGCGCTCTTCGATGCCGGTACGCTCCACGATCCAATCGTGAGACGTCTCCATCTTCACGGCGAGATCGTGGTTCGTCACCACGTTCTCCGGCACAGACATCCCGATGCCGATGATTCGACTACGCTGGCTCATCACCCTGCTCGTTAGCACACCGTCTCGGCGCAGATCGAGCAATATTCAGGCGTATGAACGTGCTGCTCGTGCGTCACGGCGAGACTCCGTGGAACCGTGAAGGTCGCTATCAAGGGCGTACGGATATCCCGCTCTCCATCGACGGTGTTGCGCAGGTGCAACGGCTCGGTGAGCGGTTACGAGGGGTGTCGATCACGCGAGCGCTCGCGTCACCTCTTACGCGTGCGAGGACCACTGCGCAGGCGATCTACGCCGGCGAGCTCGAGCTCGACGCAGGGCTGCTCGAGATCTCCCATGGTCAATGGGAAGGCAAGCTCGCGAGCGAGGTCGAGCTGTCTCACGCCGAGATGTTCGGCGTGTGGCGAACCGCGCCGGGTCGCAGCGCACTCGCAGGGCCGGGGGCCGAGACGCTCGGCGACGTCGAAGCGCGCGCTTGGCCTGTACTCGAG
Organism: Kofleriaceae bacterium; assembly: GCA_039935615.1. Taxonomy (GTDB): domain Bacteria; phylum Myxococcota_A; class Polyangia; order Haliangiales; family Haliangiaceae; genus JABFXX01. The sequence goes on from JBDTJY010000224.1 coordinate 17,930, forward strand.
CGCTTGGCCGCGAGTCTCGGCGCGAACGACACCGGGTTGATCGTCGCGCACGACGCGGTCAATCGGGTGCTCCTGTGTCGTGTGCTCGGACTCCCGCTCGAGCGGGTGTGGAAGTTCCGGCAGGCGCCAGCGGCGCTGAACGTGCTCTCCGGGCCGTCGCTCGCAGAGCTCCAGGTGGTGCGGCTC
>JBDTJY010000225.1:0-38701 GCA_039935615.1 Kofleriaceae bacterium
CACAACCACGCCTTCTGCTTCGGACCGATCTTGCCGCGGATATCTTCACCGCCGCCCTTCGACCAGCGAACCTGCTCCGCTTCGAACTCGATGTCGAAGTACGCCGAATCCTTCGAGGCACCGTCGAGCTTCGGCACCGTGATGCCGGTGATGAGGGCGTTGAAGAACGTGAGCGAAGACTGGGCCTTGTAGTTGAAGTCGCCGGAGGTGAACGTGCCGTTCTTGGTCACGTACCCCTTGTCGAAGGCGGCCTTCATCCACTCGTACATGCCCTTACCCATACCAATGCCGATGGTGGCCTTGCCGGGCGTCCACTTGATGTTCGAGACGTGCTTCTTCTGCACGTTGTCGGGGCCGAGGTCGTTCGAGACGATGTCGGCTTCCATTGCCATGCCACTGAACTTCTTGAGGAAGCCGGCATTGTAGCCGTCGATCTCGAGCGAGAACCGGCCTGCAGTATGTGAGCGTTGATCAGCCATTTATCTCTTGTTCCTGTCTTCTGCGAGTTCGTGCCGACCCGGCACGGAGAGCGTCGGCGGCCACAACGCCATGTCCCTTCCCCATCCAACCCGTCCTTGTAGCCACCGAAGATCCCCCTGACGTTTTCCCAGATTACATCCTGAAGGTCGTCGGGTCGGCTCAGCGCCGTAGTGCGTCTGAGCCCCCACTTTCAGCTACCTCTTACGAGGTCGCTCGGAGGTTTCTTCCTGCGAACCTTATTCTTCGACGCCACCACCGGAGGCCATCTGGCCGATCCGGAAGATGACGAATTCGGCAGGCTTCACCGGTGCGAGGCCGATCTCGACGACCAACTGGCCGGCGTCGATGACCTCGGGCGGGTTCGTCTCGTCATCACACTTGACGTAGAACGCCTGCTCCGGGGCCGTCCCCATGAGCGCGCCGTTACGCCATAGCAGCGTGAGGAACGAGGCGATTGTCCGCTGCACGCGCTTCCACAGGCGATGGTCGTTGGGCTCGAACACCACCCACTGGGTGGCGCGCTCGATCGAAGACTCGACCATGATGAACAGGCGGCGGACGTTGATGTAACGCCAGCTCGGATCGGTCGAGAGCGTGCGAGCGCCCCAGATCCGGATCGCGCCGTTCATGAACCGAATGGCGTTGATGCCCTTCGGGTTCAGGAGGTCCTGCTCGCCCTTCGACACGTTGTACTTCATGCCGAGTGCGCCGCGGATGATCTCGTTGGCGGGCGCCTTGTGAACGCCGCGCTCGCTATCGGTGCGCGAGTACACGCCGGCGATGTGACCCGAGGGCGGAACGAAGATGTTGCCCTTGTCCGGATCGTAGACCTGGATCCACGGGAAGTAGTACGCGCCGTACTTGGAGTCGCGCGGCTTGGGCAGCTTGTCCACGCCACCTTGGATCGTCTCCGGGGCGTCGAGGATCGCGAAGCGGTCCTTGCGGGTCTCGCAGTGCGAGAGCAGCGCGTCCTGGACGGCCGGCGAGACTTGACCCGGGGCCAAGATGATCGCGATCTCGTCGACTTCGTCGAGGCACTTCAGGCCGGTGCGAGCACCGGGGCCGCCGTCGCGACCGATGAAGAGGCCATCACGACCACCGCCGCCGACGACGACTTGGTTCGGAGCCTTGTCATCCTTCTTGTCGGTGTTCGCAGCTTTCGGCGCCGCGGCAACGCCCTCGGGCGCTCCCACGTTGACGACGAAGCAGCGCGAGCCGCCGTTGTTGAAGAATCCATAGACCCCGTGAGCGAGGTGCTCGCTGCAGTCCTTGAAATCTCCGAACGTCTTCACGAACTGCGACCAGTTCGTGATGAGCACGGACTCGTTGAGCGGGCCCTTGGACGATTCGCCGAGGAAGCCGACGGTGTTGGTACCGACTGCTTCGATGGGCTTGGATCCGCGATCGACTTCTTCGACGTAGACGCCTGGTGACAGGTAGCTAGTAGCCATTGATCTTTGTTCCCCTCTAAAAAGCCGATGACGGTGGTCTTCGTCCGTCTATCAGCGGTTGCCATCTCTACTTCTTGGGGGGTCCCCCAAGATCTAACCGTCGTGCACCGAGGAACGGGTTCCCGTTGGGCCCCTCCTCGATCAGAGTCGCGGGCTCGGTCATCGACTTGTACTCGAGCTGGCGCACTTCGACGCGCTTGAACTCCTCGAGCTTCTCCGGGAGGATCGGAATCGCGGTCCACGCCTGGATCGCGGGACGCACCGGCTGATTGAGCGAGCCCCAGAAGCGGGCGAGCGTGCCTTCGTCGAGGCGCGCGCTCATCAGGAGGTTGATCTTGAAGTCGTCCTCGAACGACTGCCCCTTGAGCTTGTCGCGCGTGATCTCCGCATTCTCCATCACGGTGCGGATGATCAGGCCGAGCAGCAGTTGCTCGTCCTCGGGCGTCTGCGCCCATGCCGACATCAAGTAGTCGAGCCGGACCCACAGCCGGCGCCGGCGAAAGAACTCCTTGATGGTGCCGTCGTCCTGCGGAACTTCGACGAGCTCGGAGTGCGGCGTCGAGTCGTAGCCCTCGGGATCGATCGACAACTGGTAGAGATAGACGGACACCGCGGGCAACTTGCCTTCGATCGCATCCGGCTTCGGCGCTTGCTCGACGATGTGCACGCGCTTGTAGCCGTTGCGCTTGAACTCGTCCTGCAACAGACGCGACAAGGACTCCGAGGTCTCCTTGATGATGTGGTGCTGTGGCGTCGTCACGGCGAATGAGACCGCCCCCGGTCTCGGACGGAGGATGTTGACTGACGATCCAGACGCGCGGCAACCGATCCGGTACGGTTTCGATCGTGATCGGCGTGCGGCATCTGTTCGTGTGCACGAACCAGATCGCGAGCGGGAAACCTGCCTGCGGTCGCCACGGCGGTGGCGAATTGATGGCAGCGGTCCAGCGCGAGCTGATCGCGCGCGGAGCGACGGCGCGCGTCACCGCGTGCGGGTGTCTGGGCCCCTGCTTCGACGGGCCGAACGCGGTCGTCTATCCGGATGGCGTCTGGTACGGCGGACTCACCGAGGACGACGCCTCGGCGATCGCCGAGCATCTCGAGCACGGCACCTTGTACGACGCGAAGCGCGTAGATGCTCCCGGCGACGTGCAGGAATAAGCGTTACGCGATCGCGGTTGCGAGACGCGCGGTATCACTCGACGACCACGCTTCGGCGGCGGCTTCGACCGTCGCTTCGACATCGTTCGAGATGTCGGTCGCCGTCACCCACGGAAAGCTATCGGCGAACAAGGCGTGGAGCTCGGCCGTGCTGTGCCCGAAGCTCGGGGCCAGCAGCGCGACATTGATGTGGAGGTTCGAACGCGCGAGCAGATCGATCGCTTCGAGCGGCGTCTGCGGCGCGAGCGGCGTCATCCCGCGCGCGGTGAGCCGAGCGACGAGATGGCTGCGACGGTCGCGCTGATCGTCGACGACCAACACCGGGCGACGCGAGGCCGCGCGGATCGCGCCTTCGATCGCGGTCGTGATCGCGGCGGCGAGTGCGGGCGTGACGTCGTAGAACTCGACGGCTATGCGCGTGCGATGCGGCTCGTGCTCGACGCGCATCGTGCGCGCAGTCAACCAGCCACTCTCGAGACCGAGCTTGAGCTCGACTCGCAACGTGTCTCCGATCGATCCACCGCTGGTGACGAACAGCGCACCACTCGCGGACAGATTTTCGATCGTGGCGAGTTGCGTTCCCAAGATCGCAACTCCCCTCATCGGCACCCGTAACGCTCGTCGACGATCCATCTCTGACCTCCCCTGTGTGACCCAGGTCGAGCATAGAGGGGTTGCTCGGAGATCCGATCACGAAATCTCCCTAAGGTTGCGACGCGTGGCGCCACCTACATCTGCCCGACGAGTAGAAAATTAGTACGTCAGCAGAGCGTCGAGATGGGACCGCTCCCAACGTTTCGCTTCGTCGAACTGCTCGTACATCGCCTCGTCGGCGAGGAACTCTTTCGAGTGGAACTCCCGGCGGCCGTTCTTGACCCGGATGTCGTGCACTTGATGGAGCATCTCGTGGAACACGATCCACGCGATGAAGAACCGGGGCACGAACGCGCGATCGAGCGAGCGATGAATCCGGATGAGCCGATCTTCGACCGCGTAGCTCCCCATCTTGATCGAGTTGCGGCGGCGCGGCCGACCGTTCTTTGCGCCCCACGTGATGATCGCGTCGATCTTGTTGCCGAAGTACTGCGCGTTGAGCTCGTCGTAGATCGCGCGCAGATCGTGGGTCTCACCGGCGGTGAAGATCACCTGCGCGGGCTGGCGGCGCGCGCGGCCGCGGACGTGGCCGGAGTTCGAGTCGATGAAATCGCCGAGGATGCGCGAGGCGTCGTTGTCGTTCTCGGCGATGTAGCGCGCGAGGGCACGCGTGATCACCGGATCGGCATCGGCGAACATATGATGGAGCCGGACTTCGTAGCGCTTCTCCTTCGGAACGCGCCGAACGCTGATCATCGTGTAGCGGTTATCGGTGAGGGTGACGGTGACGCGACCCTTCGTCATGTGCGCGCGAATGCGGCGCTCGAGAGAGTCTTGGGCATCGGCGATCTCGGCTGGGAGGTCGCCGCGCTTGCGCCGCAGGGCATCGATCAACAGCAGCGCCGCTGAACTGGCCGTCTCGTCGTCTGAACAGACGACGCTACAGGGGTCAACGACAGCTGGTGTGGCGTTCATGTCTGACGCATGCCCTCGATCGGGGAGCGCTTCGTTCAACAGGGTAACTCCTCTTATTTAAGCAGACATCGAAGCTCAAACGTAGGACAGACGAATGGCATTCGGGCTGGCAGATGCCCGTTCCGAAGACCCCCTTCCCGCCGACGAGAAAATGCTATCGCGCCGATGCGCGATGGATCAAATTCCTGGTGACGTCGGCGATCGGTTTTCGACGCTAGTTGATCGCAACTCCTCGGAAAATTGGATGTAGGCGGGGATCTCACCAGATCGCGAAATCACGCTAAGGTCGGCGTCCGATGAGTACGTTCCTGGCCGCGCATCCCCGAACTCACAGCGCGGGCGAGCTTCGCGCCGCCGACGTCGGTAAAGCCGTCGTCCTGACCGGTTGGGTCCAGAGCTACCGCGACATGGGCGGTGTGGTGTTTATCGACCTGCGCGACCGCGAGGGCATCGTCCAGCTCCGGTTCGACGCCTCGTTCTCGGCCCCCGCCCACACCCTCTCGGATAGCCTGCGCACCGAGTGGTGCATCGGCGTGGTCGGGGAGGTCCGCGCCCGCGGCACCGTGCTCGACAAGGCCGGCAAAGAGCGCAGCCTGACGAACGCAAATCTAAAGACCGGCGAGGTCGAGGTCTGGGTCACCGAGCTCGAGGTGTTCTCGAAGAGCGAGACCCCGCCGTTCGCGATCGAAGACGACGTCGACACCAATGATTCGCTGCGCCTGAAGTATCGCTACCTCGATCTGCGCCGCCCGCAGATGCAGAAGAACCTCGCGATGCGTTCGCAGATCACGAGCACGACGCGCGACTACCTCGCGAAGCATCGCTTCCTCGAGATCGAGACGCCGTTCATGGTGAAGTACACGCCCGGTGGCGCGCGTAACTTCCTGGTGCCGTCGCGGCTCAACCCCGGCAACTTCTACGCGCTCGCCGAGTCGCCGCAGATCTTCAAGCAGCTCCTCATGGTCGCGGGCTACGAGCGCTACTTCCAGATCGTGCGCTGCTTCCGCGACGAGGATCTGCGCAACGAGCGCCAGCCCGAGTTCACGCAGATCGACATCGAGATGTCGTTCATCAACGAACAGATCCTGCAAGACACGATGGAGGGGCTGATCGCGCGGCTGTGGAAGGACGTGCTCGGCATCGAGCTCACGCTGCCGCTGCGCCGGATGACGTACGCCGAGGCGATGGACAAGTACGGCGTCGACAAGCCCGACTTGCGCTGCGACCTCCGCCTCTACGACATCACCGAGCCCGGCAAGACCAGCGGGTTCAAGATCTTCGAAGGTGTCAAAGAGATCAATGGCGGCATCATCAAGTGCCTGCGCGTGCCCGGCCCCGCCGACAAGATGCCGCGCTCGCTGCTCGACTCGCTGCCGGACTTCGCGAAGTCGTACGGCGTGAAGGGCGTCGCGTGGGTGCGCGTGCAGGACGGTGGCGTGTGGACCGGCGGCGGCAAGGGCACGACCGACGAAGCACGCGCCGAGATCAATCGCATCACGGGCGCACAAGCCGGTGACACACTGCTGTTCGTCGTCGAGAAGGCGAAGGTCGCGAACGCGTGCATGGGTGGCGTGCGGCTGTTCATCGGCGACAAGCTCGGCCTGATCCGCGAAGGCGAGTGGCAGTTCATGTGGCTCACCGATCCGCCGCTGTTCGAGATCGACGACGGCGAGATCGCGGCCGCGCACCATCCGTTCACATCACCGCGCACCGAGGACGAGCACCTGCTCGAGAGCGATCCGGGCAAGGTCCTCGCGCGCGCCTACGACCTCGTGCTCAACGGTGTCGAGGTCGGTGGTGGATCGATTCGTATTCATCGCTCCGAGCTCCAGGACCGTGCATTCCAGGCGCTCGGGATCTCCGAAGAAGATCGCCGCGCGAAGTTCGGCTTCCTGCTCGACGCGTTCAAGTATGGCCCGCCCCCGCACGGTGGAATCGCATTCGGGCTCGACCGGCTCGCGATGCTCATGACGCAGGCCGACTACATGCGCGACGTGATCGCGTTCCCGAAGACGCAGAAGGGATCCGATCTCATGACGGAGTGCCCCACGCCGGTCTCGAAGAAGCAGCTCGACGAGCTGTTCATCCAGGTCAGCCCGAATCTGCCGTCGAAGTCGTAACGTTGCGCACGGACGTGCGCGAGTTGATGCGCCGACCTGATGCTGGCGCCACCCATTAGTGTGAGCACCAATTAGTTCGTCGTCGTACCGCCGAGCGATCCGTATCGGTACACCTGATGCGTGCTTCGCAACCTCTTGTTCGCCGGCGTGATGGTGCTCTCCGGTGTGGCCGCTGCTGAGCGTCCACATCCCATTAACCGGGCGGATGGTTCCGTCGAGGTAAATGGCAAAGTCTACGCGTCGACCCACGCGTGGTTGACCTCGCCCGAGTTCCAGGCGGCAGGTGGACGGTGCGGAACGCCAGCTCCACAAGTTCCGTTGATTGTCGTCCCGGCGACCGGATTCCCGGATTGCAGTGATTCAAAGACGATTATCAACCCCGCATACAACGATGGCCGCGTGTTCGTCATTCAAGTCGTCTTCCATCTGATCCAGAAAACAGATGGCACGGGCAACATCACCGACGATCAGGTGAAGAGTCAGATCCAAGTCCTCAACGACGACTACCTGGCGGCGGCAAATACGCACGGCGCACCTGGCAACAACGCCGGCATCAAGTTCGTGCTCGCGCGCTTCGATCCGATGGGAAATCCAACGAACGGAATCGAGCGTGTCACGAACAACTCCTACTTTAGCGAGGGTGACGCTGGCACGAGCGCGATGAAGACCGCGTTGCATTGGGATACGAGCCGTTATCTCAATGTGTATTCGAGTGGCCTCGACAGTGTTGGCTTGCTTGGCTACGCGACGTTTCCTTGGGACCGCACGACGACGACCTCCAACACGGCCGTCGATGGCGTGGTCCTGACGTATCAGAGCGTCGGCGTGAACTCCGCGTACACGCCCTACGATCTAGGTGCCTCGGCGACGCACGAGATCGGTCATTGGTTTGGCCTCTATCACCCGTTTCAAGGTGGGTGTGCCGGAACGGGCGCGACCGCCTATACAGCCGGCGATTTGATCTCCGATACGGCGCGCGATTCGACGTCGCACTCGGGATGCACGGTCACTCCTTCGGACTGCGGCGACGCCGGTCTGTTCGTTCCGATCGAAAACTACATGGAGTACACGGACGACTCCTGCATGACGAAGTTTTCCGTCGAGCAGGTCAATCGTGCTCGCTGCGGAATCGTCCACTACCGCAACGTCAACACCGAGCCGACGTCCTTGTTCACGTTCACGTCCGCGGCGCTGGTCACGACGTTCACGAGCACGAGCACGGACACCGAATCGACCGCGGCCCAGCTGCACTATAACTGGGACTTCGGCGACGGCATGACCGGCACCGATCAAAATCCAGTGCACACCTACGCTGCCGCCGGCAGCTACGACGTCACGCTCGAAGTGGTCGATCCGGGCAGCGCAGCGGCGACATCGAAGCAAACGATCGTCGTCTCGGCAACGGGCGGCAACGGCAACGGTAGTGGTAGTGGCAGCGGCAATGGCAATGGCGGCGGCGATGCCGGCATCGGCGGCGGTGATGGTGGCGGTGGCGGCAGCCCCGGCGGTTGTTGTAGCGCTGGCGGCGGCGACCTCTCGTTCCTGCTGAGCGGCGCGCCGATCGCGTTCGTGCTGCTACGCCGTCGTCGTCGTTAGATTTTCACGCAACCGGCGATGACTTCGTTCGAAACCGAAGCAGCGCGTGGTTCTCCGGAAGTCGGCGTTAGATTTCATTTAGTTACGATAGCTTGGCGTGGCGACATCGTGATGTCAGCATGGTAATGTCACGATGTCATGGCGAAACAGATCACGTTGCGCAATGTCCCGACGGAGCTCGCGACCCGGCTCGCAAACCTGGCGGCGACGAGAGGTCAGAGTCTGAATTCCACGGTCTTGGTGTTGCTCGAGCGAGCGACTGGGATCGACGGCCGCCGCGAGCGCCTCGCACGCTATACGACGTGGACCCACCAGGATGTGAGGGACTTCGAGGAGGCACTTCACGCTCAACGCACCATTGACCGGTCGCTCTGGAGCTGAGCGTGAGGATCGTTCTCGACACGTCGGCGTACTCGCACTTTCGTGCCAATCATCCGGAGGTTGTCGAGCGGATCGCGTCGGCCGAAATTGTCTACTTGCCGACGACCGTGCTTGGCGAGCTCGAAGCTGCGTTTCGTATGGCTACGCGGACTGCCGACAATCGCTCCAAGCTCGATGATTTTCTCGCCGAGGACTTCGTCGGGATCCTGTCAGTCACCGCGGAGGTGGCACGTACGTACGGCGAGCTGTTCGTGACGTTACGCACGGCAGGTACGCCGATTCCGGTCAACCACATCTGGATCGCTGCCGCGACGATCCGTGCCGGTGCGCATCTGCTCACGTTCGACCGCGACTTCGATCGGATCGATGCGCTGGATCGCAGCGTACTTGTCGGCTGAACATCCAACGAGGTCGTGTCGATCGCCCGAATAGCATCGGCCCTAGCCTGCGCAGCGCGGGGGCTCGGGCTCGGGCTACGGCGGGCTCGTCGTCGAGACCGGGCGCGCATCCAGCGGCACGATGTCGTGCATCGGCGCGAGGTCGAGGTAGCGAGCGCCGGTCTCCGCATCGATCTTGAACAGGTCGGCGAAGCGATGATCGAACTTGATGTCGTCGACGCCCCAGACGTAGCGAGCGTGGACGTTGGTCGCGAGCTGGTCGTCGATGCCGGTGAACGTGACGATCACGTTGATCGCCCCCGCCAGGAGTGACTCGGGCGTGACGTTGTAGAGCGGGCTGCCTTCGTCGATCGGATGGACGACCAGGAACGACAGCGCGAACACCGGCGAGGTCTGGCGGCGCAACTTGAGGTCGTAGACCCGGCGCATGGTCTCGCCGCTCTCGAGCTTCTCTTCACGCGTGATGTAGGCGTGGACCGTCGCCTCGACGATCGCGGTGGTGCGCTCGTTCGCCATGCGGAACTGGAGCACGCGCTGACCATCGTGCCGCGAGATCAACGCGACGTTGGAGAACAGCACGCGCGCCGACGGGGTCGAGAACCGCGCGAAGAACATGCCGGTGACGAGCGCGGTGAGGAAGATGCTGTAGACGGTCTCGACGGTGACGACCGTGTTCGCGAGATTGTCCTCGGGTGCGAGGTAGCCGTAGCCGATCGTGCCCATGGACTGGACCGAGAACCAGAAGCAGTCCATGAAGCCCGTCGAGTTCGCGATCTTCGCGTGGCCGAAGTAGAGGATGACGGCGAACACCACGTTCGAGAGCAGAAATACGAGCACGAACAAGCCGAGCGCGCGCGGCCACGTCGTCGTGCGCAACAGGTGGTACGCGTCGTCGGCGATCGACGACGGGCGCGTGCCCCGACGCTCGATGATCGTGCGTCCGCGCGCATCGAGGAGCTGCGCGACTTTCGGCTTCGGCTTACCCACCGCGGTCGACTATGAAGCCCAGATGGGCGTGATGTCGAGATCGAGGCGCGCCCCTCGGCGGATCACACCGAGCTTGAAGGGCTTGCCGGCCTCGCGATCGCGCAGCGCGCGATGGAGGACATCGACGTCGGTGATCGGCACGCTGTCGAACGCGACGATCAGGTCGCCGTCGACGAGGCCCGCGCGCTGCGCCGGACTGTTGGACTCGACCGACTGGATCTCGACGGCGGACGCCCCGGTGCCGTGGAGATACGCGAGCCGGCGATCGAGCGGCCGCCGCGCGGCACCGATCCCGAGCCACGCGCGGCGAACGCGACCGTGAGCGAGCAGTTGGCCGAGGACCCAGGCGGCGGTCTCGACGGCGATCGCGAAGCCGAGGCCCTGCGAGCGCGCGATGATCGCGGTGTTGACGCCGAGCACGCGACCGCGCGCGTCGAGCAACGGACCGCCGGAGTTGCCGGGGTTGAGCGGCGCGGTGTGCTGGACGACGCCGTCGATCAAGCGGTTCGCCTTGCCGCGCAGCGAGCGACCGAGCGCCGAGACGACGCCGGTCGACACGGTCGACTCGAAGCCGAGCGGATTGCCGATCGCGACCGCGAGCTGGCCGACCCGCGGCGCGAGCTCACCATCGACCGGGAGATACGCATTCGTGCCGAGCGCGGTTTGATCGACGCGCACGAGCGCGAGGTCGGTAGCCGGATCGTCGCCGACCACGGTGCCCGCGATGGTCTCGCCGGCGGACGTCCGCACGCGAATGTCCTTGGCACCGGACACCACGTGACTGTTGGTCATCACGTAGCCGTCGGGCGTGACGACGAAGCCCGAGCCGGCACCACCTGGGCCGCGCTTGGTCTTGATCTCGATGCTGACGACCGCGGGCCCGGCTTGCTCGACCACACCGATCACGGCGCGCGAGTACGCGTCGAGCAGCTCGTCGTCCGAAGCCGGCACAGGCAACGGTACCAGCGCGGCGGTCACGACCGCGTTCCGACCTGGAGATCGATCTCGAGTTTCTGACCCGCTCGGATCAGCGAGACCTTCACGGTCTTGTCGGCGAGGGCGTTCAGCACGTCGCGCAGCGAATCGGGGCCGGTCACCGGCGTGCCATCGAGCTCGGTCAGGATGTCGCCGACGAGCAGGCCGCCGGTCGCGCCTGGTCCACCCTCTTCGATGCTCGCGAGCAACGCACCGCGTCCGTTCGGTGGCACGGCGACGGGATAGGCGCCGACGCCGAGGTAGCCGCGGCGGATCCCGCCGTGCTTGACGAGCTCTTCGACCACGCGGCGCAGCGTCACGGTCGGCACCGCGAGGTCCGCGCCGCGCACCACGGTCCGGGTGTTGAGACCGATCACGGCGCCGTCAGCGTCGATCAGCGGGCCACCCGCGAAGCCGCGCGGAATCTGTCGATCGGACTCGACGTAGTGATCGAGCGTCCCGCCGCCCGGCGTCGAGAACACCTCGTGACCGAGGACGCCGATCGCTCGCAGCGACGCACGCGCGGACTTGCCGGGACGGCCGACCGCGAGCGCAAGGTTGCCGACCGCGAGGCCATCGAGGTCGCGGAACGCGGCCGGCTTGAGGCCACCGCCCTCGACCCGCAGGACGGCGATATCGGTGCCGGGGTCACGGCCGATGACCTCGGCCTCGCGTTCGTCGAGGGTGCCATCGGCGAGCGGAATGCCCACGGTGGTGTGGTCCGGAGCGTGAAAGCTGGACGTCACGACCAGGTCGTCGGACCAGACGATTCCGGTGCCACCTTGGTGGCTCCGAGGGCCTCGGTCGACGTGGACCGTGGACGGTGCGGCCGTTGCCACCGCCGAAGCGAGGGCGGAGTCGAGAGCATGAAAGACATTTTGCGCGGGTTGAGCCATCTGGAATTCTCCTTCTCAGCTCGCAGCGTGCGCTTCTCCCGGAACGCCGCCTATCCGCCGTTCGGAGGGGATTCAGGGCTTTTCTGGGCAGGTTTCTCGTCGAGAATCGCCGGTTTCGGGATCCTCCCTCCCCGCACGGGCAGGGTTGACCCGTACGTCCGGCGTGGCCATGTTGTTCCCACTGCCATGACCCGCAATCCACAACTTCCGCTGCGCTCTTTCAGTGAGCCGATCCAGGTCGCCCTACTGACCGACGATCCGCTGCTTCGTGCCGGGCTCTCGAGCCTGCTGGCGCAGGTCGGTTCGATCGACGTGGTCGACCGCGATGTCGCTGAAGTCGCTCTGTGGGATGCCGGGATCGACGGCGACAAGGCGCTCGCGCGTCTCGCCGAAATTCGAAATCTCGACCTCCCCGTGGTCGCCGTCGTCGGTGACCCTGCTCATGTCACCCCTGCCCTCGCCGCCGGTGCACGCGGTGTGGTGCTCCGCGATCAGGTCGGACCCGGTATTCAAGCCGCGCTCGCCGCGGTTCGGAGCGGCCTCACCGTCGTCGATACGGCCCTCGCACACACGCTCATTCCGGCTACGCCAGCCAAGACCAGCAATGGCAAAGGTCGCGGCGAGCTGACCGAACGCGAGCGCCAGGTCGTGCAACTGCTGTCCGAAGGTCTGTCGAACAAGCTGATCGCCGATCGCCTCGGCATCAGCGATCACACCGCGAAGTTCCACGTCAACGGCGTGATGATCAAGCTCGGCGCTTCGACCCGGACCGAGGCGGTCGTCGAGGCGATGCGGCGCGGGTTGATCCGCCTGTAGGGCCGCCTGTAGGGCCGCCTGTAGGCCTGCTCTGTGTGGGCGCCCGTTTCGACGGGCGCTTCGTCGTTTTCGGCAGCCAGCCGAAAACGTCGAGCTTGATGAGACCGGAGTCGCCAACGATCACGCCCTCCTCCTCGAGGAGCTGGCGTTGGATCGCCGCGCCGACCGGATCGAGGATCGCGATCCGGCCACGGGTCCCGCTCGCTTTGCCGATCACGCGCTGCCACGGGAGGTCCCGTCCGCGCGAGTTGCCGCGTCGCAACGAGGCCGCCGCGACGCGCGCGCCACCGGGGAACCCGGCGAGCTCCGCGACCCGCCCGTACGTCGTGACCGAGCCGCGTGGAATCGCGCGAATCACCGCGTGCATGGCGGTGAACAACTGCTGGAGATGCGTGCGGTCGCTGCTGCGTGCCACCGCCGCAAGGTACAAGAGTTAAGCTAGCGAGCATGCAGATCCGAGTGCTGTACTTCGCGGTGTTTCGGGAGCGCCTCGGCCGCGACGGCGATCTGCTCGAGCTCGCGACCGGCGCCACCGCGGGCGACGCGATCGCGGCACTCGCCGAGCGACACCCGCTGATCGCACAACTCGCCGGCAAGTTCCGCATCGCCATCAACGAAGAGTTCGCCGAACCGAGCCACGTGCTCGTCGAGCGCGACGAGCTCGCGCTGATTCCACCGGTCGCCGGCGGCGGGCATCACGTGCTGCTCACCGCCGAACCACTGTCGCTCGATCGCTGCATCGCCGCGGTCCGCGGTCCCGAGATCGGCGGCATCGTCACGTTCACCGGCACCGTGCGGCTGCACAACCACGACGCCACGATCACGCACCTCGACTACGAGGCCTACGGCGCGATGGCGATCCGCGAGATGACGCGGCTGTGCGTCGAGGTCGAGCAGGCCGTCCCCGAAGCCAAGGTCGCGGTCGAGCACCGGATCGGCCGGCTCGTGATCGGCGATCTCGCGGTGGTGATTGCCGCGGCCGCGCCGCATCGCGCCGAGGCGTTCACGGCGTGTCGCGCTTTGATCGATCGGCTCAAGCAGTCCGTGCCAATCTGGAAGAAAGAGTTCGGCACCGCCGGTGAAGAATGGGTGGGACTAGGACCATGACGACGACTCGCGAGAGCTTCATCATCGACGCCGGCAGGATCGCCGACCCGGAGGTGCTCGCCCGGCTGCGGCTCCATCTCGACGAAGACGCGCTCGTGATCGAGCACCGGTTCTTCCCGAGCGAGCGGACCCGCCATCGCTTCATCTGCGACGACTTCGCCGAGCTCGAGCGCTATCTGCGCGAGCACAGCAAGCCCGGTGATTCGTTCTCGTTCTGGAGTTTTCTGGCAAATTGCCGCACGGACAACACGCTCGAACGCGGCAAGGTCCCGTAACGAGCGGCACGCGTTCCCACGCCGCGCGACTGGGGTGTCCTCCCCGTATGAAGCTCGCTGCCGCTCTCCAGATCGTCGCCGCTGCCGTCCTCGCCGCTGGTTGTAGCCAACACCTCTATTCGCCCCCGACCCAGGCCTATGCGCTCGCGCCGGTCACCACGCTCGGACCGAACGACAAGGCGCTCGATCTCGACGGGTCGACGCACTCGCAGATCTTCGATCCCGGCATCGAGACCGGCACCGCCCGCCTGCGCACCGGCATCGCCAGCGACGCGGAGGTCTCGGTCGAAGGCACCGCGGCGCGCGTCAACGACTCCGGGCCGTCGACGGCGAATCGCGATTTTTACACCGGTCGCACCGGCGTCCGGGTCAATCCCGGCCACGGCCCGCTGTCGTGGAACGCGGGCATCGGCGGTGGCTTCTCGCCGTCCGCCGGCACGTTCGCCGCGCTCGATGGCGGCGTCTCGATCGGCTACGACAATTGCTACGTCGTGCCGATCGCCGCGGCGTCGATGTTCGTGTCGCAGCCGCTCGCCGCGCGCGCCGTCGATGTCACCGTCGACCGCGACAAACCGGTGATGTACTCGACACCCGAGCGCACCGGTGGCGGCACCGTGCGCGGCGGCCTGCGAATCTCGCTGTCGCCCGACACCTGCCACGCCGGCCACCAGGCGCCGTGGATCACCGCGGGCTTCGACCTGACCACGCTCGTCGACTCGACCTCGCATGCCGAGCTGTTCGGTGCCGGCGTCGGCGTCACGCTGCCGCTCTGACCGAGCTCACTGAACCGTGAACTGCCCGGCTCGCCACGCGGGCGCCATCGACGGCGGGCGGATCACCATCGGCCGACGCGCGAATGTCGCTTCGGCGCAACCTTGCTGCGGTGCGAACCCGATCTGATGGTTCGCGACGTCGATCACCGTGAGCATGCCGGCGAGCAGCGTATTGCCGAACAGCGACACCTTCTGGGCGCTGCCGAACAACTGGCTCGAGTCGCTGAACGCGAAGCAGTACTGGCCGCCGCCCTGATCGAACAGGTACGAGCGGGTCGCGGGGATCGAGAGCGCGCTGCCACCGGCGAACGTGAGGGACAGCGGCGGCAACGCGGCGTCGATCTGCGCGCTCGTCATCGCCGTGTTCAAGCACGCACCGTCGCTCAGCGCTTGCGAGGCGAACACCTGCGTGTACCCAGGCGAGCCCTGCACGCCGGCAATGATCGCGGTCAGGACCGCGGTCGGCACGAACGTCTGCGTCGTGCCGGTATCGATGATCGTCGGTCCGAAGTCTGCGCCAGTCAGCGCCGTACCACCGTTCACCGACGCACCCCCGACGTTGACCATGTCGTAGGGCGCACCCGTCAGCATCGGCGTGAAGCTCGGCGTCGCGGTCGCGGCCGCGGCGTCGTAGCCGCCGAGCCACATCGTGCCGCTGTCGGGGCAGAGCTGGAACGCGACCTCCGCGGTCATGCCCGCTGCGATCAACTGCGTGAGGTACGAGGTCGTATGCGGCAACAGCAAGCCATCCGGTCCCAACCCGAGGATGCCCTGGAAGCCGGGCCCCTGGAAGAATCCGGTCTGGCTCGTGATCGACGCGAAGTCGAGCGTCACCGGCGGGCGACCGCCCATCGTCGCGGCGTCCTCGAACACTTCGCCCTTCCACGACCCGCTGCCGTACTGGCTGTTCGCGGTCTGGTGTTGATCGACCGCGGTGGTCGTCTGGTACTCGGGTTGGACCGCGCACGTGGTGCACGTCGTCGAGGCGACGCCGGTCGACGTCGAGCCGGTGTCGACGATCATGTCGAACATCTGCGTGCCGAGCTCGAACTTGGCGGTGTAGCCGCCGCCGAGCGCGACCAACGGGATCGCGACCAATCCGGCTTGGTTGCCCGGCGCATCGAGCGCGACGTGTGCCGCATCGATCTGCACGGCGGCATCGGGTCCGGCGTTGTCCTTGTTGCCGCCGCAACCGAGCGCGAGCGACACGACGAGAGTTCCGCAGATCCGAGTGAGCATGGCGACGTCTCCTGCACCGACGGTACGCGCGACGCTCCTTCATCGGCGTCGCACTCGGCAGGCATGCACTGACCGACCGACGCCGGAGGGCCGCAGTCAGCACGCATCAACTCGGGGCGCTACGGGATCCGCGGCGCTTCGACGGACGACCCAGAGCCCTCGGTATGGCCTTCGGTACGACCCTCGGTATGACCCTCGGCGCGCCCCGCGCCCGCGGCCGCACCTTCGGGCACCGCCGATCCTGCCGAGCCTGCGGAACCGTAGGGCGTTGGCATCATCGCGGAGCCCGTGAGCGGCGGCGGCGGCGGCGGCGGCGGTTCCTGTTGGGGCGGCGGGGGCGGCATCGTGGCGCTGCCGGGATGCAGCTCCGGTGGCGTCGGCTGGATCATCGGGCGACCGGTCGGGTGCGGCGAGAAGTCCTCACCGTTGCCGACCTTCGACGTCGGTGCATTCTTGCCGCATTCCGCGTTGAACCGCTTCATGTCCTTGAAGCGATCGCTGAGCTTGATGTGGAACAGGCCGTCGGAGCGCAGCTCGGCGCCGGTCGTCGACATCGCGCCGTAGGTCTTCTTGCCCTCTTCCTTCTTCAGCAAGCTCTCGTTCGGCTTGAACCGCAGGCAGCCCGACACGATCGACTCGTCGATCGTCGTCGCCATCGTCATCTGGTAGTCGACGTGGAGCTCGCCATCGGGCGACTTCAGCTCGAACTTCGTCAGCTCGAACTTGCCGGGCTTGTAGCTCGACGAGTGCGCGTCCGGATCACCCACCGCCGCCGTGAACACGGCGTGTGCCTCGAGCGAGCTGATCGCGATCTCGCCGATCTCGATGCCATCGCCGACCATCACCTGGTTCGAGCGGTTCTTGAGCAGTGGCTTGAGCTTCGCCTTGCCGTCGCCGAGCGTGCAGCCCGTACATCCGAGGTCGAGCGTGCCCGCGGCCTTGCTCCAATCGGTCGCGGTGCGGCCCATCTTGTTCTTCGAGACCGGAAGATCGAGATCGACCTGGAACTCGACCTTGCCGCGCATCGGCAGACCGAGCGCCGCTTGCATCGGCATCGCGTCGGCCGGCAGGTCGCTGCCGTCGAGCGCGATGTCGATGCCGGCCTTGCCGAACTTCGGCCAGGTCAGGCTGCCCTCGATGTGGCCGTAGCCGTCTTTCTCGCTACCGATCTTGAGATCGAGGTTCGCGGTGATGTTGCGGCCGAGCAGCGCGAGCAGGCCCATCTTGACGTCGATCTGCTTCACGACGACGACCATCGCAACCTCGTCCGGCTTGCTCGGTCGCGAGCGCAGCGTGACGTCGTGGAACGTGACGTTGCCCGGCACGATGCCGCGATCGACGCCGCCGATCGTGACGTCGTACGAGCCCGACAGCGCCTCGATCGCCTTGTCCTTCACGCGCTCGTATGGAAACGTCGCCTGCAGCGCGAACGCGAACACGACCAGCCCGAGCACCACGAGGGCGACGTAGCGCACGATGATCGTACCGCGCCGACCGAGCCGCGAGCTGATCGGGTTGGTGACGCGGCCGATCGCCGAGCCCGCGGTGGCGAACGCATTCGCAAACGGGACCGGCATCAGCTGCCCTTCTTGTCGCCGGAACCAGCCGACGCCGACCCGGTACCGGAGCCATCGTCTTTCGTGGGCGGCGCCTTGGTGTAGTTCGAGACCTCGATCGTCGCCGAGATCTTGTCCTTGTCGCGGAAGTCGCGATGGATCTCGAGGTGCGTGACCGCGACCGCCTTCGAATCGGTCTCGATCGCGTAGAGGAAGTCCTTGAGCTCCTGGATCGTGAGCTTGTCGAGCGTCAGCGACGACGACGTGGTGACGAAGCCGTTCTTGTTCTGCTCGTTGTGCGGCGTGATCGTGCTCTTGAGCTCGAACCTCGCCTTCTTCGCCGCATTCGTCAGGTAGGTGTCGAGCGACAGCGGTTCGGTGCCCATCGTCGCGACGACATCGTCCGACGTCGTGTGGGTCTGGCCCCGCGCGCGCATGTCGGCGATCACGTTGAGCGCCTTGCGCGTCTCGTTGTTGCGCACCTCCATGGCACCGAGGCCGTCGTGGATCGCGAACCCGAGCCAGAGTGCGAGCGTGATCGGCAGGACGATCGCGCCGATCACGACGAGCCTGCGCTCGCGCGGCGAGATGCGGTCCCAGAAGTCACGTGCTTTATCGCGGATGGTGGACATCGGTTCCTCGAATCACTGGTCCTCGAATCACTGGTCCTCGAATCACTGGCACTGCGGCGTGATCGTGAACTTGAACTTGCGGACGCCGTTTTCACCGCTCTCGGTGGCGCCGCGGTTGACCTCTTTATTGAAGCACTCGATCTTCTTGAGCTCGCTGACGAGGAGGTCGACCTCTTCGGGCGTCTTCGCCGTGCCCGACATCTCGATCTTGGTCTGATCGATCTCGAGCTTGTCGACGTCGATCGTGATCTTGTCCTTCGGCGGAATGTGCGCGTTGATCTCGAGCAGCATGTCGTACGCCGACATCTTCGGGATCGGCGAGCCATTCGCGGTGCCGCCCGGGCCGGTCATCGCGAGCACCTCTTTGGTCGTCTTGACCGCACCGAATTGCTCCTGTGATTCGTTCGCGAGCCGCTGTGCGAGCACCTTCTCGGCCTTGCGCAGGCGATAGAGATCCGCGTACGCGGCGACCGAGGCAAACGCGCAGATCGCGAGCAGCGCCGCACCGAGCGGGACCGCCTTCGCGCGCAGGAACGAGAGGTCGACCTTGACCGCGAGTGCGCCCGATCGCAGATCGAACTGCGGCCGGCCACCGGCGGAGTCGTACGCCATGCCGATCGTCATCGCGGCCGCATCGATCGGAAGATCGTTCGCGACGGGACCGAGCTTCAAGCCGGCGAGTGCCGCGGCATCCTCGCCGGTCATCCGCCACGCCGGCAGCCCGAGCTGCTCGGTCAGGAACGAGCCGAGGCCGCGGATCCGCGAGCCGCCACCGACGAGCAGCGCGGCGACCGGCGCGAAGCCGGTGCGAGCGCGACACGCGGCGATCGTCTGGCGAAGGTCACGCGCGAACGGCGTGAGCTCTTGCACGACGACGTTGTGCACGCGCAACCACGCTTCGTTGGTCGCGGGCTCGGCGCTCGATTGCACGAAGCCATCGGTGTGCTTCGCCGCTTCGGCCTTGTCGAAGTCCATGCGCCAGAACTTCGCGATCGCCTCGGTGACCTGCTTGCCGG
This sequence comes from Kofleriaceae bacterium, assembly GCA_039935615.1. Lineage (GTDB taxonomy): Bacteria > Myxococcota_A > Polyangia > Haliangiales > Haliangiaceae > JABFXX01. Next base: position 19,429 of record JBDTJY010000225.1, read on the forward strand.
CGCGCGCGAGGCTGCGGCTGAACACCGCCTTGCCCTGGTGCACGACGACGATGTCGGTGCGATCGTGACCGATGTCGATCACCGCGACCGCACCGTCGGTGCGCGCCTTCATGAGCGACGGCACGCGCTCGACGAGCTTGGTCGCCGCACCACCGGCGGCGAGGATGCCGCGCGGCTCGAACCCGACGTCCTTGCCGAGCTCGATCAGCTGTTCGGCGCGCTCGCGGCGCATCGCGTAGGTCAGCACGCGCATGCCCTCGGCCGGCGCGGCGACGCGACCGTGTTGGGTGCCGGCCGCCGGCATCTCGAGCCCGGCGAGCGGCGATGCGGCCGGTACGGGGATCGGCTCGTACGCGTAGACCATGTCCTCGAGATCGACGGGCACCACGCCCTCGAGCTCGCCGCCGACCGCCTTGTCGAGATCCGACCGGCGCAGGCTCTTGAAGCCGAACTCGAGGATCTGCGTGAACACCGCGTCGCCGTAGACGCCGATGTACCCGGTGTCGTCGCGCAAGCGGAGCTCGTTGATCATCGCGGCGAGCACGCGCTTCGCGCGAACATCGCTCGGCTCGTCTCCGGGTGGCACGAGCCGTTCGACGACGTTGAGCAACGTCGCTCCGCGGAGACCTGGACTCGCGACCGCGAGCTTGACGCTCCACGCTCCGAGATCGACTGCGAATACACGTGACGCCATATCAGTCTTCCCTCAGGTAAACCCACGCACCGTTCGGAACGGGTGGCCGCCTGACGTTTTGAGGCACCACTTTGGTGTCCCACACTCCGGTCACAGTCGAACGGATCGCAGGAAACACCGGCGAGCCGTCTTTGTTCTTCTGCATGCGCTCGATCTCGCCGTACGCCTCGACGCGGTACGTGCGCCGTGGGCCGATCCGCGCGATCTGCCCGAGCAGCCTCGGATCGAGCTCCATTCCGATCTTTTCCTGGAGTCCAGGCAAGCCCGACGCCAACGCCGTGCTCGCGGCGCTGCCCTGCATCGTGCCGGCCCCCGAGCCTGCGATGCCGAGGACAGAACCGCCCGGATCCTTCACGAAGTTGACGAAGTCCGCGAGCTTCGTGAAGTTCTCGCCGAGCTCGGGCGCCTTCGCGACGTACCCCGCGAGCATGAACAACTTGCGTGGATCGAGGATCACCGGGTCGGTCGGACTCTTCGCCGACAGATAAAGGATCGCCGCGATCAACTGCACGTTGGTGACCGACTTGAGATTGATCTGGCACTGCCCGTAGGTGGTGAACGCATCGCCGAACAGCGTCCAGAACCGATCGTCGACGCCGCGGATCAGCTTCATCTCGCCGACCGTATCGATGTACGTGTTCTTCGCGTAGTAGCGATCCTTCAGGCTCTCGTAGCCGTAGTCTTCGACGGTGCCGCGGTTGCTGCCCATCATCGTGTCTTTGTCGATGTAGTCGACGATCGCCGCCGACTGCATCGGACGGTCGCGGTGCCAGCCGCCGGCGTCGGCGTCGTCGAACACGTTGTCGTAGGCCGGGAAGTAGATCAGACCATCGATCACGCTCTTGACCGCGGCCGCGCGCGCCGCGACGTTCGCGCAGTTGATGTTGAGCTTGCCGTCGTCGGTACCGATCGGCCCGTTGAAGCCGCAGGTGCCGATATCGGCACCGAGGCCCTTGAGCTGCGAGGTCGAGAAGCCGATCGCGCCCTGCACTTCTTCGGCGCTGCCGCAGAACGGCGTGATCAACGTGTTCGCGTAGTCGGTGAGCTGGATCCCGCCGAGCATCGAATTCATCATGCTGTTGCTGCCGCTCGACGCGTTGTCCATGCGTTGCTGCAACCGGATCACGAGCTCGCCGAACGCCTGCGCCGAGCGCGCGAGGAATCGCGACCGCACCTGATCGCGATAGTTCGCCGCCGCGATCATGTCGACCGACGAGGTCGTGCCGAACTCGTTCGTCAGCACGAGCGTGATCGCGATCGCGATCAGCACGGTCACCAGCGCGATGCCGCGCTGGCCCTTGCGAGATCGTAGGCGCTTCTTGATCTTCATGTCGGCGACAGCAACAGCTGCTCCTGCATCTGGACGCGGGCTTCGGTCGAGAGCTTCAGCTCTCTGCCCTCGCCGCTGTTGTACGTCACCGTGATCCGCACGCGGCTCGGCAAGAAGCCGCGCTGGCCATCGCTCTGGGTCGTGTCCCACTCCTCGACCCACTCGAGGGTCTTCCAGTTCCAGAACTCGAGCTTCACGTTGACGATGTCGTGCGCGACGATGTCGTAGTCACTCGGCTCTTCCTCGGGCGGCTGATTGGATTGCCGGCGCTGCTCGCGACGGATCCAGTCAGTGCGATCCCTGTGGTCAGGATCCTGGCGCGACATGTACTCGATCACCGTTTGATCCGACTCGTGCGCATCCGCCCACAGCGGGCGATGGCCCAGCGTCGAGAACCGAACGTTCGGCACCGGCGTGCGCGGCTTCGCGATCAACATCGTGCGCGGATGCGCCTGGGTCTGGTCTTCGTTCGCCGAGATGTACATCTCCTCGAAGTCGCGCACGGTGCGATCGAGCGCCATGCGGAGCTCGTGGTTACGCTCCTCGTACGCCTCGAAGCTGCGCCGCGCGTCCGACGTGTTCGAGATCGTGCGCCACGCGAGCGCCATCATGATCACCATGATCGCGCTCGCGACCATGATCTCGATCAGCGTGAGACCGGCTTGGGGGGTGCGACGCTTCACGAGCCCGACCTCGTCTTGGGCGGGACGCTGGAGCTCGAGCCGCGCCCCGATCCGGAGCCACTGCCGGTGCTCGACCCCGAGCCGGTCTCCGCCGCGCCGAGACCGTTGAGCGTGCGATCCATCGCGCCCGCGTCGGTGTAGAAGGCGACGAACGTGAGGTCGCGGTCGCTGCCGAGGACCTGCCACTTGAGGTGCAGCGTCACCTTGCGGACCGAGTCCTTCAGGATCTGCTGGAACATCTGGTACTGCGATTGGATCAGCGCGCCCGCGCCCGCGCCCGCGATGTCCTTGCCGCCGGACAGGCCGCCCATCATCGTCATCATGCCGCCGAGCGTGCTGTTCTGAAACGTCGCGAGCGGATCGACCGTGCCGTTCGAGAGCGTGAAGTCCGAGCCCGAACCGAAGCCGCCGCCCGAGCCATAGATCGAGCGCAACGCCGAGCCTGATCCGGCGCCCGAGCCCGCCCCGGCAGCCGAGCCGTTCGCCATCGCGGTGAGCTGGTCGAGGGTCGGCATCTCGGCGACTTCGATCTTGTAGCTGTACTTGACGTTGGGCCAGCCGAGGTCGTCGAAGCCCTTCCAATCCTGATTCTGGTCGGTGTCTTGAAAGCCGTCTTTCAACAGCGTCTCTTCGATCTCGTTCATCTCGCCGCGGCCGAGATCGGTCACGACGCCGAGCATGTGCGCCTGCTCCGCGTTGAACACGCTGCCGGCGGCGCTCTTGATCAGCACGACGAGCGCGAGCCCGAGCAACGCGAGCGCGAACATCACCTCGATCAGAGTGAAGCCCCGTTGTCGCCTCACCGCTCGTCCTCGTGCTTCGCGTTCTTGTCACCCATCGCGTTGCGCATCATGTGGTCGTTGACGTCGTTCAAGACGCCGTCCTTGAGCTCGACGCGACCCGTGAGCCCGTAGACCAGCACGCTGAAGATCTCGCTGCCGTCGGTGAGCTCGACCACGGCCTTCTCGGCGCTACCGTTCGGGAAGAAGTAGATCGCGACCTGACCCTTGGTCACGCTCTCGTCACGGTGCTGGACCCAGATCTCTTTGAACTTGATGCCCTTGTCGGCCCGCAGCTTGCGAACCCATCCTTTGACCTGACCCTTGTTGTCCTTGCCCTCGGCGGCGCCCGTGATCGTGTCACCGGCGGTCACGCAGGTGCGATCGGCGATGTGATGACCGGCCACGGCCATCGCGCGCTTCTCGGCATCCTGCGGATCCGAGGCTTCGGTCGCTTGCACCGGCATGTTCGAGAACGCGTTCTTGCCCTTGTCGAGCGCGCGCTTCTTGTCCTCTTCGTTCGCCCGCAAGAGCTCGTTGCGTTGGATCGCGACCGCGCCCTGACAGATCTCGACCGTGTAGATCTGCGTGTCGAGATCGATCACCACGCGATGCATCTCGCCGTGCTCGACCGCGAGCGTGCTCGCGCGCCGCATCACGGACGACAGCTCGGTCGAGTTCTCGACGAGGTCGGCCTTCGTGATGAGGCGAAACCCCGAACGCACCAGCAACGACGCGCCCGCGATGATGGCGAGCACCACCATCAGCTCGAGCACGGTCATGCCACTGCTATGTGATCCGGGGCGACGCATGAGCTACCAGGAAACGATGTCGTCGCCTTGCGGGGGAACGCCGTCTTCCTTGCCGTTCTCGCCGAGCGACTTCACGGCGAGACCCTTGGCACCGGCCGGCAGGTTCGCACCGCAGTACAGCCGGTAGTCGTTGCCCCACGGATCCTTGATGTCCTTGTTGTTCATGTACTCGTTGAGATCGGTGAGCTGCGCCGGGCATGCCTTGTCCGGGTGCGCCTGCGACCACGACGGGTACGCCTCGTACGCGTACTTCTTCACGGTGTCTTCGGCGATGTGAACCTTCGACTCGCCGAACATCTTCATGACGCGCGGACCGACGACGAGTCCCATGACGAGCGCCAAGATCGCGAGGACGATCATGATCTCGAGGAGCGTCATACCGCGCTGGGCAGCGCGGCGACGAGCGACATATGCGTTGAGCTTGTTCGTAAACATGACAGTTCTCCTTACTTGGTCGCGGGTCCTGACAACTGGCCGAGGTCCATGATGGGTTGCAGAATCGAAAACACGATGAAGGCGACGGCGCCGCCCATGAGCACGAGCATCATCGGCTCGAGGAGTGCGGTGAACCGCGAGAGCTTGACGTCGACCTCGGTCTCGTAGGTCGTCGCGACGCGCTCGAGCATCTGCTCGAGCTGACCGGCGCGCTCGCCGACCGCGGTCATGTGGATCATCGTCGCCGGAAATTGGCCGGACTTCTTGAGCGTCGCCGCGAGCGATTCACCCTCGGTGACCGCCTTCTTCGCATCCTCGATGGCGTATTGAATCTGCACGTTGCCGACGATCTGCTTCGCCGTCTCCAGAGACCGTAGCATTGGCACGCCGGCCTGCAGCATCGTTCCGAGGGTGCGGGCGAACCGACCCACGTTGATCGTGCGAATCAGCTCCCCGAGCACCGGCAGGTTGAGCACGAACTTGTGCCAGACCGGTTTGCCGTCCTTGGAGCCCTTCCACTTCGTGAACAGGATGCCGCCGACGATGCCGCCGATCAGCAGCCACAAGAAGTACTTGCCGAAGAACGACGACGACGCGATCAGCATTCGGGTGTTGAGCGGCAACGTGCGGCCCGACTGGGTGAACATCGACGTGATCTCGGGAATCACCTTGATCATCAGCACCGACATGATGCCGACGCCGACGACGAGCATGACCATCGGGTAGATCATCGCGCTCTGGATCTTCGACTTCAGCTTCTGCGCGCTCTCGAGGAAGTCCGCGAGCCGGGTCAGCACCTCGTCGAGGTTACCGGCAACTTCACCGGCGCGAACCATCGAGACGAACAGCTCGTCGAACAGCCTCTTGTGCTTCCCGAGCGCGTCGGCGAGCGCCATACCTTCATTGACGTTCGCGCGGACCTCCGAGATCACGGTCTTCAACCGCATGTTGGTGATCTGCTCGACCAACGCGCCGAGCGCTTCGGCGAGTGGGATGCCGGCGCGGATCAGCGTCGCCATCTGCCGCGTGAACGCTGCGATCTCGACCTTGTTGACGCCGCCGAACATGCCGCCGAAATCGACGTCCTTCGACAGGCCGCCCTTCTGCGCATTGGCAACCTTCGCGTGCTTGCCGCCTTTGGTCAGCTCGAAGCTCGTGACCAACACGCCGTCCTTGCGCAGGATCTGGCGCAACAGCTTCGGCGTCTCGGCCTCGCGCGTGCCGTTGACGTTCTTGCCGCTGCTCGCGAGCCCTTTGTACGCGTACATCGGCATCAGTCAGAGCTCTCCGCGGTCATCAACAAGACCTCTTCGGGGGTGGTCATGCCGAGCACGACCTTGCGTGCACCATCGGCGCGAAGCGCGACCATGCCGTTCTCGACCGCGACGTTGCGGATCGAGCCGGCATCCGACTTCGCGAGCGCGAGCTTGCGAACCGCGTCGTTGATCATCAGGAGCTCGTAGATGCCGGTTCGACCGCGATAGCCGAGCTCGTTGCACTCCGAGCAACCGACCGGCTCGTACACCATGCCGGGAGGACACGGGCGCATGCCCTTGACGTCGGGGAAGCGATAGCCGCCCGCGTAGAAGATGGCGGGATCGAGGCCGAGCTCCTCGAGGATCTCCTCGGACGGCCGCACCAGGCGTGCGCACTTGTAGCAAGGGCGGCGCACGAGGCGTTGCGCGAGCAGGCCGACGAGCGAGCTCGCGACGAGGAACGGCTCGATCCCCATATCGACGAGGCGCGTGATGCCGCCGGCGGCGTCGTTGGTGTGGACCGTCGAGAACACCAGGTGACCGGTCAGCGACGCGGTGATCGCGACCTCGGCGGTCTCGCGGTCGCGAATTTCGCCGACCATGATGACATCGGGATCCTGGCGCAGGAACGAGCGCAATCCCGACGCGAACGTCAGCTCGATCTTCGCGTTGACCTGGGTCTGCGAGATGCCCTCGAGCTGGTACTCGACCGGATCCTCGATCGTGAGGATGTTGATGTCGGGCGCGTTGATCTCCGAGAGACACGCGTACAGCGTCGTGGTCTTACCGGAGCCGGTAGGGCCCGTGACGAGCAAGATGCCGTGCGGCCGCTTGATGATCTCGCGGATCGTCTTCAACTGATCGTTCGCGAAGCCGATGTCGGCGAGGCCGAGGAGCACCGAGCTGCGATCGAGCAACCGGATCGTCGTGCTCTCGCCACCCGCAGTCGGTGCGGTCTCGACGCGCATGTCGACATCCTTGCCGGCCATCTTGCGGCGGATGCGACCGCTCTGCGGGAGCCGCTTCTCGGCGATGTTGAGGCCGGCCATGATCTTCACGCGAGCGAGGATCGAGGCCTGGAACTTCTTCGGTGCACGCTTCGCTTCGCGCAGCACGCCGTCGACGCGGTTGCGCACGATGATGTCTTTCTCGCCGGGCCGGATGTGAATATCCGACGCGCCGTCCTTCGCGGCCTGGAACATCAGCGAGTTGACCCAGCGAATGATCGGCGCCTCGTCGTTGGCATCGAGCATGTCGACGAGCTCTTCGGATTGGTACTCGGACTCCTCGGACTCGCCTTCCTGCTTCTTGCTGCTCTCTTCGAGCTCGGCCCCGCCGCGCAGGCGCGAGTACGTCTTGTTGATGTGATCGATGATCTTGTGCTGCGCCGCGACCACCGGCTCGACCGGCTCGCCGAGCAGCACCGCGACCGCATCGATCACCTCGACCGCGTGGGGGTCTGCCACGGCGATCACGACGCGGCCGTTGTCGCGCCGAAGTGGCATCACCACGCGCTGGCGTGCGAAGTTGATCGGGATTTTGTCGATGAGATCCACGGCGATGTCGTCGGCGCGCGGTAGGTCGCGCAGATACTCCATATCGAATTGCACGGCGAGTGCCAGCGCGAGCTGGTCTTCGTCGCACAGCTTCAGCCGTACCAGCGTCTCGCCGAGGAGGCCGCCCTCCTCGCGCTGCTTCGCCAATCCGCGCTCGATCGCATCCTGCGTGAGCTTGCACTTCGCGACGAGGATCTCCCCGATCAACGGTGCGTGGACTGCGAAGGGCATCACCATTACTTCTTCTCCGGAGCCTGCGGTGCAGAGTTTTGGCCGGTGCCATGGCCCTCGGTGTCGGGGGCTTCGATGCCAGACGGTCCGTAGTCGACCGCGCCTTCGGTGACATGCTGGCGATGGCCCGCCGCGTTGATCAGCGACGCATCGTCCTCGATGCCCTTGAGCGTCACGTTGATCTCTTCGACGAGGCCGCGCTTCTTGTGATAGTCGACCTTCGGTTCGTACTTCGCGTCGTTGAGGTTCGTGAACGACGCGGTGAACTCGCGGTACTCGCGCGTCTTGCGCTCGCGAATGTTCTGCAGGTCGAGCTGATCCTTGATGATGTACGGCGTGAGGAGGATCAGCAGGTTGGTCTTCTTCTTCGCCTTCGTCGTGTACTTGAACAGGTAGCCGAGCAACGGGATATCGCCGAGCAGCGGCACCTTGGTCACGTTGTACGCCTCGCGCTCCTGGATCAGACCGCCGATCACGACGCTCTCCTGGTCGTGCACGACGACCTGAGTCTTCAGTTTTCGTTCTGACCACGTCGGACCGAGCTGCGGATCCTTGCCGCCGAGGTCTTTGGTGTTCTGTTCGATCTCGAGACGCACCGCGTCGTTCGACGAGATGTGCGGCGTGACGTTGAGCTCGAGCGTCAGCTTCTCGCGCTGGATGTTCTGGCCGATCGAGCCGAGCGGCGAGCTCGCGCCGCCGGCCCCGCCGGCGCTCGGCAAGCCGCCGAACGACAGGCCGGCCTGGTACGGGATGTTGTTACCGACCGAGAACTCGGCCTTCTCGTTGTCGATCGCGATGATGTGCGGCGCCGACAAGATGTTCGTGTTGTCCTGAGTCGCGAGCGCCTGGAACAGCACCGCGTACGACGGGATGCTCGTGCCGAGGAACGTCTGCGAGTTGGTCAGCGGGGAACCGACGAGGCCGCCGATCAAGCCGGTGAGCGACGCGAGCGACGCGACGTCGAGCGACTTCAGCGTCGACGTCTGGACACCACCGAGCACGAGCGCGCCGCCGTTGTTGACCGGCAAGCCACCGTGCGAGCTGGTGCCGAGGTCGAGCTCTTTGTTGAGCGTGACCTCGAGGATCAGCGCCTCGATGAAGACCTGGCGGCGCGGATGATCGAGGCGCTCGATCACGTTCTTGATCGCGAGGTAGTCGCGACCGCTCGACATCACGATCAGCGAGTTCGTCGGATCGTCGTTGGTGACGCGCACCTGACCTTCGAGCGCCGCGCCGAGCTCGCCGCCGCTCGGTTGCGGGGCCGGCGTCGGGGCTCCCGGCCGGCCACCTGCGCCAGGCGTCGCGCCCGGACGTTGCGCGCCCTGCGTGAGCGCGCTGTTGAGCGTGGTCGCGAGATCCTTCGCGAGCGCGTTCTCGAGTGCGTAGACGCGAATCGCGGCGCCGCCTTCGGTGTCGAGCAAGATATCGAGGCGCTCGACCAGCGACTTGACGCGCAGATAGCCGGGCTCGCTCGACACGACGATCAGCGTGTTCGTGCGATCGTCGACGAGGATCTTCGAGGGAATCGCACCGGCGACATCCTCGATGCCGTTCGTCGTCACCCCCGGTTGCACCGGCGCACCACCGCGTTGCGGCATCGGCGCCGGCTTCGCGCCGGTCGCGCCGGGGCCGGCGATGCCGAGGATCTCGTTGAGCTTCGCCGCGAGCGCCGTCGCGTCGGAGTGCAACACCGGGATCGTGTAGACGCCCTCGTTGTTCCCGGGGACGTCGATCGCCTTCGCGAGCGTCATCATGTCGCGCACCTGCGACGCGTAGTCGGTGATGATGAGCATGCTGCCCGCGGCCTGCACGTTGCCGGCGGTCGAGCGCACCGAGTCGAGCGCCGCGCGCACGGTCTCGACCTGCGCATACGACGGTCGCAGGATGTAGCGCACCATCTGATCTTCATCGGCCGGCGTGCCCTTCTTGAAGATCGGCACGGTCTCGCTCTTCGCGGTCGCCGATTCGACGATCCGCAGGATGTTGCCCTTCGGGACGACCGTGAGGCCCATCGTCGACAACGCGACGAGGAACACGCGATACGCCTCTTGCTGGCTCATCTTGAGCGGCGCGATCACGGTGACCTTCTTGCCGGTCGAGACGATGCGCGGATCGAGGATGAAGTTCTTGCACGTGAACCCCATCACCCAGGCGATCAGATCCTTGAGCTCGGTCTCCGGCTTGAACGTGACGGCGACGTTGCCCGTCTTCTTCTTGCAGCTATAGAGGGTGTCATCTTCGCCGGCGGGGCCTTTGTCCTCGGGCTTGGCCGCGGATCCGGATCCCGGCTGTGCAGCGGCAAACCGAACGGGCGCCGAGACGACGCCGACGAGAGCTACGACTAGAATTAGTTTCTTCATCTGATTTACCGGATCGTGTAGCTGAGCTGCTCTTGCTTGCCGCGCCGCGTGACGGTGACCTGCAGCGAGGTCGCCTCGCGCAACTTGGTGTAGACCTCGAGCGCCTTGTCGGCCGAGGTCAGGTCGAAACCGTTGATCGATTGCAGGGTGTCGCCGTTTTGCAGTCCGAGCTTCGCGTAGACCGAGCTCGGACGAATCGCATAGAGCTTGAAGCCATCGGGCTTGCCGTCCTTGACCGCCGGCACGACGCGCGCGCCCTTCGCGACGCCCATCGGGTTCGCGAGGACCTTGTCGACGAGCGCCTTGTCGATCTCGTAGTGGTTGTCATCGATCTTCTTGACGCCGGCATCGACCGCCTGTTGCATCTCGTCGCCGGATTCGGCGACCGGCGTGACGGCCGCGACGATCGGGGCCGCGGCGCCGAGCAACACCAGGCGCTCGGTGTGGCCGCTGTTCTCGAAGTCGATGTACTTGTAGTGAATCTCGAGGAGCTTGCCGCTCGCGCCCGGAATCTTGTCGCCGATCGAGAACGAGCCCTGGCGCTGATTCTCGGTGTTGACGATCGTCGCGTACGACTCGTCGTCGTCGAGCGAGACGCTCGTCGCGACCAGGCTGAGCGGCAGCGACGTGTTCTGGATCAGCGACGGGTCGACGTTCGAGGTGGTCTCGACCGCCGGGGTGCAATCCGAGCAAAACATGTCGCGCGAGGTCAGCAGCGAGCCGTCCTTGCTGTGCGTTGCCTTGACCGGCGTCGACGGGTTCGGCGCGATCGCGGTCGGTCGCGGTGGCGTCGCCGAGTCATTGAGGTACTTCGCTTCGACGATGTGGTTCGTCGCCTTCGCGGCGAACACCACGCACGCCATCACGACGATGGCGCCGAGTACCCAGAAGTAGCGTTTGATCAGATCCTGCATCGACTACACATCGCTCCCATCGTCGCTGCCGTCGTCACCCGTCTCGACCTCACCATCCGGTGTCTGTTCGAGACGGCGGTAGATGGTACGCGTCGCGATGCCGAGCAGCTTCGCGGTGAGTCGCTTATCTCCCCGCGTGTGGCGCAGCGTCTCGTGGATCACGCGCATCTCGATCTCGGCGAGCGGCATGCCGAGCGGGAACGTCAGCGAGGTCGCCGACGAGCCCGAGCCGGCGACGACATCGCGGACCTCGCGAGGCAGCGCATCCTCTTCGATCACCGTCTGGCCGCTGCGCGTGAGCACGACCGCGCGCTCGATCGTGTTCTCGAGCTCGCGGACGTTGCCCGGCCACCCGTATTCGGTGAGGCGCTCGAGGGCAGCCGGCGAACAGCCCGCGATCGCCTTGCCGTTCTTCTCGGCGTAGACATGCACGAAGTGCTGCGCGAGCAGCGAGATGTCGTCGCGGCGATCGCGCAGCGGCGGCACGTTCACGGGGATCACGTTGAGGCGATAGAACAGGTCTTCACGGAACCGGCCGGCCTTGACCTCGCCCGCGAGGTTGACGTTGGTCGCGGCGACGATCCGCACGTCGATCCGGCGGGTCTTGCCGCCGCCGCCGAGGCGCTCGATCTCGCCCTCTTGCAGCACGCGCAGCAACTTGACCTGGACGTGGCGGCTGATCTCTCCGATCTCGTCGAGGAACAGCGTGCCGCCGTTCGCCGCTTCGAACCGGCCATCGCGCGCGGTGGTCGCGCCGGTGAACGCGCCCTTCTCGTAACCGAACAGCTCGCCTTCCAGGATCGACTCGGGGATCGCGGCGCAGTTGACCGCGATGAACGGGCCCTTCGCGCGCGCCGAGTTTTCGTGGACCGCGCGAGCGAGCAACTCCTTGCCGGTGCCGCTCTCGCCGAGCAGCAACACGGTCGCTTCGCTCGGCGACGCCTGCATCATGATGTCCATCGTGCGGCGCCACGCGAGCGACGTGCCGATGATCGCGCGACGGCGCTTCTCGGCGAGCTGAGCCTTGAGGCTGCGGTTCTCGATCAACAGCGACTGTTTCTCGAGCGCGTTGCGCACGATCCGCACCACGTGCGCGCGCTTGAGCGGCTTGGTCACGAAGTCGTACGCGCCCTCTTTCATCGCGTCGACCGCGGTCTCGACCGTGCCGTAGGCCGTCATCAACACGACCTCGGTCTCGGGCGCGATCGTCTTCGCGGCGCGGAGCAGATCCATGCCCGAGGTCTGCGGCATCATGAGATCGGTGAGCAACACGCCGACGCGATGCTTGCGGAGCAGATCGAGGCCGGCCGTGCCGTCGCTCGCCGATAGCACCTGCATGCCTTCGCGCTTGAAGATCTTCGCGAGCGACTCGACGATCGCGGGCTCGTCATCGACGACCAGCACGATGCCGCCCTCGGCCGGTGCCTCCTTGAGCGAGGTCGGTTCGTCGGGCGCGGGAGCGCCACCCGTCGCGGATGGGCCCTCGACTTGCGCGGAGGCAAAACGACGGAACGGGCTCTGGGCAGGCTGGTTCCACATGCGGTCCTCCCTATAACAAGGCTCGGGCCAGGTTTGATTCCGCTAACCTTTTGGAATCGCTTCGCTATTCTGATAGCAGGCAGCGAGGGTCGTGCCAAGCTGTCAGGTCTGCCATGTCCCACTGACAAAGTGGCATCGCTCCTCGAAAACCTGACGGTAGGTCCGGACGCCTCACTTCTTCTTTATCCTTCACCGGCATGCGCGCGATCGCCACGTTGGTTCCGGTGCTCGCGCTCGCTTCCGCGACGGCCGCGCGTGCCGATTCGTCGGTCGTTGTCACGCTGACACCGGATGCGCAGCAGCTCGCTGACTACTTGCACCTCACGATTCCCCAGCTCGTCCAGAACGCCGAAGACAAGATCAACGCGCTGTTTCAGACGGCGAACCTGCCGTCGTTGTTGACCGCGTTCGCATCGACCACCGCGATCGCGGATCGTGGCCTCGGCGTCGACTACGCGGTGAAGACCAACCAGCTCATGGTCGGTGCGGTCGCGAACGGTGCGATCGCGACCGATGCCTCGCTGGCGAGCGCCGATCACGTGGTCGGTGGCTTCGTGTTCAACTTTGCCGTGATGGCCGGCGCGAACCTCGGTCGGTGGGGCGCGCCGCGCTGGACCGTGTTCGTGAATGGCTTCTACGCACAGGCCGGCTACCACGATCTCGAAGGTCACCTCACGACCGGTGGCGCGCACGTCCAGTACCACGCGCTCGACGGCACGAGCGCCGGTGCCGTGCGCTGGCTCGGCGTCGACGTGACGAGCGGGCTCGAGCTCGCGCGGTGGACGATCAGCACGCAACGCGACGCCCTCTCGATCAACTTCAAGGTCGCGAACCCGCAAGGCGACTCCGAATATCTGACGTACGTCGCGATGGGCAAGATGAACGTCGAGGCCAACTCGCTGACGGTGCCGCTCGAGGTCACGACGGGCGTGCGGTTCGGCGGCGTGCTCGCGGTCTACGCCGGCGGCGGACTCGATCTGACGTCAGCGACCGCGACGATCGACGTCGATCTGCAAGGTCAGTTGTTGCTGCGCTCGGACAAGACCTACCTCGGCGATGCGCACATCACCTCGACTGGCCAAGCGTCGCCGGGCAGCGTCACCGCGCACGCACTCGCAGGGTTACAAGTCGACGTGCCGCACGCGAACGTCTACGTGCAAGGCATCGTGACGCCGGCCGACGAAGGTGTCGCGTTCGGCCTGCGCGCTACGTTCTGACGCGACGATCACACTCGTCAGGGAACCACCGGCAGGACGCCTGTCGTGCACGAGTTGGCTGGCGACACGCCGCCAACACACGTCGCGTTGCCGCCGACGATCCGGATCCGCCCACCACCGCCGCCGCCGCCCGAGCCGCCCTGCCCGTCCCCCGTGTAGCTCACGCCACTCGCGGCGAGCAGGTTCGCCGTCGCACCCGCTCCACCCAGATGCGGTCCTGCGATCCCACCGGGCCCGCCATCGACCTCGAGCGTGCCGGTGATCATCAACGCGGGCGCTTCGAACAACAGCCCACCGCCCGCGCCACCGCCGCCACCGCCGTCGATCGAGTTGGTGCCGTAGCCCGCGCCGCCGCGCGACGACACCAAGCCGGTGATCGTGATCGAGCGCCGCGCCGAGATCTGAAATCCGCCGCCACCGCCGCCGCCGGCGTAGCCGTACGGACCGTCGATCGTCGCATCGCCGCCACCGCCACCGCCGCTGCCACCGATCAGCGGTTGCAGATCGTCGGTGCCGCACACCGCTCCGTGCGCGCCACCGTGACCGTGATGGTCACCGTCGACGCAACTGCCGTCGCCACCGTCGCCGCCGATCGTCAGGTTGCCGGCGCCGCCGCCACCACCGCCCGAGTAGTCGCTGCCGATCACCGACGGGCCGTCGTTCGTGCCGCCGCTGCCGTGACACGGACCTTGACCATCGGTGCCGTCGTCGCTGGATTTCGTCGCGCCGTCGAAGCCGCCCGGTCCGGCGTGGCCGCCGTCGGATCCACTGCCCGCGGCACCGCCGTCGAACGAGATGATGCCGGCGATCGTGACCTCGCCGTCGACCACGAACGCGATCGCCGGTTTCGGTCCGCCACCGCTCGGAATTCCGAGCTGCGTCGCAGCCGGCAACACGAGCTTCGCGAGACAGAACATCGCGAGGCCCGGTGCACCGGCGTAGGTCTTCTCGACGTCGATCCGCGTGACGCCGGCGACGCCGCAGTTCGGCGAACAATCGAGATGCGTGCCGCCGACATCGCTGACCGACACCGTCGCGCCCGACACCGGCGCGAGGACCGGCGCGGCGGACGTGCACAGCGCGACATCCGCGAGCGGCAGATTGCTCGCTTCGACGCACGCGCCCGCCGAGCACGTGTAGTCGCACGTGTGATCCTGCGAGGCGTCCCAATGATGGTCGTCGCCGCAGGTCCGGACGACCGGGCCCTCACACGCGACCACGCCCGGATCGCAGACGTCGCTGATCGCGTCGGGGATCGCGGTGGCACCATCGGTGGCAGCCGCCGGACGGAAACCACAGGCAACCGCCCCAAACGTCACGCCGATCGCGATGACGCGCTGCACCATCGGCGCATCTTACGCCGGTAACCTTCTGTGCGGTATCGAGTTTTCGCCGTGGAAGGTTCACGGATCCCAGACGTAAGATGCCCCGTATGAAGCGCGATAGCCTCGACCGCCAACCCGACCAGGAATCCCAAGATGTTGCCGCGCCGGAACAGGCAGCTGAAGGCGATATCGCGGCGGACGGTGAGATCACGCAAGACGGCGCGATCCCGGAGGTCGTAGCGCTGCCTCCCGAAGAGCAAGTCGCGCTCGCGGCGCCGACCGCGTCCGAGCAGGCCTTCGAAGAGCCCGAAAAAAAGCCCGACGAAGAGATGATGAAGGCGGCGGATCAGTACAACGAGGACCATCCGCATCGCGTCGCCGAGTTCAACCAGCTGACCGAGGACGCATGCGTCCATCACGGCAAGCTCGACGCGAAGAAGGTTCGCGACTTCCAGAAGACGCAGAAGCTCGTAGAGGACGGCATGGTCGGTCCGTGGACGCTCGCGGCGGCAAACGATGTCGCCGAGATTCGCGAGGCGAACAAGTCGAAGCAAAAAGAAGTCGACGACCGCGCCCACGCGCTCGAGAACAAGCCCGAGCAGAACGCGCTGCAAGAGAAGCCGAAGACCGCGGCGGTCGCGCAGACCGAGATCAAGCCTGCGATCGTCGCCACCGTCGCAGAGGCCGCACCGCAGGTCGAGACCGATACCAAGGTCGCCGGCGAGAAGGCCGCGGACGCGGCGAAGGATTCGTCGAACACCGAGCCCGCCGTCGCGTACAACCTCGAGCACGCGAGCCAGGTCGCGGAGTTCAACGAGCTGACCAACTTCGCGAACACCACGAACGGTCAGGTCGATATCGAGAAGGTGATCGCGTTCCAGCGCGCGCACGGCCTGACGCCGGATGGCCGGATCGGCCACGACACGCTCGAGGCCGCGAAGCAGACCAACGAGCCGATCAGCACCGCCGCGGTCGCCGACGTCGTGTCCGAAGAACAAGCGCCCGTGATGGCGTAGCGCTACGCAGGCTGACTCGCCGACCGCGGTCGGGGCAGCCGCACGCGGAACGTCGAACCGCGGCCGATCGTGCTGGTCACCGAGATCGAGCCACCGAGCAGGCCGAGCAGCCGCTTGACCAGCGTGAGGCCGAGGCCGACGCCGCCGTACTCGCGCGACATCGAGCCGTCGACCTGGTGGAACTCGTCGAAGATTCGATCGAGCTCGTCCTCGGGGATCCCGATGCCGGTGTCCTCGACTTCGATCTCGACCGCGTCGCCGAACCGGCGGGCGCGGAGCACGATCGCGCCGCCGTCGGGGGTGAACTTGATCGCGTTCGCGAGCAGGTTGAGCACGATCTGGTTGAGCTTGGAGCGGTCGCTCGTGATCTTGGGTAGCGCGCCGAGCTCGTGGGTCAACCGGAGATCACGATCGGCGAGCAGCCACTGGCCGGTCGCGAGCACGCTCGGCAGCGCATCGGCCAGCT
Organism: Kofleriaceae bacterium; assembly: GCA_039935615.1. Taxonomy (GTDB): domain Bacteria; phylum Myxococcota_A; class Polyangia; order Haliangiales; family Haliangiaceae; genus JABFXX01. The sequence goes on from JBDTJY010000225.1 coordinate 36,042, forward strand.
CGATCTCCTCGAGGTGAACCTCGAGCTTGCCGGCGTCGTCGCTCGCGAGCAGCAACAGATCATCGATCAGGGCGAGCAGGCGGCGCGCGCTGCCCTTGATGTTGGTCATCGCCTCGATGTGGCGCGGGTTGACGGCGCCGTAGATGCCCTTCGAGACCAGGTCGGACAGTCCCATCACGCCTTGCAGTGGCGTGCGCAGCTCGTGCGTGACGTTCGCCATGAACTGGGCCTTCTGCTGGTTGGCATCGACCAGCGCGTGCGTCCGCGCCTCGAGCCGGCGCTCGTGATCGCGGAGCCGGCGCAGGATCATCCCGACGTGGAACGTCGGCACGCCGATCACGATCCCGGCGAACGCGATCGCGACGAGGAAGTAGCCCAACGAGCTCCCCGACCATTCGGCCGGCGTCGGAAAGTGCGCGAGCACGCCGTAACGGGTGGCGAGCCCCATCGCGATGAACAGCACCATCGACCACACGCCGATGATCACCGCGGTCGTCAGGTTGGTGAGGAGCGCGAGCACCGTGACCTCGATCGTGTAGATCGCGACGATCGGGCTCGCCATGTCGCCGGTCGCCCAGATCGCGCCGGTCATCACCACCGCGTCCATGCACACGTTGATGCCGCCGAGCTCGAGCGCGAACCGATCGAAGCGCAGCCCGAGCCACGCGAGCGTGTTGCTGAGCAGCTTGAGGCCGAGCAACGTCGCGAACAGCGGATGCCACGGCAGCACACCGAGCGCGACGCCGAGCGCGACGAGTCCACTGAACGCGAACGTCAGCGCATAGCCGCTGACGACGCCGTAGCGGAGCGTGCGCGGATCGCGCAGGCTCGTCAGCTCCGCGACGATGCGGCGCACCATCACGCGCTCGGCTGCGGCAGCAGCGCGACGACGCGGTCGAGGAGGATGTCGAGATCGAACGGCTTGACGAGGAAGCCATCGACGTCGAGGTCGGGGACCTGGTCCATCGCCTGGCGGTGGCTGCGATAGAACGCGCTCATCATGACGATCGGCACGAGGCCGCCGTAGGTGCTGTTGCGCATCTCGGTGCAGGCGTTGAAGCCGTTCACGCGCGGCAAGAGGGCGTCGCACAGCACGAGATCGGGGCGGTCGGCGATGAACCGCTCGACGCCATCCTGACCGTTCGCCGCCACCGTCGTGCGATAGCCATGCGACGCGAGGTACTCCGAGATCACGAGCGCCGTCACTCGATCGTCCTCGATGATGAGCACGTGCTGGGCGGCGGTCACAGTGAGACGCTACCGACAATGCGGCATCATGAGAAGGACTCGCGCGAGCCGCTACCCGATCACTATCCGAACGCAGGTGTAAGAAATGTAAGAGGTCCGCGCTTACATCCGGCCGCAGATCTCGGCCTTGAACGTACCGCTGACCGACGACTCGGTCGTCGTCTGAAACGCTTCGCCGGCGACGCCATCGGGTCCGATCGCCGAGATCTCCAACCGCACGTGCTCGAGCACGGCCGTCGAGGATTTCTCCGCCGGGCCGGCAAACGTGAGGTCGCTGCGATGCGGCCCGGGCTGCGGATCCTGGCCTTGGATCGTCGCGAGCGCGAGATACGCCTTCGGACACTTCGCCGCGAGCGACTCGAGCTCGAACACGTTGTCGGTGCACACCACGCTCGGACACCCACGCACGAACGCGATCGTCGTGCCCTCGGCGTCGTTCGCGAGCTTCGCGAACACCTTGTCGTAGCTGCCCGAGAACTCGCCGACGCTGTGCTTCACGGTGAGCCCCGGACCTGCCGGCGCCGCGCCTTCGCCCGAGCCACCGGCCGCGGCCTTCGACGAGCCAGCGCCCGAGCCCGAGCCTGCAGTCGCGGGCGTCTCCGACTTCTTGCTGCACGCGGTGATCAAGAGCAGCGCGAGCGCGAGCTGCTTCACGACTTCCCGATCGTGACCGCCTTGATCACGACCGGCGTGTTCGGCTTGTCGCTGCCATCGCGCGGCGTGCTGGTGATCTTCTTGACGAGGTCGGTCTCGGCGCACTTGCCGAAGATCGTGTAGTTCGGGTCGAGCTCGTGGCGGTCGACTTCGGTGATGAAGAACTGGCTGCCGTTGGTGTCGCGACCGGCGTTCGCCATCGCCATCATCCCGGCGTCCATCTGGAGGCCTTCGGCTTTCTCGTTCTGGAACTGATAGCCGGGGCCGCCGCGGCCGTTGCCGTCCGGATCGCCGCCTTGCACCATGAAGCCTGGAATCACCCGGTGAAACGTGAGGCCGTCGAAGAACGGCTTCTTCGTCGCGCCATTCGGACCCTTGAACGCCTTCTTGCCGGTCGCGAGGCCGACGAAGTTCGCGACGGTGATCGGCGCTTTGTCGCCGAACAGCTCGCAGTGGAACGTGCCCAACGACGTCTCGATCGTCGCGGTCAGCTTGCCGCCGACCTTGAGGTCTTTGGTGTAGAGCTCGAGGTCCGCGGCGACGGGCGGGCGCACCGTCATGTCGCCATTGGCGGCCGCTGTGGCGGGTGCCGTCGCCGCGCTGCCGGCCGCGATCATCGCGCTGCCAGCGGCACTGCCAGCGGCACTGCCAGCGGCACTGCCAGCGGCGCTACCGGCGTTCGCCTTCGCGCGCGCGGCGGGCGATGGATCGGGGCTCGGTTGCGTCGGCAGATCACCGGCGGCTTGGTCGTCGCGCTG
>JBDTJY010000226.1:0-5728 GCA_039935615.1 Kofleriaceae bacterium
TCGGTCAGGCGCCGGCGCGGACGCTTCGCGAGGAGCCGATCGGCCACCGCCGCGAGCTGCCGCGCGAACAGCTCCGCATGCTCTCGATCGCGGGCGCCGAACGAGCCCGGTCGCGTTCGATCTTGTAGATAGACGACGCCGATCGGAGGTGTGCCGATCGGTGCGCACAACACCGCTCCGATCTCGTTGCGCTGCACGCTGCCGAGATCCGCGAAGCGCACATCGCCTTGAGCGGACGGGGTCTCGACGGTGCGGCCCTCGGCGATCGAACGCGCGATGATGCCGTGCGAGATCGACGTGCGAATCGCTTCGACCTCGTCGCCGTCGAGACGGTGACCGCGCCAGAACCGTTGGTCGGCGTCTTCATCATAGAGCTCGAGATACGCGGTGGTCGCACCGGTGACCTCGACGATCAGCCCGAGCGCCTCGTCGAGTAGCGGCTCGATCTCGTGTTGCGCACCGAGCTCGAGCAGACGTCGATAGAACGTGTGCTCGCTCGCGTGATCCGGCTTATCGAGGTCCCGAGAATCCACCGCTTCCATCATCGGCGATCGGCCGGCGAGCCATCTACGGCAGAGGACAGGAAAAAACGGATGTCCTCTGGGAAGGACAAAACGGCGCCCCTGACGCGCTGCTTCGCGAGTGCGGCGCGGCACACACATTGCTGTGTAAAGGCCGTATGAGTGCCTGCAGTACCTGCTCTTTTTCCACGGGGATGGGCGGCGGCGTCAGGGGTTCCGATCACCGCGAGTCTGACTCGCGGTCGATCCAATGTGCGACGTAGTGGCGTCTCACGCGGACGAAGCGGACGAGCGTTGGCGCGACGTCCTCTTCGAAATCATGAAACGCGCCAAGGGTGACGCGGAGTTCCGCGCGCGGGTCGAAGCCACGGGTGCGGTCCTCGATAATTTCGAGGCCGTGCTCGATCGCGCGCACAAGTCGCGCGAGCTCCCCGCGAGCGACGTGCGCTGCACCGAATACTGGTGGGGGTTTCAGCTCGAGATCCCACACGCGACGTTGTCCTCCTGGGAGGACGGAGCGACGGACCTCGCCGACGTCGCGTCGGCACTCGGCACGCTCCCCGGCCCTGCGGCTACGTTTCGCAGGCGCGCTTCCGCGTTCGTGGTCCATCGGATCGACGAGCTGCGAACGCTCGATCGCGGCGCTGGGGTGCACATCAGCATGACGTGGATGGCGCCGAACATCTTCGTGCCGATCGCAGTTCGCCGCTAACGGGTCGCGCGTGCGAGGTACGCGACCGCGGTGCACGGGATGTGGTCACCGTAGTCGCTACACGCAGCACGGAGCTGTTGTCGCACTACGGGTTCGCGATCGTGCGCGAGCTCGTAGCTCGCGCTGAGGAAGTCCCACACCGCGTCGAACGAGCCCGAGAGATCGAGCGTCCAGCGTTCGAACGGAGGCACGGTCCAGCGCGGCATCAGCTCGCGCCACCCTGCCTCACTCTTCGCGCGCGGATCGCCGAACCGCGGCGTGGCCCTCGGGCCGAGCAGATCGAGAAAGCGGTGAAACGCATCGTCGCCGTCTGCGGTCGGCCCACCACCGAGCAGCGCGATCAAGGTGCCACCCGGGACGAGCACGCGTTCGAGCTCGCGTACGACCGCGGGCAGATCCTCGAACAGCATGAACGCGAGGTGACACGTCACCGCGTCGAACGCATGGGTCGCGAAAGGTAGCGCCTGCGCGCGCGCGACGGCGGTGCGGCGCGTCGCCGCGAGCTCGGCGCGAGACCGATCGATACCGATCGCGGTCGCGCTCATGTGTGCGAGCAGTGCTCCATCGCCGCACGCGAGATCGAGCACGCGCGAGGCATTCTCGACGAGCGCTGCGAGCCGCTCGTAGCTGCCGCCGCGAGCGAACGCGCGTGCGGTGATGCCCGGGCGTGCGGCGTGAAACGCCTGCAAGAAGTCTTCGGATTCCGACATCGGGTCCGGCCCTAGAGATCGCGCTGCGCCGTCGTCGCGATCTCCGACAGGGTCTGAACCTGCCAGCGCGCCGTCACGGCGGCGAGCAGGCGATCCAGGCGCTCGAGCTTGTCGTCGATCGAGAGCCGGAGATCCGGCTGGCGATCGACGAGCTCGCCGGGAATCCCGTCCTTCTCGGCATCGGAGAAATCGATGCCGTGGAGCTCGAGGTTCCAGAACTCGCGCTTCGCCATCGCGTCGACGATGCGATCACGGATCCAGGCCGGCGCGACGAGCAGCGACGTGCCGATCGCGTGGACGCGCAGCCACGGCGTGGTCGCGATCGGCAGCTCGACGAGCGGGGCCTGGCCGCGCCGCCACGGCGACACCATCGACGGCCGATACGGATCCGCCGGCGCCGCGAGCAACCGCGGATTCGTCATCACCGCGCCGCTCGGCCGGCGCAGCGCCGCGAGCACGCTCATCACGGCGGCCTTCGCCGCGTAGTAGCCCGGCGACGGAAACACCGACGAGTCGTAGCGATAGCCGAGCCGCGCGAGCACGTCGAGCATCACCGGCGAGACGTCGTAGCCGGGCGCGCGAAAGCCGTGGACGCGACCGCTCGCGAGCAGCGGGATCAACACGCGATCGCACTCCGCGATCTCGTGCTCGATCGCGGCCGGCGGCAAGCGCGCGAGCTCGTAGGGATGCGAGTACGAGTGATTGCCGAGCTCGTCACCGGCGGCGACGAGCGCCTTCAGGCGCTGGCCGTTCGCCGCGTTCGCCGCACCCTGCGCGGGATCGAGGTTCTGGCCGACCGCGAACCACGTGACGTGGATGTCGTGACGCGCGAACAGCGCCGCGGCTCGCGGCAGCGCACGCTCCAGCACTGCATGCTCGAGCTCCGCCGGCGGCTGACCGAGGCCGTGGATCCGGTAGTAGCACGCGATCCCGTCGAGATCGATCGAGACCGCGCAGCGCACTACAACTTCCTGCCGGTCCGCACCGCGACCATCAGCTTCACCATCCCCTTCAACACCGCCGGCACGCGCTTGGTCAGGTTGATCGCGGGGGCGCGCTTCTCGGCGAGCGTGATCGGAATCTCCATCACGTTGACCGAGCGGCCGGCGCGGATCACGAGCTCGCTCGCGAACAGATCGCGATCGATCACGCACGCCTCGACGACCGGCAGCAACGCCTCGCGATGGAACGCCTTGAGCCCGTGGGTGTCGGTGCCGCGGAAGTCGACCGCGATCCGCAGCATGCCGTTCAACACGCGGGTCGCCGCGCGCCGCATCAGCGGGCGTTGATCGTCGGAGCCCTTCATCGCCTTGGAGCCGACGACCATGTCGGCATCGCCCATGCGCAGGTGCGCGAGCGCGCGGCGATGAAAGTCGAGGTCGCACAGATCGATCTCTTCGCAGATCACCCACGTGCCGCGGGCTTCCAGGATGCCGCGGCGCAGCGCCTTGCCGTAGTTCGGCTCGCCGAGCGAGAACGTGCGGACCTCGGAGCGCTCGCTCGCGAGGTGTTCCGCGAGCTCGACCGTGCGATCGCGCGAGCCGTTCTCCGCGATGATGATCTCGAAGCGGAGCCCGGGGGCGTCGAGCTGGGCGCGCACGGTGTCGAGCCCGTCGAGCAGCTCGGTCACGGCTTCGCGCAGGATGCCCTCTTCGTTGTAGACCGGGATTACGATCGAAACGTCAGGCGCGTCAGCGTCACGAGTCACCGTCCGGCGTTTTATCACGGTCGAAGCGTTCGGTCTCGCCGGCCGCCATGACCTGGACGTGGTCGCGCATGCCGCGCGCGGTGGCGAGCTCGAGCAGCCAGCGCGCCGGCTCGTCGAGCTTCTCGTAGGACAGGGCGAACGCGCCGTGATGGATCGGCACGAGCAGGCGCGCGCGCAGGTCCTCGAACGCGAACAGGGCGTCGAGCGGCGACATGTGGCGGTCGCGGAACGACTGCGGCACGAAGCCGCCGATCGGCAGCATCGCGATGTCGGGGTGGTAGCGCTCGCCGATATCGGCGAACCCGGAGAAATAGCCGCTGTCGCCACACAGATAGAGGCTCGGGCCGTCGCCGCGCACGACGTAGGACAGGCCGTGCGCCAGGTCGTCGTCGCCGTGCGAGGCCGCGGCCGCGACGATCTGGACGCCGCGCAGCTCGAGGTCGGCGCCGGGCTGGAGCTCGACGACCCGCGCGAAGCCGAGCGCCGAGACCCACGACGCGCCGCCGGCGGGCACCACGATCGTCGCCGAGCGCGGCAGCTTCTTCAGCGTCGGGAGGTGGAGGTGATCGGCGTGGCGATGCGAGATCAGGATCAGCCCGCAGTCGCTGAAGTCACCGGGGGCCAGGCCCGGCTCGACGGCGCGGTGGACGCCGCCGACCCACCGCCCGAGCATCGGATCGAACGCGATCGCGAGCCGGTCGTAGCGGGCGAGCACCGTCGCGTGGCCGCCGAAGGTCAGCGCGACCTGGCCGGCCGTGATCGGCAGCACGGGCTGGTGGCTCGCCGGTCGCGGCGCCCGGAACCACCGCGCGATCCAGTGGCCGACCAGGCTGCGATACCGCGAGACCGGCACCGAGCGGTGCAAGGACGCGAGCTCGCCGGCGCGTGCGGTAGACACGCGATCGATCCTAACAATGATAGGTTGCCGGGGTGCAGTTCCTGGCTCGCGCGCTCGGGCGCTGGTGGCTCGCACTGCCGATCGTGGCGGTGCTCGCCTCGGCCATCCTGATCCCGGGTCTCGGTTCGTTCGGGTTGTGGGAGCCGCAGGAGCGGCAGCTCGCCGACAAGCACGCCCCGCCCCTCGACACCAAGGCCAGCACGGACCCCAAAGCCAAGCCCGCCGGCGTCGCCGCGCTCGTCGCGCCGGCGCCGTTCGACGCATGTCCGCGGGCCGCGCCGAAGACGGCGGTCGCCCGCACGCTCGGACCGCGCGCGATGGTGCTCGGCCGCGACGAGATCGCCGACTCGGATGGCGGGCGCCGGATGCCGTTCGCACTGCTCGGCATCTTGCTCGTGCTCGCGACCGCGGGCATCGCGATGCGCACGATCGGCGCGCGCGCCGGCGTGATCGCGGCGCTGATCTTGTTGTCGATGCCGCTGTGCGTGCTGCAGTCGCGTCAACTGATGACCGAGATCGGGACCGCGACCGGCGGTGCGCTCGTGATCTACGGCCTGCTCGCGCTGACCAGCCTCGAGGACATGCTGTTCGGCGTGGTGTTGCCGAGGACGCTCGTGCGCTCCGCGGCGACGATCCGGATCATTCCGCAGAGCCTCGAGGCGATCGCCGGTGCGCTCGCGCTGGCGGGTGGCCTCGTGCTCGGCTTCGTCTCGGGCGGCGCGCTGCTCGGGATCGCCGTCCCGGTCGGTGCGTTCGCGGCGGCCGGAGCGCTCGGCATCCCGACGCTGCTCGATGTCGGCCGGCTCGTGCGCAACGGCGCGGTCGGCCTCGGCGCGCGGCTCCGTCCGTGCTGGGGGGTCGGCCGGACCGCCCTGCCCTATCGCCGCGGCAGCAACGCGCCGGCGCTGCTCGCGACGGCGATCGCGGGCATCGCGATCGTCGCGGTGATCTATCAGATCTTTTCGCTCAAGGATCTGCAGCCCGGCCTGGTGCCGCCGCAGCGCGCGGTGCTCGATCACGCGATCGTCGCGAACGGATGCTGGTCACCGGCGCTCGGCGGCATGTGGCGCCCCGACGACGATCTTCGGTACATCTTCGATTCGACGTTCGAGCAGATCGCGTACGGCACGTTCCCGTGGGGCGTGTTGGGACCGATCGCGTTCGCCGCGCTGATCGCGA
>JBDTJY010000227.1:0-36910 GCA_039935615.1 Kofleriaceae bacterium
GACGGACGCAGCCGGCCGGCCGGTAGTCTCATCATTTCTCGAACAATCGTCGCTACGTCTTCTGCGCCTTGAGCTCGGCCGAGCGCTTGCCGAACGAGCCGAGCTTCCAGAACACGAACGCGAGCACGGCGACGCCGGCGAGGTTGAGCGCGGCATCGCACAGGAACTGGCCGTCGATGTTGCCGAACCGCGTGTCGGCGAACCCGACGTACGCGATCGCGATGTTGCCGGCCGAGACGAACAGCGCGTACTGCGTCGAGGCCGCCTTGCCGGCATTGCCGATCGTCTCGAGCACGGTCGCGGTGAACGCCGAGTAGCAGAAGCCGGTGACCAGGTTGTAGAACGTGACGCCGACCAGGTACGTCGTCGGCGTGTGGGCCGTCTTGGCCAGCGTGATCCCGCAGATCGCGGTCAGCGCACCCGAGAGCAGATACATCGCGCGGCGATTGAAGCGATCGCACATGTAGCCGCCGATCAGCGCACCGAGCGCCATCACGATACAGCTCGCACCGCCGACCCCGAACGCGACCATCTTCGTCGAGGCGTGGAAGTCGTCGCCCATGTCGGAGAAGAAATTCGTGAGTGCGGCGGTGCCGACCGGCGAGATGCACAGCGCGATGCCGGTCAGGCCGGAGCGGCTGAACAACACCTTGCCGACGTCGCGCGTACTCTGGCTGAACACCTTGCGCACCGACTGGATGTTGTCGCGCGGCGGCTCGTAGATCATCAGGATCGCGAGCGACGGCAGGGTCAACATCGCGGCGATCACGAGGCCGACCACGAGCGGGTCCCAGCCTTCACCGGTGAGATAGATCGCGACCGCGCCGGCCGCGCCGCCACCCGACAGGTTGCCGACATTGTACCAGGCGCTCGCGGCGCCACGTTTGTCGTCGGGCATCGTGACCGCGAGGAGGCCGCCGGCGCACGCGCCGATCAGCGCGGACAGCACCTGCGCCGCGAAGCCGAACACGAGGAACGCGTGGATGTGATCCGGCAGGGGCATCGCGAACGCGCCGACCAGGCACAGCGCGCTGAGGACCGCGACGATCACCATCCACTTGCGGCGCGGCGGCCCGACGTCGACGAGCGGCGCGTACAAGAACTGCAGCGCGGACGGCAGCAGCAGCAGCGTCGAGAACCAACCGATCGAGGCCTTGTCGATGCCGTTGTGGCTCGTCAAGAACGGCATGATCTGGCCGATGAAGGCCCCGGTCACGCCGTACGACGTGCCCGCGAACACGAAGATCCACGGCGGCGGGTGCTTGCGCGTGGTCATCGGGCGTTCGCGGACGCTACCAGTTTACTTGGGCGCGCTTGCCGCGGCCCGCGCGCTCGGGCCGGCTCTGATGACGATCGCTGAACGCGCGCGCGTGCTTCTGGACTTCGGGGGCGAGGGCGAACGATGCGAGGTGACCGAGCGCCGGCGAGCCGCGCTCGAGATCCGCGACCTGCATCGCCAACACCGGATCGACGGGGTGATGATCGAGGCGCACTTCGAAGTGAAGATGCGGACCGGTCGCGCGGCCGGTCTGGCCGACCTGACCGATGCGCTCGCCGGCGGTGACGGTCGCGCCGACCTTGGTCTCGATCCGGCGCATGTGGCCGTAGAGCGTGACGACGCCGCCACCGTGATCGACGTAGACCACGTTGCCGTAGCCGCGTTGCCGGCCCGCGAACGTCACGACGCCATCACCGGCGACATCGACCGGCGTGCCCGACTCGGAGGGGAAGTCGGTGCCGCCGTGGAACTTCCACGTGTGACGAATCGGATCGTCGCGCCAGCCGTAGCCGGAGCTCAGGGTGTCCGCGATCGGTTGCACGCGCAGGATCGTGAGATCGGGGATCGTGTTCGGGACGCTCTCGGCGAGCGCCGCGAGCTGCTCGGTCGCGGAGTGCACGAGGTCGCGGATGCCGAGCTGCCACTGCACGAAGTGATCGACCAGGTTGTGCGGCACCGGGAGCTCGAAGCTGGTGGCGAGTCGCGACAACACGAGCGCGAACGGACCCGGGACTTCGGCGGTCGCGACGGTCGGCGCGGGAGCCACGACCGACTTCGGAGTGACCGCGCAGGACGCGATCGTGGCCATGAACAACACCCGATACATGGAGCACCAAGTTTTTGGCGATCACCGCTCCCGATTCAATGTAGGCGCGCGGATTTTCTTGCTTATGTAAGGTCGTGACAGATTCTCGTTGCACCTGAGGCGACGGATCATCAAGATGCGCGCGCCGTGAAGTCGCGTTGGATCTTCGTCGCAATTGCAGTGGTTTCCGCCAGCCTGTTCGCGCTGTCGACGTGGATCGGCCAGTGGTGGACCGATGTCGCCGTGGCGATTGGCCCGATGGGAACGCGCGGCTGCGTCGGTGGGATCTGCGGCGGCGGCTTGCGGTGGACCGGCGGCAGCGACTTCTGGATGCGCACCGCGGTGGCGACGTGGGCGGGCAGCCTGCTCACGATGGTGTTGCTGCTCGGCGTCGCGGGTGCGCTCGCCGCGAATCGCATCCCGAAGCTGCTCGCGAAGAGCACGTTGACGTCGCTCGCGACGACCGCCGTGGTCGGCATCTACTTCATCGTCAAGATGCCGAACATGCCGGGGCTCGAGGTCGCGCAGGGCATGGTGTTGTTCGTCGCCGCGATCGTGCTCGGCGCCGTCGCGCCGATTCGCGCGCTACGCGCCTAGCCTCGTCATCGAGGTCGCGCAAGCCATGAGGTCGGCTGCACCTTGACACCCCACTGTAACCAGCCGATCCTTTCGGTGTCGTGCCGACGGACCCCACTCTAGGCGCGCCCCTATGTGTTGGTCGGTACGAGGTGATCAGTCATCTCGCGACCGGTGGCATGGCGCAGATCTATCTCGCGCGACAGACCGGCTTGGGCGCCTTCGAGCGTCACGTCGTCTTGAAGACGATCCTCCGGGAGCGGGCGAGCGATCAGCGGTTCGTCACGATGTTCTTGGACGAGGCGAAGCTCGCCGCGACGCTCAACCACCAGAACATCGCGCAGGTCTACGAGGTCGATCAGGCCGACGGCGCCTACTTCATGGCAATGGAGTACGTCCACGGCGAGAACGCGCGCGCGATCCTCGAGACCACGCTGCGGCGCGGTTGGACGATTCCCCTCGAGCTCGCGGTGATGATCGTGAGCGGCGCGGCGGCGGGCCTTCACCACGCGCACGAGCGCAAGGGCAAGCAAGGCCAACCGCTCAACATCGTGCATCGCGATGTCTCGCCCGCGAACGTGATGGTCGGCTACGACGGCAGCGTCAAGGTGCTCGACTTCGGCATCGCGAAGGCCGAGGAGCGCGCGACCAAGACGGTCGGCGGCACGATCAAGGGCAAGTACGGCTACATGTCGCCCGAGCAATGCAAGGGCCGGCCGATCGATCGCCGCAGCGACATCTTCGCGCTCGGGATCTGTCTCTACGAGCTGACGACGCTGCGCCGTGCGTTCAAGGGCAACGACGACTTCGAGACGATGAAGCGGATCGTCGCCGGCGACGTGATCCTGCCGTCGGTCGCGGTCGCCGGATATCCGCGCGAGCTCGAGGCGATCATCCTGACCGCGATGGCGAACGATCCGAACGCGCGGTTCCAGACCGCCCAGGAGATGATCGAAGCGCTCGACGCGTTCACCGTGCGCGCGAAGCTCACCGGCTCGAACACCGCGATGGGTCGATTCATGGCCCAGTTGTTCGGCGAGAAGAAAGAGCCGTGGGTCGTCCACGCCGCGGATCGCACCGAGGTTTCGGACAATCACCCCGCCGACGAGACCGACAACGACAAGACGATGGTCGTCGAGGATCGCGAGCGGCGATCGGAGCGCGGCGACACCGCGAACGAGAGCAGTGGCTCGCCGATGCCGGTGCAGCCGCTCGACATGCAGGCGCACGAGCCGATGATGGAGATGCCGCCGATGGCTCCCGCGTCGGCGTGGAACGACAATCCCGAGCCGCAGCGTCAGAGCCGACCCCCGCAGCGCTCGCCGAGCCTGCCGTTCGAAGGGCCACGTCGCGACACCCGCGATCCGAGCATGACGCTCGCCGGGGCCGGCGTGCCGCCACCGCTGCATCCGCGGATGGGCAGCGAGCCGTTGAGCGAGCCCGGGGCACGGCCGCTGATCGACGAGAAACTCGGCTGGTCGACCGGCATCAAGCCGCTGATCAATCACAGCGGAAGCGCGACCCGGCTCGAGTCCGGGATGGCCTCGGACCACCGGCTGCGGTCGAACCGGGGCTGGCTCCTCGTCGTCGTGCTGATGGTGCTCGGCCTCGCCGTCGGCGTCGCCATCGCGATGCACCTGGACGACACGTCGACGACGACTCGCTGAGGCGAAGCGCATCCAGTTCGCCGTGCCACGGGCATCCGTGGCATGGTCCGCGGCATGGCAACCGCGCTCAGCCAAGACCGCCTCTCGAGCTACAACCCCGCGAACGGTGACCTGCTCGGCAGCGTCCCGATCTTCACCGCGGCCGACGTCGATGCGGCGGTCGCGCGCGCACGTGTCGCCGCCGCGACCTGGTCGACCCGCAGCTTCGCGGCGCGCAACGAAGAGCTCGATGCGTTTCGCCATGCGCTCGCCGCGGCGGCCGACGCGATCGCCGACATCTTGACGCGCGAGAACGGCAAGCCCGAGGTCGAAGCGCTGACCGAAGTGATGATGTCGCTCGGCCACCTGAAGTCGGCGACCGCGCGCGCGGAGTCGGCGATGGCGACCAAGAAGGTCTCGTCGGGCCTGCTCGCGAATTTTCGCGCGACCGTCACGTACCAACCGCTCGGCGTGATCGGCGTGATCGGGCCGTGGAACTACCCGCTCAACACGCCGATGGGATCGATCGCGTACGCGCTCGCCGCCGGCAACGCGGTGGTGTGGAAGCCGAGCGAGCTGACGCCGCTCGTCGCGCTCGAGATCGAGAAGATCGCGAAGCGCGTGTTCGCGCTGCCCGATCTGCTGCAAGTCGTCACCGGTGCCGGCGCGACCGGCGCCGCGCTCGCGAAGGCCGCGGTCGACAAGATCTCGTTCACCGGCTCGGCCGCGACCGGCAAGCGCGTGATGCTCGCCGCCGCGGAGCGCCTGACGCCGGTGTTGCTCGAGCTCGGCGGCAAGGATCCGATGATCGTCAGCGACGACGCGGATCTCGAGAAGGCCGCCGAAGCCGCGGTCTACGGTGGGCTCACGAACTCGGGCCAGGCGTGCATCTCGGTCGAGCGGATCTACGTCGCCGACAGCGTGCACGACAAGTTCGTCGACGAGGTCGTCAAGCAAGTGCGCGACCTCAAGGTCGGCGGCGACGACGGCGACCTCGGCGCGATGACGTCCGAAGCGCAGGTCAACATCGTCCGCGATCACCTCGAGGACGCGATCGCGAAGGGGGCGAAGGTGCTGACCGGCGGCCCGGCCGCGATCAGCGGCAGCTTCATCCAGCCGACCGTGCTCACCGGCGTCACCCATCAGATGAAGGTGATGACCGAGGAGACGTTCGGTCCCGTGATCCCGATCCAGAAGGTCAAGTCGATCGACGAGGCCGTGCGGCTCGCGAACGATTCGCGCTACGGCCTCGGCTCGACCGTGTTCGCCGGCAAGTCGGCGCGCGACATCGCGTCGAGGCTGCGCGCGGGCATGACCTCGATCAATTCGGTGATGGCGTTCGCCGGCATCTACAACCTGCCGTTCGGCGGCGTCGGCGATTCCGGCTTCGGCCGGATCCACGGCGACGAGGGCATCCGCGAGTTCACGCGCGTGAAGTCGACGGCGGAGCAATCGTTCTCGCTGCCGATCAACATGATGAGCTTTCGCCAGCCGAAGGATCTGCCGAAGAAGCTGCGCGGCATGATCAAGCAGCTCTACGGCGACGGCGTGGTCTCGAAAGCCGGCGATTTTCTGCGTAAGCTTCGCGGGTGATCACCAGCGATCCGGATCGGCTCGCGAGCGTGGCGGCGTCGCTCGGCGCGGCGATCCGCGAGGCCCAGGCCGGCAAGCGCGTGCGGCTGCCGGTGATCCAACCGGCGGACGCGGCGGGCCTGGTGATGACGATGCACGCGCAGCTCGACGCCGCGATCGCCGAGCGCACCGCCGAGGCCGTGGAGCTCGGTCATCACCTCGCGTGCAGCGCCGGCTGCTCGGCGTGTTGCGCGTCGCCGCTGCTGGTCAGCGCCGGCGAAGCGGTGACCGTCGCCGTGTGGCTCGCCGATCAACCCGCGATCGCCGCGCAGTTCGACGCGGCGTATCCCGCGTGGAAGCGCGGCGTCGGTGCCGCCGGTGCGGCGCTCGAGACCGCGACCAGCGACGACGAGCGTCAGGCCGCGGCGCGCACGCTGCGCAAGCAGCACGTGATGTGCGCGTTCAATCGCGAGGGCCTGTGCACGATCTACGACGCGCGGCCGGCGCGCTGCCGCAAGGTCCACGCGCTCGGCTCGAACGCCGCGTGCGGTCCCGACGGCGATGGCCAGGTCCAGTACTTCGAGCATGTCGCGACCGAGATGACGTTCGAAGAGCAGGAGCCGATGCGCGGTGCCCTGCACCACGCGCTGCATCCTCACGGCGGGCTCGAGCTGCTGTGCTCGTCGGTCCATCGCATGGTCCACGCGCGAACGCCGCGCAACTCGCCGTGTCCATGCGGTTCGGGGAAGAAGCACAAGCACTGCTGCGCCGCGTGAGGTGAGCGCCCGCGCGCGCTGGGGAAAACACGCACGTTGACGAACGCGCCCGGCGGCGCTGTGATCGATCCATGTCCGAATCCCTGTTCACGAGCGCGTGGGACAGCTTCGCGTCGAGCGGCGAGGACGGCACGTGGTCCATCGACGTCGACCTGCCGCCGTCCTTCGTCATGGCGACGGCACACCTCACGAGCTACGAGCAGCACGCGACGGACGGCTACGCGTACGCCGGGATCCGGAGCTACTTCGCGAGCAACAAGCTCACGACGTTCACCGGGCCCAACGGCGTGGTCGGCTGCATCGCCGAGCCCAACGTCTCGCGGATCACGTTCGCCTACGGGCTCGGCTGCAGCGAAGGCCAGAGCGTCCTCGCCTCGTTCGTCCTCCAAACCTTCATCTGGGACTGAACCATGAACATCACCAAAGCGGTCGCGAGCGAGCAGCAACGGCGCGCCGTCGTGCTCTACGCCGACGACGGTCACATCATCCACACGCACGTGATGTACGCGGTCAACGGCGGCGTGATCGCGACGAACGCCGCCGCGGAGAAGCGCGCGTTCGAGGTCGCGCGAGAGCTCGGGCGACCGGTCGACCACGCCCATGCGCTCCATGTCGATCCGGCGGCCCTCGTCAGCGGCCGGTTCGTCGTCGATGTCGCGAGCGGCACGCTCGTGGCCGTGCCGAGCATCGCGACGCACTGACGATCAGTTGCTACAGCGGGTGTCGCCCGACGGACACTTGAACCGAACGTGCATGTGGTTGTCGTGGTTCGCGATGTGGCGAACGAGCGAGCTCGACGATCCGCGGTTCGGATACTGGAACAGGTGCTCGAGGATGCTGTCGTCCTCGCCGTGATCCTTGGCCCAGTGATAGAGCAGGCCCTGGACGTTGTAGTCGAGGAAGATCATCTGCGCGCCGCCATCTTCGTGCGCGGTCTCGGCGAACTCGTTGAGCAGCGCGTAGGTCGCTTCGCAATCGAGGTTGTCGGCGGTCGCGGTCACGAAGTCCTGGGGAAAGCTCGCCGGCTTGTGCTTGTAGACCAGGCCGATGTCGACATCGCGCCCCGATTGGTGCGAGCGATGCTGCGTGATCTGACCGCCGGGCTCTTGCGAGATGTCACCGACCGCGAGCTCGTGCGTGTCGGGGAACTGCTCGCGCATGTCGGTCAGCGCGTGGTGGACGAACTCGACCGTGGTGCGCGTGCCGAACGCGCGATACGGGCGGCGGATCACGTAGCCGTCACCGGGCGGGAGCTCGGTCGCCTCGTGGAGCTTGCCCTGCCACGGTTGGCCGAGGCTCTGGCCTTCGATCGGGCCGCGGATCACATACGGCGCGCGGACGTGGGACGCATGGGGCTTGACGAGGGCGTGGCGGTGCGTCGTCACGTCGTCGGTATGCGCCGAGCGCGACGCCTTCTTGTTGGCGTGATGAGACGCGCGCTTCGCCGGCTTTGCCGAAGCGGTAGCGGCCACGAGCGAACACAGCACGACGGCGAACAAGCGCATGAAACCCCCGAAACGTCATGGTGCCGAGCGCGGGCTCGGTGATCCAATTTTCGGCAGATGTTTGGACCTCAAACGATTGTGGCCTGTACAGGCTTTCAGCGGCGACGTTTCGTCGCCCGGCAGCGATCGCCGAGCAGCTTCGCGATCGGGCGCAGGTCGTCCTGCAGGTCCTTCGAGAAATCGCCGCGCCGGAGCGTCTTGCCGGCCGTGACGAGCGACGCGAGGTCCCCGCACGCCCGATGGGCCTCGAGGATCGGAGCCGCGCCGCCGTTATATACGCGCGCCTCGGTGAGGGTCGCGTTGTTGGGGCGCCGCTTGAGCTTCAGGTCGGTGACCAGCTCGTCGATGATCGTGGTCTTCGCGGCGAGCTTCTGTGCGCGGGTCTGCTTGGACTCGTAGACCTTCTTCAGGGCCTCGTAGGCGGAGAGCGTGCGCACGATCCGCGGATAACGCAGGGCCTGACCGAGCGTCCACGCGACGTCCTCGGGCGAGCCCGGTCCGAAGTGGGTCGCGATCCAATGGTCGGTCAGCGAATCGGCGATGTACGAGGCAAACGATTCGTTGAAGAACGGCTCGTCGGGGACCAGCACGGTCGCGTGGACCGACTCGTGGATGATCACGTTCGCGAGCTCGGGCAGGGCGTCGTTGCCGCCGCCGAGCATCGTCGACAGCACCGGATCGGGGAACCAGCCGCCGGTCGAGTAGGCGGCGGCGGGGCGCACGATCGCGTCGTAGCCCTGGTTGTCGAGCTCCGCCTTCTGGCGGATCGCCTCGTCCTCGTCGAACCAGCCCAGACCGGCAAAGCACCCCACGATCGGGAAGCACCACTTGAGCGGCTTGAACGCGACCGGATCGGCGGCGCCGACGAACCACACCGCGGCCGACCGCCCGAGCGCCGTATAGCTGTCGTAGTTGCGACGGATGTGGAGGCCGTAGCTGCGCCCGTAGGTCTTGATCGCCGGAATCTCGGCCAACATCATCGCGGTGCGCAGCGGCGTATCGGGATCCGCGATCACCTTGTCGATCGGCTGGGCCTTGCCGAGCAGCTCGAACTGACCGTGCGCGGCCTGGGCGATGTACTGCGTGTACAGACACCCCGATCCGAGGATCGCGAGCGCGATCAGCGCTGCTTTCACAGCTTGCTCGCGATCGCCTTGGCCAGCGCCGCGCCATCCTCGAGCTTGCCCGCGGGCCAGCCGACGCCGAGCCCGGTCGTCTCGTCGAGCTTCGGGATGATGTGAAAGTGCACGTGGAACACGGCCTGGTGCGCGAGCGGGCCGTTGTTCTGCAGCACGTTGAACGCGGTCGCCCCGGTCGCGGCGAGCACCGCTCGCGAGATCCGCGGCAGCACGCGACCGATCGCGGCGGCCGCGTCGTCGGACAGCTTGTCGAGGGTCTCCGCCGGTTCCTTCGGGATCACGAGCGTGTGACCGCGCGCGATCGGCATGACGTCGAGGAACGCGAGGACGTGGTCATCCTCGTAGATCTTGTGGCAGGGAATCTCGCCGCGGAGGATCTTCGCGAAGATGGTCACGCGGCAAGCTTACCCCGAGGCTAGAGCGCTGCGCGGTCGCCGGCGGTGGTCGGCGTGACGCGGGTCGCGCGGGGGGCATGCGGCAACGTGCGCGCGGCGCCGACGGCGATGGTGGCGGTGGCCGACAGCCCGTCCGCGCTACCGACGATCGTGATCGGGCCGGTGGTGAGCGCGGACACGCTGACGCAGTTGCCGAGGCCCGAGGCCTGGTCGACGTTGTTGATCGTGTAGTGCCAGGTCAGGCCGGCGACGTAGCGGCCGCCGGCGAGGCCGTCGAAGCAGACCACCGAGCTCTGGTTCGGCGCGAGCGTCGTGTCGTTCGAGTCATCGGCGACCAGCGAGTCGAGGTGATCGACGACGATGACCTCGACGTTCGCGGTGGGACGATCGCCCGCGGTCACGCTCAGGCCATAGGTGCCGGCCGAGGCGCCCGGCATCTCGAGCGCGTCCCACGCGCGTTGCGTCGAGCCGGCGAGCGCGATCTGCATGCTCTGATCGACGAGGCGCTCCTCTTGCGGACCGGTGCTCTCCTGCACCGCGCCGTAGAGCGCGACGCCGATCTTGACGTTGCCGGAAGCGAACGCGACATCGAGACCTGCCGGCACGAGCTCGGTCGTGTTCGGCACGAGCGAGAACCTGTCGATCGCGGCGCCCGAGAGCTCCTTGCGATCGAACAGCTCGCCGGTCGACGCGTCGCTGATCCGTAGATAATTGGTGCGGCTGCCCATGCCGCGGACGCTGACCACCGCGCCGGCGGTGTGGTCGACCTTGACGCCGTTGCCGCCGTCATCGTCGGCGGTGTAGCTGAGGTCGAGCGGCTGGAAGAAGTCGAGCGTGGGGTCGTACTGGAGCTGGATGGCTTGCGTGCCGCCGATCGCCGTCGGCGAGGGGCCGCTGAGATTGGCATCGTCCGAGAGCGACGCACCGAGGAACTGCAACCCACGCGGCGTGAGATCCGAGCACGTTTCACCGGCGGGACATGCGCCGGTGGTAGCGCGCTCGCCACCAAAACACGCGGGAACGAGGAGGACCGAAGCGAGGACGAGGCTCTTCATGATGCTCGCGGTTCGAGCACTGGTCGTGCCAATGGACCAGATCGGTAGTTCCGCGGACTTCCCCAGCAAACGGTCAGAGTTTGCCGTTAACAGCGCGACATGGCTGTCACGGATCGAACCGATAGCCGGATCCGCGCACGGTGATGAAGTGCCGTGGTTGTTCCGGATCTGCCTCGAAGCGCTTTCGCAATTGGCCGACGAAGTTGTCGACGGTGCGCACCGAGCCCGCGGACTGTCCCCACACGTGGCTGAACAACTGCGCGCGCGCGAACACCTGGTTCGAATTGCGCACGAAGAACACCAGCAGCTCGAACTCGAGGTGGGTCAGCTTGACCTCGGCGCCGTCGCGCGTGACGACGCGCTGCGCGAGATCGATCGCGACGTTGTCGAACCCGAGCGCCTCGTGCGGTGGTGGCGGCGGCGCGATCACGGGGGCAGGGGCGGGGTGACGGCGCAGCACCGCGTCGATCCGCGCGAGCAGCTCGGCGAGTGCGAACGGCTTGGTCACGTAGTCGTCGGCGCCGAGCCGGAGGGCCGCGACCTTGTCGTACTCGCCATCGCGCGCCGATAGGACGATCACCGGCACGAGGTTGTCGGCGGCGCGCATCGCGGCGAGCACCTCGAGGCCGTTCTTCTTCGGCAGGTTGATATCGAGCAGGACCAGCGCGAACTCGGTCGCGGTGGTCTGGGCGATCGCGTCGTCGCCATCGCGCGCGATCGAGGTTTGCCGCCCGGCCAACTTCAGATTCAGGGCGAGGCCAGTCGCGATCGCCTCGTCATCTTCGACGATCAGGATCACGACACGACAACTTCCGCCGCGGTCGGTTCGCGTTGCCGCTTGAGGCGAACTCGAAACGCGGTGGCACCGGGTTGCGATTCGAACGTGAGCTTGCCGCCGTTGCCGCGGACGATCGTGCGTACGAACGCGAGCCCGAGGCCAATGCCGGGGATGCCACTCTCGTGGATCGCGCGGCCGCGCCAGAACTGCTCGTAGATCGACAGTTGATCGGCGCGCTCGATCCCGATGCCGTTGTCGCGCACGATGATGAAGATCCGGCGGCCGATGCCACGCGCCTCGATCGCGATCCGCTTCTCGGCGCCGCTGTACTTCCACCCGTTGTGGAGGAGATTGCCGATCGCGCGCACGAGCGTCGCGCGGTCGCCGATCGCGACGAGTCCACGCTCGACATCGATCGTCACCGGGGTCGGATTCGAGAGCGTCGCGGCATCGAACATCGCGACGGCTTCGTCGACGAGATCGCGGATATCGACCGGATCGCGCAGCCACACGTGCTGACCTGCTTCGAGCTTCGAGAGCTCGAGGACACGATCGACCAACAGCTCGAGCCGCTTGGTCTCGCGCGCGAGCAGCGTCAGGACCTCGCGGCGATCGCTCTCGTTGAGGCGATCGTCGCGCAGCGATTCGAGCAGGAGGTGGAGCGAGGTCACCGGCGTGCGCAGCTCGTGCGACACCGCGGCCGTGAAGTCGTTCTGGAGCCGCGCGAGGCCGGCGCCCTTCGTGACGAAGATCGACACCAGGATGAAGCCGGTGATCGCGGAGAAGCAAAACGCGAGCACGAGTATGCCGAACACCACCGATCTGGTCCCGCCGCCGAGCACGAGCAGCAGGATCCCGACGCCGGTCATCAGGATCGTCGGCACGAACATCGCGAGCATCAGTACGAGCTGAGCTCGCCGCAGTTGGATGTTTGCGGGCGGAAACTGCACGGCGGCTACGCGATGTCGGGCACACCTGCCGAGGCGTCTTCCGTCTCGGGCATGTTTTGTTTCACGTGGTCGGGCACGCCGTGGAGGTCCCACACGAGCCCGACGAACGCCAACGCCTTGAGGCCGTAGTACGTGACGTCGTACTCCCACCAGAAGAAGCCGTTGCGCGCGCTCACTTGATAGTGATGATGGTTGTTGTGCCAGCCCTCGCCGAGCGTGATCGCCGCGAGCACGGGGTTGTTGCGCGAGTCATCTTCGGTCTTGTAACGACGGCCGCCCCAGATGTGCGAGAGCGAGTTGATCGTGAACGTGCCGTGCCAGCACAGCACCTGCGCGACGGCGAAGCCCCACACCAGCGCGAAGAAGCCGCCGAGTAGGAACGTGATCGTGCCGACCGCGATCGGCGGCACCACCCAGTACTTGTCGAGCCAGCGCAGCTCGGGATACTTCGAGAAGTCTTTGATCCGCGAGTAGTCGGTCTCTTCGAGATCGCGCGACAGGATCCAGCCCATGTGCGACCACCAGAAGCCGGACTGGATCACCGAGTGCAGGTCGCCCGGTTGATCGCTGAGCTTGTGGTGCACGCGGTGATGCGCGGCCCACCACAACGGGCCCTTCTGCGCGGTCGATGCGGCGCCGAGCGCGAGCAAGAATTGAAACCACCGCGATGTCTTGTACGCGCGATGCGAGAAGTAGCGGTGATACGCCCCGGTCACGAACCACATTCGCGGCAGGTAGAGCGCGGCGCACAGCGCGACGCCGGTCCACGACAAGCCGAGGATCGCGATGCCGACGATCGCGAGGAGGTGAACCCCCCAGAACGGGATCGAGAGGACGTTGAAGTACGTCGAGCGCCAGCCGTTGGACTGGGCTCTCTGGACCGCGGTCGCGCCGTCGGAGCTCACCAGGTTCGCTTACCACGACTGCCCGGGTCGCGGCATGAAATACCGGAGCCTGTGGTGTAGCGTTGGAGCCCATGAGCGACGACCTCGACGCACTCGCGAACAGCACCATCAACCGGTCGACGCCGGCCGACCTCGAGGGTCTGCTCGTGGCGCTCGGTGCGCGGTGGTCGATCGTCGGACCGGATCTCGTGCTGACCCTCGTGGGGCCCAAAGGGATGGCGAAGGCCGGAGCTGCCGTGGCCTACGCGACGGCGCTCGCCGACGAGATGGATCACCATCCGAGCATCGCGATGGAGTATCCGGCGACGACCGTGAAGATCCACACGCACGACAAGCAGGCGATCACGCTGCTCGATCTCGTGTGGGCGGCGCGGCTCGAGCAGTGGTTGCGCGCTCACGCCTGGTAGCGAAACAGCGTCAGCTCGTCGAGTTGCCGGCCGTCGACGAAGCCGGCGGCCATCGCCGGCAGCGACGACGCGTCGACGACGGTCGCGAGCGCGAGCAGCTCGGCATCGACACAGTGCGGATCGCCGAGCGCGTTGACGTGCGTGCCGCGGCGCAGCGCGGCGGCGGTGACCTTCGTCGAGCCGTGGACGCACACGATGTCGGCGGCGAGGGCCTCGGCGATCGAGACGGCGCGACCCCCGACGCGGGCGGCGAGCGCCTCGCTGGTGCACCGCACGTCGCGCGGCGAGAACCACGTGCGATGCGCCTCGAGCGACAGCGCCGCGAAGTCGTGCTGACTATCGTCGTCGACGATCAGCGACAGGCTACGCGGCGTTCCGACCGCGAGGAACCGCGACGCGACCGCACCCGAGGCCGCGGCCAACCGCTGCGGCGTCTCGCGGCCGAGCTGGAGCTCGATCGCAGGGCCTCCGGTGGTCGCGATCGCGACGTACGCGCGCTCGACCGCGAACACCCAGTCCACTAGAACTCGGCCTGACGAGGCGCGCGCGGGAACGG
The DNA here is from genome assembly GCA_039935615.1 of Kofleriaceae bacterium. GTDB lineage: Bacteria > Myxococcota_A > Polyangia > Haliangiales > Haliangiaceae > JABFXX01. The sequence goes on from JBDTJY010000227.1 coordinate 14,345, forward strand.
AATCACGTCGCGAATGTTCTCGATGCCGGTCGCGTAGATGATCGCGCGCTCGAAGCCGAGCCCGAACCCGGCGTGCGGCACGGTGCCGTAGCGCCGGAGGTCGCGATACCAGTTGTAGTCGTGCGGGTTCAGCTTCATCTCGGTGATCCGCGCATCGAGCACATCCAAGCGCTCTTCGCGTTGGCTGCCGCCGATGATCTCGCCGATGCCGGGCGCGAGCACGTCCATCGCGGCGACCGTCTTGCCGTCGGCGTTTTGCCGCATGTAGAACGCCTTGATGTCCTTCGGGTAGTTGACGACCGCGACCGGACCCTTGATCACGTGCTCGGTCAGGAACTTCTCGTGCTCGCTCTGGAGATCGATGCCCCACTTCACGGGGAACTCGAACTTCTGGCCCGATTTCTCGAGCTCCTTGATCGCGTCGCCGTAGTCGAGGCGCGCGAACTTCGACTCGACCATCGACGTCAGCCGCGTGATGCAGTCCTTGTCGACGAACTTCGCGAAGAACTCCATGTCGTCTTTGCGCTCGACCAGCAGCGCCTTGAAGATGAACTTCAGGAAATCCTCGGCGAGCTGCGCGTCGTCGTCGAGATCCGCGAACGCGATCTCGGGCTCGATCATCCAGAACTCGGCGAGGTGGCGCCGGGTGTTGGAGTTCTCCGCGCGGAACGTCGGGCCGAACGTGTAGACGCGCGACAGCGCCATCGCGTAGGTCTCGACGTTGAGCTGCCCGGAGACGGTCAGCCGCGCTTCCTTGCCGAAGAAGTCCTTGTCGAAGTCGATCTTGCCGTCGGGCGTCTTCGGCAGGTTCGCGAAGTCGAGGGTCGAGACCCGGAACATCTGGCCGGCTCCCTCGGCATCCGACGCCGTGATGATCGGCGTGTGGATCCAGAAGAAGCCGTGTTGATCGAAGAACCGATGCACCGCCATCGCGAGGGTGTGGCGCACGCGGGTCACCGCACCGATCACGTTCGTGCGCGGGCGCAGGTGCGCGATCTCGCGCAGGTACTCCATCGTGTGGCGCTTCGGCTGCATCGGATAGTGATCGGGATCCTCGACCCAGCCCACGACCTCGATCGAATCGGCGCGGAGCTCGACCGCTTGGCCCTTACCCTGCGAGGCGACGAGCTCGCCGACCGCGCGCACGGCGCAGCCCGACGTGATCCGTAGGATCTCGGATTGATAGTTCGCGAGCTCTTGCGGCGCGACGACCTGCAGCGCCTCGAACGCGCTGCCGTCGTGGATCGCCACGAACGACAGGCCCGCCTTCGAATCGCGCCGAGTCCGGACCCAGCCTTCGATCGTGACCTTCGAACCGACGGCGACCTGACCGCCGAGGACGTGCGCGATCCGTGTCGGAGTCATGGCTATCTTTCGGCGTCCTTGCTACCGACGATCGCCATGTTCATGCCGATCTGCACCGACACGGCCTTGCCGTCGATGCTGACCACCGTCTTCGCGTTCATGTACCAGCCGAAGCTGCCGGTCGAGAACTGTTTGACCTCGGCGAGCATCTCCTGACCGTTGATCGTGACCTTCAGCGGTTCAGCTTTCTCGAGAAACTGCGTGAGCGTGATGGGGCAACTGGTCTTCGCGGGCATGGTGGGCGTTTTACCACTAGCGAAACGCGAGATGGGCAAACGCCGCGACGACCAGCGCGTGATCGATGCGGCCATCGCGAATCGCGGCATGGCAGTCCGCGAGCGTGGTGACGTGCAAATCGATGACCTCGGAGCCCTCGAGGTGCTGTGGCGAGGTCTGGACGGCGTCCTCGGCGAGAAACGTGTACAGCCAGTTGGTCATGATCGCCGGGTTGGGCGACACCCGCCCGAGGTGGTGCCAGCGCGCTGCCGTGTAGCCGGTCTCCTCGGCAAGCTCGCGCGCGGCGGCCTCGGCCGGGGTCTCGCCGGGGTCGACCATGCCGCCGGGAATCTCGAGGCAGACCTCGTTGGCGCCGACGCGAAACTGTTTGATCAAGACCACGTGCTGGTCGGGCGTCAGCGCGATCACGTTGACCCAGTCGACCGCCTCGATCAGCGAGAACCGCTTGGTGGTGCCGGTGCGCGGATGGATTCCGTCGACGAAGGCAGTCTTGAACACGCGATAATCGGCGGCGGGAAGCCGGGTCCCGAGGCGCCAGGTCAAATCGTCGGCCATGGGGCAGTGTAGGATCCCTGCGTGCTCACCGCGACCTCCGCCATTCGGATCGGCAACGCCGGCATGCACACGACGATCATCATGGAGCGGTCGGTGCGGGGCACGATCGTGCGCCGGGACAAGCTCGCGTACGACACCCGCTTCGCCGCGGCGGTCCCCGGCAAGGCGGAGAAGGTCGGCCACGTCTACCTCGTGGTCAACGGTCGCTACGCGCCGGCGGCCGGCGAGGCGTTGCACGGACCGGTCGGCCTGATCCTCGCCGACGACGAGATCGAGCGGCTGACGGCGAAGTCGCGCACGTTCCGCACCGACGGCGAGACGATCCACGTGATCCATCTGCGCTACAACCGCGAGGACATCGTCGCGCCGATCGGGATGGCGGCGGGAGCGCTCGCCTTACCGGCCGAGTTCTGGGACATCGCGCGCGCCGCGATCGACGATCCGACCGGGAAGATCGCCGCGGTGTTCGAAGCGCTCGACGCGCACGGCATCACCAAGCCGGCGCTGCGCATCCACGAGGAGCCCGAGCGGTATCGCCGGCTGTGGGAGGCGCTGCGTCCGCTGTACGAAACGTACGGCGGCACGGTGTCGCTGAAGCAGCTCGCGGCGAGCCTCGACATGTCGATGCGCCAGGTCGGACGCGACGCGAAGGACCTCGCGGGGACGTTCGGTTTTGGCAACGGCTTTCGTGATGCGCTGCTCGTGCTGCGCCTGCGCGTCGCGGTGCTGCTGCTGTCGGGGCCGGATTCCACCGTCGCAGAAGTCGCGACCGCGGTCGGCTACGGCAGCCCGATCGCGATGGCGCGTGCGTTCCGCGATGCGCGGCTGCCGGCGCCCAGCGCGGTGCAAGCCGCACTGCGTTCCGAATAGAAACTGACACCGGAGTGATAGCGATGGACGGTGTAAGTCCGTCGCGGTACTTCGATCGGGTGAGCCGGAAGTACCTGTCGTGCGCGTTGCTCGTAGCGCTGTCCGCGAGCGCAGCCGCGGGCGGCTTCGGCATCCCGGAGATCGGCGTGCGGCGCACCGCGATGGGCGCGGTGATCGGCCGTCCCGACGATCCGTCGTCGATCTATCACAACCCCGCGGGCCTGGTGCTCCAGGACGATTGGGTGGTCTACGTCTCGGCGGGCCTGTCGCTGCTGTCGACCCAGTTCGAGCTCGCACCATGGGATCAGAGCGATCGGTTCCTCGGCGTGTCGCCGACCTCGACCGGGTACTACGCGCCGATCAAACCGACCCGCGCGTTCGGCGTGATTCCGATGATCGCGGTCGCGGGCAAGCTCACCGACAAGCTCCATGTCGGCGCGTCGGTGTTCGTCGGCAACGCGACCGGCGCCGCGTTCGGCGCCGACGCCGTCACCCGCTATCACCTGATCGATGGCTACGTGATCGCGCCGCAGGCCGTGATCGGCGCCGCGTATCAGGTGACGCCGACGCTCGCGCTCGGTGCCACGGTCGGCGTGATCAACTTCCGCGTCCACGGCGAGCGCGACGTGTTTCCGATCGTCGATGGCGCCGACCTCTCGAAGCTTACCGGCACCAAGCCGCTGCTCACGCTCGACGGCTCGGGGTGGGCGCCGACGTACACGATCGCCGCGTACGGTGCGCCGCATCCGCGCGTCACGTGGGGGGCCGCGATCATCGGCCGGGTCGACGCGACGCTGACCGGTCCGATCAACGTCGCGTACTCGCCCGACTCGTCGTCGCCGGGCGACACGCTCGTCGGCCAACAGACCACGCAGCAGATGTTGCCGTGGACGTTCCAGGCGGGCGTCAACGTCGACGTCACGCCGAACCTCGAGATCGGCACCGAGCTGCGCTACTGGCTGTATCGCCAGTACAAGAATCAACACACCGACATCGTCGGGATCTTCCTGCTGCGCGAGCTCGATACCGAGAAGGACTATCACGACTCGCAGGAGTGGACCGGCGGCTTCCGCGTGCACGATCTCGCCGCGGTGCCGAAGCTCGACCTCATGATGGGTGGCCAGTACGACCACTCGCCGGCGCCGCCGCGCTCGCTCACGCTCGACTCGCCGTCGTTCAGCCACTTCGGCCTGCACTCCGGCGCGCGCTACTCGTTCGGGCGCTATCGCGTCGGCGCCAGCTACATCCACTACTGGTACGAAATCCCCACGATCACCGATTCGATCACGATGCCGCCGTCGAACATCCGCGGCTCGGGCAGCAACAACATCTTCACGCTCTCGCTGGAGGCACACCTGTGATCCCCGAACACGGCCGATCCACCGACGAGATCCTCGCGGAGCTCGCGACGCGTGGCGACGGCGATACCGATTGGCGCGGCGGCCGCGTGTTCTCGCTCGTCTATCACGCGGGCGAGCAACACGAGGACCTGATCCATCGCGCACATGCGTTGTACGCGTCGGCAAACCTCCTCAACCCGCTCGCGTTCAAGAGCCTCAAGCAGCTCGAGCGCGAGATCGTGCAGAGCGCCGGTACGTTGTTTCATTGCAGCGGCGCGGTCGGCACGGTGACGTCCGGCGGCACCGAATCGATCCTGTGTGCGGTCGCGGCGTATCGCGATCGCGCGCGCAGGAAGAAGCCGTGGGTGAGGTCGCCCGAGCTCGTCGTGCCGAGGACGATCCATCCGGCGTTCGACAAGGCCGCGCATTATTTCGGCGTCAAGCTCGTCAAGGTCGACGTCGATCACGATCAGCGCGCGGACGTCCGCAAGATGGCCAAGGCGATCGGTTGGCGCACGATCGGTCTCGTCGCGTCGGCGCCGCAATATCCGCACGGCGTGATCGATCCGATCGCGGAGCTCGGCGAGCTCGCGATGGAGCACAAGCTCCCGCTGCACGTCGACGCGTGCGTCGGCGGGTTCGTGCTGCCGTGGCTCGAGAAGCTCGGCCGGCCGATTCCGAAGTGGGACTTTCGCGTGCCCGGCGTGACCTCGATCAGCGCCGACCTCCACAAGTACGCGTACGCCGGTAAAGGCGCGTCGACGCTGCTGTGGCGCTCGATCGACGACATGCGGTTTCAGATCTTCGTCGCCACGGATTTTCCGGGCGGGATCTATGCGTCGCCCACGTTGCTCGGGACTCGGCCGGGTGGACCGATCGCCGCGGCGTGGGCGGCGTTGCAGGGGCTCGGTGCGGACGGCTACCTGGAGCTCGCGCGGCGCGCCGTCGAGGCCGCCGACCAGCTGCGCGCCGGCATCACCGCGATTCCAGGCCTGGCGCTGCTCGGTCGGCCGGATGCGACGATCGTCAGCTACGCGGCCGTCGGCGCCGACATCTACGCGATCGCGGATCAACTCGAGAAGCGTGGCTGGTCGGTCGATCGCCAGCATCGGCCGTCGTCGATCCATCTCACCGTCACGGCGAATCACGCGCCCGTGATCGATCGCTATCTCGCGGATCTGCGCGAGTGCCTCGCCGAGGTCCGCGCGAACCCGTCGCTCTCGAAGTCCGGATCGGCGCCGATGTACGGCATGGCCGCGCGCCTGCCGGTGCGCCGCCTCGTCGCCGGCCAGGTCCGCAAGGTGATCGCGGAGATGTACAAATGAAGAGGATCGCCTTCGCGCGGATCTGCCAGGAGTCCAACGCGCTGTCGCCGGTGCCGACGACGCTGCACGACTTCGAATCCGCGCACTACCTCACCGGCGATGCGTTGCTGAAGGCGGCGACGACCGGCCCGGAGCTCGCCGGCTTCTTCAAGCGCGCCGAGCTCGGCGGCTTCATGCGCGCCGTCGCCGCACGCAAGTCCGAGATCGAGCCGGTGCCGATCCTGTCGGCGTGGGCCTCGTCGGGCGGACCGCTGTCGCGCGAGTGCTACGACACGCTCGAGGATCGGCTGGTCACGATGCTGCGCGCGGCCGGCCCCGTCGACGGGATGTACCTCGCGCTCCACGGCGCGATGGGCGTGCTCGGCCTGCTCGATCCCGAGTCGCGGCTGTTGAAGGCGGTGCGCACCGTGATCGGCGGCGCGCCGTTGGTCGTCTCGCACGATCTGCACGGCAACCTCACGAGGGATCGCGTCGCGACCGCCGATGCGATCGTCGCGTATCAGACCAATCCGCATCGCGATCACGCGAGGGTCGGCAAGAAGGCCGGTGCGATCGCGATCGGCACCGTGCTCGGCGAGATCAAGCCGGTGATGTCGTGGCGGACGCTGCCGATGATCCTCGGCGGTGGCAAGACGATCGACTTCTTGTCGCCGATGCGCGCCGTGTTCCGCCGCATGGCCTCGGCCGAGCGTGGCGACGTGTTGTCCGCTTCGACGTTCATGGTCCATCCGTGGAACGACAACCCGGCGCTCGGGTGGTCGACGCTCGCCGTTGCGGATCGCGACTTCGCCGCGGCCGATCGCGTCGCCGACGAGCTCGCCGCGATGTGCTGGGAGCGCCGCCACGAACAACCGCCGGCGTTTCCCGACGCGAAGACCGCGATCGCCGAAGCGCGCGGTGCTCGGTTGCGCCGCAAGCTCGGCTGCGTGTTGATGGCCGACGCGAGTGACGTCGTCACCGCCGGTGCCCCCGGCGATTCGACCCACCTCCTGCGCGCGTTGCTCGAGGACGGCGCCGGTATGCTCGCGTATGCGGCGGTTCGCGATCCCGGTGCCGCCACGACCCTGTGGTCGCGCGCGCCCGGCGATATCGTCGCGACGACGATCGGCGGCACGCTCGATCCCGCGCGCTCCCGCCCGCTGCCGGTGCGCGGCACGATCGTCTCGAAGCACGATCGCCCCGGGTTCGGGAAGTCGATCGTGCTCGCGGTCGATCACGTCCGCGTCGTGATCACGGAAGGGCCCGCGATGGTGATGCGCCCGTCGTTCTACACCGAGGTCGGACTCGATCCGTGGCGCGCCGACATCGTGATGGTGAAGAACTTCTTCCCGTTCCTGATGTTCTTCCTGCGCTACAACCGCAAGACGCTGTTCGTCCGCACCCACGGCACGACCGACTTCGACGCCGCGTTCCAGCTCGAGTTCGACGGTCCGATCCATCCGCGGGATCAGGTCGACGATTGGCGCGAGCGCGATGCGCTTCGCCGCGGTCTCACGCCGCCGGCGTCCGCGTCGCACGCGAGTTAGCGATCGGTCCGACGCAACGGACACCGTGTTCCCGGGGCTTAGCGCCGCACGGTCGGCAACCGCTGCTCGATCGGCCTCAGGTCGAGCAAGCCTTGCCTAGCGGGTCGCGACGAAGAACAGCCGCGGGAACGGCAGCAGGACCGAGCCGTCGGGGAGCGCGGGGTAGGCGGCGGTGACCGCCGCGGTGTAGAGCTCCAGGTACGCCGCGCGCTCGCCGTCCTCGAGCGGCTCGAGAAACGGGCGAAGGCCGGTGCCACGGAACCACTCGACGATCGCGGCCGCGTTCGCGAGCGGATGGTGGTACGTGGTTAGCCAGACGTCGACGGCGGCGACGTGCGGCTGCAGCGTCCGCACGTACCACGCCGGATCGTGGCGCGGTGCGCGCGAGCCCGCCGCGGCGACGAGCTTCGCGGCCCACGGACCCGCGGCGGCGACCTCGCGCATCAGGCGATGTGCCGGCTCGTCGAGGTTGTCGGGCATCTGGACCGCGAGGCAGCCGTGCGGCGCGAGCTTCGCGATCAACGCCGGCAGCAGCGTCGCGTGATCGGGCACCCACTGGAGCGCGGCGTTCGCGAACAGGAGATCGAACGGGCCCCTCGCCTCCCACGTCGCGATCTCGGCGAGCTCGAAGCGAGCGTTCGGCATCCTCACGCGCGCTGCGTCGAGCATGTCGCTCGACGTGTCGATGCCGAGGACCGTGGCGTCGGGAAACCGGGCGGCGAGCAGCTCGGTCGAGTTGCCGGGACCGCAGCCGAGATCGACGGCGGTGACGACTCGCTGTTGCGAGAGTTGCGCGATCAGATCGCGAATCGGGCGATTGCGTTCGTTCTCGAACTTCGAATACTGGGTCGCCGACCAGGTCATGCCCGAGGTTACGGCGACGCGGGCGGTGATGGATACCAGACCTGGTCGCCGACCTGGATCAACGCGCAGCGGAACTGGCTGGGTCGCGGCGCTCGCGAGGTCGGGGACGAGCGTCAGTCCGTCGCGCCGACCACCGGCTCATGCTGAAGATCATAACAAAAATCGTCCTCAACAAACCAGCTTGCCAGCTCGCGCTGGGTGCGCGATATCGACGGCATGTCGCGCTTTCCGGAGATCGAGCGCGCGCTGGCGGACCTGCCAGCGGCACGTGGCTATCTCGTCGTCGAGACGGCGCGCGGCGAGCGCGCCTACGTGATCGGTCCGCGCACCCAGCCCGAGACGACGCCGGCGATGTTGGACTGGCGTACCTCGCCGCTCGCCGAGGCCTTCTTTCGCGCCGCGCCGGGGGAGCCGTACGAGCTCGAGGCCGGCGACCGCGTGACCGAGGGCAAGGTCCGCGAGCGCTGGCTGCTGCAGGGGCGCGGTACGCTCGACGCGCTGATCGGCGACGACGTCACGATCTATCGCGATCGCAGCGCTCCGCGACCGCCGCCCGCGCCGACCCAGATTCCGGTGCCCGATCGATCGGCGATCATCGTGCTCGATCCCGAGCAGCAGCACGCGGTCGACCTCGGCGACGACACGTCGCTCGTCGTCGATGGCGAGGCCGGCGTCGGCAAGACGCTGGTCGCGCTGCACCGCGTGGCAGAGCTCTCGCGGCGTGCCGAGTCGCGGAGGTTTCGCGCGCTCGTGCTCGTGCCGACCGAAGGCCTGCGCCGGCTCGTGCGGCTGCTCGCGGATCGGTTGCGGATTCCGAAGCTCGAGATCGCGGTGATCGACGATTGGCTGGTCGAGCGCGCGCACCTCGCGTTTCCGGGGTTGCCGAAGCGGCTGTCCGAGGGAGCGACCGCGCAGGTGATCGCGCTCAAGCGGCACCCCGCGGTGCGCGCGGTGCTCGACGATTTTCGCGGCTGGAAACCGCCGCCGAACAGCGAGCTCGATCACAAGCTGCCGCGCTCGCGGCAACGTCTGCTCCACCTGTGGGGCGATCGCGATCGCCTGCAGCGCGTGCTCGAGGCCGCCGGCGGCGTGCTGCTCCCGCGCGCGATCGCCGCGGTCCAGGGCCATACACGGATCCAGTTCGAGACCACGACCGAGAAGCAGCACGCGCACGTCGACGCCGCGCGGTTGGTCGCGCTCGACGGCAAGCGCCTCGACGCCGGTGGCCGCATGGAAGACGCGCACTCGTTCGACGCCGAGGACGTGCCGGTGATGTTCGAGCTCGTGCGCCGCGGCGCGCTGCCGGTCGCCGAGAGGCTGGAGCTCTACGATCACATCGTGGTCGACGAGGCGCAGCTCCGCGCGCCGATGGAGCTCGCCGCGATCGGCGATGCCCTCGCGCCGCGCGGCACGATCACGCTCGCCGGCGATCACCGGCAAGCGACCGACGAGACCGCGTACTTCGCGGGCTGGCCGGCGGCGCGCGCCGAGGTTCGCGCCCAGCGCTGGCACGAGGTCACGCTCGCGGTGACGTATCGCTCGGTGCCCGCGATCGCGGACTTCGCGAAGGATCTGCAAGTCCCCGACGAGCCGCCCGCCGAGCCGGCGGTGTGGGCGTCGCGCTGCGACGACGGCCTCGCGCAGGCCGCGCAGATCTGCTGGCACCTCGACCGGCTGCAGACGCGGGATCCGTGGCGCCAGATCGCGGTGATCGCACGCACGCCGGAGCACGCGCGCCGGCTCCACGGCGAGCTGTCGCGCGGGCTCGATCCGGTGCTCGTCCTCGACGGAGACTTCCGGTTCGAGCCCGGCGTGATCATCACGACCGCGGCGGCGGTCTCGGGCCTCGAGTTCGACGCGGTCGTGATTCCGGATCTCTCGCCGGCATTCTATCCGGGTGGCTCGGCCGAGCTCGCACGTGCGCTCTATGTCGCGGCGACCCGCGCGCGAGATTGGTTGTGGCTGCTGACGCCGGAGACCTGGTCGCCGCTGGTCAGTGCTTCACGCCCTCCGCGAACAGGTTGATCCGCTGCGCCTCGTAGGTGATCCGCGTGCACCCACCGAACGCCGACGCGGTGAACAACCGGCGCACGTCGTCCTCGCTGCGATGGATCACCTTCCACTCGAGGACGTGTTCCATGAACGCCCTGGTCGGATTGCGCGTGTGCAGGTTGCCGATGATCGCCCGCCCGCCCGGCCGCAGCGTCGTGTGGATGTAGTCGAGCAGCTTCACGACGAGGGCATCGCCGAGGTAGTCGATCAGGCCGACGCTGTAGACCAGATCCTGATCGAAGAGCTCGAGCGGACGGCGGCCGAGCGCGATGTGCATGAGGTTGGCCTCGACCAGGCGGATCGCGCTGTCGGCGAGGCCGAGCCGCTGGCGTTGCGCTGCGCAGTGCGCGAGCGCGGCGTCGTCGCCGTCGACCAACGTGACGACGAACGGCGTCGCGATCGATCCCGCGAGATCGAACACCTCGCGCGCCGGACCACACGCGAGGCTCGCGATCCGCGCGATGCGGTCGCCGTTGCGCCACACCGCGGCGCGGATCTCGTCGCCGAGCAGCGCGCGGCGATTCTGGATCGCGCGCGCGGCCGGCAGGTTCAGGAAGCAGCGATCGACCAGCGCGTCGACGATCGTCTCGCCCTCTGCGATGTTGTCGTAGATCCGCGCGACCGTCAGGAAGTCGCCGGCGTAACCGCGCGGCTTGACGAACCACCGCCCGCCGTTGACCGCGCGGCGCACGAGCGGCAACAGGCTGACCTGGACGCGCGCGCCGAACGCGGCGGCTTCGTCGGGACGCAACGTCCGGATCTCGGCATCGAACGCGTGCACGAACGTCTCGAAGTCGCGATGCAGTCGGGTCGAGTACAGCTCGGGGATCCCGGTCCTGGTCTCCTCGCGATCGCAGAGCGCGACGAGGTCGACGATCTGCCGCAACAGCAGATCGACGTCCGGACCTGGTTCGAGCGGGAGCGAGATCCGGGCGGGTTCCATCCAGGTTGCTCCAGCAACCGGCGTGCCCGATGCGGTTCTGCGCAGTTGCGTGGGCCACTAGGCAAGAACTGCGCACCTGGGTTAGCGAAGCGCGAGCGCCGTCCGGATCACGAGCGCGAGCCCGGCGACGAGCAACAGCAACCACACCGCGCGTTCGAACCGCGCCGGGTCGAGCCTGCGATGCACGAGCTCGCCGAGCACGAGGCCGGGCACCACCGTGACGCCGATCGCGACGAGCGCGTGGTCGACCGGAACGACGTAGAGCCCGGCCGAGGCGAAGTTGACGAGCAGCGCGATGTTGAGCACGAGCCACAACACCGCGAGCGTCGCTCGGAACGCGCGCTTGTCGGTCAGCCGGCGCCGCACGACGTAGACGATCATCGGACCGCCGGTCCCGAACAGGCCGTGGGCGATGCCGCCGAGCACGAGCAGCGCGATCCGCGGCGCGCGCGCCAACGGTTCGGTGCCGGCCGGCCGCACGAGCTGAAACACGGCGAGGCCGATCACGAACACGCCGAACGCGAGGATCAGCCAGTTCTGGCCGGGCAGGTGGAACAACGCGAGCCCGGCGGCGGCACCGATCGCGACCGGTGGGGCGACCTCGACCCCGAGCGTGCGCCACGCGATCGCATCGCGGCCGCGCCCGAGCAGCCAGGCCGAGAGCACGAGGTTGAGGATCACGAACGCGGGCAGGAGGACGTCGAGCGGCACGAGCTGGGCACCGACGCTGGCGGCGAGCACGGTGCCACCGAAGCCGATCGCTCCCTCGGTCGTGAACGAGACGAGCGCGACCACGGCGACGCCGATCCAGGTGATCACGAAAACCTCATGACGGCGGGCGCTCGATCGAGTAGGAATGCGGGGTCATGAGCGAGGTCGTCAGGCTCGAAAAGCAGTTGTATCGCACCGTCAAGGAGACGTGCGAGGGCTACGAGCTACTCCGTCCGGACGATCGCATCATGGTCGCGATGTCGGGCGGCAAGGACAGCTACACGCTGTTTCACTTGCTGATGAAGCTCGTGCCGCGGCTGCCGTTCAAGGTCGAGCTGATCGCGGTCCACCTCGATCAGGTCCAGCCCGGCTACGATGGCCAGGCGCTGCGCGCCTATCTCCAGTCGACCGGCCGGCCGTTCGAGATCCTGCAAGAGGACACCTACTCGGTCGTCACCGAGCACCTCGACGAGAAGTCGACGTACTGCTCGCTGTGCTCGCGGTTGCGCCGCGGCATCCTCTACACGGCGGCCGAGCGACTCGGTTGCTCCAAGATCGCGCTCGGGCATCACCGCGATGACTCGCTCGAGACGTTCCTGCTCAACCTGTTCTACAGCGGCAAGATGCAGGCGATGCCGGCGAGCTATTGCACCGACGACGGCCGCTTCGAGGTGATCCGCCCGCTGATCGAGTGCGGCGAGAAGGACATCGCGGCGTACGCGGCGCACCTCGCGTTTCCGATCGTCCCGTGCAATCTGTGCGGCTCGCAGGACGGCCTCAAGCGCGACGCGATGACGGCGCTGCTCGAGCAACTCGAACAGACCAACCCGAACGTCCGCGCCGTGATGGCGAACGCGCTGCGCAACGTGCGGCCGTCGCACCTGCTCGATCGCGACGTCGCGCGCGCGTGGGCCGAGCGCGCACCCGATGTGCGCCCGGTCGCGCCCGTGGTCGCGCGCAAGCACCACCACGCCGCCGAGCCGCTGTACTCCGGCGGCAAGCTGCGCGTCGTCACCGATCAGTCGCAGAAGTGATCGAGGTACGTCGTCTCGTCGACGGGATTCGGGACATTGCAGCCGGCCGCCGCGGTGATCGACGTCGAGAACGTGCACGCGTTGGTGCTCGCCTGACAGTTGGTCAGCCAACCGCACATGCAATCGTTCGGGTTGGTCGTGCCGGTCGCGCCGAGCCCGAACAGCAGTGCACCGAGCGCGAAGTTCGCCGCGCGCTGCGGTGACTCGGCGGCCTCGAACACCCAACCGAGGTCGCTCTTGGTCGTGGTGTCGCCGCAGTCGAGGCGATCGACCGCGTAGAGATACGGCACGCTGACGTCGTTCGCGTCGCCGCCGAAGCCGATCTCGAAGAACGGTCCGGTCGCCGGCTTCGTGGTGACGACCTGGATCGCGGGGTGCCCGGCGATACCGACCTCGAACGCGGTGACGGTGTCGGCGATCTGGGTCGCGCGATCGCCGGCGCCCGGCCGGAACTGCGCGAGCGTGCCGGTCGCCTGGCCCATCCACACCGCCTTGTTCTGCGTCGCGTCGCTCGTTACCGCTCGCGTGAGCGTCGCACCTTCGAAGTTCAGATAGATCACGCGGCCGGTGCCACACCGCGGCGGCGCATCGGGCGCGGCATCTGCGGTCACGCTGGTCGAGTGCATGCCGCTGTCGTCCGCAGCGCTCGCATCCCGATCGGCAGGTGCGTAGCCGAGCCGAGCATTGCAGCCCGCCAACAGCCCGAAGACAAGCAACGCCCTCACAGACGGATCATATGTCAGGCGAGCCGCGCGCGCACTGCTTGGTTCACGGCGCTGGCGTCCGCCCCCGGTGCATTCTTCATCACTTGGCCGACGAAGAACCCCAACAGCCCGGTTTTCCCGGCCTTGTACTGTGCCGCCTTGTCGGGGTTGGCCGTGATCACGGCGTCGATCGCGGTCGTGAGGTCGGCCACCGGGGTCGCCGCGACCTCGGCCGCGAGCTCGTGCGCGGTGCGCCCGGTCGCGACCATCTGTGCGAGGACGGTCTTGCCGACGGTCGCGGTGATCTTCGTATCGCGCAACAAGCCGATCAGCTCGGCGAACCGCGCCGGATCGAGCCCGCTGTCGGCGAGCTCCTGGTCGCCGAGGGCACGTGGCAGCTCGTTGATCAGCCACTTCGCGACGAGCTCGGGCACGGTGGTCGCGCGCGCGGCCTCGGAGAACAGCGTCGCGGTCGCGGTGTCGCCGGAGACCAGATCCGCTTGCTCCGCGGTCAGGCCCTGCGCGAGCGCGTGCGCGTAGACGCCGGCGAGCTGCGCGTCGCGCGCGCGCGCCTCGGTGCGGTACTCCTGCGGTGACTTGCTCTTGGGCCGCGTCGCCGCCTTCGCGTTGATCTTGCGCTCGACCGGTGCGGTCTCGATCTTCGCGGGTTTGTCGTCGCGCAGGGTCACGATCCGGTTGAGCACCATCGCGCCCGGTTGCGTGTCCTGATCGACGACGAAGTAGCCGACGCGCTCGAGTTGCCACCGCGATCCGATCGCGGCGGTCGCGAACGAGGCCTCGAGCCGCGCGGTCGTGACGGTCTGGAGCGAATCGTGATCGAGGTGCTCCAGAAAATCGCCGCCGCCTTCTTCGGGCCGCGGCGCGCGGAACAACCGGTCGTAGAGCCGGACCTCGGCGGCGATGCTGGTCGCCGCGTCGACCCAGTGGATCACGCCGAACACCTTGCGACCGTCCTCGGGGTTCTTGCCGCTCGAGGTCTCCGCATGGACCTGCGCGCGCAGCTTCGTCGCGTGACCCGACGGATCACGCTCGAGCACGTCGGTCACCGTGATGCACGGTCCGTAGCGCAGGCGTACCGTGCGACCGGGCGCGAGCCGCTGATAGCCCGCGGGCGGATCGTCGCGCCAGTCCTCGCGATCGATGTACGCGCGCGTGCCGATCGGCACCGAGCGCGAGCCCGGCTTCGCGACATCCGGCGGGAAGTACGGAGCATCGAGGGACGTCACGCTGCCGCCGACGAGCTCGACGTCGATCGGTCGCAACACGCCGAGTACGCGCGGCGCGTTCTTGTTGAGATCGTCGCGCACGCAATACTCGAGCTTGCCGATATCGACGAACGAGTTCGCTTTCGCGATGCCGATCATCTCGCAGAACGCGCGCAGCGCTTCGGGCGAGTAACCGCGCCGGCGCATCGCGGTGATCGTCGGCATCCGCGGATCGTCCCATCCCGAGACGTGCTTGCCCTGGACGAGCGCGAGCAGCTTGCGCTTGCTCATCACGGTGTACTCGAGCTGCAGGCGCGCGAACTCGTACTGGTGCGCGAGCGGCACCCACGGGCCGGTGTGATCGCGGACCCAATCGTAGAGCTCGCGGTTGTTCTCGAACTCGAGCGTGCACAGCGAGTACGTGATGCCTTCGATCGCGTCCTCGATCGGATGCGCCCAGTCGTACATCGGATAGATCACCCACGCGTCGCCGGTGCGATGGTGATGGGCGTGGCGGATCCGGTAGAGCAGCGGATCGCGCATCTTCATGTTCGCCGACGCCATGTCGATCTTCGCGCGCAGCGTGCAAGCCCCGTCGGGCAGCTCGCCGCCCTTCATCTTGCGGAGCAGCGCGAGGTTGTCCTCGGGGCTGCGCGCGCGAAACGGGCTGGCCTTACCGGGCTCCGACAACGTGCCGCGGTATTCGCGGATCTGCTCGTCGGTGAGATCGCAGACGTACGCCTTGCCCTCGAGCACGAGGCGCTCGGCGAGCTCGTACATCTTCGGAAAATAATCCCCGGAGAACAGCACGGCGGTCGGCGCGAAGCCCAACCAGCGGACGTCGCGCTCGATCGAGTCGACGTACTCCATGTCCTCTTTGGTCGGGTTCGTGTCGTCGTAGCGGAGGTTGCAGGTGCCGCCGTACTGCTGCGCGATGCCGAAGCTCACGCAGATCGCTTTTGCGTGACCGATGTGGAGATAGCCGTTCGGCTCGGGCGGAAATCGCGTGGCGACCGTCGTTTGACGGCCGGCGCGCAGATCGTCGTCGATGATGTCGCGGATGAAGTCGGAACCCATGGCGGCGGCAGTATATGATCTCGAGCGTGCGTACGCTCGTGGTCTGCCTGGTGGTCGCTTGCAGTCACCCACCGCCGCCGAGACCGGTCGCCGCCGAACGCCCGGTGACGGGCTTCGCCGACATCGCCGACGAGTGGGTGACCAGCGACGACCTCGACTGGGGCTACTTCTTGAAGGTCCAGGCCGATGGCGACTTGTTCCTGACGGTCGACCGCGGGAAGCTCGGCCGCTGCAGCCAGCACGCGACGCTGATCCGGGGCTCGACCGGACCGAAGCTCGAGCTCGAGGTCGTGTTCGACCAGTGCCATCGCGAGCGAGCCGCCGGACCGCTGTTCGTCTCGTTCCCGTCGTACACCGGCACGACGCTCACCGTCGAGGAGCTCGACGGCGATCGGCGCGAACGCCGCACGTACACCCGCGCGAAGCACGTCTGCCAGGATCAGTGCAGCAACGAGTAGACGAGGATCGTGATCAGCGTTCCGGCGAGCGTCTTCACGAACCCCATGCTCTGGTCGGGAATCCCGATCGGCACGGTCGAGGCGTGATCGCCGCCGACCCAGACCTTGACCTCCTTGTCACCGCCGTTCGCGGCGACGACTACGTCGACGGTGCCGACCGGCACGCCATCGATCACGAGGCGCTGGGTGTGGGCATCCGACGTGATCAGCACGCCGTCGATCGCGACCACCACGTCGGACGCCGGCTGTGACATCAGCAAGACCAGCGTCCCCGTGGGTTGTCCCGGCGTGACGATCGGGAAGTGAGTGTGGAGGTCTTCGGCGCCACAGCCGGCGAGCAACAGGAGGATCAGGAAACGCATGTGCGGATGAGTCCGCGCGGAGGCGCCCAGCGTTGCACGTAGCGTTCTAGGCAACCCCCGAGCGGTCGCGCGCGTCGAAGCTTTCGAGTACGTTCGCGCCCGTGCGGATCAACGAGCACTACGCGAAGCTTCCGGCGAGTTACCTGTTTCCCGAGATCGGTCGGCGCGTGCGTGCGTTCGCCGCCGCGCATCCCGACGCGAAGGTGATCCGACTCGGCATCGGCGATGTCACCGAGCCGCTCGCGCCGGCGATCGTCGAGGCGATGCACGCGGCGGTCGACGAGATGGGCACGCGCGAGACGTTTCGCGGCTATGGCCCGGAGCAGGGCTACGACTTTCTGGTCAACGCGATCCTCGAGCACGACTACCAGGCGCGCGGCGTCGAGCTCTCCGCCGACGAGATCTTCGTCAGCGACGGCAGTAAGTGCGATAGCGGCAACGTCCAGGAGATCTTCGCGCTCGGTGCGAAGGTCGCGGTGACCGATCCGGTCTATCCGGTGTACGTCGACTCGAACGTGATGGCGGGCCGCACCGTGGCGGCGGGTGCCGATGGTCGCTATCCGGGGTTCACGTATCTCGTCGGCACCGAGGCCAACGGCTTTCAACCGGAGCCGCCTGCCGAGCCCGTCGATGTGGCGTACCTGTGCTCGCCGAACAATCCGACGGGCACGGTCGCGACGCGCACGCAGCTCGAGGCGTGGGTCGCGTGGGCCAAGCGCACCGACTCGGTGATCCTGTTCGACGCGGCGTACGAGGGCTACATCTCGGATCCGTCGCTGCCGCGCTCGATCTACGAGATTCCGGGCGCGAAGGACGTCGCGCTCGAGCTGCGCAGCTTCTCGAAGCGCGCGGGTTTTACCGGCGTGCGGTGTGCGTTCATGGTCGTGCCGAAGGGCGTGACCGGCGTCGATCCGACGGGCACGCGGATCGCGCTCCACACGCTGTGGTCGCGCCGGCACACCACGAAGTTCAACGGCGCGTCCTACATCGTGCAGCGAGGTGCGGCAGCGGCGTACTCGCCGGCCGGACTCGCACAGACCCAGGCGCAGATCGAGTTTTACATGGAGAACGCGCGGCTGCTCCGCGAGGGGCTGACCGCCACGGGCTTCACGATCTTCGGCGGCGTCCACGCGCCCTACATCTGGTTGCGCACCTCGGGTGGGCTGACGTCGTGGCAGTTCTTCGATCGCTTGCTCGAGGCGGCGAACGTCGTCGGGACGCCGGGCGCGGGGTTCGGACCGGCGGGCGAGGGTTACTTCCGGTTGAGCGCGTTCAACTCCCGCGCGAATGTCGTCGAAGCGATCGAGCGTATTCGCAAGACGTTTGGCTGATACGATGGAGCCATGAGGCCATGGCTCGTCGGCATGATCTGCGGCGTTCTCGGTAGCTCGATCGTGATCGCCGGGTGCGGTGGGGATGACGCGGCGGGCGGCGATGGCGGCTCGGGCTCGGGCTCGGGATCCGGTTCTGGGATGGGCTCGGGAAACCTCAGCGCGAAGGGGTTCTGCGTCTCGGAGACCAATCGCTATCGTGCGATGAATTCCAAGCCGGCCGTCGCCGAGAACGGTGCGCTCGAGGCCTACGCCGATACCGGTGCGACGACCGACTACGATTCGAATTCGCCGCACAGTCACTTCACGGCGACCCAGGGCGGCGGCATCGCGAATGCCGAGAACGAGTGCCCGGGGCATTCCGGTTGGCACCTGGCGCCGGGCGGCGATCTGAACGCGCTGGTCGGCCAGTGCGTCGCCGCGTTCTACGCCGAAGGGCCGGGCAGCGACTACAGCACGCATGGTCACTACATCAACATGATGGGCGCGTACGCGAAGCTCGGCTGCGGCATCGATCAGGCAACGAACGGCGACGTCACGATCATCCAGGACTACGGCAATTAAGTTCTCGATCGAAGCCGGGATGTCGGTGCGGCGCACCGGCGAGGGCAAAGAGCTCGTGTGGATCCACGGGCTCGGGGAATCATCGACGAGCTTCGAGCCGGTGATCGCGCAGATGCCGCAGTTCGCGCACACGCTGATCGATCTGCCCGGCTACGGTCGCTCGGCGTGGATCGAGCCGATCAGCCTCGAGCCGCTCGCGGATCACCTCGCCGCGTGGTTGAAGCAGCGACCGTTGACGGCGGTGATCGGTCACTCGATGGGCGGTGTGCTCGCGGTGATGCTCGCCGAGCGCGGCGCGGTGTCGGCGATCGTCGACATCGACGGCAACGTGACGCGCGGCGACTGCACGTTCAGCGCCCAGACGCTGCCGTACAGCGAAGCCGAGTTCACCGAGGACGGGTTCGCGGCGATGCGCGCGCAGGTCTACGCGGCCGGCGTCGACGATCCGCCGCTGCGCACCTATCACGCCGCGATGTGCTTCGCGTCGCCGCGGATGTTCTATCGCCAGGCCCACGACCTCGTGACGCTGTCGCTGACCGAGTCGATGGCGCCGCGGCTCGCCGCGTTGACGATTCCGGCGCTGTTCATCGCCGGGGTGCCTCGCGGCGTCTGCGAGGCGTCGCGCGCGCTGCTCGACCGCCACCGGGTGCGCTGGCTCGGCATCGAGCCGGCCGGCCATTGGGTCTACCTCGATCAGGTCGCGACGTTCGCGGCCGCGGTCGAGCACTTCTTGGCGTAATCGCGCACGGTTTAGTACCGTGGGCCGGTGCGGGTCGTCGCCGTCGTCAACGCCAGTGCCCGCGGGCTGACCGCGAAGCTGCGCGTGCGGCTCGAGCAGACGCTGCCCGGCAACGTGCGGTTCACGGCGTCGCTCGACGAAGCGCGCTCCACGATCCGCGCGGAGCTCCGGCGCGGCGTCGACCTCCTGGTGCTCGGCGGTGGTGACGGCACGGTCGTGATGGGGCTGACGCTGATCGGCGAGGCCGCCCGTGCGTTCGGCAAGCGCGAGCCGGTGATCGCGGTGTTGCGCATGGGATCCGGGAACGCGATCGCGGACACCGTCGCGGCGAGCGACGACGTGATCGCCGACCTCGGCCGGTTGGCGCGCGGCGCCGGGACGCGGCGCACGTTGCCGCTGCTCGAGGTGCTCGGGATCCGCGCGCCGTTCGTCGGCATGGGCGTCGACGCGCAGTTGCTCGAGGATCAAGCGGCGGTCGGGCGCGTGGTCGATCGCTTGCCGGGTGCGCGGTTCGTCGGCGGCGGTGCGCGCTACGCGCTGTCGGTCGCGCTGCGCTCGGTGCCGCGGTTCGCGATCGGCACGCGGCCGACGGCGATCGTCACGAACCTCGGCGCGCCGGCGATCGCGATGACCAGGTCGGGTGCGAGTGGACGCGAGCTGCCGCGCGGCGAACAGCTGTGGCGGGGCCAGTGCACGCTGGTCGCCGGCGCCACGATCCCGTACTTCGGCTTCGGCCTGAAGATGTTCGCGTTCGCCCAATCGAGAACCAATGCATTCCACCTGCGGTGTGGGGATGCCGGTCTATTCGAGATCATGGTCAATACGCCGGCGGCGTTTCGCGGTGAGTACTTCAGCGATCACGTGACCGATTTCATGTGTGATCGCGTCGCGATCGAGCTCGATCGCGAGAGCCCGATCGAGGCGGGTGGCGAGCTGCTGGGCCGCCGGACGCGGGTGGAGCTCGCTCTGGGGACACCGGTCGAGATCCTGTCGCTGCCTGCGCATTAGACGTTTCGCCGCTCGAACAGATCTTTTCGTTCAACTCCGCGTCACGCCTGAGATCGCGAAATCACCGTCGGAAAAGACGTTGACAGATCGAATGGCCACTGTTATTCGTACAAACCATCAAGGAACTCTCCGTCATGACGAAACCGATTTACAGGAGCTCGACCGAAGGATTGCAGCCGGCGCATTGCGCCGCGTCGCCATCCTTTGGCGGTCGGCTCGGTAACGAGGATCGCGCCTGGGAAGGTTTTGCACGGTAGTCACGTAACCACGTGAATCGTGCAAGGCCGCCCTGGGAAACCACGGCGGCCTTTCCATTTTCGGAAATGTTTCGGACTGCGGATCTGACTCCAGATCTCGGCAGAACGGGATTGCTGCGTTCTCTGACATCTGAAGATCGATTGTGATGATTTGGGCGTCGTGCCCGTGCCTCCCAAGCACGGCGCACGGCGCTCGTAGACCCGCTCTGGCGTACACGGTTGCGCGCTCGGCTGAAGACCGAGAGGTTCTGGTTCGATTCCAGAGGGTGGGACGAAAGAGTCACCGGACGCTGCACCTCGCAGCCCACGGTGATTCGAAAAGCCGGTGTTCGCTCTCGGGACACCACCAAGCCGGCGAAGTGTTGCAGTGACACATCGGTTAGCCACACCGAAGTCGCGGGTGCGATTCCCGCCGCCGACTCGATTTGTAAACCCTCCACCAAGGACTCTGGTCATGTTCAAGATCTCGAGGCACTTCTCGCCCTTCTCGGCTTCCTCGGTTGAAGGCGCGACGCCGCAAGCCGAGGCGATTCCGGGATCCCGCCAGGTTCCGAACAGCGCCGGCGGTTTCACGTGGGAGCTCGACGACTGGGCACGGCTCGATCGCTGGCTCGTCCTCGGAAGCGAGCGTGGCACCTTCTATGTCGGCGAGCGCGAGCTCACTCGCGCCAACGCCGCCATCGTCCAGCGCTGCATCGCGCAGGACGGCCTTCGTACCATTCACCGGATCGTTGATATTTCTGTTTCGGGACGTGCGCCCAAGAACGATCCGGCCATTTTTTCTCTCGCGATGGCAGCCAAGCTCGGCGACGAGGCCACGCGACGTGCCGCCTATGCAGCCCTGCCCAAGGTCTGCCGTATCGGTACGCACCTGATGCACTTCGTCGAGTACGCACAGGCGTTCGGTGGTTGGGGACGAGGCATGCGCCGAGCGATCGGCTCGTGGTTCAACAACCAGTCACCGAGTGACCTCGCGTTCCAGCTCGCGAAGTACCAGTCCCGCGACGGCTGGTCGAACCGTGACCTGTTGCGTCTCGCGCACCCGCGCGCGGCGTCGCCGGCGCACGATCGGCTGTTCTCGTGGGTGGTGAAGGGCGAGCTCGCCACCGAAGCGGCCGCCGACCCGGCGCTGGCTCTCGTCGCCGCGATGATCGAGCTCCGCTCGATGACTGATGTGAACGCTGTCGCTACCAAGATCCGTGAAGCCAAGCTGCCGCGCGAGTGCGTCCCGACCGAATGGCTGACCAGCCCCGAGGTGTGGGACGCGCTGCTCGAGGCGATGCCGATGACGGCACTCATCCGTAACCTGTCGACGATGACTCGTGTTGGTTTGGTCACCCAGGCCTCGCTAGCGACCCACACGATCGTCGACCGGCTACATGATGCGAGTCGTCTCCGCAAAGCCCGCGTGCATCCGCTCGCCGTGCTCTCCGCGCTCGTGACCTACAAGTCCGGACACGGTAAGGGCTCGACCTGGCAACCGGTCGCGAAGATCGTGGACGCGCTCGACGGAGCGTTCTACGCGAGCTTCGGAAATGTCGAACCCGCGAACCAGCGCATGCTGCTCGCGCTCGACGTCTCTGGTTCGATGGCATCTGGATCGATCGCAGGCGCGAACCTGACACCGCGAGTGGCGAGTGCTGCCATGGCACTGATCACCGCGGCGACAGAAAAAGCGCATGCGTTCGTTGGCTTCTCGACGACGTTGCTGCCGCTCACCATCTCGCCGCGCCAGCGGTTGGATGACGTGGTGTCGACGATCTCGGGATTGCCGTTCGCAGGCACTGACTGCGCTCAGCCCATGATCTGGGCGCAGAAGCACCGCGTCGATGTGGACACGTTTGTGATCTACACCGACAACGAGACCTGGGCGGGAGGCGTGCACCCAGCTCAGGCCTTGCGGGCTTATCGTGACGCACGGGGAATTCCGGCCAAGCTGGTCGTGGTCGGAATGACGTCGACGGGGTTCAGCGTTGCTGACCCCGACGACGCCGGTATGCTCGACGTTGTCGGCTTCG
>JBDTJY010000228.1:0-3704 GCA_039935615.1 Kofleriaceae bacterium
ACGGAATCTCGTGGAGTGCGCTCTTGAACGTCATCCACGATGCGAGCGCCTTCATCTCGTCGAGGTTCGCCTCGTGGTGGTAGCGCATGCCGCCCTTGTACGGGCCGAGGATGTTGTTGTGTTGGACTCGGTAGCCCTTGAACATCTCGTAGTGGCCGTTGTCGCGGCGCACGGGGAAGTTCACGATCAGCTCGTTCTTCGGCTGACCCAGGATCTGCGCGATGTCTGGATCAATGTTGATCAGCTTCATCGCCTTCTCGATCTGCTTGGTCGCGATCTCGAAGAGGTTTCCGCGATCCTTCAGGGCGACTTCCGTCGCTTTCTGCGCCGCCGGTGCAACCGGCGTTTGTGCGGTGCTCATGTGGCGCTAGGCGTACCGCCGCGACACACCCACGGGCAACCAATTTCCCCACCATTCCGGTCCATTACGCACTGCGTTGATAACGCGGCGTTAGTTGTCTTGCGCGAGCGCGGCGCCGACGAAGTCGGTCAGCGGCACGACCGGTCCGACGTTGTAGAGCGTGCTCTCGTACGGCGTGTACACACTGCAACTGCCCGGCGAGCCCTCGTAGACCGCCCCGATATGGACCGACGCGATCGCGTGAACCTCCGTCCCGTACGTGCACGTGCCCGGATCGGGTGCGACATCTTTACGCGCGTACTTCGGCACGACCGCGGGTGTGCACGTCGCGGGACCATTGTAGATCTCGACCACGTCGATCGGTACCGTGCACGTCGAGCTCGTGAAGTACGAGTAGATGTAGCCGCCGTACGCGACGCAGCGGATCGTGCCGTCGGGCAACGTCTCGGGATAGCAGTCGGTGCCCATCTGCGAATCGTAGAGCGTGTACGGATCGCGGAACCGGGTGCCCTCGGGCGTCGTGTAGTGGATGAGCTGGATGCGATGCGCGGTGCCGGTGTCGGCGGCGTACGTCATCGGCGCGGTCGCCACCGCCGCACCGAGCATCCAGTAGCTGGTGCCGCTCGACGCGGTCGTCGACAGACACGAGGCGCCACTCGGGAAGTACAGCGGCGAGCTCGTGGCTTGCGCGGCGACGGAGTAGTAGCTCTCGGTATCATCGGGGCACGACGTCGACGGAAACGTGTACGCGTATTTCGGCGTGGTGCACGTCGACGTCAGCGCGAGCTCGGGCGACGCGCAGGCCGCATCGTGCGCGTAGTACGCGTAGCGCGCATCCTTTGGCACGCAGCGCGCGGCGGTCGACGCATCGCTGTAGTACGACGCGCTGCAATCGGCGTCGATCGTGGTGTCGTGGAGCACCGACGGGAACTGCATGCCGTCGGCGGACTCGAAGTAGCGCACGCCGAGCCGACCGGTGCCCTTCGGCGCGCTCAGCGTGAGCTCGACGAGGTTGGACTTCGCGACCTCGCTACCGAACGTGTAGAACGTGTCGTACGACTGCGCGGCGTTCGCGGTGCCACACGTGCCGTTGGAGCTCTTGTAGTAATAGTTCGCCGCGGCGATCTGCGCGCCGCGCAGATAGAGGTTCGACGGCACCGTCGTGCAGCCGACCGGCGCGTAGGCGAGGTAGTACTTCGCGGGCGGCTGCGGGCACACGCTGTCGACGTAGTAGTGCAGCGCTTTGGTCGTGCACGTCGCGTTGGTGTAGACGAGGTCGCCGCCGGATTGCGGTGTGCAGTAGTAGTTGCCGTCGGGCCACGCGCCGTAATACGGGCTGCACAGCTCCTTGTTCTGAGCGTCGTACATCCCGCTCCACTGGCGCGTGCCGTCGGTGAACTGGTACCAGGTCAGCTTCAGGCGCGCGCCGGACTGCGCACCGTCGGCGAGATCGAGACCGCCGCTGCCGTCGAGCGGCGCCGCAGTCGCGTCGGGCGCGTCGGGCGAGCCGGGGCTACACGCCGCGACCAGCGTGAACATCGCGACGACGACGCGCCGGCCCATCCCGTAAGGATACGTGGATCCCGACTAATCGTCGAGACCGAGCAATTCACGGGCTTCCGGGTCGGGAGGCCGGCAAACCACGCGATCGACCGTGGCCATCTTCGCGTGGATGACGTCACACACCGGCGTGAACGAGGCCTTCTGGAACGCCCGGATCGACGCGGTGTTGTGGGCCTCGATCAGTGCCCACGAGCGATACGCATCGGTCGCGCGCAGGTTCTTCGTGATGTGCTCGAGCATCGCGGGCGCGACCGCGCGACCGCGCGCCGCGGCGGCGACATAGACCGAGTGGATGTACGCGTCGTACTTCATCATCCGCAGCGTGCGCTGGAGCTCCGGCACTTCGACCGGGCCGCGCGCGGTCCACGCGACCCCGGCCGGGCGAATGCCGAGCCGCGCGAGCACCATGTGATCGCCGCGGCGCCAGAACTTCTTCGCCGTGATCTCGTCGAGCGCGACCTGATCGAGGAGGTCGGCCTTCTGGTTGTCGTCGAGCTTGTCGTAGTCGGCCTCGGTCAGATCCTGAAGCTCGAGACCAGGCGCGAGCGCGATGTTGCGCGTCCACAACTGGCCGCGATAGAGGCCGTAGCGATCGTACTGCGCGACGTTCGCCGCGGCGCTGCGGATCTTCGTCCACGCAGCGCGCGCTTGCGCCGCGGCGACCGATGGCGTCTCGCGAGCGCGGCGCGCACGCCGCGCGACACTCGTGTACGTGCGTCCGACCGAGGCGGCGGCGGAGTTGCCCCAGATCCGGACCGACAGCGCGGGCTGCTTCGAGCTCGGTAGCATCGGCAGCGAGTACTCGCCGATGCCGGTCACGACATCGAGCGCGATGCAGCCGCGATTGCGCGCCGCGATCGCTTCGTTGAACAACAGGCGCGAGCCTCTCGTCACGACCTGCGGATCGACCGCCATCGCGAGCACGACCGCGCGGTCGCCGTCGTCGACGACGAGCGCCGCGGCCACGGCTTCCCCGGTCGCATCGTCGAGCCGCGCGAGCCGCACGCGGCCGAGCTTGCCGAGCTCGAGCGCGACCTCTTCGAGCAGCGCCCCTGCCTCGCTATCGGCGAGCGGCGATTGCTCGTCGCGCTCGGCCCACTCGAGCCGCGACAGCCGGCGCAGCACGCTCATGCCCTTACGCAGGTCGGTGAGGTCGTCGCCGTAGGTGGTGTGGAGCTCGCCGTGATCGGTGGTCTCGGACGGCGCGACCGCGAGCGCGATCCGCATCGCGCCACCGGCCGACGGCGCACTCTCGATCGTGAACCCGGCGGGCGCGAGCCGCTGCACGAGGTTCGCGCGCACCCGCGATGGATCGGCGAGCGGCTCGAGATCGATGACGTCCCAGTTCGCGGCGTCGTCGATCAGCGTCTTCGCGAGCGCCTGGCCCGCGCGATCTTCCCAGCCCGGGCGCGCGAGCATGTCGAGCGAGGGCGGTCGCGGACCGGCGTCGCCCATCATGCGGAGCTCGCGGGTGTCGAGCAGCGCGACCTTGACGGTGCGGCGATAGAACGGCGCGAGCAGCACGAGGTCGCCCACCGCCGTGCCGGTCGCATCGGGCTCGGTCGCGCGACCGACGAGCACGTGGAGCTCGCCGTGCAACGTGTTGTGGTAGGCGAGCCACCACGGGATCAACCAGTCCGGTCCGCGGAACAGGATGCTCGGGCCGAGACCGGCGAGAGCACGCCATTCACTCTCCATTGCACGGAGTGCGGTGAGGTCCCGCACGACCGTTACTTCGATTGCCATTCGCTTGCCGAAGTTATCACGCTGGGCATCGAGC
>JBDTJY010000229.1:0-12076 GCA_039935615.1 Kofleriaceae bacterium
GCCTGCAGATCCACTCGCGGCGGCTCCGCCGCTCGCGCCCGCGCCAGCTTCACCACTCGCGCCTGCAGATCCACTCGCGCCTGCAGATCCACTCGCGCCTGCAGATCCACTCGCGCCTGCAGATCCACTCGCGGCGGCTCCGCCGCTCGCGCCCGCGCCAGCTTCACCACTCGCGCCTGCAGATCCACTCGCGCCCGCAGATCCGCCTGCGCCTGCTTCGCCACTCGCGCCCGCGGATCCACTCGCCGCGGCTCCGCCGCTCGCGCCCGCGGATCCACTCGCCGCGGCTCCGCCGCTCGCGCCCGCAGCTCCGCCTGCGCCACCGACATCCATCGTCGTCGACGAAGCCGGACCTGGCGTCGGTTCTGGATTCGCAGCAGCACCGCCCGCGCCGGCAGCCGCGCCACCAGCACCGCCGGCGCCGGCGGCACCACCTGCGCCGGCCCCACCACCAGCTCCGCCGGCGGCAGCACCGGGCTGCACTTGATCCTTCGCTGCGTTGCTGCCGGCCGCGCCGAGCTCGCCGGTCCCCGATCCGGAGACCTGGGTCGCCGGCGAGTTCTGCACGTTGGTCTGGATCTGCGATCCGGTGATCACGATCTCCGCGGTCGCCTTGATCCCGAACGTCGACGTCGCGTGCGTCAACATCTGCTGGCTGTCGGACTTGATGCCCTCGGTCGTACCGACCTTGAGCGCGTTCGAGTGCAGGATCACGTTCTGCTTCGCGATCACCTGGATGTCGCCGGTCTTCGAGATGATCTTGACGACCTTGTTGACCGAATCGAGGATGATCTGGTTCTGCTTCGAGTCGACGATCGTGACCTTCTCGGCTCCGTCCTTGTCGTCGAAGATGATCCGATGACCCGAGCGTGACTTGATGAGCTTCGTGTTGTTCTTGCCGGAGTCGTTGGTCTCGGGCGGCGGCTGCTTCTTCGAATGCAGCGACCCGATGACGATCGGGCGATGCAGATCGCCGTGCTCGAACACGACGAGCAACTGATCGTCCTTCTCCGGCATGTGGTACGCGCCGCGCCCCTTGCCACCCATCGGCACCGCGAGGCGCGCCCAGAACGTCTTCTGATCCTCGGCGAGGTGCGGGATCGTGATCTTGATCCGATAGCCCGGGTTATCCGGAGGAGAGTCCTTATTCTCCACGACGGTGCCGAGCCATACCCCGCGGTACTTCTTGGCCCGCGAGGCCTGCTGCATCGGACGATCGATAGGGAGAAAGCTCATGGTGTGATCAGTTGATCTTGATCATGGGTGCGTCGAAGTTGGAGGGCGATCCGGAGGTCAGCTTCGCTTGCGAGCTGCCGTTGATCTCGATGGTCTGGCCGGCCTTCACTTCGATCGTGGTCTTCGCGTTGATCTTGATCGTGCCGTCTTTGGCTTCGATCGAGAGCTTGCCCTGCTTGCACGTGATCTCGAGCGTGCCTTCCATCGACGAGATCGAGACGCCGGTATCGCCCGACATCGGCGGCTTGTAGACCGCGCACACGTTCGGACCGGCGCCGGCCTTCGCGAAGTTGCCGATGCCGATCATGTTCTTCGCCGTCTTGTCGGCGATCACGACCTTGGTCTTGTCGCTGTCGTCGAGGATCATCCGGTGACCGGCGCGGCTGCGATAGCCACGGAAGTTGTTCTTGCCGTCCTCGTTCGGCTCCGGCGATGGGTCCGCGGTGCTCCACGTTCCGCCGAGCACGACCGGCTGACTCGAGTCGCCGGCGACGAACATCACGACGACCTGATCCTCGATATCGGGCAGCGCGTACCAACCGAACTTGTTGCCTTCCATCGGGGACTGGAGCTGCGCCCAGTGCGTCTGGTCGGTGTCGCCGCTGTCGAGCCACGGCAACCTCACCTTGATGCGGCTCAGGCCGTCGGGGTCCTTGTTTTGAACCACGACGCCGTAATGCAGACCAAACTGGGAGAGATCGAGCGAATCCTGCCTGGGTCCGCCGCTACGCACTACGCGCCTTTCTGCGCATCACGCGCGAGGCGCAAGTGGCTGACGAAGCCACCGTCCTTGTCCTTGCCACCCGCGATGTACCGGTGGCTCAGGCCCATCACGTAGTACTTGCCGTTGAACGTGTCGTCCGCGGCCTCGGTGTTGATCGTGAGCTTCACGACCGTGCCGATCTCGAACTTCGGATCGCCGACGGCCTCGGCTTCACCGGTCATGTAGCCGAGCGATTCATCGACGAGCTTCGCCTTCGCGAGCGCGACCGCCTCTTCTTTGCTCCAGATCGGCTGATCGACGTTGAACGATTCTTCCTCGCCGTGCTCGCCGGACGCGGTCACTGCGTTCTGCGACCCGAGCGGCGAGGCCTGCGCCGCGTATTCGCCCTGGATCAGCTCCTTGGTCTCCGGGTTCCAGCCCTTGACCGTGATCTTCTTGTGGATCGGCGCCGACGACACGCGCGGCGAGAACGACCTGAGTTGCTCGCCGTCGCCGACCTTCTGGCTGATCTTGAGCTCGACGCCAGAGTCATTCGCGAGGTCGGGTTGCTTGACGTTCAACTTCGTGCCGACGCACCAGACATGACAGCCCATGCGTGCGGCGCGCGTGCGGAGGAACTCCATGTTCGACTGGTTGTGCTGATAGACGTGCTTGTACGTGATCGACTTCTCGTGCTTCCAGTCGAGCGTCAGCCCGGCGTCTTGCGCGACCTGCGTCAGGATCTGCTGATCCGTCTTGTCGGCAAACGTCCGCGACGTCCGCTTGCGGAGCAGCTTGTGCATCTTGTTCATCGCACGAATCGAGATCCGCTGCGGTTCGCCACCCCGATACACCGGCTCGAGACCCACGATCTCGCCCTGGTAGATCGACGCTTGGTCGTCGCCGATCTTGATCTCGACCGGGTCCGCGAGCTTGAGCTTCGAGTAGCGATGATCCTGGTTGTAGAGGACGATCGACGCCATGTCCGGCTGGTTCATGTCGCGGTCGACGGTGAACGAGACCTGATGATCCTCGGGGACATCGTCCCCGCCGACGTTGATCTTGACGGTGACGGCGCCCGCTTTGCCGACACTCATTAGGTGCCGCCTCCGCCTGTCGTGCCTCCGCCTGCGGTCGTGCCTCCGCCTGCGGTCGTGCCTCTGGCGGCTGGCGTCGTGCCTCCCGCGGCGGCTGAGCCAGGGGCCATCGAGACGCGCTCGGCTTCTTGGAGCTTCAACGTGACGGTGGCGCGAAGCGGGACCCCTTCCGACGAGAACATCGTGTACTTCGTCTGGATCCCCGTGATCACGCACGTGAACCTGTTGTCGATGCCGCCGATCACGGAGCCCCACACGACGACACAGTGGTGCGGACGGCGCATCTCATCCAGACGCGAGCTCGGTTCGCGAACCGCGGCCAGCTTCTGCAGCACCGCGACCTTGGGTTGAATGCTCTCTTGTTCCTCGTAGCCGTCGAACAACAGATCGATGCTCATCGTGCGCCCTTCGGTGCCGGTGAACTCGAGCTGGAGGCCGTTCGCGTTGGCCTTGTTGTGTTTCTGCCAAGGGACCGTCTTATCGATCTGGAGCTCCTTGGGGTTGTACTGTGCGTCGACCTGGGCATCCTTGTTCTGTGGCTCGTCGATGCTGCCGATCGAGATCTTGGCGCCGGGCGGCGTGTAATATTTGTCGGTCATAGGTACGGCTCCCCGTTGCGGGCTCGTGCGCCATCCATGAGAACCAGGATGTGCTTGTAGACTTCGTTGGCAACCTTCTCGACATCGATCTGCTGACTCGAGCTCTGTTGATTTGCGCTGTGCGAGCTCACGTTCGGCGTGGCCGGCAGCGCACTCGGCGCGCTGCGTTCGGATGCCGCGATGTGCGTCGACGGTGCCGACTGCACGAGCGTGAGGTCGGCGAGCGAGATATCGCCACCCATGCTGGTGTTGCGATCGTCGAACAGCTTGCGTGCCGCGGCCTCGAACCAGGTCGGGATCTCGACTTCGCCGCCGCCGAAACGACCGGTCGAGCGCGCGCCACCGACCGAACCGGTGCGCACGTAGTCCGGTTGTGCCGTCGGCGCACGCAACATCGCGCCGTGCTCGCGCGGCGAGCTCGAGCCTGACGTGGCCGCCGGTGCCGAGCGCGACTCGGGCGCGACGTACGAGCCGAGCGCCTCACCCGCGCGCGCCGACAGCGCGCCTAGACCGGGGCGCGATTCGACCGCGTATAGCTGCTCGGGCGCGAGCTCGACCCGACGGCGGATCGCCTCGCGTTGCGCGGCGACACTCGTCGATCGCACGGCACCGGGCTCGTCGGCATCGAGCATCGAACCGGACATCGAACCGGGCATCGAACCGGGCATCGAACCGAACATCGTCGGCGCGACGAGGGGCAACACCGACCACGCGATCTGCGCGCGCTCGAGGGCCGTGATCGATTCGTCACCGCGACCTGCGAGCGCGAGCGCACGCGCGGCCTTGGCCGCCGGCGACCACGAGCTCGCGTGCGGCGACTGACCGAGCGCGATGTACATCGCCTCGAACTTCGCACGCCGTGCACTCGCGACCATCGTGGTCGCACTCGTCAGCACGTCGCCTTCGCTGGGCTCGACCGCGGCGCTCTCGGATGCGAGCGCCGGCATCGCCGGCGCGGCCGCGAACGGCGACGGCTTCGGCGACGACGGCTGTGCCTCGTCGGCGAACGACGGCATTCCAAAACCCACGCCGAGCGACGCGTACGTGCCGAGCGCGGCGACACTCTGCGCCGCGAGGAGCTCGAGCGCTGCGACCGGCATGCCCTGCTCGCCATCCGGCGACGCCGCCGAAAGTCCAAGCGCGGCGACTGTCGCGGACGGCCACATATAGGAGCCACGCGGTGTGCGGCGATCGACGCCGAACGTGGTGCTCACCGCCGGCAAGGTGATCGGCGCGGTCGGGTACGCGGTGATCGCCTGAGCTCCGATCGCCGGCGCGACCTCGGCCGGCGAACCCGCGGCTTCACGCGCTGCGGAGATCGCCAGCGCTTGCACGAACGTGCGGTTGACGGTGCTCGCCATCGTCGCGAGCTGACCTGGACCCGCGATCGCGAGGCGCATCGCTTGCGCGGCCTCGGCCGGCCCCAGGCCGTAGACCCGCGCCGCGAGCACGAGCTCCGGCGTGACGAAGTCGAACGACAGATCCGCCGACGAGCGCTCCTGCGCGACCGACCACGCGTGCGCGCGGTCCGCGATCATGCCCGGCGCCGCGAACGTCGGGACGTGCTGCTGCTCGCCGCCACCCTGATCGAACGTGCCGGGCTGCGCGAATGCGCCGGCCATCGGCAGGCTCATCGCGTCGACCATCGACTGGCCGACCATCTGCGACATCGTCTGTGGCGCGTACGGCGTGATCGTCGGCGCTCCGTAGGTCTGCGATGCGATCTGGGTCATCGCCGGCGACGTCGCGTGCGGCGTCACGATCGATTCGACGTTCCACGCCAGCAGTGCCGAGCGCATCGTCGTGAGCGGCTCGACCTGTTGCTCGGCCGACGCCGCTTCGGAGTCGGCGGCCGGTGCGACGTACGACGGCTCCCACTCGATCGCTTCGCGCGAGATCGGCGCGAACGGCGTCGAGGCGGCGATCATCTCGAACCCGGGGAGCTGACCGATCGCCGCACCCGCGGTGACCTCGTGCGCACCCGGCGCGAGCATCCCCGCGAGATACGCGGCCGACAGCGTCGAGCCGAACAGCGCGCGGACGTCGAACGTCGGCGCGGTGGCCACCGGGAACATGTGGCGGAACGCGGGCGCGAACGGCGACGAGCCGAGCTGCGCCGACAAGCCCGCCGACGGCGCGATCGGCACGGTGTGCGTGATCGCATCGGCGAGCGAAGCGCGCTCTGCGGTCATCAGCTCGGGGACGTGCGCGACCGGCGTGCGCGTCCGTGCGGCCGCCGCGGAGATCGCGACGAGCACTTCATCGGGCGTCGCTTCGTTGTCGTCGTAGCGACGCACCGGCGGTGCGTAGACCGGCGCCTCGGCTTCGCGGCGCGCGATCGCGGCCGGCGAATCATCGACCGAGTGATCGGCGAATTGCGGAGCGACGAACACGGTGCCCGGCGCCGCATCGGCGAGCGCTTGCAGGCGCATCCCCGGCGAGGCCGCGCCAGCCCCTGACAATGCGGTGAGCAGATCGAGCGAGCTCGAGCGTGCCCCCGAGAACCGAGCGAGCCAGCGATCGGCCCACGCGACGTGTTGGAGCGCGGCCGGCGACGCCGACTCGGTCGCACCGAGCGCGCCGGTCGCGACCGCATTCTGCGGAGCAAACTGCCTGTGTTGCTGTTGCGCGGCCGGCGTGTTCGGCGCGGCGAGCCACGCGATCGCCGGCATCCGCATCGCCGACGTCGAGTGCTGCGCCGCGGTCGGGATCATTGTTGGACGCGGCGCGATCATCGGCTGCATCGCGCGCGGCGTCGCCGCGAACGACAGGCCCTGCGCGGTCTGCGCGACGTTTTGATCGACCGTCGCGACGAGGCCGCCGAGGCCGGCCGGCATCACGAGGCGCGGACCGCGGGTCTGCTCGAACGAGCCACCCGAAGCGGCGGTGCGCGCGATCAGCTCCGCGTTGCGGAGGGCTTCGCCGAGCTCGTTGATCGTCTGCACCGCGCGCTCGGGATGCGCTGCGAGGTTCGTCGCGACGACGCTCGCGAGTTGCGGCGACAGCTTCGCCAACGCGTTCGTGATCTCCTGCGGGACGCTCGGCGCAGCCACAGTCGCCGCGACCGTCGACGACGTGGTTGGCGTCGGCGAGACCTGCGCATCGCGCGTGGCCGCTTCGCGTGCCGCGACGTGCAACTGCTGGCGCTCGGCGACGCGAGCTGCGATCCGCTCCTCGACGCGTGCGCGATCGGTCGACTGCGTGCTCGCCGCTTCGCTCGCGCGTGCCCGCTCGACGGTCTGCGTGCGCTCGGCGACCTGGCGCTCGGCGACGATCCGCGCCGCGCGCTGGAGCTCGGCGATCTGCACGCGCTGCGCGCTGACATCGGCGACGACGCCACCGGCAAACACCGAGCTCGTCGACGACGACGGTTCGATCGCAGCCATTGGCGCAGCTTCGGGCGCGCGAGGCGCCGGCGGCGTCACGAGCTCGGGTGCGTTCGCGGCCGAGCGCGTCGGCTCTGTCGAACCCACACTGCGCTGGAGCATCGTCGACAACACCGAGCGCAGGCCCGGGCTCATCGCACTGACGCTGGCGACGCCGTCGCGATTGCCGATCAGCGGCGCGACCGCGCGCTGCATCAGTTGCGCGGCATTGACCGCGGCAAACGGCACGAGCGGCGAATACGCGTCGTGTACGCGCTGCATCGGAGGCGCGCTCTGCGGGAGATCACCGCGCAGCGGTGGGGCGATCGACAGCGACGGCGCGACATACTCGTAGAGCGCGGCCGGCAGCGCGATCTGCTGGCGCTGCGCCGGCGCGACGTACGTGCCACGCGTGGTGAACAACGACGCGCCCTGCTGCGGCGTCATCGCAGCTTGCGCCGCGGCTTCGCGCGACGCCGCCACCCAATCGAGCTCGTCCTGGTACCACGGCCGCGGGAACACCCACGACACGTTGCTCGCCGGGCGCTCCGCCAGGCCCTCGCTGCGATACTGCTGGAACAGCCGCATCGACGCCGAGCGCTGTGCGACCTCGAGCCACGGCGCGACCATGCGATCGACAAAGCCCAGGCTGCGCAGCGACCGCACCTGATTCGCACCGGCCTCGGGAGCCCACCGCTCGACGTGACGGGTCGCCGCGTGCATCGCGGTGCCGCCGTTCTTCGTCTGAAACACGGGGCCCGAAAGCGCAGCCGACAACGCGCGCGGTTCGTCAACCGCGCCGCCGCCGGAACCATGGGTAGGCTCAGCCATTCAGATCACACTTTCGGCTTTGCCGGGTCCTCCGGAGAGGGGGGGCCGTACGTCAACCCGTCATGCGCGATCTCGAGCGTCTCGATCGCGAGCTCGCTCTTCGAAGCGTCGAACTCGGAGATGTCCCATTTGCAAGGCCAACCACGCGTGAACGTCCACTGCGCCTGAGGCTGTAGCGCCGTGTCGAGTTGCGTGATGGTACCGCTGATGCGGTTCATGTGTTTCTGCAGCCCCGACATCCAGTTCTGGCGCCATGCGATCAAGGCCGACGACTTCGTGAAGCCTTGCTTGAATACGAGGTTCGGCCACTTGGTCGCACCGACCAGATTGAATGTCCTGTCGTTGACCCCGCCGGCCATCACGGGGACGACCTCGGTTTCAAAGCGAAGCCCGGAGACGCTTTTGAAGAAGGCCTTCGCCGCACCACCCTCCTTCGTGAATTGGAGGTCGACGTAGAACGAGAATACGGGAAGTGGATCGTTACGTAGCTGCTTATCGGGCATCTGGTTCTTCTCCGTATCGGCCTTACGTCGTCGGGGATGCTTGCATCGTCTGAACGAGACTGA
This sequence comes from Kofleriaceae bacterium, assembly GCA_039935615.1. Classification (GTDB taxonomy): domain Bacteria; phylum Myxococcota_A; class Polyangia; order Haliangiales; family Haliangiaceae; genus JABFXX01. The sequence goes on from JBDTJY010000229.1 coordinate 8,398, forward strand.
TCATGATGAACTCAGCCGGGACGACGGGGGCAACACCGATTTCACAAACCAACATCCCGCTATCGACCTGGTCCGACGGATTGGTCTCGGCATCACATTTTACGAAGAACGCCTCTTCGGGATTCCCTCCGACCAGCATCCCTTTGTTGTGGAGATCCGTCAGGAAGGCACGGGTTCGTTGGGTGACGCGCTCCCACGTTTGGTGGTGGTTCGGCTCGAACATGACCCAGGCGAAGCCGGCCTCGAGCGAGCGGCGTAACATGATGAAAAGACGCCGAACCGAGATGTAGCGCCACTCCGGATCGGAGGACGCGGTGCGTGCTCCCCACGGTCGGACCCCACGCTGGAGCCGGAACGTGTTGACCGACTCCGCGTTGAGGATGCCGATGTGATCCTCGGTGATCCGAAGGGCTACATCTTGCACCCCCTCGATCTCGAGGTTCGCAGGGGCGTGGTGGACCCCCCCATCGAGATCGCGCCGGGCGTAACACCCCGCGAGAAACCCGGAGGGCGGCATCACGTGGATCTTGTCGTCCAGCGTGACCGCCCGGAGCCACGGCCAGTAGTACGCGCAGAACGAGCTATCGGTCCGCCGGCGCCAGCGCCGCACGTACTCGATGTCCTTGGTCTGCGGGATATCGAGGATCGCGAACCGATCCTTCTGGTTCTCGCAGATCGAGATCATCTGGTCTTGAACGCGCTGCGACTTGAGCTCGCCCGACGGGCCGGGCTCCTTGTCGTAGAACCGCATCGCATCGGGCGCGACGAGGATCGCGACCTCTTCGGTCGCCGCAAGTGCGAGCAGGCCCCAGCGGTCGCCGGGACCGTGGTCGTGACCGACGAAGTCCTCGGGCGTGATCGCATCGACACCATCGCGACCGCCCGACAGTCGCGTCATCGCGAGCTGCTCGGGCAAGTTGTGCGGCACCGGCGACTTGGTCTCCATGTCCTCGACGCGGATCAACCGGCTGCGCTGCGCGATCACCTTGGGCGCGTAGCTGCGCGACGTCGGGTGCATCTGGAGGCCCTTGAAGACCTCGCGGCGATCGCGCATCGCGACGTGGATCTCGAACGTCATGACCTCGAGGTGGGTCGGTGCCGCCGCGCGATGGCGACGGTTGACCGGCGTCTCGACGCCCCACTTGATCAGCTTGTCGCTGACCTCGGTGATCACGACGTAGTCGGAGTTCTCGCGGTCGTAGATCCGCACCAGCGATCCGATCTCGAACCCGCGTGTCGTCGAGACCTGCGCCTCGCCGGCACCGATATCGAGGTCGCGCGTGAGCAGCGCCTGCGCGCCGGGTGCGTGCACGCAGCGAAACCAGATCGCGTTGCCCCACACCCCCTCGTTGAGCGCGCGCATCCTCAGCGACGGTTTGTTCCAGTCATCGACCTGCGCGTGCTCGGCGCACGCCGCCTGATCGATCGACGGCGGTGTACCGGTCTCGGCACAGTGCGCGACGCGCACCACCCAACAATCGGTGCCGCCGTTCTTGAAGAAGCCGTACACCGAATCGCTGGTGTACGAGTCGCTCCCCGTGCCGAACAGCTCGACGAACTCGTCCCAGTTCGTGAGCCGAGTCGGCTCGTTCATCGGCCCTTTGGGGGTGATGCCGACAAACCCGGTGATGCGGGTATTCGCGATCGACAGCGGCGGCGGAGCCACCGAATCGAAGCTTTGGTAGATGCCAGGAGCTCTTTGATCTGCGGACGGTCGCAATCGCATGCCAGCCATCGTCTTAATTCCTCTTCTCGGTCAACGTCGGCGCGCTTCGTTGATCTCGCGGTTGATGCGAGCAATCTCTCGAAGCCAGACGTGACGTTCTTCGTGTTCCATATCGAGGATGTCGTCGACGGACCAATGGAAGTGGTACGCGATGTAGCTCACTTCCTGATAAAGCTGATCACGCGGGTACGTGGCAACCGCCGCCCACGTTACCCCGGGCCAGACTGGCCACTACCTCCGTCCTCGGTGATCAGCGCACCGGTAACCATGTCGACATCCATCTCGTGCTGACACTTCGGGCACGTGACGTGATGTTTGGGCGCACCGCCCTCTTCGTTGATCTTGCGATAGAACTCTTGCAGGTACGCGAGGTCCGTCGAGAACAAGTTCTCGATCATGTCGACCGTGACCATCGAGTGATCGCCTAACTTCACGATCACGCGGGACAAGAGAACGATCACGAGATACGCGCGATTGCTCTGCACGCGATAATCCTGCAGCGGCAGGATCTCGTCGCGCGCCGTCGCGAGGCGCATCACGCCATCGCGATGGAGCTTGCCTTCGTCATCGACGAATCCACGAGGCAAACGAAACGGATACTGAGTCTTGAACGCCATCGAGCCTCTGCCCTTCCGAAAAGCAAAACAGCCTGCACCAACTCCAGATTGGCGCAGGCTGCATCCTAGCCTAGAAGGCGGAGGGACTACTCGTCGTACGAGTTGATCTTGAACTTCATCTTCTCGACGTATAGCTCGACGTTGAAGCGCTTGATTTTCTCGGAGTTCGCTTCGGAGTCTTCGTCGCTAAACTTCTTGAAGCCGACGTTCTGGAGCTCGATCTCACCGATCTCGTCCGTCATGTTCGGGTCGAGGAACACGATGCGGCCCGTCATTTCGTCACCCTCGAGGTGGTGACCGTCGACGAACCACTTCTTCGCGGCCTGCGCCCACGCGTCGTGGTCGGCGTGCGAGATCGAGAGCTTGATCTCGGGGACCGTCACCTTCGCGGGGTGCTTGGTCGGCTCGCGGAAGATACCGATCTGGTCGGCCGCGACCGAGCACTTCCACGTGAACGAATCGACCGTCGCGACGCGGCTGCACGGGAGTGCGCCGATCTCGACGCGGAAGTTCGAACACAACCACGCCTTCTGCTTCGGACCGATCTTGCCGCGGATGTCCGAGCTATCGCCCTTCGACCAGCGAACCTGCTCGGCCTCGAACTCGACGTCGAAGTACGCCGCGTCCTTGGACGAACCGTCGAGCTTCGGGACGGTCACGCTGGTGATCAGCGCGTTCATGAAGTCGAGGCGGGACATCGCCTTGTAGTTGAAGTCCGCCGACGTGAACGCGCCGTTCTTGGTCATGTAGCCCTTGTCGAAGGCTGCCTGAATCCAATCGTACATGCCCTTGCCCATGCCGATGCCGACGGTGGCCTTGCCGGGCGTCCACTTGATGTTCGAGACGTGCTTCTTCTGGATGTTGTCGGGGCCGAGGTCGTTCGACACGATGTCGGCTTCCATGGCCATGCCACTGAATTTCTTCAAAAAGCCGGCGTTGAAGCCGTCGATCTCGAGGGAGAACCGGCCTGCAGTATGTGAGCGTTGATCAGCCATTTATCTGTTTTTCCTGTTTCGAGAGCTCGTGCCGACCTGGCACGGAGAGCATCGGCGACCACAACGCCATTCCCCTGAAACCATCCCACCCATCCTTGTAGCCACCGAAGATCCCCCTGACATTCCCAGATACATCCTGAAGGTCGTCGGGTCGGCTCAGCGCCTGAGTGCGTTTGAGCCCCCACTTTTCAGCTACCTCTTACGAGGTTGTTCAGAGGTTTCTTCCTGCGAGCTTATTCTTCGACGCCACCGCCGGAGGCCATCTGGCCGATCCGGAAGATGACGAATTCTGCAGGCTTCACCGGCGCGAGGCCGATCTCGACCACCAGCTGACCGGCGTC
>JBDTJY010000230.1:0-9869 GCA_039935615.1 Kofleriaceae bacterium
TATCGCCAGTACACGCAGCAGCACACCGACGTCGCCGGCATCTTCCTCGTCCACGAGCTCGACACCGCGAAGAACTACATGGACTCGTGGCAGGTCTCCGGCGGTGTTCGCGTCCACGATCTCGCCGCCGCACCGGGCCTCGACCTGATGGCCGGCACGCACTTCGATCGCACGCCGGCGCCGTCGAGCACGATCACGCTCGACCAGCCGACGTTCCGCCACATCGGCCTGCACACCGGCGTTCGTTACACCGTCGGGCGCTACCGGATCGGCGCGAGCTATCTGCGCTACTTCTTCCTGATCCCGACGGTGACCGACTCCACGACGTCACCGCCGACCAACTTCCGCGGCTCGGGATCCAACAACATCTTCACCGTCTCGATCGAAGCGAACCTGTAGCCCGTCAGTATCCGACGGTGAACCGCGCGCGCACGTGCTTCGGCGCTTCGACCTCGTCGAGCATCGCGATCGCGAAGTCCTCGAACGAGATCCAGCTCTTTCCCTCGGCGCTGGTCAGGAGGGTGTCGCCACCGACGCGAAACGTGCCGGTACGCTCGCCGGCGATGAACTGCGCCGATGGACACAGCATCGTCCAGTCGAGATCGTTCACCGCGCGGAGCGCGTCGAGAAAGCGCTTGCCTCCCGTGGCCTCGTCGCGCGCCGCCGCGGGAAAGTGCTCCGACTCGACGAGCAGCTTCCCGGTCGCTGTCTCGAGGCTGCCCGCGCCGCCAACCACGAGGTAGCGCTTCACGCTCGATCGGCGAACGGCGTCGAGGAGCGTGTCCGGATCGGACGTCACGAATCTCAGCGCGCTGATGACCGCGTCACTCCCCGCGACGGCCGCGCCGAGAGCGTCCGGGTTCGCCGCATCCGCCTGTTTGAAGATCACACCTTCGCGCGGTGCCGCGACGTCGCGCGAGATGCCGACCACGTGGTGATGCCGGCGCAGCGCCTCGTCGACCAGACGCCGACCCACGTTTCCTGTAGCTCCGATGATCGCGATCTTCATCTCTGGTGATCCTCAGGTTGCGACGCCTCCGAGTCGGCTCGCCCGCGCGCGCTCGGTAACTTCCAGCCGTATCGGATCGCCATGACGCGAAGGCCGAAACACAACGCGGCTCCGACCGGAGCCGAGACCGCATAGGAGATCCCGAAGTGGTCGCAGATCACGACGACGGATGCTCCGGCCAGGGCCGCAACCGCGTAGAGATCCGAGCGCAAGACGTGAGGGATCTCGGTGAGAAGGACGTCGCGCATCATGCCGCCGCCGATGCCCGTCAACATGCCCAGGAGCGCGGCCATCACCGGGCTGAGGCCGAACGTGATCGCCTTTTGTGCGCCGACGACGGCGAACAGCGAGAGCCCCGCCGCATCGAACCAGAGCATGGGGTTGCGCAGCTTGTGGACGTTCGCGTACGCGAAGAAGGTGATGAGCCCTGCGCCGACCGAGACCACGAGATAGATCTCGTCGGAGAGGGCCGCCGGTGGGACGGCACCGACGAGCAGGTCGCGCGTGATCCCGCCAAACGTCGCCGCGACGAACGACAAGACGAGGATGCCGAACAGGTCGAGCCGGCGATCGACCGCCGCCACCGCCCCACTGATCGCAAACACGAACGTCCCGACGAGGTCGAGGACATGGCCGAATGTTGCGAGGGAGACCATGAGAGCCTAGTGCGCGTCGAGCCAGGTCAACGCGGCAACGACCATCGCCTCGAGTCCTGTCTCCAGGGTCGGATGTAGCACCGGAGCGAACTTCGGGCTGTGATTGACGGGCAGCTCGTTGAGCTTCCCCGCTGCCTTGGCCTTCGCGTAGCTCTCCGGTTCATTGCCGCCGACGAACCAGAACACCGAGGGCACATGCCACGCGGTGCCGAAGCATCCGAAGTCCTCGCTCGCCGGCGCCGGGCCCGTGTGCTGCACGCGATCGGCAGAGAAGTGATCGCGGAACGCGGCCGCGAGGCGGTTGCTCGCGGTCTCGTCGTTGACGTTGAGTGGATAGTGATCGAGCGACGTGATCTCCGGCTTGCGAGGTGCACCCGAGGCTTCGGCCTCTGCATTGACGATCCGCTCGATCGCCGCGAGCACGTGGTCGCGCACGCCCGCGTCGAAGGTCCGCACGTTGAGCTTGATGATCGCCTCGTCGGGGATCACGTTCTCCTTGGTGCCGGCTTGCAGCACGCCCACCGTGACCACCGCGGCGTCCGTTGCGGCGATCTCGCGGGACACGATGGTCTGGAGCCGGAGGACGACGGACGCCGCCATCACGATCGGATCGACGCTCGCCTGCGGCATCGATCCATGTGCACCGCGTCCGAACAGACGGATCTGCAGACTGTCCGCCGCAGAGGTGATCGGTCCCGCACTGCCGGCCACGGTGCCTGCCGGGCCGACCATGACGTGCTGCCCGAACACGACATCCGGTTTCGGAAACCGCGCGAGCAAGCCATCGTCGATCATGGCCTGCGCACCTTGCGCGGTCTCCTCTCCGGGTTGGAACACGGCGATCAGCGTGCCCTTCCAGGCATCGCGCGTCTGCGCCAGCAAGGTCGCCGCGCCGGCTAGCCACGTCACGTGGAGGTCGTGACCGCACATGTGACCGACGGGCACATCGTTCCCGTTCGGGTCTTTCGCCTTTGCTGTGCTCGCATACGGAAGCCCGGTGGCCTCCGCGATCGGCAGCGCATCCATGTCGGCGCGCAGCATCACCGTGGGACCGTCGCCGTTGCGCAGCACGCCGACCACACCGGTCTTACCCACGCCGGTCGTGACTTCGAAGCCGGCGGCCTCGAGCCGAGCGGCGGCGATGCCGGCCGTTCGAGTCTCTTGCATCGAGAGCTCGGGATGGCTGTGGAGGTCTTTGTAGAACGTCTCGAGCTCGGGCAGCAGCGTGCCCATGCCGGTGAGAACGGTCGTAACGTTTTTCGAGTGAACCACGACGAGCTCCTCTAGCGATTGGAACGTCGGACTAGCATCAAGTTCGGTCGAGCAGCGGTCGCAGCGTAACCCCACGTCGACAGCTACAGCGAGCAGCGCACGCCTTTCGAGGGAGCATCTGCGTGCCCGACGGACAGTTGCCCCACAACACGTTCACGTCGTGAACCACAACGTGCTCGGGATGATGAAGCAGGTCGACCTCGGCTGAAATTCGGTCGCGGACCGGGTCATCGATCTCGCGCGCGGCGATCTGCACGGCCGCACGTCGGGTGCTAGCGTGTCGACGATGTCTCGCACGCTGTTCGTTCCGGTCCTGCTGCTGCTCTCGCTCACCGCCGCGACGGCGATCGCCGACGGAGTGGTCGCGCCCAAGCTGATCCCACCGTCGGCCAAGGGCGAGACCTATACCGACACGCAAGACTTCCCGTTCGCGACGCCGATCAAGGGCGCGACACTGGTCGCGACGAGCCACGATCCGACGCCGCTCGACATCGCCGGTCCCGACGACAAAGCACCGGTGCTGGTCGGTACCGGCACGCTCACCAAGCAGTACGACGGTCCGCCCGGTCTGCTCGACGACGATCTCGCCGCCGCCTACGACAAGGCGTTTCGCGCCGCTGGCTGGACGATGAAGCCACTCGCGACGGGTGGCGCGCTCGCGCACTGGTCCAAGAACGGCCGCGAGCTCTGGGTCCGGGTGTGGCGTGAGGGCGGCAACTCCTGGGACATGTCGCTCACCGATGTCGGCGGCGGACTCGCGACGGCACTCCACAGCGACTGCAAGGCGCAGCTCTACGGCCTTCACTTCGACTTCAACAAGGCGACGCTGCAGCCCGACTCCGAGCCGGTCTTGAACCAGGTCCTCGCGATCCTCAAGGCCGACAAGACGAGCGCGTTCAAGCTCGCCGGCCACACCGACGACGTCGGTGGCGCGGCCTACAACAAGAAGCTGTCCGCCGCCCGCGCCGATACCGTCAAGGCGTGGCTCGTCGCGCACGGCGCGGCTGCCGCTCGGATCACCGCGAGCGGCTTCGGCGACACGGCGCCGCTCGTGCCCAACGATAGCGACAGCAACCGCGCGCGGAACCGCCGCGTCGAGCTGTCCAAGTCCGGTTGCAAATAGCGCTAGGTCTGCTCGGTCCCGGTCGCGAGGTCCCAGGATCGCAACAGGCCGGGCGCGAGGCTGCTCGCGTGGTCGATGGCTCCGAGGCGAGCCGCGACGCGCGTCGCCGACAGCGCGACCCACGCCGAGCGGTGCTCGCCGAGCGGCGCCCGCCACAGCTCGCGCGACTGATCGTAAACGACGAGGCTGCACGCGGCCCGGTGCGGCCCGACCGTGTGCGCGATGATCGCCGCGGCATGCGCGCCCTTGCCCGCGAAGTGAACGAGCTCTTCGCCTGCGACGAGCGTGTGCGTCGCGACGGGTGTCGCGCGATCGTTCGCGAGCGACGCCAGCATGATGTGCGGACTCGACGCGGCCCACACGGTCGTCGCATCCGGGCCAGCACCGACGTGACTCGGGTTGCCCTTGTCCCACTTGAACGTCGTGAGCGCCGGCGCGAACCGAAGGATGCCCCACAGGTTCGCCATCGCGATGCTGCCGTCGCTCAGCACGTCGGACGCATACACGTTCGTGTTCTCGGGCAACGGGACCTGATCGTGCTTCGCGGTGCCGACGAGGTCGACCTGCTCGACCCAGCTCGACACCGCCCAGTACGAGGTCGGGCTCGTCATCGGCAGGATGGTGTCTGCGTGGTGCGGCTGCGTCGACGCGAGCTTACCGTCGATCACGTGATGCACGACGCGCCCGGTCTTGGGCTCGGCGAGCACGACGACCGAGTGATCCGGTAGTACTGCGAACGAGCGAGCGTCCGCGATCGCGACCCGCCAGAGCTCGGCGCGTTTGGCATCGCGGCGGATCAGCGCCCCGTCGAAGAGCTCGACGAGCTCGTCGCCATCGCATTGAAACGGCGCTCGGCCGTGCACGGGATCCCAGCCCGGATCCACGAGGTCGGTCCCGCCGGGCAACGGCGGCGGACGCCGGTCCGGCGCGGGGCCCTCGCGCCGGCACGCCGCGGCGAGCGTCGCGAGGCCGAGCCCCGACAAGAAGCTGCGCCGCGTCCAGATCACAGGAACTCCCTCTCGATGACATGGATCTGATCGGGCGTCGAAGCGACGGCCGCGCGCTTCTGGAAGTCGTGGACCTTCGCCGGAGCGACGCCGCGCGCGGCGAGGCGTGCCTCGGCGAGCTGCTGCTCCTTGTCGGTGCCGAACACGTCGTTACGCATGAGCTCGTACGACTGCTTGCGCGCAGCCTCGGCCTTCTCGGCGATGTCGAGGTCCTTCTGCGCGGTCGCGCGTGCCGCGTCGTTCGTCGCCGCGGCGACCTGGGCACGCTTCGCCTCGGTGTCCTGATGCGGCGTGGTGATCATGTCCGCGTAGAGTTTTTCGGGCGTGTGCATCGCGTGGTTGTAGTACTCGGCGAACTGCTCGTAGCCGCGCGTTCGCGAGTAGCCCCACGGGTCGGTGCCGGTAGGACCGGCGACGTAGCCCGCCGCCTCGGGCGTGCCTTCGCCGTCGCTCGCGAGGGCGCCTTGGGTGTACGAGATGTAGCCCGGCGTATCCTGATCGATCTCGTAGGTCTTGCCGCCCTTGTTGACCTGCGCTCGATCGCGCATGCCGTGAAGGCGTTTGGCTTCGAGCGTTGCTTTCTCGGCGGCGGTCAGGGCATCGGTGTCCTTGCCGTAACTCTCCCAGCCATTGGCGCGCTCGAACTTCTGCTCGACCGCCCACATGTGATTGCTCACGTTGTGACCGAGCTCGTGCGTGATCAGCCACTCGATCGTCGAGACGTCGGGGCCGAGCGCTGGGTCCGCGAGCTGACGCGGCTCGCCGATCGAGGCGGTACTGGCGGCGTTGTCGGGGATGAGGACCTGAGTGCCGGTCGCGAGCCCGCCGAGCGGAGACTTCGGATCATTGTTCCAGAACACGTTTTCCTGCCGGCGGATCTCGGTCAGGTCTTTATTGCCAGCGGTCTGGGCCGCCGGCATCCGGCTCAAGGTCTTGTTCAGCGCCTCGAGCTCGTCCTCCTTCCAGTGAATGTGCGAGCCGTCCGCGCGGACGCCACCTGCGTTCGTGAAGTTGACGTTGTACTTCATCTCCATCGCGTGCTCGGTGTCCTTGCGCGTGATCAGCTCGTCGACTTCGGCGGTCGTGAACGGCTTGCCGGTCTTCGTGACGTGCAGGTACAGCGCGGCCATCTCTTCGTCGACCTCGACGGCGGTCGTCTTGGCCGCGTTGATCCGCGCCTGGCCACGGCGCATCGCATCGGCATCGCTGCCCACGTTCAGCCGCTGGGCGTCGGCCGCCGCGTGCGCCTTGTGATAGACGCCCCAGAGCTCGAGCTTGCGCTGGGGGTCCGTCGTGTTCTTCACGAGCGCATCGAGCTCCTCGCGATTGCCTTCGGGCACGCGGGCGAGCAGGTTGTTGAACTGTTGGTCGGTGAGCAGCTTGATCGCGTCGCCCTGGAGCTTCGGCGGCAGGCTCGTGATCGCGCGCAGCCCGGACAGCGCCTCGTCGCCGGTCGGGTAGAAGAACAGCTTGCCGTCGAGCGACGTCGTCGCGCCCTTCATCACGTCGTCGACCCATGCCTTGTCGACCGCCGCGCCGACACCGGAGGCCATGTTGCCGAGCTGCTTGTCGCCGGCGTCGGCCTGCTTGTTGTAGTCGGCGAGCTCCTTGTCACCGGCCTTGTTGTCGTCCGTCAGTCGCTTCGCGCTGAACGCGACGACGTCCTTGTTCGCGTCGGCGCCGACGTTGTCGATCGCCTCGCGCCCACGCCTGGCAGCGCCGGCGATGTCGCGCTCGGTCGGCTTGTTCGCCGTGGTGATCTGCTGACGAGCTTCCTGCGCGACCTTGTCGATCCCAGCGCGTGCGGTGACGCCGCGCGCATGCATCGCCCGCGCGTGGCCAGCGTCTTCCTTCGCGACCGTTTGCTCGGCGCTCGACGCCCGAGCCGTCATCGCGTGGCTTGCCTGCCCGTCGGTCTGGTCGAGCTTCGCGAGCTCGCCTCCGAGTGCCGCGCCCTCCTTCGCGAGATCCTTGTCGGGGGTTGCCGCGAGCTCGCCGAGCAGCTTGTCGACCGTGGCCTGGACGGTCGCCTTCGCGCTCGTCAGGGTGTCGCGCAGCTTCGTTGCGGTCTCGGTCCGGAGCGCGTCGCCGCGACGCTGCGCCGCCGCACGCTCGGCCTCCATCGCCGCGTGCACACCACCTGCGACGGCCGCTTCCTGGCTCGTCGCATTCGCACGGGCGGCGTCCATGCGCGTCCGCGCATCGTCGGCGAGCCCCTTCATCTCGTTCGCTGCGATGGTCGCCTGGGTGCCGATCCGCTTGCCCTGCGTCTCGGCTTCTCGGCTGATCGCATCCTCGGCAGCAGCGGTGCGCTTGGTCTCCGATTCGACGAGCTTGTTGCCGTCGGCGCTCAGCTTCTGCGCCGACAGCTCGGCCTGGATGCCGATCGATCCAGCGGTGACATTGCCGATCATCTGCGCGCTCGCGGCACGCCCGGCATTGCTGCCCGCTTCGCGCGCCTTGCTATCTCCGATCGCCGCCGCACTCGTCGCCAGGGGGGCGCCGAGCGCGCGGGTCCCACCGACGTGCTTGTCGACCGCGGGCTTGATCCACTCGGCCTTTGATTGCTCGCCGGCCGCTTCATGCCAGCTGCGCTCGCCGCTCGTCGTCTTGTCGAGCGCGGCGTGCTGCTTCGTCGCTTCGCGGGTGTCGCGCTTCGTCTCGGTCGCGACCTCATCGCGATTCGTGCGATCGGCAGCAGCGATCTGCGAGCCGGCGGCCTTGTCGTGGGTCCTCGTCGCGGTCGCCGTGGCGGCGGTCTCGGCCGCGAGCTCGTCGTCGAGCTTGTTCTGCTCGGCGCCGAGCGACCGATCCAGATCGGCGAGCTGCTTGCGCAGCGCCGCGTCGAGCTCGCCATCTTCTTTCGTGCCCGCCATCCGAATCCGCCGCTCGAGGGCCGCGCGATCCGTCGGCGGTGGTGCGGTGAGCTTGGGCGGCGGCGGCGTGAACTTCGTCTTGTGGTCGATATCGGCGCGTTGCTTGCCGACCTTGTCGTCGAGCTGCGCGAGTGCGCCGTCCTTGTCGTCGGGCAAGACTCCGATCGCGCGACCGAGCGCGTCGATCGCATCGCCGGCGACGTCGCCGAATGCCTGATCCGACGCGCTCACCGGCGGCGTGGTGCCGTGACTCCTGGCGACCGGCGGAAGTGCACCGCTCGTGACGAACCGCGTCGTCGACCCGGAGGTCTGGTCCGTGGTTCCCTCGTCGTGTTGGCTGTCGCCAGACGTCGGCGCCACTTGTCGATCGGTAGAGGTTGGCTCGGACATCTATCGCTACGCTAACAGCAGAGCTGCGCGATGTTTTAACAATCCGGCTCTGCGCGCGGAACGGGACTTGGCGACTACATCGATCCGCGGTGCGATCCGGAGTGGCGCGCGATCGTTCGGCTTCCTCCGCGACGTCCGTCGATGATCAGAGGCAGCTGTTAAACAGGATCGCGATGCGACGCGTCCGGAACAAGCAGCAGGTGAGAGAACGTCTCCTGCTCGATCCACATGCCGGTCCGGTGGAGCTCGACGAGCAAGTCGTGGCACGCCGCGGTGGGATCGTCGATCGCGACGAGGCGGGCGATCCGGGCACGCTCCTCGGGGTCGATCGCCTTGCCGTCGGAGGCCGCAAAGCGCCGGTGGGTGGTGGCATCCATGTGCCACGGCTCGATCGGAGCGCGGATGCGATGCATCAGGCTGCGCAGGATCAGCACTCCGGTGCGGTCGAGATCGCCGGCATGGCGGATCGGGACGCGACCGGCGCGGCACAGCCGGAGGAGCAGCACGACCGCCCAGCTCGCCTGCCCGCGCGCGAACACGACGAGCTCGCGCCGGTGATCGGCGCGCTCGATGTAGTCGAGGAACGGCGCCTGGTTCTCGAACACCGTGATGCGCTCGATCGGGAGCTCGACGAGCGTGGCATCCCGGAGCTGGGCGAGCGAGAGGGGCGTGGGATCGCCGAGCGCCGCATGGCGAGCGACGTGATCGAACGGAGCGGTGCCGGCGCGAGCGTAGATCAGCGGCCCGAACACGTGGACGAGGATCGAGGCGTCGTCGCGATAGAGGCCGCGGACCTCGAGAGCGGCGGCGGCAGCAGCGGCGGTCGTCGAGGGCTGCGCCGACGCGACGTCAGCCTGAGTCGCGGGATCGTAGGTCAGGAGTGCCGCCGCGAGGCGTCGGGCGCGCTCGCTGCCAGGACCGAGCGCCTTGCTGTTTCCGAGCACGCGAGCGGCGAAGTTGGCGATCCGGATCGGCGCGCGAAGCTCGAGGAGCGCGTCGAGCGCGGTGGCGACATCCGCGACGATCGCCGCCGCACGGGCGACGTCGCCCGTTTCGGCGAGCGTCCAGGTGTCGCCGGTGCCAGCACGCGCGGCCGCGACCTCGTCGGTGAGGAACGCACGGGTGATCTCGTGCGAAGGCTGGGGCAGCGCGGCCAGCTCTCGGCACAAGGCGTCCTTACGGGCGAGGGCCTCGGCGCGAGGATCGCGGGGAGTGCGGCCGAGCGCGGCGTAGAGGAGGGGGTCGAGCGCGAGGCCGGTGCTCGCGCAACGAGCGAGCTCGAGCCGCGCGCGCCCCGGCGCCAGCGGCGTGACGCCGCGGGCGGAGAACACAGCGCGCAGCGCGGCGATGGTGTCGGCGTCGGCATCGACCGTGAGCGTCCGCGGCAGCTTGCCGGTTCGCTCGAGGTGATCGAGGATCGCGTCGAGAGCGGCACGGGCTCCGGGCGTGACGGCGATGGCGGCGCGAATGGCGGCGGCGAGCTCCACGCCCCCGACGATATCGCAGGCGCGCGCGGCTTGATCGCGGCCGATCCCG
>JBDTJY010000231.1:0-2639 GCA_039935615.1 Kofleriaceae bacterium
TCGAATACAAGCGGCTCAACACGTTCTTCGCCGACTACACAAAGAACATCTCTCGGGGCGGCACGTTCATCAAGACAGCACGGCCGTTACCGATCGGCACCGAATTTCTGTTCAAGTTATTCATCCCCGGGCGTGCCGAACCACTCACGATCCATGGTGAGGTGCAGCGCATCGTGACCGGTCAAGACGCGAGAGACCTCGATGGCGATGGCACGCCGGATCAAGGCATGGCGATCAAGTTCGTCTACCGACAAGGCGATCCACAGGCCGAGATTTCGCGCACCGTGGAAGCGATCATGACGCATAGCCTCGGGCCACGTCTGTACTCGCGCCTGATGGATCACGCGCAAAAGACCGACGAGACCAAGAAAGCGAAGAAGGCATAGTGAAGGTCAGCCGGTTCTTCCGATATCTCGCGCCGAACCTCATCACGCTGTCGTCGATGATCTTCGGCCTCGTCTCGTTGTGGTCGAGTCACAACGGCGACACGTCGCTCGCCGCGTGGATGATCATCTACGCGGTCCTCACCGATCGTCTCGATGGCCTCACCGCCCGCGCGCTCAAAGCCACCAGCGAGCTCGGCATGCAGCTCGACTCGTTCGCCGATGCGCTCAACTTCGGTGTCGCGCCCGCGTATTTGGTCCTGTGCTACTGCGAATCACGGTTGGACTTGCCGTTCCACGACGGTGGCACCGCGCACTACCTGCTGTTCTCCGCGGCCGGTGCGTACATGCTGTGCGCGATCTTCCGACTCGCTCGCTACAACGTCATCGCCGACGACGAAGTCCCCACGAAGATCTTCTTCGGTTTTCCGACCACGCTGACGGGTGGCTTGATCGCGATCTGGATGCTCGTGCTCCTCAAGTACGACGACCTCCAGTGGGCGCGCGAGCCGTTCGGTGGTGCGCGTCTGTTCGGCGAGCATCTCCACACGCCGTTGTGGGTATGGAAGTACGCGCCGATCGCGCTCGTCGTCGGTGGCTACCTGATGGCGTCGCGGCTGCCGATGCCGAAGGTCGGCATGGCCAAGAACAAGGTCGTCGGCTACTTCGTGCTGTCGCTCGTCGCGATCGGCTACGTCTGCGGCTTCGCGATGCACTATCCGGAGATCTGCTTCTTGATGCCCACCTTGTGGAGCCTCGGCTTCCTGATCTGGGGCCAAGCGTCGCCGAGCGCGCGTGCGATGTATCCGCCACCGCTGTTTCCGACCAAGCGTGACGACCGCACGCTCGAGCGTCCGCAAGAGGACATCGAGGACGTCGTCTTCGACGAGACCAAGCCCACTTAGAAGATTCTTTCGACGGCATGTCGAATTTCGGGCGGCTGGATCGTCGTACAGGTATGGAGCTCGCGATCGTCCCGCTGGTGTTGGCGGTGCTGGCGAATGTGATCGCGGCCCGGCAGTCCATCGAGTGGCCGCCGCGCCGGCGTTGACCGCACCCGTTGACGGCGGTTGCGGCGCGCGCTACCTAAGCGTCACCCGGGGGTTTAGCTCAGTGGGAGAGCATCGGCTTTGCAAGCCGAGGGACAAGGGTTCGATCCCCTTAACCTCCACGTACTTAGGTCGCCTAGAGTCAGGCTAGGACCCCGCTAGGACCCGGACGCAAGTGCTCGGAACTGGTGTTCAGCGGTGGGTCGTTATCACGCCAACCGTGCGCTCCGAGAGCCACCGATCGAATGTCGCGCGCGGGTATCGGATGAGTCGGCCCACCCGCACGAACGGCGGCCCTTCGGCGTTGCGCCGCCACTTTGTGGCAGTCACTGGCGAGATGTCGAGCTCTGCGCAGAGCTGCTTCTCGTCGAGAAACCTCGATAGCTCGATCGTGTGCGCCGACGAAGATGAGGCAGGTCCCGCATGCGGACTCACGATCTGCGTCGCAATGTGCTGGACGATTGGTGAATTATTGGCGTCGATAAATCGCTCCATCGCGTCCCGGCCTGGTCCACGTCGCAGCTTCGAGACTCCACGTGCGAGCCTCACCGTCCCGATCTTGGCGTGAAGAAGAGCGAGTCCGCCGTGCAAGACCCGATCGGCGACCACGTGCAGCAACGCGCGGCCGTCGTGCTCGTCGAACGTGATCAGCTCCGGGTTGTCGGAGCGATCGAAGTTGTCGTTCTCTGCGGGGACACTCAGCAACCTGCTGACCGGCGTCGTTTTCACGACGGAATCTCCGAGGACGTAGGCTCGGCCTTGATTGTCTTGCGGACGAACTCGACCGCTTGCAGGAGCGGCGTGCGCACGAACGTGCTGCCGTAGAACGGCTCCGTACCGCGCAGGATCGCGGCGGCGCGTACGCGGTCCTCGGGAGGGAGTAACTCGCAAACCGCTGCGAGATGCTCCTCGAACGACGGAGGCAACACCTTCTCGCGCTCACGTTCGGAAATCGTGACGATCGGTGTGGCGTTGCGATGCTTGAGCCGCTGTGCCGGCGTTTCGCTCCCGCGCGCGTTGCCAAGCCACGTGCCGAGGTTGCGCATTACCGCATTGGCGACGACGGGCATCGCCGGCAACAGCAACTTCATCCAGCTCGGCGTGCTGTCCGCATCGCCACCGTCCATCGAGCTGGGTGCGGCGGTGGGTGCGAACGGCACCGCAGCGTTGCGAGGAAGTTGTTTGGAGGTTGCGAGTGCCTTGATCC
>JBDTJY010000232.1:0-20427 GCA_039935615.1 Kofleriaceae bacterium
GGCCAGGTGACCTGGGACCCCGACCTCACGCCGAGCTCGCTGCTCGGCGTGACGACGAGCGTGATGGGCAACTGCGGCGTCGGCTTCGCGCCGGTGCGACCGGGACACGAGGCTGCGCTCGTCGAGCTGATGGAAGGTGTCGAGGACATCCCGGGTGCCGTGCTCGCCGAGGGCATTCCGTGGGGCTGGGAGTCGTTTGCCGACTACCTGGACGTGCTCGCCGGGACGCCGCGTACGATCGACGTGCTCGCGCAGGTGCCGCACGACCCGCTGCGGATGTACGTGATGGGCGAGCGCGCGCTGGCCGCCGAGGTCGCGACCGACGACGACATCGCGGCGATGCGCGACCTGTTGCGCGCGGCGCTCGAAGCCGGCGCGGCGGGGTTCTCGACGGGGCGCAGTGACAACCATCGCACGGCGCGCGGCGCGGCGACCCCGGCGTCCGAGGCCGGTGCGCGCGAGCTCGCCGGAATCGCGTGCGCGTTTCGCGGGCTCGATCACGGCGTGTTGCAAGCGGTGAGCGACTTCGATCTGACGAGCGGGCCCGACAAGTTCGATCCCGAGTTCGATCTGCTCGAAGCGATGGCGATCGCGAGCGGCGGGCGGCCGCTGTCGATCTCGACGATGCAGCGCGACCAAGCGCCCGAGCAGTGGCGGCGGATCCTCGCGCGCGTCGACGGAGCGGCGGCGCGCGGGCTCGATCTGCGCTGCCAGGTCGCGGCGCGCGGCATCGGCGTGTTGCTCGGCCTCGAGGCGACGTTCCATCCGTTCATGGGCTTCCCGTCGTACAAGGCGCTCTCCCACCTCCCGCTCGTCGAGCGCGTCGCGCGGCTGCGTGATCCGGCGGTGCGCGCGCGGATCCTCGGCGAGACCACCGACAAGGTCGCCGGCGACGGCACGCCGATTCCGCCGCTCGCGGATGTCCTGCTCGCGAACCTCGACAAGATCGCGCTGCGGATCTACCGGATGGCGGCGCGGCCGAACTATGAACCGACGCTGCACCGCTGCATCGCCGCCGAGGCCGCGCGCGCACACGCGCCGGTGCTCGGCCACCTCTACGACGCGCTGCTCGAGGACGAAGGCCACGCGCTGCTCTACTTCCCGGTCTACAACTACACCGGGATGAACCTCGACGTGGTGCGCGAGATGCTCGTGCATCCGCGCGCGCTCCCCGGGCTCGGCGACGGTGGGGCTCACGTCGGCACGGTGTGCGACGCGAGCATGCCGACCTTCCTGTTGACCCACTGGGCGCGCGATCGCGCGAACGGGGTGCCGCTCGAGCGCGTCGTGCAGATGCAAGCGCACGACACCGCGCGGTTCATCGGCCTGCGCGATCGTGGCACGATCGAGGTCGGGATGCGCGCCGACCTCAACGTCGTCGACCTGCCGCGACTCTCGCTCGCGCGGCCCGTGATGCAGCGCGATCTACCGGCCGGCGGCCGGCGGCTCGTGCAGCGCGCCGAGGGCTACCTCGCGACGTTCGTCGCCGGCGTGCCGATCGCCGAGGGCGGCGTGCTCACCGGTCAGCGTCCGGGTCGACTCGTGCGCATGGGAACCCACCGATGAAAGCGAAGCAGCAACCCGCGCCGCCGGAGCTGTCGCACGATGCGATCCGCACCGCGGCGCTGCGGCTGATCGATCAACACGGGCTCGCGGCGTTCAGCACCCGCAAGCTCGGGCACGAGCTCGGTTGCGAGGCCATGGCGATCTACTGGTACTACCCGAGCAAGGACGCGTTGCTCGATGCGGTCGTCGAGCTGATGATGGCGAGCGTCGGCGCGGCGGTCGCACCGAAGCCGGACTGGATCGGCACGCTGCGCGAGGTCGCGCATGCCTATCGCGGCGTCGCGCACGCGCATCCCAACGCATTCCCGCTGCTCGCGACGCGACGGTTCGCGAGCGAGGGCACGTACGCGTTCCTCGAGCGACTGTTCGAGCTCGCGCACGTGCAGGGCATCGACGACCGCGTGATCGCGCGGTTCTATCGCGTCGTCAGCTCGTACTGCAGCGGGTTCGCGCTCAACGAGCTCGCGGCGCCGCGCGGACCGCAAGCGCCGACGACCGCAGCGCTGCGACGGCGCTACCCACGAGTCGATGCGGTGTCGACCTGGCTCGACGCGCAGCACCTCGACGAGTTGTTCAGGTTCGGGCTCGAGCTCCAGCTCGATGCCCTCGCACGGGAGTGTGCCCGATGACGTTGCGTTATGGAGCGGTGCTGAGGTCGTTGCGGTCGCTGCGCGGCGATCCGTCGACGGCCGATGTCGTGCCGACCGCGGCCGCGGTGGCGTATCGCACGGGGCCGAAGCGCCGCGGCATCGCGCCGCTCGCGGACCTCTACGTGCCGGCCGGCGCGATCGGTCCTTCGGTCGTGCTCGTCCACGGTGGCGGGTTCGTGATCGGCTCGCGCACGATGAAGCCGATGCGCTACCTGGTCGCGCAGCTCACCGCCGCCGGGATCGCGGTCTGCACGATCGACTACCGCATGATCTTTCGCGGCGGCGGCCTGGAAGCGTCGATCACCGACGTCTGCGACGCGTACGCGTTCTGGTCCGCCCGCGCGCCGGCGTATGGCCTCGACGCGAGCGCGATCTCGTTCGTCGGGCTGTCGGCGGGGGCGACGCTCGCGCTGCTCGCGGCGGCGCGCGTCGATGGGCTCGCCGGCGTCGTCGGATGTTTCGGGCTGTACGACGTCGGTCACCTGCGCGGCCCCGCGGCGCTGCTGCCGCGCCTGTTGTTCGGCACCGCCGATCGCACGGTGTGGACGGCCCGCTCGCCGCACGCCGCGCCGCAGCCGGCCGCCGCGACGCTGCTGTTGCACGGGAGCGACGACGGCCTCGTTCCAGTGGAGCAGGCGCGCCAGCTCGCGGCCCGCCGCGAGGCGCAAGGTCTGCAGACCCGTCTCGTGATCTACGACGGCGCGCCGCACGGGTTCTTCAACCTCCCGCATCCGGCGGCGCTCGCCGGGTCGCGCGAGATCATCGATCACGTCACGTCACGGGCAGCCACGACAACGAAGATCTAGAGCGCTCGAGCTCACATCTCGAGGGCTAGTGAACGGCGCCGATCGCGGCGACACGTCCCGGGCCGTGATAGGTCATGCACTGCTCGGGCGGGGCGGCGCGCACGATCGAGCGAGCGACGTAGAACTGGCCTCCGTTCGCGGTCATGTGAGCGATCGCGGCGGGCGCGTCGTGGCACGCCGAGCAGGCGGCGGTGAGCGGCGAGATGACCAGGTTCGCGTCCGCGCCCTGCGTGGTCACGTTCGTCGCCGCGTTGTACGAGAAGCCCGCACCGTAGTTCGTGTTGCCGGTCTGATCGAGCAGCCGACACCGCTAGCCGGGCCGCAGCAGAACACGCCACAGCCATCGACCGCCGGCGCGATTGCCCCGCCCGTCGCGCAAACGTCGCCGGCAAGGCAGGACGCGCCGGTCCCACAGGTGCAGGCGCCGAGCTCGCAGCGCTCGCCGAAGTTGCAGCATCCGCTACCGCACTCGTGGCCCATCGCGCAAAGCCCCGATGGATAGCAGGCACGTCCCGCATCCGCGGGAGCGTCGACAGCGGCATCGTGCGTCCCCGACTTGCAGCAGTCCTCGCCACAGCGGCTCGTTACCAGCGCGAAAACGGCAATCGCGATCCGCAGACAATCTCGCACATCGATTGGTCGGACGGCAGGCCACGCGCCGCGATCGTTCGGGCCGTGGCGCGGGTTAGGCCCACGTCTTGCGTAGCCAGGTCGTGTGAACACGAACCTCATCCCGATCACCGACATCATGACGAAGGCGACGATCACTGCCTCGGCCACCGCGCTGCCGGAAGAGGTAGCCGCGCTGATGATCGACCACCACATCAGCTGCGTTCCGATCGTCGACAGTGAGGGCCGCCCGATCGGGATCATCACGAAGCTCGACCTGATCGAGAGTCCGGGCCGCAAGACCGCACGCGAGCTCATGATGCCGCACGCGATGTCGCTCACCATTCGCGACACGCTGGCCAACGCGGCCACGCTGATGACCCACGAGGGCTTCCATCACGTGCTCGTGCTCGACGACCACAAGCACCTGGTCGGGGTCGTGTCGACGTTCGATATCACGCGATGGGTCGCGACGATCTCCGCGAGCGTCTCGGGATGACCTTGCCCGAAGGTCCTACGTTTTCGAGCCCTCGTGAGCGTATGCGGAGTTGAAGTAGCGATCCTCGGCGTCGAGGTGTCCGCGCATGCGCCTGAGCGCGGTGCGGAGCTCGTGCGTGACCGAGGTGATCTGAGCGTCCAGGGCTTGATGTTCGACGACGTGCTCGTCGAACAGACGGCTCGACATGAGGATCGGCCGAAGATGAGCCTCTTCGAACCGGTGATGTTCCGCGAACACCACACGCAATTCGGCCACTTCGCGAAGCAACACCTCGGCGGCGCCGTAGCCTGCGTCGAGCTCGTCGGTGAGCCGAGCGCAGCGCTCCATCCGATCGCGTAGATCGAGGTGCTGATCGAGGATCTGTTCGAGCACGGACGGCGTTGGCACCACGCAGCGATGCCCATCAAACGGCGTGCCTGGCGCGTACGACTCGAAGCTCGAAACACGCGCAACCGTTGCGTCCGCGTCGAGTGGTCCTGCAGATTCGGCGTGCTTGCTGCGCGCCGAGGGCGCTACGGCCGGCACGTTGACTGCACCTGAACGAGCCATGCTGATGCCATCCATGGCGAGATACATGACGCGCCAACCTTGGACGATCCGACCCGACGCGCTGATGTCCGAGGCGCACGCGATGATGCGCAAACACCAGATCCGACACCTGCCGGTGCTGGAGGGAGGCAAGCTGATTGGCCTCGTCACCGAACGTGATCTGCACCTGATCGAGACGTTACGCGACAGCGATCCGGCGAAGCTGACGGTCGAGGAGGCGATGGTGAGCGACGTCTACGTCGCGACCCCCGACGACGCCGTGGACAAGGTCGTCGAGCGGATGGCGGATCGAAAATATGGCTGCGTGGTGGTCGTCGGTGATCGCGACCAGATCGAAGGAATCTTCACGACGGTCGATGCGATGCAGGTGCTGGCCGACGTGTTGCGTCGAGCTACGGCGTGACTCGAGCACGCGCGTGGCAAGCAGCGCACGTCACCAACAGGTCACCGTAGACCTCGCCGCGAGCTCACGGCAAGGGCTGGGTGACGACCGCCATCGTGATCGGCAGATTCGGTCGAGCTCGGGCGAGGTCGACGAACCGGCTGCCGGCCGGCGTGCTCGATGCTTCGAGAGCTTCCACGATCTCGGGACCGAGGACCTGATAGGACAGGCTGGCGGTCACGGTCGCGGCGACGGGAATGCCGGTGAGGTTGTAGGTCACCTCGTCACTCCCTGGTAG
Organism: Kofleriaceae bacterium; assembly: GCA_039935615.1. GTDB lineage: Bacteria > Myxococcota_A > Polyangia > Haliangiales > Haliangiaceae > JABFXX01. Next base: position 5,360 of record JBDTJY010000232.1, read on the forward strand.
AAAGCTCGGATCGGCCACCACGCCGATCGGCTCGATCCGAGGCGCATCGATCGTCGACGGCGCGAAGCCCGCCGGCAAGATCCGATCGTCCTTGTTGTAGTAGGCGGCTTCGGTCGAGCGGTGGGTCGGGTTGCCGTGGTGATCGATGAAGGTGGACTCCCAGACTTGGACTTCGTCGGAGCTCGCGACGGTGTCACGGTGTGGTTGGAGCCCCAGCACTCCAGCGCGACCCACGATCGCGCCGGTCTCGTCGGTGCCACCCGATTCGAACACCGTCGCGCCGGCCGCCGCCACCGTGACGTGCAGCCACATCCGGCGCGAGGGATAGCCGGTCGGCAGCTTGTGACCGGTCAGGTTCTGGACGTGCACCGTGAACGTGACCGCAGCTCCGGTTCGCGTCACCGATCCGATCGTCACGCGTGCCGCGGTCGTGAGGTGCAGCTGATCACGCGCGACCGAGGCTTCGAGCTCGTCCGCGGCAAGCCCGGCGCCGGACCATGCGAGCCCATCCTCGATCAGGGACAACACGTAGGAGTTGCCGCCGACGAACACGTGCTTGCCGATCGGCGCGCGCGGACTCAAGTCGGTCGGATACCCCGCAGCCTGGGTCTTGATCGCCGCGCCGGTGGAGTCGACCGTCGGCACGTGACACGACTGGCATTGCACGTTCATCGCGCTCGCGCTCGACGACCGCCACTCGAGATACGTGGCCTGTTCCGTGATCGAGCCGCTCGCCGTCGGAACGATGACCGTGTGACACGTCGCGCACAGCTCCGAGCGCATGATGTGTGGTCCGCTGGTCGGCGTGTAGTTCACCATGAGCATCATCGGCGAGGCACGTGGATCGAGATACGGACCGTAGATCGTGCGGCCGTAGCCGATCACGAAGCCGCCGCCGAACGAGCTCTGGCCCCCGAGGTTCGCCGGATCGATCTGGTGGCACGCGGTACACGTCACGCCGTCACGCGCGAGTCGCGACGCAGGATCGTCGCCTCCGGCGAGGTCGGCGAGCGCGAGGTGGTCACCGGTGGCGTCACGCTCCTCGGACCCTGCCGGTGAATGGCAGCGTGTGCACAGCGTCTCGATCCCCGGCTTGGCAGCCGGCTTCGCATTCGCGACTTCCTCGGCGAAGCTCGCCAGGTAGTAAGGGTCACGCGCCGCGAGCGCCATCAGCGACGACCGCCACAACAGGACCGGGGAGACGTTCGCGCCGGTCGCGTCGTGCAGCGCGGTCACGCTGTCGCCCACGAGATGACACTGCGCACACACGCCCGAATCGACAAACCGATCGGTCTTCGCGGCGGCCGGTGGCGGCAATGCTGCGAGAGGCTCCGGCCGTGTGGCGGTGGTCTCGCCGGAGCACGCGACGAACAAGGCCAAGAACGCTAGACGCCTCACATCGTCAGCGTATCGACACCGCGTGGCGTTCGAGCCACGATTCGCGTGGCTGCGTCGAAATACCACGGTCGTCATATCGTCGACGAGAACCTCGCTTGACCCGGGCGAGCGTAGCGATCGAACACCATGCAAACGTTTCGAACGAGCAGTCGACCCAGCGGCGTGGTCCGGATCGCGTGCGCATCGCGGTCGTAGAACGCGAGCTCCTGCAACTCGGTCAGTTGCTCCAGCTCCGCGGCGAAGTAGGCGGTGAGCTCGATCCCGAGGTCGTTGCCGAGCGCGTCGAGATCGGCCTCGCCGTCGCACATCAAGCGTTCGATCAACGCACGCCGGATCTGGTCGTCACGCGTGAGCAGGAAGCCGCGCGCGACGGGCGGCTGCTTCGAGGCGATCGCTTGCTCCCATGCCGACAGCTGGAGCTCGTTCTGCCAGATCGCACGCGAGGTCGACGAGATCGCCGATGTGCCAACGCCGAGGATGGTCTCGGCACGCCGCTCGACGTATCCCTGAAACGTGCGCGCCATTCGGCGATCTTCGGCGGCGTGCGCGAGCGCGGAGTCGGGTCGCGCGAAGTGGTCGAGTCCGAGGTGGAGGTAGCCAGCGCGCGCGAACCGATCGATCGCGAGTAACAGCAACGTCGCACGCTCGAATCGGTCCAGGACCCGACCGGAGCGTTCGACGAGCAACTGATGCGGCAGCTTGCTCGGGAGATGCGCGTACCCGAACAGCGCGACGCGATCGGGAGCGAGCTCGAGGATCGCATCGATCGTCGCGGCGAAGGTCTCCTCGGTCTGATGAGGCAGGCCGTAGACGATGTCGACGTTGATGTCGGTAAATCCGTTGTCTCGAGCGGTCTCGATCAGCGCGCGGGTTTGCTCGAGACTTTGATGACGCCGGATCGCGTCCTGGACGCGTTCGGCGAAGTCTTGAACGCCGACGCTGAGCGAACGAAAGCCGAGCTGCCCGAAAGTGACGATCTGCAGGCTCGAGGTCGTACGCGGATCGAGCTCCACCGAACGGCGGGCGTCCGGCTGGACTTGAAAGTAGGTCTCGATGGCGTTGTTCAGCTGGCGGATCGCCGATGGCTCGAGAAAGTTCGGCGAGCCGCCGCCGAGCGCGACCTCGCTGACCGGCATGTCGCGACCCAGCGATTCGACGAGCAGCGCGAGCTCCGTCGCAAGCGTGTCGACGTACGCCGAGCCGCGAGAGCGGTCCCGGGTGGGGATCACGTTGCAACCGCAGTACGCACACAGGCTGCGACAGAACGGAACGTGGACGTAGAGTGAGATCGGCTGTCGATCGATCGCGACCCGCGCGAGCTCGCGCCGCACCGCCTCGACCGAGAGCTCGCGAAGCTCCGTGGCGGGTGGGTAACTTGTATAGCGAGGTCCCTGGGTCGATAGCTCCGCCAGCCGCTCTGGACTCAGCTCCATGCCGCCGGACCTATCAAGCGGCGTGCCGGGCTCTGCGGCAGATCGCGCGCAGAAACTGCGCGGCCGCCGCACCACCCGCAAATTTCGCGCATTCGTGAGGTCAACAACGGGGGACCCGACAGCTATCATCCGTTGCGTTCATGACGTCCTACGCGATCCGCGCGAGCCTCTGGGCGGCGGTCTTCACCGTCGTGCTCGGTGTGGCGATCGTGGTCGGATCTCGAAACCTGGCGCACTTCGATGCTGCGCTCGTCGGCTACACGTTCGCGACGTTGTTCGCGACGTTCGGGATCACGTATCGCTACGCGATGTGGTTGCAGAGGCCGCCGACCCGAATGTACTGGCGGCGAGGGTGGCGTGCGTTCCTCGGCCGCAGGCTGCCGCGCAACAGCGTGCAGCTCGCGCGGCGAGCGGTCGTCGAGGTCGCCGCGAATCGCTTCATCTTCCGCCGCGGTCGGATGCGCGGGATCACGCACTTCTTGCTGATGTGGGGATGCTTCCTCGCCGCGGCGATCACGTTCCCGCTGGTGTGGGGCTGGATCCACTTCGAGACCGTTCCCGGCCATCTCGACACGTACCGCACGTACATCTTCGGCTTCGCGGCGGGTGATTTTCCAGTCGACTCGATCGTGGCGTTCGTGGTGTTCCACGGCCTCGTCTGGGCTTCGTTCCTCGTGCTCGCAGGTGTGATGCTCGCATTCCGGCGACGCATGCGCGATCGAGGGGCCCAAGCTGTGCAGCAGTTCGGCGAGGACGTCCTGCCGCTCGTACTCCTCGGCGCGATCAGCATCACCGGCCTGATGCTCACGATCAGCTACACGTGGTTGCGCGGCTACGGCTATGACTTCATCGCGATCCTGCACGCGGTGACCGTGATCGTGACGCTGTTGTGGTTGCCGTTCGGCAAGTTCTTCCACATCTTCCAACGCCCGGCGCAGCTCGGTGTCGGGTTCTACAAGGATGAAGGAGCGCGCGGCGAGCAGGCACACTGCAAGCGTTGCGACCGACCGTTCGCGTCCGCGATGATGATCCGCGATCTGATCGCCGTCGAGCACGAGCTCGGGTTTCGTTACGAGACCACCGCCGGGGGTGCCACGCACTACCAACAGATCTGCCCGGCGTGCCGGCGCGCTCTGTTCGGGCTCGCGCAAGGCGGCTTGTGGACGACGAGCGAGAAGGACTGACCATGGCGAAACTCCCCGTCGACGAGCTCGCGATCACGCACGCGTTTGGACCGCACCTGTCGCTCGGGACACTCGGCGGCACCGCGGTCGTGCCCGACAAACTGGTGAAGACGCACTGCTGCTTCTGCGGCCAGCAGTGCGGGATCCAGTTGAAGGTGCGCGACAACCAGGTCATCGGCTTCGAACCGTGGGACGAGTTCCCGTTCAATCGCGGCATGCTGTGCCCGAAGGGCGTCAAGCGCTACCTCCAGGGCTCGCACCCCGATCGCCTCGTCACCGCGCTGCGCCGCGATCCGACGGCTGCCGGCGGCTTCAGCGCGATGCCGTACGACGACGCGATCGCGCACGTGGCGCGCGAGCTCGCACGGCTGCAGGCGCAGCACGGCAATGCCTCGGTCGGTGTCCTCAGCGGCGCGAGCCTCACGACCGAGAAGACGTATCTGCTCGGCAAGTTCGCGCGGGTCTGTTTGAAGACGCCGTTCATCGACTACAACGGCCGGCTCTGCATGGTGAGCGCGGGCGCTGGGAACATGAAGGCGTTCGGGATCGATCGCGCGGCCAATCCGTGGGACGACATGATCGGAAGCGACGTGATCTGGGTCGCAGGATCGAACGTCGCCGAGTGCGCGCCGATCACGACGAACTACATCTGGCAGGCGCGCGAACGCGGCGCGAAGGTGATCGTCCAGGATCCGCGGATCACGCCGATCGCCCGGACCTGCGACCTCTATCTGCCGGTCCGGCCGGGCCGCGACGCTGCACTGTTCGCGGGCGTGCTCGGCCTGATGATCGAACAAGGGTGGATCGATCGCGACTTCATCGATCGACAGACGGTCGGGTTCGAGGCGGTCGCCGAGTACTGCAAGACCTGGCCACTTCAGCGAGCCGCGGACATCAGCGGAGTGCCCGAGCGTTCGTTGCGCAAGGCCGCCGAGCTGTGGGGCACCGCGGCTTCGAGCTTCATGCTCCACGCGCGTGGCATCGAGCATCACTCCAACGGAGTGCAGAACGTGCTCGGCGCGATCAACCTCGTGCTCGCGTCGGGCCGGATCGGCAAGCCGCATTGCGGCTACAGCACGATCACCGGGCAAGCCAACGGACAGGGTGGACGCGAGCACGGCCAGAAGTGCACTCAACTTCCGGGGTTGCGCGACATCTCGAACCCGGAGCACCGCGCATATATCGCCTCGGTGTGGAACGTCGAGGAGCGCGATCTGCCAGGTCCCGGCGTCGACGCCTACGAGATGTTTCGCAAGATCGACGCCGGCGAGATCAAGGGGCTCGTCGCGATCTGCTTCAACCCGAAAGTCTCGCTGCCCGACAACCAGTTCGTGACCCGCGCGCTCGAGAAGCTCGAGTTCTTCGTCTCGATCGACTTCTTCCTCAACGACACCGCGCGCCACGCGGATGTCGTCCTCCCGGGCAGCTTGCAGGAGGAGGACGAGGGTACGGTGACGCAGGTCGAAGGCCGGATCATCAAGATCAACAAGGCGGTCGAGCCGCCCGGCGAGGCGCGCGCCGATTGGAAGATCATCCAGGATCTCGCGCTCGCGTTGGGGCGACCGCACGGCTTCACGTTCACGAGCCCGCGCGAGATCTTCGAGGAGCTCGGCGTCGCCAGCAAAGGCGGCATCGCGGACTACTCGGGCGTGACGTACGAAAAGATCGAGCGTCAGATGGGCGTGTTCTGGCCGTGCTCCAGCCCCGACGATCCTGGGACGCCGCGGTTGTTCGAACCAGGTAGCACCAACCCGATCGCGAAGGGAACCGGACCGTTCTACTTCGCCGATGGCAAGGCGCGGTTCAACATCGGTGAGTATCGGCCTGCGGTCGACGATGCGTCCGAGGACTATCCGATCTTCCTGACGACCGGCCGCGTGGTCAGCCAGTTTCTGTCGGGGACTCAGACCCGTCGCATCGGGCCGCTGGTCAAGCAGTACCCGGAACCGCGCATCGAGCTTCATCCTCGACTCGCGGAGAAGCTCGGGATCGCCGACAACGACTGGACCACGTGCGAGACGCGGCGGGGCGAGATCACGGTGAGAGCCTCGGTCGTGACCACGATCCGCCCCGACACCGTGTTCATCCCGTATCACTGGCCCGGCGATAAGAGTCCCAATCGACTGACGGTGGCGGCCCAAGATCCGATCAGCAAGATTCCCCAATACAAGGTCTGCGGCTGTCGCGTGAAGCGGGCCGACGGACCTCCCGCGTACGCGGCCAACCTCGAACCGCAGCAGTGAACCGCATGCCCGTACCTCGAGACCACGAATTCTTCGTCGACCCCAGCCGCTGCATCGGCTGTCAGGCCTGCGTCCACGCATGCACGGAGTGCGATACGCATCGCGGCGACTCGATGATCCACCTCGAGTATGTCGATCGTGCGACGTCCGTGCAGACCGTGCCGGTGGTCTGCATGCACTGCGAGCAACCGACGTGCGCCGAGGTCTGCCCGGCCGATGCGATCAAGCGCACCGCCGACGGTGTCGTGCAGAGTGCCACCAAGCCACGCTGCATCGCATGTGGCAACTGCGTCGTCGCGTGCCCGTTCGGCGTACCCGAGCTCTACATCGAGCGCGCGGTCATGATGAAGTGCGACATGTGTTACGACCGCACGTCGATCGGGAAGAAGCCGATGTGCGCGACCGTGTGTCCGAGCCAGGCGCTGTTCTTCGGGACTCGCGACGAAGTGCGCGCGTTGCGTCCGCGGTCCACGCCGACCAATAAGTTCAAGTTCGGAGCGCAGACCATCACCACCCGCGTCAGCGTGATGGCACCGCGCGGTGCGACGGCGCCGGTGCACGTCGATGTCACGGCCGCGATGCAAGAGCACCCGCACAATCGCGGGCTCCGGCTGCCGGTGATCGACACGTTCGATCCGTTCGCCGAGGTGGAGGTCTAACGATGGCCGACGACAAGACGAACGACTCGAGCGCCGGCTTCGCACCGGCACGCGATCCGGACGAGATCAGCGTCGCGCCCGACGGGCGGCCGATGGAGCAGCAGCCGCGGTGGCGCCAGGACTTCGCGATCGATGTCCCCGAGGCCAACTTCGTGGCCCGGCGCGACTTCGCGAGGTTTCTCGTGCTGACGAGCGGTGCGTTCGTGGCCGGTCAGACGTGGATCGCTGCGAAGAGCCTCGTGCGTAACCGGCGCGCTCGACCGGGTCGGAGGTGGATCGCGTCGCTCGCAGCGCTGCCCGCGGGTAGCGCGACGATGTTCGCCTACCCGGGGGACCTCGATCCGTGTTTGTTGATTCGCATGCGCGACGGCAAGCTCCTCGCATACAGTCAGAAGTGCACGCACCTGTCGTGTGCCGTGATTCCGGACATCGACCACGGCATCCTGCGGTGTCCCTGTCACGAGGGGATCTTCGACCTCGCGACCGGGCGCAACCTCGCCGGTCCACCACCCAGACCGCTGCCGACGATCGAGATCGAGATCGCCGGTGACGACGTCTTCGCGGTGGGTGTCAAAGCGAGCACGACATGAGAGCCCGGCGCGACCTGACCCGCGCACAGCGCCTGACGGTGATCTACGGGGTGGTGTGCTTCGTGTTGATCCTCGTCGTCCTCCAGTTGTGGTTGCTCACCGCGACGGTGAACGCCTGGCTCGGCGACGATGACGGCGTGGTGTGGCCGGCGCTCGCGGCGAGTGCAGGCTGCTTCGGGCTCAACCTCGGCCTGCTTCGCTATTTTCTCCGGCGATGACCGAGTCCCCGCAACCGGCCGGACTCGCGACGATGCACCCCGCGTACTTCGCGCTCGTGATGGCGACGGGAATCGTCTCGCTCGCGTGCGAGTTGCTCGAGCTCCATCCAATCGCCGTGGCGCTGTTCGTCGTGAACCTCGGCTTCTACCCGACGCTGTGGGCGCTCACGATCGCGCGGGTAATTCGCCATCGTGATCGGGTCCGCGCCGATCTCCTCCACCATGCTCGTGCGGTCGGCTTCTTCACCATCGTGGCCGCGACGTGCGTCCTGGGTTCGCAGTGCTTGGTGGTCGGTGGCAGCTTCACGGCCGCGCTCGGGTTCTGGTTCGCAGGAGTCGTGTTGTGGGCCGTGCTGATCTACGGCGTCTTCACGATCCTGACCGTCAAGACCGAAAAGCCATCGCTCGCCGACGGGATCAACGGCGGCTGGTTGATCAGCGTGGTCGCCGCCCAATCGGTCAGCGTCCTCGGCGCCCAGCTCGCGCTCGGGCTCGGCGCGCACGCGGAGCACGTCCTCGTGTTCTCGCTCGCGATGTGGCTCGGCGGCGGGATGCTGTACCTGTGGATCATCTCGCTGATCTTCTATCGCTACACGTTCTTCACGATGAGCCCCTCGGACCTCGCGCCGCCGTACTGGATCAACATGGGTGCGGCCGCGATCTCGACGCTGGCCGGATCGATGCTCGTCGCTGCGACGCCACACTCGCCGGCGCTCGTCCAGATCCTGCCGTTCGTGCGCGGCTTGACGTGGATGTGGTGGGCGACGGCGACGTGGTGGATCCCGATGCTCCTGATCCTTGGCATCTGGCGCCACGGCGTTCGAAGGTTTCCGTTGCGCTACGATCCGCTGTACTGGGGCGCCGTGTTTCCGCTCGGGATGTACACGGTGTGTACGTTCCGGCTGGCCCACGTCGTCGACGCGACGTTCCTGGGCTCGATCGCGCGCGTCTTCGTGTACGTGGCGCTCGGCGCGTGGTGCCTGACCGCTGCGGGAATGGCCTGGCATCTGCTCGGCGGTCGCCGATCGGTCATTCGCTCGTAGCGAGCACGAGCACGAACGCGCTCGGTTCGATCGCGACGACCTCGTGGGCGAGGCCACGCTCGATCGGGAGCAGCTGATCGGCGGCGAGCTCGACGGTGTGCTCGTCGAGACGCACGTGCAGTTGCCCGTGAAGGACGTGCACCGTCGCCGTGGCGCTTGCGTGGTGCTCGGCGAGCGTGGCGCCGGCGCGCATCGCGATCACGACGACCCGGAGATCGGTCTCGCGAATCACCGTACGGGCCGCGTGTCCGATCGACGAGCTTTCGGCCTCCGCCATGAGCTCGCGCGCGACCTCGGCGAGCTTGACGACGAGACCTGCGTGCGCCGCGTCAGGACGAGACTTCACGACATCACCCCGATCGTGTGTGCTCCGAGAATGGGCGGTTGCATGCCGATCTGACTTGCATGTCTGCGTCCAATTCTCCGAGCGGCCCTCCTCGGCTTGCACCGTCGTGGGCACGGGACTTGCGACGCGAGGGGGGCGATGTCTCGACGCTCCGCCGCCACGCGCTCGCTCTGGCCTCGTGAACACGGCGCGTACATTCAGCTCCTGCTCCCGCTCGGTACGGCTCTCCTCGCGACGGATGCAACGCTGGCTGCGATCGCGATCGGAGTCGGGGCCGCACTCGCCTTTCTCGCCAGCGAGCCGCTCCGCGTGTTGCTGGGGAACCGCGGAGCACGAATGCAACAGGTTGCGGGACGCCGAGCCTCGCGTTGGCTCGCCGTGTTGGGGACCTCGGCTCTGATCGCGGGGGGACTCGGGCTCGCGAGCGGGCCTCGGGCTGCAGTCGAGACCGCAGCGCTGCTCCTCCCGTTGCTCGGGTTGCTCGCGATCGCCGTGGCACGGCGAACCATCGATACGCTCGGCGGCGAGCTGCTGGCCGCGATCGCGCTGTGTGGGGCGAGTACACCGGTCGCGGTTGCGGGCGGCATGCCGGTCCGCTCCGCACTGGTAACGTGGGGCGCGTGGTCGATCGGCTATGCAGCGACGGTGATCGCGGTCCACCACGTGCTCGAGCGTCACCGTACCCAGAGGCGTTCGAGCCAGGCTCGACGGTGGAGTGTCCTGGTCTGCATGCTCCTCGGTGTGCTGATCGCCCTGGATCCAAGAGCCTGGTTCGCGGCCCCCCTGGTCGTCATCGCGCTCGTGGTGATCATCCTGACTCCACGAGCCACGCGCATGCGAACCATCGGGTTTTCGTTTCTCGCTGGCTCGGCGCTCTGTGCGCTGTGCGCTGTCGCCTCAGCCTGGCCACACGGCGCTCGACGTGACCTCGGGCGGCCGAACCAGCGCGCGCATCAGATCGAACGTCGTGAGCACTCCGTCGAGCCGACGTCCGGACATGACGAGCACGCGATGGATGCGATTCTCGAGCATGGTCTGCGCGACGTCGGCGATCGGGAGCTCGGGGTCGACCGCGATCACCTCGGTGGACATCGCGTCCCGCGCGACGAGCTCCCACAAGTGGTCGTGCTCGGGCACGACCACGTGGTCGAGATGCGCGGAAGGCGATTCGCACCAGTAGGACTTCGAGGCCCTCGTCCGACGTCCGACCGCGACTTCCTTCCGGATCACTCGTAAGAGATCGACCGTCGAAATTACACCCATCACGCGACCTTGATCGTCGATGACCGGTGCGCCGTGAATCTGTTGCTCGACGAACATCCGATACACGCTCAGGATCGGCATCTGGGGGTCGACGGCGAGGACGTTCCGCTCCATCAGATCGTTCGCACGGAGGAGGTTCGGTTCGGGCATGGCTCGACGTAGAGCAAAGTGCACGCCAGCCGACGCAGACCTGCGCGGCGGCGAAGTTGCTGCGCCTAGTACAGAGGCCAGTCGGCCGGCCGTAGATTGAGGTGCGCGTCGTACGTGTAGCGATGCGGCGGCACGTAGTGCGAGCCGTCGGACGGGTGCTCGGTGATCTGCTGGAGCTTGACGTGCTCGTAGGTCTTCGGCCGCGCAACTTCGACGGTGCATCCCGCCTCGCGCACGACATGCTCGGACACCGAGCCGAGGACCCAACGCTCGAGGCCCATCGCCCCCTTGCTGCCGATGATGACCAGGTCCGCACCAATTTCGCGGGCGAGGGCCAAGATCTCCTCGGCGGGCTTGCCGATCCGCGCATGGACCGCGAAGTGGACGCGGTCGGTGATCTCGGCGAGCGCGAGCTCGCGTTTCATCTCGTCGGTCAGCGCGGCCTGGACCTGCTCCGCGTACTGATAGTCGACGCGTCCAGAATGGGGAAGCGGCGGAACCTGCCCATGCGGATCGATCGCACAGATGACCTGAAGCACGAACGACGGGTCGCGATTCGCGAGCGCGATCGCGCGATGGAGTGCCGCTCGCCCGCTCTGCGTGAAATCGTACGCGACGACGACCTGGCTGGTTGAATTGGGCATGACCCATGTACGAGCAACGCTCGTGCCAACGATCAGAGCAGCGTGCGTACGACGAGCACGTTGCGATCAGCGTGGTTTACGACCTTCGCGGCGGTCGTGCCCAACACGCGGTCGAGCCCGCTATAGCCGTGGGAGCCGATCACGATCAGGTCGACGTCGCGTTCTCGCGCGGTGCGGCACACGCCGTCCCACGCGATCGCGAGGCTGGTCACGATCTGCTCCACGCGTCCGCTCTGAACCCGGCCGGCGAGCGCCTCGAGGGAACCGTGGGCGCGAGCGACCAACACGTCCTCCACCGATTGGTGACCTACGAGCACTTCCGAGGGGACCTCGGCCGGAACGTGGATCGCTTGGTAGAGCACGAGCGTCGCACCGGCGAGCTCCGCGAGGCGAGACGCCGCGTCGATCACGAGCGGCGCTCGTTCGGAGTCATCGAGTGCGACCAGGATGCGTTTCATGCCGCCTGTCGTTTCACGAACCGAGCCACTACGCCGGGCGACGATCGCGCAAGGATTGCGGCGGAGCTGCACCACACCGTCAGATGTGCGGCCTGGGGCCGTGGCACTCTGAGATGAGATCAATGCCTGCCGAGAACACGGAACATCCCACGTGGGGTAAGCGCACCGCCGATCCGACCGAACGTAAATTCCTGTCCGGACCTCGACCTCGTGGATCCGAGCTCGGGTTTTCGCTCGACGTGCTGCGCGAGATGCTACGAGGATTTCGCGTCTTGCACTTCGTCGGCCCGTGCGTGACCGTCTTCGGGTCGGCGCGGTTCACCGAAGATCACCCATATTACGCACTGGCGCGCCAGCTCGGTGGCGAGCTCGCGAACGCCGGTTTCACCGTGATGACCGGCGGTGGTCCTGGCGTCATGGAGGCCGCGAATCGAGGTGCCAAAGAAGCCGGTGGCTCCTCGGTAGGTTGCAACATCGTCTTGCCCGCAGAGCAGCAACCGAATCGCTACCTCGATCGGTTCGTGGAATGCCGCTACTTCTTCATCCGCAAGTTTCTCCTCGCGAAGTACTCGTACGCCTTCATCGCCGCACCCGGTGGCTATGGCACGCTCGACGAGCTGACCGAGATCCTTGTCCTGATCCAGACCCGCAAGATGAAGGCCTTCCCGGTGGTCTTGCTGGGACGTGATTATTGGAACGAGTTGCTCGAGTTCTTTCGCGACACGCTCGTGGCCCAGGCGACGATCAGTCGAGACGATCTCGACCACTTGCTCGTGACCGACGACCCGGCCGAGGCCGTTCGCGCGATCCGGGAGGTGGCGATGTCCAGCTTCGGACTCAGCTACGGTCCTCGCGCCCGTCGCCGCTGGTGGCTCGGCGAGTGACGGTACGCGGTGTGCTCTGTCCAGCCCGTATGCCGTATACGTCCAACGCCCAGCTGCCGGCTCCGCTTCGCAAGCGGCTGCCCCGGCACGCTCAAGAGATCAATCGTGCCGCCTTCAACGATGCGTACGAACACTACGGTGCCGAGCACGAGGCGATCGCACATCGCATCGCGTGCAGCCGTGAAGCGGCGCTACGTTCAGCGCGCGGCCGGCGTCTGGGCCGTCCGCACGCCGGTGCTTGCTCGGCGTGAACAAGATCGTGGTCACCCAGCGTTGCGACGGTGATCACCGGGTTCGCGCAGCTCCTGCAGCGTAAAGCGCGCGCGGCGCACGACCTGCGCAGCTAGCCGTCGATCACACGGTAAATCGCTGGCATGGCGTACGCAATTGGTCGTGGTATGGCGGCAGTTCTTGCTCTGATCATGCTTCCCATCATCGCGTCGATCGGCTTCTTTCTCGGGTGCATTCACGGCGATGCCTCGGTCGGGACGTTGTTCGCAGGCGGCTTGTTCGTCGCCCTTGCCTCGATGGTGTTCATCGGAGCACTTCGCGTCGTGCACGATGCCGAAGAGGCAGAGCCGCATTGAAGGTTCTCGTCATCAACGTCGGCTCGACCTCCGTCAAATACGATCTCTACGAGATGGAGACCGAGGACCGGCTGCTTCATGGAAGTGTCGAGAACCGCACCTCGAGAGACGTCGAAGCCACGCTCGCGACGCTTCGCGCGCAACTGGGAGCGCACGCTGACGGGCTGACCGCGGTTGGACATCGCGTCGTCCACGGCGGCGAGCGGTTGATCCGACCTACGGTGATCGACGAGCGCGTCGAGCAGATCATCGCCGACTGTGCGGTGTTTGCGCCGCTGCACAATCCGATCACCCTGAGCGGGATCCGTGCGGCGAGAATGGCATTTCCCAACGCTCGCCATGTCGCCGTGTTCGACACCGCATTTCACGCGACCATGCCGGAACACGCGTTCTTGTACGGGCTTCCGCACGACCTTTACTTGAAGCACGGGATTCGCCGCTATGGCTTCCACGGACCGAGCCACCAATACATGGCCGCGTGCGCGGCGGAAGTGTTGGGGGCCGAGCCAGCCCGGCTTCGGTTGATCACGTGCCACCTCGGCGGCGGCGCGAGCATCGCCGCGATCGACCGTGGTGTTTCGATCGATACGTCGATGGGCATGACCCCACTCGAGGGGCTGATCATGAGCACGCGGTGTGGGGACCTCGATCCGGCGATCCCGACGCTGCTAGCGCGGCAGGGTCACACCCCAGAGCAGCTCGAGGATCTGTTCAATCGCCGTTCGGGCCTTGCCGGGATGTCCGGGCTCGGCGCCGATTTTCGCGAGCTCGAGACCGCCGCGAACAGCGGCAACACGCGTGCGCGCACGGCGATCGCCGCGTTCGTGCAGCGCATCCAACGCTACATCGGTGGCTATGCGGCCGAGCTCGGCGGTGCCGACGCGATCGTCTTCACGGGCGGCATCGGAGAGGGCTCTGCCATGGTGCGCGACCGCGTGTGTTCGAACCTCGGCTTCATGAACGTCGCCCTCGACGCTGATCGCAACCTCGCGGCGTCACCTGCGGACCACGGAGGCGTCGTCGATATCTCTCAGCGCAACGCTCGAACCCGCGTGCTCGTCGTTCACACCGAAGAAGAACGCATGATCGCTCGGGAGGTCGTGCGCTGCGTCGCAGGCTCGACCGCAGCGGTGGTCTCCGTCCACGCGCGACCTATCCCGATCGGCGTATCGGTGCGTCATGTTCATCTGTCGCCTCGGGACTGCGCGGTCCTGTTCGGCGAGGGCTACGAGCTCGCGCGACGTCGCGATGTCTCGCAGCCCGGCCAGTTCGTCACTCGCGAAACCGTCGATCTCGTCGGCCCACGCGGCCGGTTCGACGGCGTCGCGATCATCCATCCACCTCGCTCGGAGACCCAGGTCGAGCTCTCACGGACCGACGCGATCCACCTCGGAATCGAACCACCCGTGCGGCTCTCCGGTCACCTCGAAGGAACGCCAGGACTTCGGCTCCGCGGCCCGCACGGCGAGCTCGCGATCTCGCACGGCGTGATCGTGGCTCGGCGTCACGTCCATATGAGCCCGGCCGATGCAGCGCGGTTCGGGGTCGTCGATGGTGATGCGATTCGGGTGAAGGCCACCGGTGCACGTGAGGTCGTGTTCGGTGATGTCGCGGTTCGGGTGAACCCGAAGATGGCCCTTGATCTCCACCTCGATACCGACGAAGCGAATGCGGCGGGACTCGACGAGTCGAGCGTCGTCACGTTCGATGGAATCGAGCGCCACGCCAGCGCATAGGCTGCGTGGGTCCAAGCGCAGGTCGCAAGAGCTGCGCCCGTTCAGGTCCTCACGCTCGCGCTGCGATCGGTGATCGCGCTGCGGATGACCCACCATTCATGCGGGCTGCATCGATCCGCACGTGCGAGGCGCTGGAGACGGTCGGCCAACGGGTCGCCAACCCTGCTGGCGAGCAAGCGCATGACGCGCGCGAGCGTCGTCGTGTCGCGTTCACGCACCGCGAGATCACCGC
>JBDTJY010000233.1:0-26790 GCA_039935615.1 Kofleriaceae bacterium
GTGTTGTGCGCACCGATCGGCGTGCCTCCACTCGGCGTCGTCTATCTACAGGATCGAACGCGACCCGGGTCGTTCGGTACGCGCGACCGCGAGCACGCGGAATTGTTCGCGCGTCAGCTCGCCGCGGTCGCGGATCGCCTGCTCGCGAAACGTCCGCGCCGGCTACTCACCGATTTCACCGCCGAGGTTCGCACTCGTTTCCCGTGCGCAGATCTGATAGGGCGCACACGTTCTTTGGCGCGGGTGCTGCAAGCTGCATCTCTCGTGGCGCCGTTGGATGTGGATGTCTTGATCACCGGTCCTTCGGGGACCGGTAAGACGGCCCTCGCGCGCGCGATTGCGAACAGTGGCACGCGTGCCGGCAAGCCGTTCGTCGCGGTCAACTGCGCCGCGATTCCGGAAGGCTTGATCGAGAGCGAGCTCTTCGGTGCGGAGCGCGGCGCGCACTCGACCGCGACGCGCAAAGTGCTCGGCAAGGTCGCGGCGGCAGAAGGTGGAACGCTGTTTCTCGACGAGATCGGCGACCTTTCCGCACCTGCGCAAGCGAAGTTGCTCCAGCTCCTACAAGCGCGCGAGTACCACCCCCTCGGATCGCCGACCGCGATCCACGCCGACATCCGCGTGATCAGCGCGACCAACGCGAACCTTCGTGCCTCGGTCGCAAAAGGAAAGTTCCGCGAGGATCTCTACTACCGCGTGCACGTACTGCCACTCGAGATGCCCGGCCTCGCCGAGCGTCGCGACGACATCCCCGAGCTCGTCGAGTATTTCTCCGCGAGCGCATGTCGTCGCCACGGGCTCGGCATGCTGAACGTGTCGCGCCGCGCGCTGATCGCGTGTCGCGAGGCCGCGTGGCCGGGCCACGTGCGCCAGCTCGAGCACGCGATCGAAGCCGGCGTGATCCGTGCCCACGGAGAGAAGTCGGACACGCTCGAGGGACACCACGTGTTTCCGGAGATCGAAGCGACCGGCGATTCGCCGCTGAGCTTTCACGAATCGACGCGCATGCATCAACGCCGCGTCATCGTCGAGGCGCTCGGGCGCCACAACTGGAACGTCGCCGACGCCGCGCGCGAGCTCGATCTGGCTCGATCGTACGTCTACAACTTGATTCACGAGTTCAAGCTCGAACGTTCGGGCTCGAACAACTAGTAGGGTGGTGTGTAACGGGCCGTGCAGGGGTGCACGTGCCAGGAGGTACGATGGCTACGACACAACTCGTGTTGCTCGGGGTTCCTGCATTCGTTAACTCGGTCACAAGTGGGACCGCGTGCACGTTCACACTCGACGAGCTTGTCTACGACGCTGCCGGCGCGATCACCGTCGATCTGGCAAAGAACACATCGCTGCCACCAAACCTATGGGCGACCGGTGTCGACGTCGACAAACAAACGAACGGTGGATGGACGACGATCGGCCCGAAGTTCAATAGCGGCAACCATGTTGGCGCGGCCTATGTCACGCCCGCGATCCTCCAGCGCTACAAGGGCGTGCTCGCGAGTTGGCCGCCGGCCCCAGACGCTGTCTATCAGTACCAGGCGGTGTTGCGCGGCGATACGAGTGGGGAGACAGCGAGGTTTCATGGCTGCAAGGTGGAGGTAATCAGCGCTGCAGTCGGCTCCTTGATCAAGGTCGCGACGATTCCGGTTGGCATGTCGACACCGGTCGGTAACGGGACATGGATCGACCTCGCGGACGCGAGTTTGTGGGATCCGAAGTCGAATGGCTTCACGACGATCGACGCGACCTCGCCGGTTGGCAGCGTCGGAGCAGTCTTTGTCAGCGTGATCGCGATGGAGCCGGGCTTCCCGGCGTCGATCCCGAAGATCCCGCGCGGGCTCGGTTGGTGATGCCGTGGCGCGGCTGACCCTGATCAGCGACACATCCGACGGCGAGCTTGATTCGATCAGGCGCGCAGTCGACATGTTCGAGCCAGTGAGTGGTCTGGACGCCTTGATCGCGATCCTCCACGCTCACGCTCGTTGCGAAACCCGCGCCGAGACCCTCGATCTCGTGGGGCACAGCCGCAGCCATGGCTTCTTGGTCCTCGGTCACTGGGCGATAGACGATTCGCCGAGCGTCGCAGCATCGTTCGGTCAGGATCTGCGCGGCGCGCTCGACGTAATCGGCGTGCGCGCGATCCGGTTGCTCGGGTGTTCGACCGCGGCAACCGAACGCGGCTTCGGCGCGCTGCGCCGGATCGGGCAGGCGGTGCGGCGACCGGTGTTTGGTACACGGCGCTACATCAGCAAGAACGACTACGACTCGAGCGGCTTCATCAGCGACGACACGCTGGTCGATGCGAGCGGGGCCAAACCTACGCGCGCGGATCGCGTCGGGTTCTTGAACGCGACGGCGAGCTCGGTGCCGATCACCGCGCTCGAGCTGACCTCGGGGCCCAAGCTCACGAACGAGCTACCGCTGTTGCCGGTCAACGAGGACGTGGCCTTGAACATCCTGGGCTTCGTCGACGGGCAACGAAGCTGGGTGCTTCCGGGTCTGCTCGCTGAGCCCGCGCCGATCGTGTTGTGGAGTCAGGACAACGCGATCCATCGCCTGGAGATCCTCCTCGACAACCGTGTCGTGCGCGGCTACGGACATTTTCCCGATGACGATCATGGTCGGCTGTTCCGCGTGCGCGATCCGCTGGGCCTCAGTCGTTACCTGGATGGGATTCAAGGACGCAACGAGCCCCAAGCTCCAGGGACTTGAACAGACCTTCACGCGGATTCGGGATCGCGAGCACCTGCGTCAGGATCGAGCTGGTGCACATGTCCCATCCGCAGCCGCGCGCAGCGAACACGCCGGCGCCGAGCAACGGCGTCCGCGTCCATTCCTGCACGTTCCCGGCGAGATCGAGGACGCCGTACGGGCTGATGTCGCCCGGATTTCCCTCCACCGGCTCGGCATGATTCTGGTGGGCGACGTGGCTATCGCGCAGGTTCGCACGCGTGTCCATCGACGGTCCCCACGGCGTGTTGCGTCGCGGCATCGGATTCGGTCGACGATCAATCGTTGTACCGCCGCGCCGCGCTTTGTCCCATTCACTGTCGCTCGGCAGGTCTTTACCGAGAAAGCGACAGTACGCGCGTGCCTGGTACCAGTTAATCGAGGCTTCCGGGTAGTCGTCGCCGGCGCCATACACCATCGAGTTCGTGAGTGCGTAGGCGGCCGCCGGGATCGCGGTCGAATTTGTCGGTCTCGTGAACATCCGATAGGCGGCGTTTGTGACCTCGGTCCGATCGATCGTGAACTCGTGGAGCTCGACGACATGCTCGTTCGGGATGTCGCTTGCCGTCAGCTCGTCGTCGAGCGCGATCGGCGGTTCACCGAGCCCACCGCTGATGTACGGTCCGGCCGGAATCACGATCGTGTTGCGGGTCGTCGCGGCGCAACTCGGCACGTTGACCACGAGCGTCGGCGATGAATCCCGAGACGCGTAGCCGGGCAAGCGTTCGAGCGGGATCTGCGAAGGCGGACATGGACCACGACCCTTGACCGACAGGACAGCTTTACCGCCGCGCGCCTCGATGTGCCAGCGTCGCGCCAGCACCCCAGGGCCGAGCTCCTCGCGCTCGATCCGAAGTGCGGTCGCGCTCGCGGCGAGCTCGTCCTCCGCGGACGTCTCGAACAACGTCCAGTCTAGAGTTGCGGGCGGGGCGACGCGCATCGCCGTTTGCGTTGCGGGATCCCAATCGAACGAACGGAGCTCCAGTGTGAAGCTCCCGATGTCGCCTTTACTGAGCAACTCCTCGCGGCGGCGCTCGTCGCGCTCGTGGAACCAACGCAGCGCGAAGAACCCAACCGCGCCGAGTACCGTCGCGGTCACGAGTACCAATCCGACGATCCGCACGCGCCGCGCGCGTCGTGATTGCTCGACGATGCGCACCGGCGTCCATGCTGAAGGCCCGCGTCGGGTCCACTCTTGATCGAGCTCGGCGATCGCGGCGCCGTGCGGCCGAATATCGCGGAGCTCGCCGGCGGTGAGCAGGCTCGGGCGCTCGCGGGTCTGCGAGCCGCGCAAGTGGTGGCGCACGATCTCGAGCGCGCGCTGCCGCCCGAGATCCTGGCGGTCGCTCCACGCGAGCACGCGCGGCACGAGGCTGTCGTGGACGAGCTCCCATGCCGGTTGGCCGCTCGAAGAGCGCAGCGGCACGACGATGCCGCGCGTGCGCAGCGCCTCGAGCACGGCCGCGACCGGCGCGTTCGCGGGCAGGTGCTCTGCGAGCTCGGCATCGCTGCGCACGGCGCGCGAGCGATCGGCGTCGACGAGCGCGAGCAGCACGCGCCGCGCGGTCGCGACGAGCTCGCTCGGCATCTCGGTCTCGAGCACGCGGTCGAGATAGTCCCGCACGATCTCGTCGAGGCCGCCCAGCTTCTCGTAGTGCCGCAGCGTGAGCACCTCTTCGCCGGGCTCGAGCTGATCGAACAGCGCCGAACACGCGAGCTGGAGGTGCGGTGGATACACCGCGTGCTCGGCCGGCCACCGCATCTCGGCCGCGATCAGCGAGGCCTCGCGCTCGAGATCGGCGAGCAACACGGCGAGCAAGGGCTCTTCGATCGTGACGCGGCGTTCGATCAACGGACCGACGATCGCCTCGCGCGCACCCTCGGGGGCGAGCGGCCCGAGGCGCACGACGCTGGTCTGCGGATCGAGCTGCGTGAGCAGGCTCGCGAGCACGTCCTCGCGCACGCTCAACACCACGCCGAGCTCGAGCTCGGCACCTTGCAGCGCGCGCAGCTCGGCGGCGAACTCGCGACTCGCGAGCGCGGCCTCGACCTGATCGACGACGATCACGAGCCGCTTGTGCTCGCTAGCGATCCGCGCGGTCGCCGCGTCGAGCGCGGTCGCACCTTCGGCCCAGATCGCACGCGCGAGATCCGGCGGCTCGCGACCGTGGCACGCGACATAGACGCACGACACGCCGAGCGCATCGAGCCGCGGTACGAGGCCGGCGCGCAACAGCGAGGTCTTGCCGGTGCCGGTCGGGGCCGTATAGACGACCGCGTGGCGGAACAACACGTGCTCGACCAGCGTCGTGATCTCGCGGTCGCGACCATAGAGCCGATCGCGATCGACCTCGGTGAACGACGCGAGGTGGCGAAACGGCGGTGACGTCGGCACCGCCGGCCGCGTTGCCTCGCCGAGTGCGACCGCGAGCTCGCCGCCGTTCGCGTAGCGCTCCGCGGGCGCCAGCGCGAGCGCCTTCGCCAGCACGACCCGGAGATTCGCGTCGTCGATCGCGTCGAGCGGCGGCACGAGCTCGTCGGCAGCGCGCCGGCGCCATCCGGTCAACAGCGTGACCAGCACGAGCGCGGCCGAGAACACGTCGGAGCGCGGATCGACGCGCGCATCGCGCAACTGCTCCGGCGCCATGTACGCCGGCGTGCCGCCCGCCGATTCGACGAGCTCGCCCGCCGCGCGCAGCCGCGCGAGCCCGAAGTCGAGCAACACCAGGCGCTCGATCGCCTTGGTCTCGACGACGACCGCGTTCGCGGGCTTGACGTCCGCGTGGACGAGGCCGACCTCGTGTGCGGCTCCGAGCGCACTCGCGAGCTGGCGCACGAGCGCGATCGCGCGCGGCTTCTCCATCACGCCGTCGGTCTCGATGATCTGCTGGAGGTCGCGCCCGGCGAGCAGCTCCATCGCGTAGAACAGCGAGCCGCCGCCGGTGATGTCGGCCTGGAAGATCTTCACCACGTTCGGATGATCGAGCCGGCCGACGCTCTGGATCTCCTGCACGAACAAGCGCCCCGCTTCGGAGCCCGGGGCGAGCGCACCGTGCAGCACCTTGACCGCGACCTCGCGATCGACCGAGAGCTGGCGCGCCTGGAACACGTTGCCGAAGCTGCCGCGCGCGAGCTCCTTCACGATCTCGAACCGGCCCGGTAACACGGTGCCGACCAGCGCTTCGTCGACGGCGATCGTGCGCGACGGCCGGCTCGTCAAGCGCGCGTCCCACGGACCGGCGAGCGGCGGCGAGCTCGCGAGCGTCTCGGACTCGTCGCTGACCTGGAGCCGCGCCTTCGGTGCGTTGTGCGCGAGGTGATCACCGAGGCTGCGCAGCGTGATCGTGCCGGTCTTCGGATCGATCGCGGAGCCGCGCAAGCCGTCGAGCAGCGACGGCAACACGCGGCCGTTGCTGCGCTCGACCGCGACGACGTGGCGCGCGCGCCCGGTCGCGAGCGCGTCGAGCCACACGTTGTCGCTCGGTCCCTCGAACGAGGCGGCGACGACCACGCGATCGGCGCGACAGTTGCGCAGCCGTTCACGGATCCACTCGAGCGGCAGCGTCTCGTCCTCCGGAAACCGGCCGACATCGGTGCCGGTGACGAGGCACGGCTCGTCGGCGTGGATCACGATCCGGCCGGCGAGCGCGAGCACGATCACGTCGGCATCGGCGTCGCAGACCTCGCCCACGCAGCGCTTCCAGCTCGCGCGGTCCGCGCCATCGCGCTCGCCGGCGAGCGGCGACAACCGGCGGACCCGCCAGCCGATCGCGAGCAGCGTCTCGCCGATCTGCGCGACCAGCGAGGTCAAGGCGGGGGTCGCATCTGCGAGGCCATACCCGACCGCCAGAATCGCCGCCCCCTTCGACATCGAGCGCGGACTCTACCTAATTAACGACCGCGGCGGATCGCTTCGCCGACCAGCTCGTCCGTGCGCTCGTTGAGCGGGATTCCGGCGTGGCCGGCGACCTTCACGAACCGCAGCTCCTTGAACTCGCGACACGCCGCGCGACACTTCTCGACCAGCTCGACGTTCGCCTTGGCTTTCCAGCCTTGCGAGAGCAACCCGATCGAATACGCCGAGTCCGAATACACGACCACCGGTCGATCCTTCCACTCGACCTTGGTCAGCCCGATCAAGATCGCGGTGAGCTCCGCGGTCTGGTTCGTTCCCGGTCCGAGAAACTGCGAGACCTCGGTGGTCTTGCCGCCATCGACGATCACCACACCGGCCGCGGACGGCCCGGGATTCGGCGCGGCACCACCATCGGTCCAGACTTGAATGGCGTCGCTGGGAGCGGTGAACACCGTCGCACCCTGTCGCGCGGTGTCGCTGGGTTTGCTCGGCGATTTTTCCGGCGCGGGCTCACCCACCGTGATCTCGACCGCCGCGCCGCTGGGTGACGTTAGATTTCGCACCGCTGCGCGATACGACTTCGCACCGGCGACCGGCTTGTAGACGATCTCCACACGACCGTCAGCATCGGTGACAAGTGCACCGGCCGCGTCGACCTTTGCCCACACATCCGCGTCTCGGAATCGGTGACGTACGTACGGCATCTGGTCTGTAGATTTACCACCCGGGACTGACCATCGCCGACGTGTTATATCCCCCAGCGAGGAGAACGCACTATGGTCCGCATTCGTACAGCTTGGTTCGTCGCCGCAGTGACAGCACTGGCACTCGGTGGCGCGTGCAAAAAGAACGACGACGCGAAGAAGACCGACGACAAGTCGGCGCCGAAGACGACCGACACGCCAGCCGGCGGAACGCCCGCGACGCCGGGCACGACCACGGCGGTCAACGACGCGAACGCGAGCGACCTGTCGCTGCTCCCCGCGGACTCCGAGATCGTCATCGGCGTCAACCTCGCCCAGATCCAGCAGAGCGCGCTTTACAAGCAGTTCCTCGCGAAGTTCATGGACAAGGCGTCCGGTGGGCTCGCGGAGTTCAAGGCCAACTGCGGCTTCGATCCGATCGAGTCGATCAAGTCGATCGCGGTCGGCATGAAGAACGTCGGCGGCGGCGGCGGGGCGGTCCCCGATGGCGCGGTCGTGATCCATGGACCCGACAAAGCCAAGGTGATGGCGTGCTTCAACCTCGATAAGGCGAAGTCCGCGGCGCTCGCGAAGGGTACCGAGATCAAGGTCGACGGCGACATCGCGTACATCAAAGACAAGAGCGGCAACACGTCCGCGTTCACGTTCGTCAACGACACCACGATGCTCGGCGTCATGGGCTCGAAGGCGAACGCCGACGGCGTCAAGGAAGCGGCCAAGGGCGGCTCGGCGCTGAAGTCGTCGGCGACGTTCGTCGACATGTACTCGAAGATCAACACGCAGGATTCGATGTGGGGCCTCGTCAACGGCAACTCGCACATCCTCGACAAGGCGAGCAGCCTCGGCATCAAGCCGAAGGCCGTGTTCGGTTCGCTCAACTTGACCGACGGCCTCACGGTCGACGTTCGCATCCGCATGTCGACCCCGGATGAGGTCAAGGGCTTCGTCGGTCTCGCGCAGGGCCAGATCTCGAGCCCGCAGGTCAAGCAGTTGTTCGATCAGCTCGAGGTCGTCGGCGACGGCAACGATGCGAAGTTCACGGTGAAGATGAGCGCCGCGAAGTTGCAGGCGCTCGCGACGATGGTGCAGAGCACCATGGGCGCGATGATGGGCGGCATGGGCGGCGGTGGCATGGGCGGCACGCCGTAAGCGTGAGCTCGCGGTTCGCAGCCGTTGGCTCGATCACCCTTGCGCTCGCGGTCGGCGCGTGCGGCAAGAAGAAGTCGAGCGGACCATCGCCCGAGGTCACCGGCCTCGCGGCGGTGCCCGCGTCGGCGGAGGTCGTGATCGCGATCGACGTACCGCGCGTCGTCGATGCGCCGCTCGTCAGTCATGCGGTCGAGCTGCTCCTACAACGCGACAGCGCGCTCGCGGATCGCTGGCAGAAGCTGCACGACACCTGCAAGCTCGACGTCAAGAACTTCTCGCACGTCGTGCTCGCGATCGGTCCGCACGCCGGCCCGCAGCCGGGCACCGGACCGGTGCTGGTGGTCGCGACCGGCAAGCTGGTCGAGACCGAGCTCGCGGCGTGCGTGCGCGGGATGGTCGGGCAGGGCAGCGGTGGTCTCACCGCGACGCCGCTCGGCGATCGCACCCTGTATCAAGCGAAGGACGCCGGTCGCGTCATGTACTTCGCGTTCGGGCGTCCGGACACGTTGTTGATGAGCGCGAGCGAGGAGCTGATCACCGAGGCGCTCGGGACCGGCAAGAAGATCACCGACAACCCGGACATGCGGACGTGGTTCGGGATGGTCGATCAGAAGGCGGCGATCTGGGCCGCTGGCCACGTCGATGATCGGGTCCGCCAGGGCATGGTGAAGACCATGAACGGCGCGATCACCGCCGGGCCGAGCGCGATGGTGGTCTCGGTCGATTTCTCGAAGGGTGTGAAGGTCGAGGCGGGCGCCGTGATGGCGAGCCCGGCCGATGCCAAAGCCCTGGAATCGTATGCAAAGACCCAGCTCGCGGGCATCGGGATGGCCGCGCAGATCAAGGGCCTCGGCAAGCTCGTCGACACGATCGAAATCGCCTCGGATGGCAACCTGGTGCGATTCATCGCCGCGGTCAATTCCGAGCAAGTTAATCAGCTTCTTTCGGTGCTTGACGGCGGGGAAGGGTCCGCGCAAAGTCCGCCTCCCCCCAGTGGATCTGCCGGATCTGCGGGACCCTAGAGGTTTCACCATGGCGACGAAGAAGACGAACAAGAAGGTTGTTGCGAAGAAGACTCCCGCGAAGAAGGCGGCGCCTCGTGCTGAGTCGAAGAAGACGGCTGCCTCCGCCGCTGGCGAGAATCAGGCGCGTCATCCGCACGCGCGGGTCGTCGCGCTTAACGGTGGCAAAGAAGGTGGCAAGGAAGCGCTCGCGAAGTCGCTCGCCGCGTCGCTCGCTCGCGCCGACGAAGACAGCGGCCTGATCGCCGGTCGCCTCAAGACCGCGTCGAACAGCCAACTCCTCCGGCTGCAGAGCGCGGTCGAGCTGATGAAGTCCAAGTACGGCAGCCGCGAGAAGCTCGTGGCCGCGGTCGCGGGCACGCAGAGCAAGGACTCGCACTACACGGCGAAGCTCGACAAGCTGTCGCTGCCGAACCTGCTCGAGCTCGCGAAGTCCGCCGCGAAGCGCGCTGCGAACGCGTAACCACGCTGCAGTCGTGCCGACTGCGCTACTTCACGACGAACGACGACGACGTCGAACCGACGTTGCCCGACGAATCGGCGACGCGCACGGCTAGCGTGTGCGTGCCGCGCGTCAGGCCTAGCGGGATATCGGCGCGGAGGTCTTCGGTCTGATCGTCGAACAGGCCGTCGGCGGTCGAGCCGAGCTGCCACGGGCCGTCGTCGACGGAGAACGCCATCTCGGCGATCGTGCCGAGGTTGTCGTGCGCGCGCGCGCTCGCTTTCGGATAGTTGATCGCGAGGTTGTCGATCACCGGACGGGTGTTGTCGATCGCGAACATCGTCGACGTCGCGACCGAGGTCAGCGCGCGGTCGGGCGAGTTCGCCGCCGCATCCGACGACGTCACTCGGACCTTGTACCAGCCATCGGGATAGGTCTCGGTGTTCCAGTCCCACGTCGTCACGGTCAGCGGCGTCTTGCCGGTGCCGACCGGGCGCCAGTTGGCTTCGCCGTCGCGCCGCGCTTCGAGCGTGTAGGTGGTGTCGTCACCATCGGTGTTGTCGATCTTCCACTTCACGCGCAACAGCGGGCTGCGCGGCTTCGCGGCCGAATCCTTGAGCGTCGGCAGCGTCTCCTTGGTCGCGATCTCGACGGTGATCTCCTGGACCATGGTCGCCGTGTTCTGCGGCGCGTAGTAGCTGGTCACGCGGCGCACGCTCGCATGATCGTCCTCGAGCGACGCGCGGAACTGCAGATAGCGACCCGGCGGGCTCGCGATCTTGCCGCCGTCGGCGCCGCCACCTTGCTTGGCGATCTGCGACGGTGCAGCCCACTCGCTCCAGCCGACACCCGGCTTCGCGGTGTTGCCGGAGCGGGTCTGGATCACGACCTTGCCGCTCGCGTTCCACGTCAGCTTGCCGAACCTCGCGACCGCCTTCGCGTCCATCACGTCGCTCATGTACTTCGCCTGTCCCGCGCGACCGGTCGAGCGATACATCGCCGCGGCATCGTCGGTCGCAAACCCGAGCAGGCCATGATCGAGCCACAGTTGGCTGACCGCGCGCTCGTCGACGTCGTACGCGGTCGCGACCGCTTGATCGGCATCGACCATGTAGATCCGACCCTTGTCGGCCGCGCCGGCGTAGACCGCGCCATCGGGGCCGACGACGACCGACGTGAAGTACGTCGCGGTCAACGCGTGCAGTTGATCCAAGCGGCCATCGCTCGCGATCTTGAATAGCGCGCCTTTGCCCTTCTTCGCACCCTTGCGACCGAGGTCGCTGACCGGCGACGGATCCTTGTCCGCGCCCGGCTTCGAGCCGAGCTCGGGGAGCTTCGTCGCTTGACCCTTCGCCGCGTTCGGCTTCTCGGCAGCCTCGAGCGCGGTCGCCGTCTTGCCGGCAGCGGGCGGCGACTCCGCGAGATCGTTCGCGGCGACGACGACGCCATCGCGATACGGCGCCATCGCGGTCACTTCGTTACCGGCGAAGTCGGCCATCGCGCGGGTCTTGCCGTCCTTCGGATCGAAGCGGAACACGAGCGCGCGCTCGGACGTGCCGAACCACACCGCACCATCGTTGGTCGTCGTGATCGCGGTGACGCGCTTGTCGTCGGTATCGAAGATCTCCTTCGCGTTTCCGTTACTGATCGAGAACACCTTGCCGCTCGGTCCGGTGCCGGCGTAGACGGTGTTGCCGGCCGAGGCGAGCGACCAGATCGTCTCGACGTCCTTCAACTGCGGACCGGCCGACGTCTTGCCGCTCGCGACGTCGATCTTCCACAGCTTGTTACCGGGCATCGCGCCGGCCCACACCGAGCCATCGGCGGTCTGGGTCAGCGCGACGATCGCGATCGCACCGGGCACGGTGACGAGCTTCTTCACGGCGTCGCCTTGCGCGCGATAGATCGCGCCGCCGACATCGCTGCCGAGCAACACGCTGCCATCGGCGAGGTGGAGCGACGACCACACGGCATCGCCTTCGAGCGCGGTCCGCTTGGTATCCCAACCCGGCCGCACTTCGCCGGTCGAGGTGACGAACGCGTTGGTCGCGTCGCCGGCATCGAACTGCGCGTAGGTCTCGACCGTCCAGGTCGCGGTGACGACGGCGTTGGCGGGCAGGGCAAACAGACCGAGGACGAGCGCCCCCGAGATCAGCCGTAGTGCTTTCATGGTTCTCTCGTCAGTTCCGAACTCGGAGCAACATCGAGCTGCTGCCGTTGATCACGCGCTTCGCCGGTGACACCGTGCGCGAGATCGGCTTGTAGGCCTGCGCGCGCTGGGTGTGACTCTGCGGATGCAGCTTGTCCTGCACGCTGGCCGGCAGGTCGCGCACGACCTTGCCGTCGATCGCGACACCCTCGTCGGCGGGATAGATCGTCGCGGACCACACGTTGCCGGGCAGCAGCTTGCGGAACGCGGCGATCAGCGACGGGAAATCGGTCGGCGGTGCCGCATCGAGCTTCGCCGCATCGCCGGCGACGACCTCGAGCTGCACGATCGATCCGGCGAGCGACTTCGGCACGTCGACGGGAATCTCCTCGATGATGTCCTTCGAATCGTACGAGGTCATCAGCACCTTGATCATGTTGCGACCGACCACGAGGTCGCCGGTCGGCACCTCGAGCTCCTTGACGTCGCCGTAGTTCGCCTCGAATCGCAGATCGACCTTGATGTCGACGCGCTCGATCGTCACGGGCACGAACGGATTCAACATCAGCGGCACGATCACGCGCAGGCCGCGGACCGCGCCCATCACGGAGGCGGCGCCGTCGTTCGCATAGAGGTAGTCGGTGAACCGGATCGGATCGGCGAGGCCCTTGACCTTCACGGTCGACTCGACCCGCGCGGTGACATCATCGCGATCCGGCAGGTAGTAGTTGATCGCGTTCATCAGCGCCGCGCCCGCGATCGCCGGCGTCAGGAACTTGTTCGCGAGCAGATCGACCCGGAACGAGCCCGAATCGACGTGCTTGCCCGAGGTCGACGTGATCGAGATCTCCATCGGGATGGTCGGCGAGCGCAGCCCGGTGTCGGCCGCGATCGACGACTGGCGATCCTGGGTCAGCGACCCGATTTCGGTCGAGGCCGTCGCCATCACGAACGCGCTCTGCGCCGACGGAATCACGGTGTGCACGATCGCCGTCGACACCGGCGCGTAGGTCTCGCCGGTCTGGAACATCGGGTGACCGAACGCGAGCACCTTGTCGCCGTCGATGTAGCTGACGGTGCCGATCGCCGCGGCCGACATGTCACCGCGAATCAGCTCGACGGCGATCGCGCCGCCCATCTCGAAGTGGGTCGGCGAGTCCTTCTGCGGCGTGCTGGTCGAGCCGCCGGCGCGCACGGGCACGATGTTGGAATCGCCGAACAGCTTCTCGAGCTGGCCGAACGCCGGCGCCGAAAATCCGGAGACCGAGAGCGGCACCGCCGCCTGCATGGTCTGGCCGTTGGTCTCGATCGGCCGGGTCACCGCTTCGGGCAACGGCGCCGACAGCAACCAACTCTTGTGCGCGGGGCCGAGCGCGTCCATCGCGGACTGCACGTCGACCGTCGGTGCGAGCCGGCGCCAATCGCTCATCGTCGCGGCGGCCGGTTGCACGATCTTCGGTCCACCGCCCACCGAGGCCGTGACGGTCGCGCGGCGATATGCGCCGAGCCCTTCCTTCTTCATGTAGTCGATCGGCGTGCAGCCACCGATCGCGACTTTGTTGAAACGGAAACCGTACGAGAACGCACACATCAGCTTGTCGTCGACGTAGAGCGGGCTGCCCGACATGCCCTGCCAGAAGCCCGTCACCTGCATCTTCGGGTCGTCGCTCTTCACCAAGATGATGTCCTGCTTCGGCAGGAAGTTATGGACGACCGAGATGACCTCGAACGTGAAGCGCTCGGGCTTGGTGCCGGCGAACGTGGTCATCCCGTAGCCGGTCTGACCTCGCTTGACCTTGTCGAGCGGGAAGGTGTCAGGCGCAGCCATCGCTACACCTCCGAGGATCGCGACCAGCACGGCACCGGTCCCGACTGCGTGTCGAAGCATTGAACTGTAATGGTACCGGCCGTCTGGCGGATCTGCCACCGGTTCGAGACGCAGCGAAATACCGACGAAGTGCGGAAAAAAGACGACAACTGTGTCAGCTACTGCGTCGGTAATTCACTACGGGTGTCAGACCCCTAACAGGGTGATCGGTACCCAAACGCCTAAGGTTACAGCCGGTTACCAACCTGGTCGGACCTCGGCATGGCCACTGCACATAGGCCAGCCACGGAGGATGCAGACCATGTCGAATTTCGTCGAGACCTGGAAGGGAATTGCTACGGCGCTGGGCCGCTCGGAGCGCTGGTGCCGGTACATGGCCCGTCGTGGTGCCGATCCGCTACCGGTCTTCAAGGTCGGCGGCATCGTTCGCCTGAACCACACCGACCTCGAGGACTGGCTGGCGGGCCAGCGTGATCGCTCGATGCGCGTCCCGGTGATCGCCACCGAGATCGCACCGGTCGCGGCGCCCGAAGAGAGCGCGTTGCGCCTGATCGCTTAAGTCCGGCGGCGTCGGCGCCGTAGGACGACGAGCACGCCGAACGCGATCATGACGTTGCCCGTGCGCATCGGTCCTGCATCGCAACAACCACCGGTCAGCGGAGCGTTGCTCGGCGTACCGGCGTCATCACCACTGATACCTGCATCGGGCGGATGCCCCGGTGCAACGCAGATGTGTTGATCCGCGACCTGCGTCGGGAACGGCAGGTTGTCGATGCCGGTGAACGCGACGTTGTCGATCGTCCAGCCCGTCGCGCCGACCGCTGCATCGGTTCCGATCCGGAACCGCAGGCGGAACGTCCGGCCGGCGAGCTGGGTGCCGAAGTCGAGCGTGACGGTGTCGATCGCCGGGAATGCGGGATTCGTCCCGCTGAACACCAGGCGACCGGCGAGCGCATTGCCACCGTTGATGTCGAGCGTGTCGGTGTAGCCGGGCGTGATGCCGGTGAGCGTCGCGACGTCGGCCCACGTGGCGCCGTTGTCGACGGTGTACTCGATCACGCCACCGTCGAACGTCGCCTCGAACTGGTAGGTGTGGTCGAACGTGACCGAGAGATCCGCGGTCGCGTTCGCGACGAGCGGCGGCGACGTCAACATGACGTCGGACGGCGAACCTTGATCCGCACCGACCCACACGCCGTCGAGCGCGCTCGCGCGGGTGTGATCCCAGTTGCTCGACGACGCGGACCACACCGAGACCGGCACGTCGAACGTATCGGTCCGCGACGAGGCGGGAATGTCGTCGACGTTGAGCCGGATGCCGACCGGCTGCGCGATCGCGGTGCACGCGTTGTCCGCCGTGATCGCGACGGTGAAGTCACCGGCGGTCGCGTCGACGAGCGTGGCATCGACCGCGACGTCAGCGGTCGCGTAGATCGTCTGGCCGATCGCGAACATCGCCAGCGTGGTCGGCGGCGACGTGATCGTGACGCCCGGCGTGGTCGTGGTGACGCTGATCGACAGATTCGTCATCGCGGCCTGACCGGTGTTGGCGACCGGGATGTAGATCCGACCGGATTCGGTCGCGTCGAGGTTGCCATCTTCGTCGCACGTCACGATCGAATCGCTCGACGTGACGGGCGCCGCGAACAACCGGCCCTTGACCTCGGTGCT
The DNA here is from genome assembly GCA_039935615.1 of Kofleriaceae bacterium. Taxonomy (GTDB): domain Bacteria; phylum Myxococcota_A; class Polyangia; order Haliangiales; family Haliangiaceae; genus JABFXX01. The sequence continues at coordinate 15,552 of JBDTJY010000233.1, forward strand.
CTCGACGATCCCGGTGAACGTCGTGCTGTCGCGATCCGGCGAGATCGCGCAGGTGCCCATGCCGCGGCGCGCGAACGCGCTGGCGATCGCGGTGTAGTCGTCGACACTCGCTGCACGTGCCGCGAGCAGGATCGCATCGCGGGTCTCGGTCGGTGTCGTATCGGTCGGGGTCATCAGCAGACCACCGACGACGTACTTCGCCATCGTCGCGCGGGTCGCGGTGTACGAGCTGCCGGCCTTCTGCAGCGCGACGTACGCCTCCCACAACGTCTCGGCCCAGATCTCGCCGGCGTTGTGGACCTCGTTGTTGTTGCCGATCGTGAGGAACGGCTGGCCGGTCGGCAGCGCGGCGCCGGCCGCCATGTGGCGGAACGACAGACCGTTGATGGTGGGATCGACGCTGTACGGCGCGCGCCGGATCCCGAAGTACGCCGCGTCGATGTCGGCGGCCGTCGAGTAGATCGCGAGCGGGAACGCACCGTCGAGGTTGTCGCCGGCGCGCAGCACGAACATCAACGCGTCGAAGTCACCCCAGCCTTCGCTCATCGCGCCGCACAACGCGGCGCCGCAGTTGCTGAGCCGGTGGTGGAGGTAGTGACCGTACTCGTGGGCGAGCACCGAGGCGTCGAGATCGCCGTCGTGCTCGACGCCGTTGACCCCGCGATGCAGCACGACCGTCGTCGGCCCGCCCGCGATCGCGGTCTTGAGCAGCGCGCCCTCGGCGAGCGTCACCGACAGCGTGCCGAACGTGATCGCGGTCGAGATCGTCGCGTCGTCGCCGAGCGCCGGCGGAAGGAAGCCGCCGACCGCGCTGTCGACGAGCACCATGCCGGCCGCGCCCGCGTTCAGCGCGTTGAGCGCCTTGGTCTTGAACGTACAGCCGCCGCGATCGATGACCGCGATCATGCCGGTCACCGGCGTCGTGAGGGGGGCGCACCCCGTGGCCGGGGTGGTCAGCGTCGCGGTCGCGGTCGCGTCGAACGTGGTCGGGCCGAACGCGGCGACGTTGCCGGCCGGCGTGTGGCCGGGATAGCTGATCGCGACGCTCTGCGTGCCGGTCCACACGTAGACTTGCAGGCGTGGCGACATGCCATCGCCGGGCGTCGACATGTTCGCGTTGTTGATCCCGGCGCCGAGCGCGTCGTCCTCGGCCTCGGCGTGGAGCGGATCGCCGTCGACGCCGCCGCGACCGTAGTTGTCGAGCTGCGCGTTGCCGGTCGCCTCGATGAAGCCGTTGTCGTACCAGAAGTCGTGGAGCCAGTTGGTCGTGTAGAACAGCGCGGTGACCGCCGCCATCTGCTGGTCGGGCGAGACCAGTGGAGCGGCCGTGACATCGTACGTGCGATCGAACGCGTTCGCGCCGGTCAGCGTCGCGCGGAGGTCGCCGCTCGAGAAGCCATCGGGCGCGTTGACGTCGGTGTACGCGTCGACGTTGTTGCCGTTCGAGTCGACGGCGGCCGCGGGCAGCCACGGATCGTTCAGGTGATCGAGGCTCGCGACCGAGACCAGGTTCGGCACCACGAACGCCGGGTAGGGCGCGCCGACGCCGCCGACATTCGGGGTCGGGTCGACGACCGGGCCATCGAACGGATGCTTCTCGCCGGTCGCGTCGGCGAACACGCGGTAGTCGAACGCATCGTTCGCGACCAGCGAGTGATGCGCGAGCACGCGACCATCGGCGCCGGCGAGCACCATGTGAAAGCCGTCGCCGGCGGTCGACTTCACCGTCGACGAATCGACGTCGATCGACCAGGCGGCGACCAGCCCGTTGCCGGCGCGCGACCAGACCTTCGTCGCGTTCGCGGCGGCGACGATGATCGATCCGCTGCGGCCGGTGAGGATCCGCAGCGCGTCGGTGCGCTTCTTCAGCGGCACGAGCACGTGCGCGTCGAACGCGACGTGGAAGTTCGCGCGGATCGCACGCGCGATCGCCGCGGCATCGTCATCGACGAACGCCGGCGTCGCGCGGACCGCACCGGCGTCGACCATCGTGCCGCTGACGCCGACGAGCCCACCGTCACCACGCACGAACACGTGGAGCTCGCCGTCGTCGATCGGGAGGCCATCGAGCAGCTGGCGGAGGCGCACGATCGTGCCGCCCGGCATCGCGACTTCGCCGACGCCGACGAGCTGCGGCACGCGCGCACCCCAGGCCGGCGCCAGGCGCTGGACATGGGCGAGCGCCTGCTCGGTGGCGGTGGCGCCGGGCATCACGGGGACGTCGGTCGCCGCCATCAGGCGCGGCACGCCATGTTCGTCGACGGACAACGGCGCCATGCCGAGCCGGATCGCGGCCGCCGCGGGCAGCGCGGGCGGGGCCTGGGTGGAACTACGATCGACGACCGAGGGCGTGTTGGTGGCCGAATCGCCACACCCACCCACGATCAAAACCAACGACACCAGAAGTCGGTTGCTCACGGTCGCGGACGCTAGCACGGGCTTTTTGCGAGCCAGCCTCAGGGCGGCCGAGGAAGCTGTCACGCGCCGCGTCCAGCCGTGATATAGACCGCGCCGATGTGGACCCGTCCGGTTTCCGAGTTGCGTGGCCCTATCACCGCTCTGTTCTCCGATGTCGACGGGACGATGACCACGGGCGACCGCATCGAGGCGAAGACCTACGAGGCGCTCGAGCGGCTCGGCGATGCCGGCATCCCGGTGATCATGGTGACCGGTCGGCCTGCGGGCTTCGGTCACGCGTTCATGAAGATGACGCCGGTGCTCGCGTGCGTCGCCGAAAACGGTGGCGTGACGTTCGTGCGCGACGGCCGCAAGCTGGTGAAGCACTACGGCGTGCCCGCGGCGAGCCTGCCGGAGTGGCGCCGCCGCATGAACGACATCGCGATCGAGGTGATGTCGAAGTGCCCGGGCGCGCGGTTGTCGAGCGATTCGAAGTATCGCGAGGTCGACCTCGCGATCGATTGGAACGAGGAAGTCCAGCTGCCGGTGAGCGATGCCGAGCTCGCGGTGTCGCTGATCAAGAAGGCCGGGCTCGAGGCCGTGCGCTCGAGCGTGCACGTCAATTTCGGTCCGCCGATGTTCGACAAGCTGTCGGCCTGCCTCGGGCTCGTGCGCTCGGTGTTGAAGGGCGATCCGCAGAAGCTCGAGTCGTACGTCTACGTCGGCGATGCGCTCAACGACGCGCCGATGTTCAAGGGCTTCCCGCAGAGTGTCGGCGTCGCGAACGTCAAGCAGTGGTGGGACGAGCTGGCCTACAAGCCGGCGTTCGTGACCGAGGCGCCCGAAGGCGCGGGCCTGCGCGAGCTCGTGGAGCACCTCCTCAACGTTTCGCGCTAGAACAGAGGCATGCCTCGGCCCCTCGACGTCTTCGCAGCCGCCTTGCGGGCGCTCGAAGCGGGCAAGGGCGTGGCGGTCGCCGCCGTGATCGGTGCGCGCGGTTCGACGCCGCGTCACCTCGGCGCGCGCATGGTCGTGACCGCGGATGGCGCGCAGTGGGACACGGTCGGCGGCGGCAAGATCGAGCAGCTCGTCGTCGAGGCTGCGCAGCAGGTCGCCGGCGGCGCCGCACCGCGCGTGGTGCGCCAGCATCTGATCCGCGACCTCGCGATGTGCTGCGGCGGCGTGATGGAGGTCGCGATCACGCCGGGCGAGGCGTCGCGAGCCGCGCTCGAGCTGCTCGCCGGATCGCGGGTGCCGCGCGTGCTCGAGACGCCGCTCGACGGCTCACCGCTCCGTGTCCGCGAGCCGCGCGAGGACGATCCACCGATGCACGCGCCGAAGGTGATCGGCGATGCGCTGGTCGAGCGAGTCGGCGATCACGAGCGCGTGATCGTGTTCGGGCTCGGCCATGTCGCGCGCGTGCTCGGACCGATGCTGCAGACGCTCGGGTTCCGCGTGATCGCCTGCGACGATGGCGACACCGGCGCGCTCGAGCCGTCGCCGGTGTGGGCCGACCAGGTCATCGAGTCGTTCGACGTCGCCGAGGTCGAGCGCCGGATCGATGGCTTCGGCAGCGACGACTACGTCCTCGTGATCACGCGCGACCACGCGATCGACCAGCAGTTGCTCGAGGCGTTGATCGGCCGCGACGAGCTCGGCTACCTCGGCATGATCGGCAGCCGCGGCAAGGTCGGCCGGTTCCGCAAGCGGCTCGAGCACAAGGGGTTGCTCGCCGACGACCACGACCGCGCGCGGTGGGCGAGGGTGCGCGCGCCGGTCGGACTCGACCTCGGCGCCGAGACGCCCGCGGAGATCGCGATCGCGATCGCGGCCGAGCTCGTCGCGTTGCGGCGCCGGGGGACGTCGTCCGCCGGCGACTGGACGGTGAAGAAGGCGAGCGATGTCTAGAGCCGCGGTGATCCTCGCCGCCGGTGCAGGTACGCGGCTCGGCGGCGTCGCGAAGGCGATGCTGAAGACCCGCGGTGGGCAGACGTTTCTCGATCAGATCGTGCGGACCGCGCGCGAGGCCGGGCTCGACCGCGGCGTGGTCGTCGTCGGCCCGCCGTTCGGTGTCGAGGTCGCGGCGCACGCCGGCACGCTCGGACTCTCGATCGTGGAGAACTTCGAGCCCGGGCGCGGGATGGCGAGCTCGATCGCGCTCGGCTTCGCTGCGTTGCTCGAGCTCGACGACGTCACCGACGCGTGGTTGTGGCCGGTCGATCATCCCGACGTCCGCGTCGAGACGCTCGAGGCGCTGATCGCCGCGCGCGGATCGCACGCGGCCGCTCGGCCGCTCGTCGACGGCCGGGGAGGGCATCCGCCGCTGATCGCGCGGGCGCTGTTCGCGGAGCTCGCCGGCTGCGAATCCGAACCGGAGGGCGCGCGCAGCGTGCTCGCGCGGGCTGATATGCTCGACGTCGTGGTCGCCGATCGCGGGGCGATCCGCGATCTCGACACGCTCGACGACGTGGAGCTCCCGCGATGAAGCTCGTCCTGTTGTTGCTGGTGCTCGCGGCATGCCCGCCGCCGCCGCCGCCCAAGCCGGCCGCGACCGACCTCGGCTCGAACTTCGACGAGACCGAGCTCGAACGTCGCCAGCGCCTGCTCGGCGAGCTCCAGGACGACATCTTGTCCTCGTACGATCGCGACGAGCCGCTAGATAGCGACACCGCGCTGATCGATCCGCGCGTCGGTCCGGCGCGCATCGGCGTCGGTCCCGGTGACGTCTTGACCGGCGACGACGTCAAGCTGCGTGCCTCGAGCCGCTGGCCGTTGTTCGTCGAGCCCGGGACGCCGACGAGCGTGCGCTCGAAGCACCTCGATATCCACCTCAGCGCCGATCGCAAGGTCACGGCGGCGTGGATGTCCGACGAGGTGTCGTGGCGGGTCACGCAGTGCGGTCGCACCGCGGCCATCCCGCTTCGGATCACCGCGCTGTTCGCGCACGATGGCGATCGCTGGGTCGAGGTCGTCGAGCACCTCTCGTTCGGCGACGTGCCGACCGCGACACCCGAGCTCTACGGCCTCCAGGTCAAGACCGCGGTCGTCGATCGCGGCTTTGCCGACGAGCTGTCGCACACGCTCGCGCCGTTGCTCTATCACGAGACCGCGAGGATCCCGGCGGTCGTCGCGCTCGACCCACAGCACCGCGCCGAGGACGACATCAAGCTGCCCGCGCCGACGTTCCTGCTCGCACCGGATCCCGATGGCGAGTGGCACGGCATCGCCGACACCGCGCATGCCCAGCTGATCGACGGGGTGCTCGATCCCGACGATCGCCGGATCAGCACGGTCGGCCCGTCGCTCGCCGATTCGACGATCGCGTACTGGGTCGGCAACTTCGTCGGCACGCTCGCCGATCGCCCGGGGGTCAAAGGTGGGCGGGTCCGCCTGCGCGGCACGTTCGTGTTCGAGAAGCGCGAGGGCAAGTGGCTGGTCGTGCAGGGCCACGTGTCCAAGCCGATCGATGACATGGATCTCGCGCAGCGCGTGTTCGGGACGGCGCTGGTGTCGGAGAAGCCGCTGCAGATCACGTGCGACGACGGCAGTCGCAGCGTGCCGGTGTCGGTTCCCGTGACCAACTAACGGCGCTGCAACTCGGCTTCGGCGGCGTCGACGCGATCGGCGTGAATCCCGGTGGGATGATCGCGACGGTACGCGGCGATCCGATCGCGGACGATCTCGAGCCGGCCGGCCGCGAGATAGGCTTCGATCAGCAACACGTCGCGCTGTTCGGCGAGCTGGCCGTTCGGGAACCGACGTTCGTGCGACATCAGCGCGCGCAGCGCATCGTCGGTGCGGCCCTGCGCGAGCGCCGAGCGCGCCTGGACGATCGTCTGTGCTTCCGCATCGATCGAGCTCGGATCCGCGGCGTCGTGCGGAATGATGACGGTGCGAACGGGAGCGCCAGGGGCGTCGACGGGAGCATCGGGCGGTGCGTCGGGCAGCGCGGCGTCGAGCGGCGAAGCGACCGTTTGCAGCGGAGCCGGTGCGGTCACGACGCGCTCGCGCGGCGGGCGGATCGCGCGATCGATCCCGATGCCGACCCCGACCCCGACGGCGAGCGAGGCGAGCACCGCGACGATCACGGTCTTGACGGCGATGCCGGTCGCGACGGTCGCGGCGGTGGCCGTGCCGGACCGCGCGAGCGAGGCGAGCACCCCGGCGAGCACCACGGCCGACGAGGCCTTGGCCAGCCGGTTCGTCGCGGGGCGTTCGCGCGCGATCGCGGCATCGACGTCGATCGCGATCGCGCCGCGCAGACCCTCGCGGGCACGCTTCAAGCGATCCTTCGCGGTGTCGAACGGTACGTCGAGCAGCGCCGCGGTCTCTTTCAGCGTGAAGCCCTCGAGCTCGTGCAAGGTCACCAGATCCTGCTGCGCCTCGGGCAACGTGTGGATCGCGTCGTGGAGTGTCATCACATCGACGAGCTCGCGATCGGGTTGGTTGACGTCGTCGGGCACGGGGTCCGTTTCACGAAGGCGACTCGCGCGTGCGTGGTTGCGAAAGACATTGCGCGCGATGCCGTAGAGCCATGCATCGAGCTCGCGACCGGGCTCGCGCTCGGCCTGCTTGCGCCACGCGATCAGGAGCGTCTCTTGTGCGAGGTCCTCGGCATCCACTGGCGTGGAGCCGAACCGCACGAGGTGACGGATCACCTTCTCGACGTTCGCGATCTCGAACACGTTATTCTTGCAGTGCTACCGCGAACACCGCGACCGCGGCTTGGGTCGCGGTCTGGCACGTCGCACCTTGGACGTCCTTCGAGGGCGCGTGCGGCAGCGTGATCGTCGCTTTGAAGGCGCCCGCATTCTCCGCGATCCGGACCTTGAGCTCGCGGGTCGCGTCGGCGGTCCACGGCGAATAGCCGAGTACGGCCGAAACCTCGTCGGAGAATTCGCCCATGCTGAGACAGCCGTGGCCGCGCGCTTCGTACGCGAGCTTCGCGCGCACGTGGGCCTTCGTCGGCGGTGGCAGCGGGCCGGTGGCGGTCAGCATCGCGAGTGGCTTTTCGCGCAGCACGAAGCCTTCCAGATAGTTCACGTGCGGATCGGCATGACTCATGTGGGTCACTTCGACGACGACGACCGTCGTGTTGGTGACCGATGCGAGCCGTACGAGGTCGTCCTTGACCTCGGTTTCCTTCGGCGCGCTGCTCAACCAGTAACCGATCTGGAACCGGCCGACCGCTTCGTACGGCGCGTCCTTGTCGATCTGGACCACGCCGTTCGAGAGCGTCACGCCGGGAGGTAGCGACGAGTTGAAGATCTTCACGTCGAGCACGGGTGGCGCCGCGTGCTGCGCTTTTTCATAGGAGTCGGACACCGTCTGCTGCGCGCCGAGCCCGGCGGTGCCATACGCGGAGTACTCGTTGACGTGCGAGTAGCGCTCCGAGCGCGTGCCGTCGGGATTGATCGAGTAGTAGTTCGGCTGCCGGCCCAACCCGCAGGCGGTGAGCATCACGAGCATGAGGATGATGCGATTCATGGGGCTCCTTAGAACGTCGTCGTCACGGCGGCTGCGGTCTTGGGACGGAGCACCATATAGACCAACCCGCTGCCGGAGCGCCCCAGGTTATTTTGCGACATCCCGTTGATCGCCACGGCGACGGCAGTGCCGCCCATGTTGCAGGCGCGCGGCCGCACGATCTCGCGGTTCTCCGGCGCCGCCGGATCCTGGGTGCCCTTGTCCAGCAAGGTGACGTAGCCGAGGACATCCCAGGTCGAGTTGAAGCTGATCTGCGTGATGTCGACCTGGACGAGATCGAGGTTGCACGTGGCCCCGCGCGGCGTGCCTGAGATCATGCGGGTCTCGGAGATGCCCGCTTTGCCACACCCGGCGAGCACGAGGACGACGACGATGGAGAGGTTGTTCATACTCTCCACGTGTCGCCAGCCTCCCGATCTGGGTGTCGGCGAAGGTGAATTTAGGGTTCTTGCGGCTGCGCGTTCGTCGGCTCGCCGCTCGTCAACTGATAGCCGGTGACGTGCGGATCGAGCAGATACGTGTCGGTGACGCGCTTCTTCTTGAACCACGGCAGCAGGCGCAGCGGCGTCATCAACAGGCCGCCCAGCCCACCGAGCAGCTTGCCGCCGTACGCCTCGACGACGAGTGCGGCGCGCTTGGCCCCGGAGATCTCCGCGAGCGGCCGATCGATCATCCCGATCCGGCGCAGCCGGAGCTCCGCGCACCGGTTCGCGTGATCGAGGAACGCCGGCAGATGGCGCAGCACGCTGGCGTCGGCCGGGAGCCGCTTCTCCATGTAGCGCGCGAGCCGGCGCACACCCCACATCGACACCAGCGACAGGCCGAGCAAGCGCCGGCGCAACCACGGCTTGCCCTCGATCGCTTTCTTGGTCTGGTCCTCGCCGAACTCGACGTGGCGCTCTTCCTGCTTCACGGCGCGGCGCAGGATATCGACCGACGGCTTGTGATCGAGGGTGTCGATCACGGCGTAGAACGCCTGCAGCACGAAGCCTTCGCCTTGCGCCATCTCGAGCGCGACGTGCTCGGCCCACGAGCCGCCCATCATGCCGGTCGCCAGGAAGCGCACCGCCGGGTGCGCCGCCTTGGGCTGGCAACCGAGCATCGTCATGATGCGCAGGAAGTTATCGACGTGCTGCATCTCCTCGAGCGACTGGCGCGCGAGGAACTTCGCCGCGTCGAGATCCGGCGCGTCGTACAGCCAGTGACCGACTTGGATGCCGGTCACTTCTCCGTACAAGAATTGATTGAACATCCACTCGAGGAGCGCCTTGTCTCGGACGGGGTCGAGCGTCTCGCCCCCGAAGTCAAAGGTCATCTCCTCGCGCGCCAGCAGCACGAGGTGAGCTTAGCAGCTCTACGGCTGAGGGCGCTTACGCATCTTGGTCCGTCCCGCCGGTCGCGCCGCGTGGAAATGAGGACCATGAATGGTGCAGCCTGGGTACTTGTCGACGAGTGCCTTGGCATCCGCCATCGCTAGCGTGCCTTTGTGATCGGCCTCGTGTTGAACCGGCGAACCGATATCGGTTGGCTGGAACGACAGGGTCGATCGTCCGGTGCTCTCGTCGACCGAAACGAAGATCCGTTCGGGTCGACCGCGGAGGCTAGTAGCCACCGCGACCGCCACGGTCTCCACCGCCTCGCCCACCACGGCCGCCACCACCACCGCCGCCGCCACCACCGTAGCCGCCGCCGCCACCACCACGGCCGCCACCGCCACCGCCGCCGCCACCACCGCGGCCGCCACCACCACCGCCGCCACCGCTACGCTCTTGCGCAACGTCGACGCGGAGCGAGCGACCTTCGAAGTCTTGCTGGTTCAGCTCGTCGAGCGCCTTCTGGGCGCCTTCCGGCGTGGCCATCTCGACGAAGCAGAAGCCACGCGACTGACCGGTCATCCGGTCGAGCATGAGCGAGACTTCCTTGACCTCACCGCAGGCACCAAACTTCTGCTTGATCAGTTCTTCGGTTGCGTGAAAGGGCAGGTTGCCAACGTACAGACGATTTCCCATAGCACTCACTTACGCGGCTCGAAAATCAATCGACCATCACCCGCCGCTTCGGGGTGAGGACTCAGCCGACCGCATCGCGGTCGTCGCCCTCACTGACAGCACGTCAGAACGAACGCAACCGAGGGCATACCACGCCGGGGGCTAGTGGAACAGCCGTGTCGCAGATTCGGTCGCCGCTCGACGCACCTTTTCCACGTCGAGCGTAAGAACCGCACGGTCGCGGACAACCACCCGGCCGTCGACCGCGACGTGGCGAACGTCGCAGCTTTGCGCCGCATACGCGATCTGTGACCACGGTGAGGTCGCCGGCACGGTATGGAGCGCGGTGATATCGACCGCGATCACGTCGCCTCGCTTACCGACTTCGAGCGACCCGATCTGGTCGGCGAGGCCGAGCGCGGCGGCACCGCCGAGCGTGGCGATCCGGACCGCCTCGGGGGCCGGCAGCGTCCGCGGACCCGAGCGCGGTTTGTGGAGCAGTGCGAGCAGGCGGAGCTCGACGAACGCGTCGAGGTTGTTGTTGCACGGCGCACCATCGGCGCCGAGTGCGAGCGAGACGCCCGCCGCGATCAGCTCGGGGACCTGCGCGATGCCCGAGGCGAGCTTCAAGTTCGACGACGGACACGTGCAGACGTGCGCGCCGCGCGCCGCGAGCAACGCGCGCTCGTCGGGCGAAAGATGGATCGCGTGCGCGATGCACGTCGAGGGGCCGAGCAGGCCGAAGTCATCGAGGACGTGGATGTTCGGCTTGCCGAACCGGGCCTGCACGAGCGCGACCTCGCCGAGATTTTCGCTCGCGTGCGTGTGGATACCGACGCCGCGCTTCGCCGCTTGCACGCCGACCTCGCGCAACAGCTCGTCGGTGCACGACAGCGCGAACCGCGGTGCGTACGCGTAGCGCAGGCGGCCCTCGGCGGCGCCGTGCCAGCGTTCGATCAGCGCCGCGGATTCGTCGAGCGAGGCCTGCGTGGTCTCGCGCAGGCCGGCCGGAATCAGCGGATCGGGCGCGTCCATCATCGCCTTGCCGATCGTCGCGCGAATGCCGGAGCGCTCGGCGGCCGCGAAGAACTGCTCGGTGTGATGCACCGTCGCCATGTCGAGGATCGCGGTGGTGCCGCCGAGCAGCAGCTCCGCGCACGCGAGCTCGCCGCACGCGCTCGCGGCGTCGGCGTCGAGCGTGGCCTCGTACGGCCACACGACCTGGCGCAGCCAGTCCATCAGCTCGAGGTCATCGCCCCGACCGCGCGCGAGCGTCTGGCACGTGTGCACGTGCGCTTGCACGAACCCGGGCATCACGACGCAGCCGGTGCAATCGAGGATCGCGTAGTCGTGCGACTGCGGAGTGT
>JBDTJY010000234.1:0-5629 GCA_039935615.1 Kofleriaceae bacterium
GGTGGTCGCCGCGTAGTCGGGCACCGTCGCGATCGCACACAGCACGCGGTCGATCACCGGCGCGTGCGAGAGCACCGTTTCCCACAGCATGATCTCGAGCGTCTCGATCTCGCGCGCGGACGTGAACTCCTCCTCGGGGCGGAGCACGTCGAGCATCGCCATGTCGCGGAAGTACATCGAGAGGTACGTTCCGCTGTCGGGCCGGCTCGGCTTGGCTTCGGCCGTCTCGGTCTCGGGGACCTCTTCGGGCTCGATGCCATCCTCGTCGTCACGATCCTCTTTGGCTTTCCGGTCCTCCTTGGGCCGCTTCGCGCTGACGCGCGCGATGCGGTTCTTGCGACCTCGGGGGTCTTGCTTGGGCGGAAGCGGCGCGATCTTGGCTGCTAGCGGCATCTGGTCTCCAGAAGATGTAGACGCTCGACGCGCCCAAATGTTTTGGGCGGTTCGCGACCCACACGTGGCACGCAAAATCAGACACCGGCGCGCACGTAGTTATTCCATTGCCTAATTGGCAACAGGTACTTACGGGTCGAGCTCGACCACCTAGCTCGCGGGAGTTTCTTTGCGTTCGGCTAGGACAATGATGTGGCGCGATTGGTTGCCGAAGAATCGCCCCTTCATCTGGTAACCACCCGAGACCTCGAGGACGCGGAAGCCTGCCGCATGCATGAGTTTGCCTACCTCATGCAGCGAGTATGCCCGGACCGAGATCTCCTGCTCGAGCTGGCGACCGTCGTCGAACACGACCGAGCGATTCACCTGGATCCGCGACGAGAAGTAGTTGAGCTCGACTTCCTCGAGCACGACGCAGCCATCACCCTCCCACCACACGCGGGTGGGCAGATCCGCGATCACGTAATCGCGATTGAGGATCTCGATCAGAATTTTTCCGCCCGGCTTCAACGCGCGCGCGATGTTCTGCAGCGTCTTCTTGTTGGTCTCGTCGTCGAAGTACCCGAACGTCGAGAACAGCGAGTATGCGGCGTCGAACTGATTCTCGAAGTCGAGCTCGCGCATGTCGCCGCGAATGAAGTTGATCGTGAGGCCGCGGCGATGCGCTTCTTCGCCACCGCGCACGAGCAGCGGCGTCGACATGTCGAGGCCGACGACGTGGAAGCCGCGCGCGGCGAGCTCCATCGCGTGACGACCGTAGCCGCAGCCGACGTCGAGCACCTGCGCGCCGGGCGCGAGGGTCATCGCTTCGATCACGAACTCGGCCTCGGCCTGCGTCGCCTGTGGGGTCAGGAACGGCAGCGTGCGCAGGTAATCCTCGTCGAACAGATCGACGAACCACGGCTTGCCGCGCGCGGCCTTCGCATCGACCTTCGCGGCGACCGAGCTCGGCGACGGCTTGCCCGGATCTTTTTTCTGCGGCGGTGCCGGCGGCGGCGCCTTTGCCGGGACCGGCGGTGGCGAGTGGTGCCCGTCGACGATTTTCGGTTTGGTGTTCTCGCCCTGCGGCGCGATCGGCAGCGGCGGCGCGGTCTGCGCGCGGATCGGCGGCGCCGCCGGTTTCGGCGGCTCGTCGACCGAGACGTCGATCTCGCCCGACGATTCGGCGCGATCCGCGAGCTCGTTGATATCGATCTCGGGGACCGACATCGGCTCGCTGATCGTTCCCTTCGCCTCGTGCTTCTCGGCGGAGATCATCTCGATGTCGACGGCGGCGAGCTGCTGGGTCTTGTTCGATTCGGGCGGCGCGACCGAGGGCGGCGCGACCGAGGGCGGCGGGACCAACGGCGTCGAGGTCCGCGCGACGTTGAGCGGCGGCGGCTTCGTCGCCGGTTTCGGATGCGGGAGGATCGGCGGCTGCGGGACGAGCGGCGTCGCGGTCGCGACCACCGGACTATCCGCGCGCGACACGCGCAGCTCTTCGAGGTCGTCCTCGGACAGCGCGACCGTCTGCAGGCGCTCGCGCGTCGACTTCGCCGCGAAGTTCACGGTGACGCCGCTATCGTCGAGGCGGTTCGCGCGCGGGATGCGCTCGTCACCGACGGGGAGTGTCATCGGGGCTTGTTGCGCCGGCACCGCCGCCTGCTCCTGCGTATCGACGACGTCGCTGTCGACGTTGATCTCGACGTCGTTGTCGGACGGCGGCCGCTTGACGACCGGTGCCGCCGCCGCCGGCATCTCCATGCCCGGCGAGCTGAACCGCTCCATCCGCAGCGTCGAGCTCGGATCGACGAGCCCCAACGACTCGAGGTCGACCGCGCTCATCTCGCGCGTCTTGGTCTCGAAATCGACGCTGTCACTCGCCGCGGGCGGATCGATCATCGTCGACGCTCCCTCGGGTGCGATCGGACCGGAGTCGAGCTCGTCGACCATCCGCGGGATCGGGCTCGACGAGTCGTTGCCGAAGCTGTACGCGATCGACATCGCGAGCGAGGGATCCTCGGGACGCGGGGCCGGTGGGGCCGTCGGCGCGCGCGTGCGCGGCACGTTGTCGCTCGGCACGCGTAGGCTGCCACCCCGACGGCGACGACGCCGGCGCTCGGCGGTCGTCATCCCGACCTCCATGTCGGACTGGGAATCTTCGTCGCGCTTAGCCACGACGGTCCCCGATCTCGCCGATCCGTTCGCCGAAGCGGACGGCGCTGCCTTCGATCGCCTCGAGCTCGATCACGCCGGGCTCGAAGCACATCACCACCGTCGAGCCCAACCGAAACGCGCCGAGCTCGTCGCCGCGCTTCACGATCTCGTTGAGCTCGATCCGGCGCAGCTCGCCGGCCCGGCGCCACGCCACCGAGTCTTCGGCGTGGGCGAGCCGGATGTTGCCGACGCCGACCGCCGCGACCATCACGACCGCGATCGTGCCGAGCCGCGGGGCGTCGAGCCAGATCACGACACGCTCGTTGCGCGCGAGCAGGTTCGCGCGGCGCGCCGTGACCTTGGTGTTGACCGGCCACAGATCGCCGGGCACGTAGTCGTAGGCCACCAAGCGCGCATCGACCGGCGCGTGGACACGGTGATAGTCGCGTGGCGACAAATAGATCGTCGCGTACGGTCCGTCGACGAGGCGCTCGGCCATCACCGTGTCGACGACGAGATCGGTGAGCCGATAATTCAGGCCCTTCGCCTGGATCAGCGCGCCGTCGCGCGCGATGCCGGTCGCGGCCACCACGCCGTCGCACGGCGAGATCACCGCGGATTCGTTGGCGTCGATCGGGCGAACTCCCGGACGGAGCTTGCGCGCGAAGAAATCGCCGAAGGTGTCGTAGTCCGCGAGCTCGAGCTCGGTCTCACCGAGATTCGCGCCGACCGCGCGCGCAAACGCGCTGTAGCCGAGTCTACGCAGTGCGGTTGGCACCTTCGTGCGGGCTGCCGCGCCGACCAACGTTGCCCAAGCCGAGAACGGCGTTGCTGCAGCGGGTCCTGGCTTGCGGAATTCCACGCGGTCAACTTGGCGGGTAGCGGCGGTCAGAGCCGACCACTCGCCCCTGGTACTTAAGATTCTGCCAGGGGTGCCGCCAAGTTACAAGTTGGCTGGCGCCGGCTAACGCCCGAGACCACATCTCCCTTCATTGGAAGGCATCGCAGGGCGGTCAGATCGCGTCTTCGCCGGTCTCGCCGGTGCGGATCCGGATCACTTCGTCGACGGGCAGGATGAAGATCTTGCCGTCGCCGATCTTGCCGGTCCGCGCGGCCTCGGTGATCACGTTGACCACCTGCTGCACGTTGTCGTTCGGCACGATGATCTCGATCTTCACCTTCGGGACGAAGTCGACGACGTACGCCGAGCCGCGATAGACCTCTTTCTTACCGCCGGTGCGACCGAAGCCCTTGACCTCGGTGACCGTCATCCCGTGCACGCCAATCTCGGCGAGGCGTTCCTTCACCTCGTCGAGCTTGAACGGCTTGATGATCGCCTCCACCTTCTTCATAAAGTGGAGATACCCGATCGGATGTTTCCGATTGGTTTCCGGCGCGAAAGTTATTCGTGCAGCTTCGCGCGGAACTGATCGATTCGACGCGCCGCTTCATCGAGCGTCGAGTCGTTCATATGAAATTGCACGAACATCGCGAGGTCGCCCCAATCTCCGTCGAGGCGGCCGCCATTCTTGGCTTTGTACGTGTCGTAGTCCCGCTTGACCGCGGAGTACTTCGCGGCGACCGCGTCGCGGCTGAGCCCGACCTTCGGCGTGATCTCCGCGGTCGCGGGCGGCTTCTTCTGGTCGTGCCTCTTGGGGTGGGTCCTGGTCGGCGGATGGACCGGCGCGACCGGGTCGTCGATCTTGATCTCGGTATCGGGGGTCGCGACCTTCTGCGTGTGCGTCTGATCGGGGACCGCCTTCACGGGCGTTGGATCCGGAACCTCGGGCGGCAGCGACTCCACCGTCACGTGGTGCGGCGGCTCGATCTTCGCGGGCGGTGGCTGCGCGGCGACCGCGCGACTGCCGCGCGACATCGCGAACACGACGACGCCAGCGACCAACGCCGAGCCTCCCATCGCGAGTGCGATCGTCGTGCGCCGGCGCTTCACCGACTGCGGTGGTGCGAGGTTGGGCTCGGAGATCAGCTCCGGCAGTTGACCGGTGCCATCCGCGAGCCCGAGCTCCTGCGTCGGGATCGCGCCCGTCGGCATCGGCGGGGGCTGCTGCGGCAGCATGTCGGTCGGTGCGGTCGGCGGGCGTGGCCGCGGTGGGATCGAAGGCGTCCTCGTACGCGGCAGCACCGGCGGTGCCGGCACGGCATCGGGGGGCGCTTGCAGCGGCAGGTTCGCGTACGCGAAGCTCACGGTCGTGCCGGTCTGCGTGGTCAGCTCGTTCTTGAAGTCCTCGAGGTGCGCCTTCGCGACGCGCTCGTGGAGCTCGCGCTGTCCCGTCATCTCCTCGGAGAACAGGTCGCGCATGTAGGTGCCGAGCTGGTCGGTCGAGATCGTGGGATTGACGCTGACGAGGTTCTGCTGGATCGAGTCGCGGAACTCGGCCGCGCTCTGATAGCGATCCTCGGCCTTCGGGCGCAGCGCGGTCGCGACGAGGTCGTCGTACGGCGCGAGCTCGCGCGCGACCTCGGACGGCATCATGTGCTCGCCCTTCGCGACCTTCTTCGCGAGCGCGCGATAGTCGGGTTCCGGGCCGGCTTCGTAGAGCCGCTTACCGGTGAGGAGCTCGAACAACACGACGCCCGCCGCGTAGATATCGGTGCGGTGATCGACGATGCCGCCGCGGATCAGCTGCTCCGGCGCCATGTAGCCGAACTTGCCGAAGCCCATCTTCGGGTCGGTCGCGGTGCCGCGGATCGCACTCTTCGCGATGCCGAAATCGATCACCTTGGTCTCGCCTTCGAACGAGACCAGCACGTTCGGTGGCGAGATATCGCAGTGCACGAGGTTGAGCGACGC
The DNA here is from genome assembly GCA_039935615.1 of Kofleriaceae bacterium. Lineage (GTDB taxonomy): Bacteria > Myxococcota_A > Polyangia > Haliangiales > Haliangiaceae > JABFXX01. The sequence continues at coordinate 5,342 of JBDTJY010000234.1, forward strand.
ACCGTCGTTGCTGGTGCGGCGGTGGGCGTACGCGAGCCCGTTCGCGAGCTCGCGGCCGACGAACAGCGCGAGATCCATCGGCAGCCGCGACTTGCGCTGGCCGAGCAGGCCCAACGTGCGGCGTAGATCACGTCCCTCGACGTACTCGAGCGCGAGGAAGTACTCGTCGTTGACGCGACCGACCTCGAACACCTGCGCGATGTTGACGTGCTGGAGCTTGATCGCGACCTGCGCCTCGTCGACGAAGCGCGAGATGAACTGGGCGTCGGCGGCGAGGTGCGGGAGCAC
>JBDTJY010000235.1:0-10906 GCA_039935615.1 Kofleriaceae bacterium
TCGTAGATCTGACCGTCGCGATAGAGCGCGGCGGTCGCCCACTTGAGGTCGTTGAAGTCCGCGATCGAGAAGTAGATCTTCTCGGCCTCGGCGAGCAGCTTGGTCTTCTTCGTCAGCGCCGCGCCGAGTTGCTTCGGCTTGACGTCGATCGACACCGCCTCGTACTCCTTGAAGATCAGGTCGCCTTCGTTGTAGCGAGCCTCGGCGGCCCACGGCTTGCCCTCTTTCTTCACGTCGCCGTTGGCCTTCTTGTACATCGCCTGCGCGAGCCTGAACTCCTCCTTGGCCTTCTTGGTCTGGCCGAGCTTCAACTGCAACCGCGCCGCGCGGACGTGCGCCTCGATGATCCGCTTGTTCGTCGACGCGTAGGTGTGCGCGTAGTCCTGGTAGGCCTTGAGCGCGGGCCCTTCCTGGCCGGCTTCCTCGTAGACCACGCCGATGTTGAACGCGACGTCGGGCGCGTCTTTGCGGCTCGAGTACTGCTTCGTGTATTCCTTGTAGTGCGCGATCGCCTTGTCGTTCTGACCGAGCGCCTGGCGCAGCAGGCCGGCGTTGAACAGCGCGTCGGGCGCCTTGCCGCCCTTGCCGAACCTCTGCACCACGATCTCGTAGGCCTTCGCCGCGCGGTCGTAAAAGATCGCCGACTCGTACACGACGCCGGCGGTGAACGCGGCCTTCTCGGCGAGCTCCGGCGAGCTCTGCCCGTACTTCTCCGCGAGCTCGAGATAGATATCGGCGGCGTCCTCGGGACGCTTCGCCTTCTCGTACATGACACCGGCGTTCATCATCGCCTGCGCCGCGGTCTTCTGATCGACCGACGGCTCCTTCGGCACGCGCAGGTAGAACGTCGCGGCCTTCTCGTACTTGCCGCCGTCGGCGTAGTGATCGCCGCTCTTCTGGATCGAGTCGACGATCAACTTGGTCAGGCGCTGCTGCTGATCGTTCGCCGCGAACGACGGCGCGGTCTTCAACTTGCGGGCCCAGAACTCGATGTTCTCGTAGTCTTGCGCCTTGTTGAGCGCCGACAGGATGCGGTCACCGGCGGGGCCCGCGTTCGGATCCTTCGGATACTTCGTCACGATCACGCCGAACCGTTTGATCGCCTCGTCGTACTCGCCGTAGTCGTAGAACATCTGCCCGTTCTTGAAGATCACGCCGACGATCTTGTCGTCGGCCGGGAACAGCGTCGCGTAGAGGTCGACCGCTTCGGCGAACTTCACGTCGACCGGCGCACTCTTCTTGCGGGTCGCGACGTCCTTGGGACGCGCTGCTTCGAACGCACCCATCGCGTTCAACAGCGCTTGCTGGTGGAGCGGCCCGACGGGCGCCGTCTTGCCGACTGCGAGGTACTCGTCGCCGGCCGCCTCGACCTTGCCCAGCTTGAAGCACAGGATGTCGGCGCGGTAGTAGCGAATCTCGACCGCCTTGGTCGACGCGTTCTTGCCTGTCCCGAACGCCGAGAGATACGCCTCGTACGCATCCGCCGCCCTCGTATAGAGATTGAGGATGTCCGGCGAGCTCCTCGGTGCGGTGACGCACTCGGTGAGCTTCGGAATCTTCATCGACTTCTCGCGGCGCTGGGCCTCGCCGTGGATGTTGGTCGCGGTCACGCGCACGAGCTCCTCGGTGACCTCGAGCGAGCGCTCGAGCGCGTCGCGATTCTTCTGCTGCTTCGCCCAGTCCGTGTTCGGGCCGTAGTGATCGAGCAGGATCTTGATCTCGTCCTGCGCGCGCTCGACATCGAGTCCGCTGTTCCAGTTCGCGATGATGTCGCGCTGGTAGTCGGCAGCCTTGATCGACGCCGGTTCCATCTTGATGAGGAAGCGATACGCCTCGTTCGAGCGCTCCCACTCGCCCTGGCCGCCGTAGCTCTCGGCGACCTTGATCAACACGTCGTGCGAGTACTTCTCGCCGCCGATCGAGGCGAGGAAGTCGAACACCTCCTGTGCGCTGATCGAGCGATCTTCGGTGAACACCACGACGAGGTACTCGAGCGCTTCGTCGCGCAGTGACACGCTGCGCTGGCGCTGTGCCGCGGTGCCGGTGCGCTCGGCCTCGACGGTCTTGTCGAGGACGCGCTTGAAGTCCTTCGCGGCTTGCTCGGTCGAGCCGAGCTTCCATTCGCACCACGCGATCTTGAACAGCGCGAGGTCGCTGCTCGCCGCGCTGTCGGGGATGTGTGCGTACGCGTCCTTGGCCTTCTCCCACTGGGTGGTCGCGAAGTAGTGCTCGCCGATCATCATCCACGAGTCGCCGAACAGCGGCGACGTCGGGAACCGCGTGATGACCTCCTGGAAGTCATTCATCGCCTCGTCTTCGCGACTGTCTTCCTTCGCGGCGAAGCCGATCAGGTAGGTCACGAGGTCCATGCGTCGGAACGTCGGATGTTTGTCGTGGAGCTCGCGATAGAGCACCTCGGCCTCTTTGAGATCGATCTTCGGTTCCTTGGGCTGATCGCAGTCGCCCTTCTTGTTCGAGCACTTCTCGAGCTGGCGCGAGAAGTCCTCCATCTTGATGAGGTACAGCCGGCGCGCTTCTTCCCACAGCAGCTCGGCGAGCTTGAACATGCCTTCGGCGCGCGAATCACCCGTCGGCTTTTGTTCGGGGGGGGCCGGCTCGAGGAACGCGCGCAGCAGGCCGATCGCTTCGAGCCGCTTGGCGTCGCGCGCGGTCTCGGTCGAGGCCAAGAGCGCCTTGAGCTCCTTGGTCAGCACCGGTGCTTCGGGCGCGGGCGGTCGCTTGCGGATGTACAGCTCTGCGGTCGGCCCGCGCTGCACGTCGATCTCGCCCGACTGCTTCTGCGCGAACGCGGTGCCAGAACCCACCAACGCGACGAGGACGACGAGCTTGTTCATCATCTGAACCCCTCGTATTCATCGGCCCAGAATTCGCCTTGGAACGGCCAGTATTCCTCGTCGTCGCCGATCATGCTCGCGTTCCACAACCGAGCGCGGAGCTCCTCGGGGAACCGGCCGGCGGCGAGGTCCTGGACCGCGATGTCGAGCTTGCGCTTCTGGCCGATCACCGCGTCGACCTTGCCGAGCTTGGCCTTGTCGAGGACCTTGCGCGTGTCCTGATAGAGGTGCTCGATCGCGAGCTCGGCGAGCTTGTCGCCGGCCTCGTCGAGCTGGCCCGACAGCGCGTGCGCGGCCTTGTCGAGGCGGCGGGCGTCGTTGATGTCGGCTTCGATCAGCGGCTTGATGCCCGCGGTCGCCTGCGAGGTCACGGCCTGTGCGGCGGTGTCCGCGGCGGCGACGGCCTTGGTGACCGACGCGACGACCTTCGCGTGCAGCTCGTCGAGCCGCTTGATCTCCTCGGTCGCGGCGTCGCCGGCCATCGTGCCTTCGCGCTTGGCCCGCGCGATCTCGGAGCGTTGATCGACGACTTGGTTCGCGAGCCGGCGCAGATCCTCGACCGTCGCGTTCGCGTCCGCGAGCTCCTCCTGCTCGAGGGTCTTGGCCGTCGAGATCTTCTGGACCTTGGTCTCGCCGATCTGCGATGCGAGGTTCTGCCACTGCCGCGTCGCCTGGGGTGCGGTGTTCGCGAGCTCGTGGATCCCGGTGACCGCGTCGTTGAGGCGCAGGAACTTCGGATCGAGGCGGAGCAGGGCGACCACGTCGTCGATCGGCGCTTGGGCCGCGACCGTGCCGACCTTCTTGCCGTCGAGCTGACCGGTGTCCTTGATCTCGCGATAGCGGGAGATCGCCTTCGCGAACAGTTGCTTGCGGAGATCCGGATCGTGGCGCGCGCGCTCGATCTCGTCGACGACCGGTTGCAGCCGCGCGACCAGCGAGTCGTACCACTTCTGCGAATCGTCGAACTTGCAGTCCGCGAGCTCGGTGTAGCCGGCGAGCAGGCTCGCCTCGGGCCACAGCGGCGAGCTCGGGAACGTGCGCAAGAATTCGTGGACGAGGTCGCGCGCGGTCGCGAGCTCGCGCTTCTGGTACATCGACCACGACGCCTCGAACAGCGCGTCCGAGAGGTAGAGCGAATCGTCGGGGATCTGGAAGTAGTGGTAGTACGCGTCGTCGTACTCGCCTTGCTCGTGCGCGATTCGGCCGAGCCCGAGGCGCGCGAGATCCTTCACCGTGAAGTAGCGATCGTCGACGACGAACGTGAACTTGCTGTTGTCCTCGGTCGCGGCGATCTCGCACATCGCTTCGGCCGAGCTCTTGAGCTCGCCCTTGCGCGCCCAGATCACGCCACGCAGGTACACCGCGCTCGAGTACAGCCGGCTCTTCTTCGAGATCAGCGCGAGCTCGCCTTGCGCGTCGGTCAGCTTGCCCTCGTCGTACGCGGCGCGCCCCCGCAAATAACTGCGCTCACCGGCCGCCGACGGCGGGATCGGATCGCCGGTCTTGATCGCTTCGAGCCGCGCGAGCACGCCGGCGTGATCGCGGGTCTCGATCGCGATGTCGACGGCGCGACGATGCGCCGGACCCCAATACGGCGCGGCGGGACCGCGCTTCAAGATGCCGTCGATCACCTCGAGCGACGCGCCGTATGCACCCGCGCGCGCGAGCGCGACCGCGAGATCGTATTCGGCGTTCTGAAACTCGACGAAGTCCGAGAACGACGAGTAGCGCGGCGACTTCACGATCGCGTAGAGCGTGACCGCGGCGTTCGTGAACGCGCCATCCGTCAACAGCTTCTCGCCCACCGCGAGCTCGCGCTTGAGCGACTCGAGCGTGCCGGTCTCGACGTCGATCAGCTTCATGCTCTCGAGCACGCTGAAGTACTTCGCCAGCGGATCATCGACGTCGGCGGCCGGCTTGGCTTCGGTCTTGGCTTCGGGCGGCTTGGATTTGTCGTCCTTGCCCTTGGCAAACGCCGGCGCTGACAGCGCGATCAAGACGGCGAGTGCGAGCCAGCGCCGCATCTACTTCTTGCCCTTGGTGGGCGCGGCCTCGCCGGCAGCCGGCTTGGCCGTCTTCACCGAAACGTCGATGCCGAGCCCGTAGCTGCCGTGCTCGCTGCGCTTCCACTCGTACGCGATGTCACCGTTGTCGTGACCCTTCGCCGCGACGACGAGATCCTTCTGCGCGATCGCCTTCACGACGACCTGCGACTCGGTGCTCGACGTGAACGACGCGTCGTCCTTGCCCGAGGCCTCGACGTGAAACGTGATCAGGTGGCGGCCCGGCGCGACGTAGCCGTCGAACCGCACGCCATCGTCGCCGGCGATCGCGCCGCCGGCATCCTCGTACACGGTGGCGCCGTCGAGGCGCACGCTCGCCTTCGACACGCCGTAGTAGCGCGCCGTCGACCACGTGAACTTGATCGTGATCCGGGTCGAGTACAGTTGGCTCGCGACCGCGTTCGCGCGCGCACGCGACTTGAACAGCTCGTCGCGCAGCGACAAGTACTCCTGGCGCAGCGAATCGACATCGGGCTCTTTCTCGGCCGAGTCCTTGATCTCGGCCTTCTGATCGACCACCGCAGCCGACCCCGAGCCGGAACCCATCCCCGCCGTCGACGGCGTCGTCGTTCCCGGATCGGGTGCCGTCACCGCTTCGGTCGCCGAGCCGCTGCCGCTGCCGCTGCCGCTGCCGGCGTCCTTGTCCTTGGCCTTGTCTTTGTCGACCGCGGGCGCCGGAGTCGCCTTCTTCTTGTGACGCGGAGCCGCGAGAGCACCGGAGCCCGTCACGGCGAGCACGACCAACGCGACTCGAGAGTAGCTGGCTTTCATAGTCCGCTTCTTTAGACAGATCAGTTGTGGAACGGCAGAAACACCGACAGCCCCGCCGTGATCGCGCTGTCATTCACCAAGAATCGTTCGTCGAGCAGGTCCTGACGGAAGGTGCGGTTGCGTGCGTCGATCCGGAACGCGACCGCCTGGCCCATGAATAGTTTAATGCCGAACCCGACGATGCCAGCAGCGCCGCGGCTGGTCTTCGAGTCGAGGACACCGACGCCGATGTCGGCATGAAGGTCGAAGTGCACGATGCTGCCGCCGAGTCGCAGCTTGCCGTACACCGGGCTCCACTGGAGGACGGACTCTACGAAGTACTCTGGCTCGTACGTATCGGTCAGGACAACGCCGCGGTTGTCCTCGAGCGCGCGAATGATGTCCGCGTTCGCGTGGGTGTACCAGCCCGCGAACTCGACCGCGGTCTCGTCGGTCATGTGGTAGGTGTACGCGCCGCCGATGATGTACGTGCCGGACAGCAGATCGCTGTCGTAATAGCCGCCCATCACGCTGAGCTCGTGACGGCCCTGCTTCACGAACACCCGATCGACCGCGCCGCGCCGCTTGCGCTTGATCGCGAGGCGATCGGCGATCTCCTGATCGATGCACATCTCGGTCGTGCGCTGGATCGCCGCCGAGGCCGTGCCGGTGTCCTTCTTCGGCGCGGGCGCGTCGGCGTCCTTGAGGTTCGCCGCATCTTCGGCGTGGGCCAACGCCGGGAAAACCACGAGTAGTGCGATGAGCGCTTTCATCACAGCCCCGTCGGGATCCACAGCGACAGTCCGAGCGTCGCGATGATGTTATGGGTGAAGCGGGTCTCGCCGGCGATCTCTTCGATCGCCATCAGGTCACGCGTGTCGAGGCGAACCGTCGCGAAGCCGCTGACGAAGAAATCGATCGCGGCGCCGGCGTCGAACGACAGGCCCTGGACCGAGTCCTGGATCATCCGGCCACCGCCGGCGAAGAACATGATGTCGGAGTGGACGATGCCGCCGCCGAGCTTCATCTTCGCGTGGATCGGCGCCCACAGCGCGTTGCCGAGCGCGACGTACGCCATGCCGGCCTTGAACCGGTTGTCGCCGAAGAACTGGTTGAGCGGGGCGTCGAGATCGAGCGTCAGTGGCGTCAGGTCGAACTCGGCCTGGAATCCGAAATCCTCGGTGACGAAGAAGCCGAGCGCACCGCCCGCGATCCACGACGACGAGGTGAGATCTCCGGCGTACAGCCCACCGTGGGCGACCAGGTTGATCTTGTGGCGCTTGAGGAAGTTCTTCTTCTGGACGCCGCGCGGCTTGAGCGTCTCGCCGAGCTCGCCGGCGATCGTTTGATCGAGGCACGACGGTAGCGGCGCATCCGAAGGCTTGGCCGGCGCGTCGGTGCCGGCAGCGGTCGATGCACCCACACCGGCGGCAGCGCCGACGACGATGGGGATGACCGGTTTGGCCGGCGTAGCATCCGGGACCGCTTGCGCGCGGGCGATTCCACCTCCGCACGCGAGCGCGAGGGCGGCGACTGCGAGACCCCACTTTGGTCGCAACACCTTCCATCAGCGTACGCCGGTTGGCTTCGCTGACACAACATGCCGGGCCCGCGGAAGAGCCGTGGCCGCATGATACGATTTGCCTCGATGGAGCACTTGACGGGGACGCGGATCCGTCGCGAGGCGACGCCTGCGACCGTGAACCTGCGCCGCTGCAAGCTCGTGATCATCAAGGGGCCGCAGCGCGGCACCGAGTTCGTGATCGCGGCCGACGTCATCCGCGTCGGCAAGGCGCCCGAGAACGATCTCGTGATCGCGGACGAGACCGTGTCGCGCGTCCACTTCGAGATCGTGCGCGACGCGAAGGGCTACCTCGTGCGCGACATGAAGAGCACGAACGGCACGTTCCTCGACAGCGCCGAGGTCAAGGAGGCGTACCTGCGGGCCGGCTCGGTGATCAAGGCGGGCGAGGTCGAGCTCAAGTTCACGCCGTTCGAAGAGCGCATCGAGATCCTGCCGTCGGAGAAAGAAGCGCTCGGCGAGATGGTCGGCAAGTCGCCGGCGATGCGCGAGATCTTCGGCCTGGTCGAGAAGATCGCGCCGACCGACGCGACCGTGCTGATCGAAGGCGAGACCGGCACCGGCAAGGACATGATCGCGCGCACGCTGCACCTGTTGTCGCCGCGCGCCGACAAGCCGTTCATCGTCGTCGATTGCGGCGCGGTCGCGGGCACGCTGATCGAGAGCGAGCTGTTCGGTCACGAGAAGGGTTCGTTCACCGGCGCGGTCGCGGCGCGGCAAGGCGCGTTCGAGCTCGCCGCCGGCGGCACGATCTTCCTCGACGAGCTCGGCGAGCTGTCGCTCGATCTCCAGCCCAAGCTGTTGCGCGTGCTCGAGCAGCGCGAGCTCCGCCGGGTCGGCGGGCAGAAGATCATCAAGGTCGACATCCGCGTGATCGCGGCGACCCGCAAGGACCTCCGCTCCGAGGTCGAGAAGGGCAAGTTCCGCGAGGACTTGTACTTCCGGCTCAACGTCGTGCCGATCACCGCGCCGTCGCTGCGCGAGCGCCGCGAGGACATCCCGCTGTTGATCGATTCGATGCTGAAGAAGCTCGCGCCCGACGGCGCGCACCTGACCGACACCACGCGCGCCGCGCTGATGGCTCACGACTGGCCGGGCAACGTCCGCGAGCTCCGCAACGTGATCGAGCGAGCGCTCGCCCTCGGTGCGGATCCGGGCATGCTGGTCGCGCCGCTCGGGGAGCACACGGGCTCGCTGACCAGGGAGGTCCAGCTCCGCGATCAGATCGAGTTCGAGCCCGGCGTGTCGTTCCGCGACACCAAGGAGAAGTGGAACGAGCTGTTCGAGCGGCGCTATCTGACGTGGCTGATCAAGCGCGCCGACGGCAACATCTCGAAGGCGGCGCGCGACGCCGATATGGATCGCAAGTACCTGCACAAGCTGTTGCGCAAGTACGGCATCACCGATCAGTCCGGCGACGACGACGACAACTGACGGTTACGCGGCGGCGGCGGGCGTGCGAGTCGCGAGGCGAGAGATGTAGCGCGAAGCGGTGTTCCGCTTGAGGATGCCCTTCGACACCGCGCTATCGATCGTCGCGATCGCTTTCTTCACGAGCTTCGGCGCGTCGCCGTTCTTTTCATCGACCGCCGCACGCGCCGATTTCACGGCGGTACGGATGGCGCCCATCGCGGCGCGGTTGCGCGCGCGATGACGGATCATCTTCCGGTTCTGCTTCTGCGCCGATGCAATGTTCGCCACGTCAGTATCTCCTAAGGGGAGCAGGCATTTACCTCGTCTCACCGAGGGGTGTCAATGCCCGCCATCATGAGCTGGATTCGTGTGGAGTCCCGCGGGAGTACCCGACGGTTCTGTGGATAAGTGGTGGACGGATGGCAGGACGGCGACGCGATCTCGTCGAAGAATGCTCGGTTCGATCGCGGATGCTTAAAAAACGGTCACTTTTCTTGCCCCGCCAGATCGCGGGCCGAGACGATCTTCTTCGCCTCGTTCCACAGCGCATCCATCTCTTCGAGGTTCGATTGCGCGGGAGTCTTGCCGCGCTCGCCGAGGAGGTCCTCGACGACTTCGAAGCGATGCTGAAACCGCAGGGTCGCATCGACCAAGGCGTTCTCGGCGTCGACGTGGATCTTGCGAGCAAGGTTCACGCACGCGAGCAACAGGTCACCGAGCTCGGCGTGTTGCTGCGCGGCGTCCTTCGCCTCGATCGCCTCGCGGACCTCTTCGACTTCCTCTTTCACCTTGTCGAACGAGCCCTGCCAGCCCGGCCAGTCGAAGCCGACCTTGCCGCAGCGCGAGCCCAGCTTTTGCGCGCGCGTGAGCGCCGGGCCGAGCGGCACGCCGTCGAGCACGCGCTTGGGCTGGTCGCCCTTCGCCGCTTTCTCCGCCTTCTTGATCTCGTCCCACTGCGCGAGCACCTGATCGGATGTGTCGATGCCCTGCTGATTCGCGAACACGTGCGGGTGGCGATGGACGAGCTTGTCGGAGATGGCCTTGACCACCGCATCGATGTCGAACGCGCCCTCGCGGTGGCGAATCGCCGCGTGAAACACCACCTGCATCAGGAGGTCGCCGAGCTCTTCACAGTGGCCCGCGACGTCGTGGCGCGCGAGCGCGTCGATCACCTCGTAGGTCTCCTCGACGAGGAACGGCCGCAGCGAGTCCAGTGTCTGCTCGCGATCCCACGGGCAGCCATCGGGAGCGAGCAGGCGGTCCATGATCTCGACGAGCCGGCTGAGCGACGAACCGGGAGCCATGGGGACGGGCTTTGGCGTTTCCACGTGTGTGCTATACCGCCGCTCCTTCCGTGACCAAGGCACCGGTACCCATGAAACGGGAAAAACTAGCGTTCGATGATCCCGAAGCGCTGCAGGCGTTGATCGGGAGCAATAACAGCCGGTTGAAGCTGATCGAGCGCACCGCGGGCGCCGAGGTCCACCTGCGTGGCAACGAGATCACGATCGAGGGCGACGACCGCGCGACCGAGACCGCGAAGTCGGCGCTCGAGCAGCTCTACGCGCTCGCGCTCGCCGGCAAGGCGCTGTCCTCGGATGACGTCGTGCGCGCCGTCAAGCTGTTGCAAGGCGAGGGCACCGCATCGATCGGCTCGGTGTTCGGCGACACCATCCTCGCGCCGCGTACCGGTCGGCCGATCGCGCCGAAGGGTGCCGCTCAAAAGAACTACGTCGACCTCGTGCGCGGCAACGACATCGTGTTCTCGATCGGTCCCGCCGGCACCGGCAAGACCTACCTCGCGATGGCGCTCGCCGTCCGCGCGCTGCTCGACAAGCAGATCCGCCGGATCATCCTGACCCGTCCCGCGGTCGAGGCCGGCGAGTCGCTCGGCTTTCTGCCCGGTACGCTCGAGGAGAAGATCGATCCGTACCTGCGCCCGCTGTTCGACGCGCTCGGCGACATGATCGAGCTCGACAAGCTGCAGCGCCTGATGGCCGACAAGATCATCGAGGTCGCGCCGCTCGCGTTCTTGCGCGGCCGCACACTCAACGACGCGTTCATCGTCCTCGACGAAGCGCAGAACACCACGCCCGCGCAGATGAAGATGTTCCTCACCCGCATGGGCTACGGCGCGCGCATGGTGATCACCGGCGACCCGACGCAGACCGACCTGCCGCCGGGCCAGCGCAGTGGTCTGCGCGACGCGCTCGGCCTGATCGACGGCATCCGCGGCATCGGTC
>JBDTJY010000236.1:0-12563 GCA_039935615.1 Kofleriaceae bacterium
GCGACGCTGCTGCACTCGCGGTTGCCGAACGGCATCACCGACGAGTGGACGTCGAGCCCGGACCTTCCGCTGTCGCAACAGCTCTCGCAGTGCCTCGTGCAGTGGTTGAAGGCGCGGCGGTTGCCGATCGTCGCGTCGCTGCCGGATTTCTCGACCGATGATCTGCGCGCCGCGGCCGAAAAGCTCAAGAAGGCGAACGCGATGCTGTCGCTGCGCGACGAGTACACGCAGTTGCCGGCGTCGCTGTTCTCGCCGCTGCCGCGCCTCGCGGTGCCCTACCTGCGCGTGCTCGCCGAGGTCGCCGGCAACGCGGCGCGCACCGTCGATCCGAAGATCCTCGAGATCGAGCCCGGCCACCCGGTCGCGCGGCGCAACGTCTACGTGACGAACCTCGTGCAGGGCACGATCGATCGCCGCGAGATCCTGCCGCTCGTCGCGGAGGCGCCGATGTACGGCAAGCCGCACCTGTCGATCTGGGGCGAGCCGTTCGCGCTCGATCGCCCGCTCGAGAACATGGGCGTGCGCCATCAGGGCATCGCGGCGAGCCTGATGCCGGCGAATCCGTACGCCTGCCACAACTACTCGCTGCAGCTCGCCGAGGTCGGGCGGCGCGAGGAGAGCTATCGCTGGGCGGATCGCGCGACCGTCGCGGGGCCAGACTTCGGCGCGGCGCACCTCGATTGCGTGCGCCGGCTGCGTCAGGTCGGGCGCCCCGGGCAGGCGTTCGCCGAGGCGCAGTACCGCTGCCGCGAGATCCACGATCGCGCCGCGGCCGGCAAGCTGCCGCCGAACGATTGGCAAGCGCCGCATCACGCCGCGCTCCTGCTCGCGTTCGTCCACCTCGATATCGGCCGGCTCGCCGAGGCGATCGAGCTCGCCGACGAAGCGCTCGCGCGGCTACCCCAAGACGACGCGACCAAGGAAGCGTTCGGCTGGGCGCTCAAGCGGATCTCGCACTGGAAATCCGACTCCGGCCTGCTCGCGCGGTCGTACGCGTGGGAGGGCTACCACCGCGGCGACCCGGGGCGCGCGATCAGCGGGCTCGCGCGCGGGCGGATCACCGACGAAGAAGACGCGATGATCATGATCGAGTCGCTGGTCGCGATCGGTCGCGAGGATCAGGCGGAGATCGCGGTCCAGCACTGCGCCGGGCTCGACGGCAACGGCGCGCTCGGTGACGGCAAGGCGCGGCTCGCGGCGGCGCGCGCGTGCATCCTCGTCGGCAAGCTCGACGACGCGATCGATCACATCCAGATCGTCCAGCTCCGCCGGCCGCAGAGCCGCCACGAGGCCGAGATCAACCGGTTGTTCCGGCTCGCCGCGATCCGGCCGGCCGAGGAGTGGACGCGCGTGATCGAGCGCCGGCTCGATCGCGGTGCGAAGCGGCTCGCGCAGCTCGCGGCGCGCGACCTCGCCGACTTCGTCCCCGGGATCCAGTCGACGATCGTCCAGCGCGCGCTCGGCGATACCAAGCCGATCACGCTCGACCCGCACTGGGTCAGTGACCTGATCGGCGCGCTGCCCGCGGTGCAGCCGACCGCCGCGGCGATCCTGCAGCGCCTCGCGCGTCCCGAGGACGATTCGCTGGAATCTGCCGACCTCCTCGCCGCCGAGTGGTGGGCGCCGCTCGTGCCGCCTGCCAAAGATCGCGATGCCCACGCCAGTGGTGCCGTGCTCGCGCTCGGCGTCGCGCTCGTCCAGTACATCGCGGAGGCGTCGGTGGCGCCGTCGCCGATCGCGGGCGCCTACCGCCACATCGCGACCGAGGCGCTGCATCTCGTGCGCCGCTCGCGCTATCAGATCGAGCCCCCGGCGATCCGCGCGTTGCTCGCGCTCGTCGAGCGGCTCGGCGCCGCGCCGGAGTGGCTGCTCGATACGTGGCTGATGCGGATCGAGCGCGCGTTCGATCTCGAGGCCGAGCACGGTGCGTACCTCGACAACTTTCTCTCGGGCCTGCCGACGGTCGCGCGCCTGCTGCGCGGCGACGAGCGCATCGGCTGGGAGGTCCGCATGGCGAGCGACCTCGCGGTCGATCTCTCGCAGTACGAGCCGGCGGCGCGGTTGTTCGAGCGCTGCTCGCGCGGCGTCGAAGCCGGCACCCTCACCCTCGCGTGGTCGGTCGCGGCCGCGCGCACCGCACCGGCGCAGGCGAACCTCGACGTCCACTGGACCGCGGCGCTCGCGAATCCGACCGGCGTCGCCGCGCCGTGGTTGGCGGTGGCCGCCGGCCTGATGACGGCCGGCAAAGCCAAAGAAGGCTTCGCGGCCGCGTGTCGCGGCATGACCGCAGCGACGGCGAAGGAGCGCCCGGCGGCGCTGAATGATCTGCTCGCGCCGTGGCGGCTCGCCGGGATCACGACGCCGATCGACGGCGATCAAGCGTTCGATGCCGGGCTCGCGCTCGTCGAGGCCGGCAACCTCGAGCTCGCCGTGCAGCACCTGCGGTGGGCGGTCGCCGCCGAGCCCGGCAATCAAAAGCGCGGTCGCGCGCTGGCGTTGGCGCTCGCGAATTCCGGTCTACCGCTCGAGGCGATCCGCGTGCTCGCCGCGCACGATCGCAACGACGCCCCGCGGCTGGTCGGCCGCATGCTGGTCGAGGCCAAGCGCTATCACGATGCCGTCCCGATCCTGCGCTACGCCGCGCGCCGGTTCCGTGCCGCCGAGGACTTCGCGCTGCTCGCGCTCACCGCGGCCAAGGCCGACAACGACGCCGTCGCCGTCGAGGCGGCGAAGCGCGCGGTCGAGCTCGGCTCGACCGACGTCGATGTCCTGGTCGTGCTCGCGACCGGCCTCTACCGGCTCGGCGACTTCGTCGAGTGCGAGAAGATCGCGCAGCAACTGATCGCGCAGAAGGGTCCGAAGGATGTTCGCGTCTCCGGTCTCCACGCGATGGCGCGTGCGCTCGCGGGTCAGGGCCGCCACGTCGACGCGCATCCCTACGCGAAGGAGGCCGGCCGGCTCAGCCCGAACGGCGAGCTCGCGCGCGAGCTGATGGAGACGCTCGATTGCATCGTCGCGCAGACCGCACCGCCGATTCGTCACTCGCCGGAGGTCTCGATGGAGCGCCAGGCCTTCCGCGATCTCGAGGCCGGCAACCTCGAGCAGTTGACGTCGGCGATCACGAGCCCGTCGTGGAGCATCGCGCGCGCCGCGCTCGCCGCCTGCGAGTTCCGCACCGACGACGAAAACGGGATCCCGGTCGCGCCCCGCGCGCTCGATGCGGCGTTGGACGTGATCGGGCGCAGTGCGGGGATGTCGTCGATCGATGCGGTGCTCGCGAGGATCCGTGCGATGCGAATTCGCGACAACGCGTACATTCAGATCGATCCTCCGCCGCCGCTCGGGCTGCGCTACACGACCGAAGAGTTCGACAAGGCGTACGCCGAGCGCGAGCGCCGGCCGCATCGTCCGAGTGCGCTGCTCAGCTACGCGCGATAGCCGCACCGCCTCGCCGACTTACACGGCGAGCAACTTCGACCGAGTCTGGACGATACCTCCAGCATGTCGAGTCAACCGTCGCCCGCTCCTCCACAAGCCGCCGCGACCGTCGACGCGATCCTGGTCGCGTGCGAGCGGATCCTCGACAGGCATGGACCGGCCGCACTGACCACGAACCGCGTCGCGGAGCTCGCCGGCGTCGGCATCGGCAGCCTGTACCAATACTTTCCAAACAAAGAGGCACTCGTCGGCGCGCTACAAGATCGGTATGCCGAGGACACACTCGGCCGCGTCCAGCGACGCCCTCCCGATCACCGAGGTGCTCGTGCGGATCGCGACCGCACTCCTCGCCGCGAAACAGGCGCAGCGTCCGATCCATCGCTGGTTGATCGAGTGGCGCAGTGCCGCGGGTGGCCAGGAGCGCTATCGCCGCGCACTCGATCAGCACGTCGAGCTGATCACCGACTTCCTCGCGCGCCGGCGCGACCTCGCGTTCACCGACGCCTATGCGGCCGCGTTCGTGATCGTGCACGCGATCCACGGCGTGGTCGAAGCGGTCAGCTCGCGAACCTGCGAGATCGACGCCCATCGCATCGCGGAGCAAGCGGTCGCCATGGTGCTGGGCTTCCTGACGCTCGGTCACGACACCACGTTGCCGACCCACACGTAGCTCGCAGCGCGGTCATTCGAGGCCAGGTACGAGTCGATACAACCTGGAGAGCTCGAGCGCGACCTCGTTGGCAAGCGTGCAACTGCCGTCGCCAACCAACGTCTGCAGCGTCCAGGTCCCATCTGGCCGGCGCTGATAGTGCTCGAGCTCGCGGCGAACGCTCGACACCAGGACATAGTCGGTGAGCGTCGCGATCATCCGGTAGGCGACCCACTTGGCACCGCGGTCGTAGGCTTGCGTCGTCTCCGACAAGATCTCGACGATGACCTGTGGGTTCACCAGCGATTGCGGCCTCGGATCGACGAGCTGGGGATCGAGGCACGTCACGAGCACGTCCGGATAGAAGTACTCGCCGATCGCCTCGACCTTGACACGCTGGTCGCTGCTCAGGATCCGACACGGGCGGTCACGCAACGCGAACGTCAGCTCCGCGCGGACGTTCTGGGCGATCTGGTTGTGCCCGAGCTCGGCTCCCGCCATCGCCAAGATCTGCCCGCCGTTGAACTCGTGCCGCACCTCGGAGACGGCTTCGAGCGCGAGATACTCCTTGCCCGTGAACTTCGAGAGATCCTGAGTCGCCGCCATCACCGACAGTTTGCCACGCGAACCCTGTCGCGAGCGATGCCGATTCCATCGCGATCGGACGAGATACCGGTTGCGCTTCACCGAGCGACGACGCAAACCTCGCGGCGGTTCGACCGCAGGTGCCGCATCTGTACGTCGGCAAACCCCATGGCGCGAATTCGCTCGGCAAGCCGCGGCAATTCGTCGACGAACGCCCAGTCGTTGAGCTTCAGCGTCAGCACCGCGCCGCGCAGCATCTTCAACCGCGGCATCAACCGCGAGACCTCGTGCAGCGCGACCTGCGGTGCGAGGTTGACGTCGAGCAGCAGCCAATCGACGTGCGCCGGAAGCTCCTCGAACCGGAGCGCGCCGACCTTCGTACGCAGATGGTGGACGTTCGGCAGGCCGAGCACCTGCGGCGCGAGATCCGCCGTGTCGACGCCCCACACGTCGAGGCCGCGCCGCGCGAGGGCTAGTAGCGCTCCGCCCGGCGCGCAGCCAATCTCCAACGCGACCTGCCCGGCTACGACAGGCAGGTCGCGCCACGCGATCGCCTCTTCGATCTTTGCGTACGCGCGCGACGGTGAATCGGCCGGCACGTCGATCGGAATCGCACCGCCGGGAAACGGCAGATGGTTCGCGTCGGCGCGATGCAGGCCGAGCCACGCCGGTTCGTCGGGCGCGACGACCACATCGGCGACGAGCTCGCCCGGTTGGGCTTTCCCCGTCGGTAAATCGATCGCAGCGCGCCAGGGCGCCAGGTCGGTCGTGGTCTCGGGCTCGCGCGCGAACACGTGGACGCGCTGCGCGCCGAGCCGCTCGAGCTGGTGCGCCGCGTCCGCGGGGTCGCGCGCAGGTCCGAGTGATCGCCCCCACACCCAGGCGAACGCCGTCGGAGATTTCTCGTCGGGTGTGAACGTACCGTCTGACCGGAACGTCACGAGTCCCGGGCGGGAATAGGCGAAGCGTAAGTTCGCACGATCACGAGCAACCGAGCGCTTCAAGGCGGGCTCCATGCCGGGGAGACAGGTGGCGAACGCGAAGTCGGTCACGGTACTGAGGATACTGCGACGCCCACGAAGCACATTTGGTCAGCATTTGACCATTCCATCTCGACCCGGCTTTGTTTATGGTCGCCGAACTCCTACCGAGGTCTATCCATGCGCAAGAAGTTATCTCTACTCTCCCTCGCCTGTCTCCCGCTCCTTGCTTGTGGTGGTGACGACGCCAATAGCAAAAAGGTCACCGTCATCGACGCGAAGACGTTCCTCGACGCGCCGCCGGCCGCTGGCTGCAAGGCGCCGAGCACGTACGCGGCGGCGAGTCTCGGCTCGGGCGTCTACGCGGGCGACACGCCGGCAGGCGGAGCCATGTTCCCCGAGCACTCTCAAGAAGTCCAGGCCGTGCTCGCGCACACCGGGTCGGGAACCGGCAGCGCCGATACCGTCGACCTGATGGACATGCTCCTCGTTCAAGGTGGCTCCGGCATGTTCGCCGCTGGCATCAACGCGGGCACGTACACCATCGACCCGACGATGGACAACACGCTGCAGATCGTGCTGTGGCCGGCCCTTCCGGGCAACACCACGTCGATTCCCGCAGCGTACCTGGCGAGCGAGCAGTACCTCGCGTTCTCCGGTTCGCTGACGCTGACCGCAGAAGGCGCGGCCGGCAGCGCGATGACCGGCACGCTCTCGAGCCTCGACTTCGTGCACGTGAACCTGGCCAACAACCAGTTCACCGCAGCGAACGATGATGGTTCGGGCGGCTCGTGTGAGTCGATGGCCTCCAGCATCTCGTTCAGCAAGCAGCTCAAGGCTGTTGCTCCGACGTTCCAAGGACAAGAAGTTGGTCCGCCGGTCGCCGGCGGAAAGATCCATCACTTCATCCTGTCGCGCCGTCACCAGTAGCTAACACGCATCGTCTCGCGAACCGGCTCGAGAGATTCTCTCGGGCCATTTTGCGTTTCGGATGTTGCACTGCATCGCAGTTCGCTGTGCGAATCATATGAGGTCGGCGCCACGGCTCGCATGTCGACTACTTCGACGCGGACACGCTTCCCGACACAGTTCTGGTACGGCCTGACCGAATTCGCCGGCGCTGATATCGGTTCGGACACGTTGCCCTGACGATGCCGACTTCACCACGTGTGGTCTCGGCGCGATCATCTACACGACCAGGGTTCGGATCGAACAGCGGCGGGCCTCTACGTCGCGCGACCCGAGCCACATTCAGTAGGTCGGTTGCGAGGCTCACGTTCCAGTACGTCGACTTCGACGGCAACGACAGCCGGTTTGTCGTCGACAACAGCTCGTCGACAATTGCCTTGAGAAGCTGCTCGACAGCCAACGCCAATATAGCCAGGAAGTTCGGCGCTCACATTCGGTCAGTCGACGCTGCAGCACCGCCACCCCCCAGCGCTGTCTGCGATACCGTTGGTGCCGGCGATGTACCGCTTCGTCTATTGGCTCGTGCTCTCTCGGCTTCGGGTAGAGGGCACACATCGTGTGTCGTTCGCGCTGCTGCGCGCGCTGACCGCGGTGCCCGGCGTGCGCGCCGTGATGACTCGCATGCTCGCGCCGCGCGATCCTGCGCTGCGCGTTCACGCATTCGGTCGCGAGCTCCCCGGTCCGCTCGGCCTCGCTGCTGGATTCGACAAGAACGCCGCCGGCGTTTCGTCGTTGCTCGCGCTGGGCTTCGGATTCGTCGAGGTCGGCACCGTCACCGCTGAAGCGCAACCGGGGAATCCCAAGCCGCGCATGTTCCGGCTGACGCGGGATCGTGCGCTCGTCAATCGGCTGGGCTTCAACAATCGCGGAGCGTCCGCGGCGGCGGCACGTCTCGCGCGGCGGCCGACGGGAACGATCGGGATCAACATCGGTAAGACCAAGCGCGTCGCCGAGAGCGAAGCGATCGCCGATTTCAGCGAGAGCGCTACCACGCTCGCGCCGCTCGCCGACTATCTGGTCGTCAACGTCAGCTCGCCGAACACGCCCGGCTTGCGCGATCTGCAGGCTGCCGAGAAGCTTCGGCCGTTGTTGGTGGCCGTGCGCGCTGCCTGTGATCTGGCGTCGCCCATGCGACGCGTCCCGCTGCTCGTGAAGATCGCGCCCGACCTTGCCGATGGAGACATCGATGCGGTCGCCGATCTCGCAGTGGAGCTCGGCCTCGACGGGATCATCGCGACCAACACGACGATCGCGCGCAGCGGGCTAGTGACGCCCGCCGCGCGCGTCGAGAAACTCGGTGCGGGTGGGCTCTCCGGCGCACCGCTCAAACAGCGCTCGCTCGACGTCTTGCGCCGCATTCGCGCTCGCACGGGAACGAAGCTGACGCTGATCGCCGTCGGAGGGATCGAGAACGGCGACGATGCGTGGGCGCGCATTCGAGCCGGTGCGACACTCGTACAGGCGTACACCGGCTTCATCTACGGCGGGCCCCTGTGGCCGCGCCGCGTCCAGCGCGAGCTCGCCGCACACGTTCGTGCAGCGGGGCTCGACTCGATCGAGCAAGCGATCGGTGCAGACGCCGTCGAAGTCGCGCGACCTACTGGGTCGGATAGCAGATCTTCGTAGTTCCCGAGGCGACGACGCAGGCCATGTTCGGTTTGCACTGCGAGACATCGGTGCAAATGACGGCACATCCATTCGGAGTGGTCGCCGACCCGGACGTTAGCGCGCAGACCTCTTGGCCGCCGGCCGGTCCGGTGTATCCATTGGAGCAGACCGCGTTGCTACCGCCGCAATCGGGCGTGCAGTAGCCATTGTTGGACCCTAGTGCCGCGATCACCACGCAGGTATCTCCGGCGGCACACGGAGTCTGAGCGCTACCACCGCAAATATCGTCGAGGTGCGCGCCGTTCCCGGTAGCCGAACCGGAACCCGAGCCCGAACCGGAGCCTGATCCCGAGCCGGAGCCGGAGGCATCCTTGAACACCTTTGCGTCGGGGGTACTGTTACCACCACCGCTGCTACCGCACGCGATGATCGTGGCAGCGCCCGAAACACCGACGACAAACATAGAACTGGCGAGTCGAGAAAAACGCATAGCCCTCCGGGCGCGCACACTACGCGTGATCCACACTCGAGCGCACCTCTCACCGCTCGCATCCGCTGACCCCACATGCGACTCGGATACGCGGGGTGATGCGCTACAGTGCGCAAAGAATGGCCATCCGAAAGATCGCTCAGATCGGACATCCGGTCCTTCGTCAGGTCGCTCGCCAGCTCACGCGCGAAGAGCTCGCTGCGCCGACGACGCAAGAGTTCATCGAAGATCTCGTCGAGACCATGCACGACGCCGACGGTGCGGGGCTTGCTGCCACACAAGTCTACGAACCGATCGCGATCTGCGCGATCGAAGTGCGCAACAACCCCCGCTACCCGTACAAGCCGAACATCCCTCTCACGATCCTCATCAACCCGGTGCTCACGCCAGTGGATGCCGAACAGTTCGACAACTACGAAGGCTGCCTGTCGGTGCCTAATCTACGCGGCCTCGTGAAGCGCAACCTTCACGTCCGTGTCCAGGCATGGGACCGCCGCGGCAATGCGATCGACGAAGTCGTGCATGGCCTGAAGGCCGGCACGTACCAACACGAAGTCGATCACCTGCTCGGCAAGATCTTCGTCGACCGCGTGACCGACCCATCGACGTTCACCACGTGGGCCGAGTTCGAACGCCATCACAAGGCGGCGTTCGTCGAGCGCATCACACAACTCGTAGCGCGTGTCGGATCCTGAGTTCTCGAGCACTAACGACGCATCAGTCTCAACGATGCTGACTCGCAACTGAGCATCGGTCGTCGCGAACCTCGCTAGTTTGCTCGTGCTTGCCGGCAGTTTACTTCAGGATCAATGAATCCGTCGTCGTTACCGCGCTTACGATCGCGCCAGCACCCGTCGAGTACGTACCGTCGAGAGTGGACACGTGCATGCGTCCCACAGCGCCACCGCCGCCCGCGCTGTCCACTGGTCCACCACCAGCACCCGGCGCGACAGTCCCCGTGCCACCGTTTCCGCCATGTCCCTGGTTCCCGCATGACGGGCCAACAGCCTGACTGACCGTTGCTGTTCCATTCGGGCCCGAAATGCCGCAAGCGCTTCCGGCGCCACCGTTCGCGAATATCCCGCCCCCGATGATCACCGTGGGCGCCTCGAAGATAACCGTTCCGCCTGAGCCGCCGCCGTCATGTTCCGTCGCATCGGCTCCTCCCCCTCCGAGATTAATAGTGGCGGTCGACGCGCCGGATATCTTGACGAACGAATCGAACTGCAGCGCGCCGCCGCCAGCGCCCGCCGACGCGCCTCCGCCTGAACATCCACCTTGGAGTGGAGCGAACGCGGTTTGTAGCAGCCCGCCCGCTACTGATGTGTTGCCCCCGAGCGCAGGTGTGTACCCCGCGCCACCTGCAGTGCCATTGCCGCCACCACCGCCTGCTGAGCCAAACGTACCAACACAATCGCCACCACCTCCGGCGCCGGGGCCGGCGGTTGTCCCGCTTGCGCTCGCGAGGATCGTTCCGCCGAGGGAGATCAGTCCGGGCGCGACGAAGGCCAGCGCCTTGCTTCCACTTACCGTGACATCGGAGAGCACGAACGAGTGCGCGATGTAGACGCGAATGTTTCCCGAGACGAGAGACGTGACCTGCACCGGAGCATTTGCAGTGTCGAACACCATTCCGGTGTCTGTGTTGATGCGGATCGATGTGGGAAACACGACGTCGTGTTCGTTGCCGGCAGCCGCCATGGCTGGGCCAAGCCCGTTGCTAGGCTCGAATGCAAGGCAGTGATCCTTGGAGTCCGCGCAGCCCAACGAGCAAGTGGATGTGGTCGTCGATTTTCCATCCACGTTGCACGTCGTTTCCTGATCGCCATCACATGTCGTCGCGCCTGGACTACAGCCGCACCGATCGACCGGACAGTCGGATGGGGGCACGGTGCACACGTGAGCCTCACCGCCCGACGGCGAGTACTCACCATTCACGTCGCAGAACGGGTACGCGATGTTCGTGCAGTCCGAATCCTTGTCGCATTGATCGACCTTCTGGGATCCGCACGCCGCCAGACCCGCCACGAGAACAACGACACCGAACTTGATCACGCCCATAGATATCTTATCGATCAACTCGCCCTGCAGTTGCTCGAAAAACGACAACTATGTGAGCAGCCTCGCTTTTTACGCTCCTGCCGCTTGCTGAGGTACCCGCAGGTACGGTCTGCTCCCGGCGATGGCGCGAGCGCGCAATCCCCGCAAAACCGGTTCGCAAAGCGTGACCAGAGTCGCGCCTGCGCCGAAGCATGCGAAGGGCAAGAAGGCCAAGCCGACCGGCCCGCTGATCAACGTGCGTCACATGACCCGTCGCGACATCGGCGACGTCTGGGACTTTCTCAAGGTCAGCTTTCGCGAGGTCAACGCCGAGACCGTCGAGTACCAGCGCCCGCGATCGCGCAAGCGGTTCGAAGAAGTCTTCGAAGTCGAAGGCATCGAGCAACTGCTGTTCGAGATCGGCAACGAGATCGTCGCGTACGCCGAGTGCAGCTACGAAGTCACCGGCTCCGACAACTGGATCAACCCGCGCTACTTCGAGAAGCGCGAGATGCGCCCGCTGTTCGTCGACGAGCTCGCGGTGCACCCGCAATACAACGGCAAGGGCGTCGGCTCGTTCGTGCTCGAGCAACTGCATCACCTCGCGCGCGTACACGGGCTCAACCACCTCGTGCTCGAGGTCGCCGAAAATAACGAGAACGCGCTCGCCTGGTACAAGAAGCGCTCGTTCAAGAAGCTCGACGCCGCGATCTTCATGGCGGCACCCGTGCAGACCGAGCCGGAGCTGTTGCCGCCACGCGCGCTCAATCGTGCGAAGGCCGACCCGGCGTCCGCGGACAGCGACTCCGAATCCGACTGAGCCAGGATCTCGTCGAACTGACGATCTCGACCTCCATCGGCCTCGATCCACAGTATCCTCGCCGTATGGCTCTTCCGTCGCACGCACGCGCCTGGCTGCACCAGCGCGAGACCGGAGCGGTCGCGGTCGCTGTGCTCGAAGATGCGGCGCTGCGCCAGCTCGACACGACGGCGGCGCTACAGCAGTCCGAGGCGTTGCTCTCGGCGATGCCAATGAACGCCTTCGTTGAACTGCGGCGAGCAACATCAGGATTCGTCGATCAGCAACGTCTGTTTGCTCGTTACCGTCGATGAATCCGATCTTTGCGGCTGCGCTCGAAGTCGAACGTGTCGTTCAGGCAGCTGGCTTTCGATTCTGCTTCATCGGTGGCGTCGCGGTTCAGCGCTGGGGCCAACCGCGAATGACCGCCGATGTCGACCTGACGGTCATCACCGGTTTCGGAGGCGAAGCGCCCTACGTCGATGCGCTACTCGGGTCATTTCGCGGCCGAATCAGCGATGCGCGCGCGTTTGCCCTTGATCATCGGACGCTGCTACTCCTCGCGAGCAACGGCGTTGCCATCGATATCGCGCTCGGCGCGATGCCGTTCGAAGAACGCTCCGTCGAACGCGCATCCCAATTTGTGATCTCTGGTCGTGAATCGATCACGACGTGTTCCGCCGAGGATCTGGTGGTTCACAAGGCGTTTGCCGGTCGCGACAAGGACTGGGGCGACCTACGCGGGATCCTCGTGCGACAGGCTCGCTTGGATCAGGAGCTGATCTGGAGCGAGTTGCTGCCACTCCTCGAACTACGCGAAGACTCGACGACGGAGACCAAGTTGCGTGGGTTGTTCGCGTCGATCGGCTCGTGACAACTCACGACATCGCGTTGCGGCAGCAATCGCGATAGCGCTTCGTGCTCCCGCACGGACACTTGGCATGACCCGCGGGTGGCGTCATCCCGGGCGCCGGGCGCCACATCTGACTTGGAGCTTCGTCGACG
>JBDTJY010000237.1:0-21833 GCA_039935615.1 Kofleriaceae bacterium
TGCTGCGCGTCGGTGAAGTTCGCGGGCACGGTGATCACGGCGTCGCTGATCGCGGTGCCGAGCTGACGCTCCGCGCAGCGCTTCAAGTAGAGCAGCACGTGCGACGAGATCTCCGGCATCGTCATCCGGCGATCGCGAACGGTCACGATCGGCTGTTGATTTGGACCTTCGGTCACCTTGTAGCGGACGCCGGTCAGCGCGAGCTGGACGAGCGGCGCGCGGATGTTCTGGCCGATGAACCGCTTCGCCGAGTGGATCACGTTGCCGGGCTCGGTCAGCCGGTAGCGCTTCGCATCGGCGCCGACCACCACCCCGCCGCTGCCCGGAAACGCCACCACCGACGGGTGGATGCGCTCGGCGCGCGAGCCCAGGATGAACTCGACGCCGGTCGGTGTTGCGACCGCCGCGCACGAGTTCGTGGTCCCCAGGTCAATACCCAGCGCAATTGCCATGCCGGGAGCAAAAGTATCGCAAGTCGTCGCAGCTTCCCAGAATATGATCGTTCTCTATCAGCCAGCGTCGGTTACTCGGCGCGTTGATCACGAGCAAGCGCAGGGCGTGAAACGTCCGGACCTCGCGGCGCCAGGCACCGATCGCGAGCCCGGTCTGTGCGAGAAAGCAGCGCTCGAGCGTGCGCAGCTGAAGGTTCTTTGCCGATTCCGAGGGGAACGCGTTCGGCGCGATGCACTACGATCGGGGCTCGGCAGCGCAGCGAACGCCGCGCGCTCGAGATAGCTGCTCCTAGCTGCTCCTACCTCGCGTACGTAGGCGTACGAGGGTCGTGGATTTCTCGACGGAAGCGTATAGTGAGCGATGCAGCAGATCCTCGTGCTCGTGCTGCTGGCCAGTTGCTCGCTGATCTACGACCCCAGCAAGATCCACGCGGGCGATGGTCGCGGGTCCGACGACGGTGGCTTCGCCGATGCACCGGTCGATACACCGTACGTCACGGCGGATCCGAGCATGGTGCACGCGTCTGATCTGCAACCGCCGGTGATCTACGAGGGTCAAGGGGTCGACAACAGTCGCCCGGCGGTGCTCACGATCCGCGGTGTGAACTTCGCGAGCGGTGCCACCGTCGCGATCGCGCCGACCCACGCCGGTGACATCGCGGATCTCACGCTCGGCATGGTCGTGGTGGCCGCCGATGCCAACTCGCTCGCGGTGCCGATCACGGCGAACATCATGACGACGCTCGGCGCGGGGGTCGGCGTGCCGCTGACGATCACGATCACCGAGGCTGGGTTCACGACGACGATCGCGTGGACCGAGGTCGCGCTCGACGAGCTCACGGCGGTGACGCAACTGCCGCCGACGCAACAGCGGTATTCGCGGGTCGCGCTCGCCGCCGCCGGCTCGCTGCCGACGGGCGGACCGCGCGTGACGATCCATTCGATGTCGTCGATCTCGCTCGCAGCGTTCCACGCGGATGCGCTCACGACGGCACCGGGCGCCGGCGGTTGCAACGGCGGTCCGCCGCTCGCACTCGGCGCGTGTCCCGGTGACGGCGGTGCAGGTGCCGATGCGGCGTCGGCTGCGGGCGTCCCGACGCCGGGTGGTGGCGCGGGCTTCTCGGCCAAGGGCGGAGATGGTGGCCCCGGCACCGGTGGACCGATCGTCGGCGATCGCTACGTCGCGAGCTATGGCGATCCGGCGAACGTCGCGAGCGGCGGCGGCAACGGTGGCAGCACGTACTTGTTGCCGGGCAACGGTGGCTCGGGCGGAGCCGGGGGCGGAACGCTCGAGCTTCACGCCGAAGGCGACCTCACGACCGCCGCGCTGACCGCACTCGGTGGTGCGGGCACCGCGGGAACCGGCGCGACCGGTGGTGGCGGTGCGGGTGGCCTCGTGATCCTGCGAACCGGGCACACGCTCGCGGTCGCTTCGGTCGATGTCACCGGCGGCCTCGGTGGTTCGTCGCTCGCAACGAACGCGGGCTCGCCCGGTCGCGTGCGGGTCGACGCCGCGCTCGGCAGCGTCGCGAGCGCGCAGCAGGGACCCGCGTTCGCGATCTTCACGCCGGTGATCACCG
This sequence comes from Kofleriaceae bacterium, assembly GCA_039935615.1. Classification (GTDB taxonomy): domain Bacteria; phylum Myxococcota_A; class Polyangia; order Haliangiales; family Haliangiaceae; genus JABFXX01. Next base: position 2,033 of record JBDTJY010000237.1, read on the forward strand.
ATCAACACACGCTCGCGATCGACCTCCGGCTGCCGAGTCAGATCGCATTCAAGCTGTCGCGGCTCGATCAGCGCGGTGTGCTCGTGTACCTGCCGGACGTGATGAGTGGCACCGGCACCGCGACCGTCGACGTGCCGCTGATCAACGGCTGGAACAAGCTGTGCCTGACCGTGCCGGGCGGACTCTACGAAGACGACATCGCGAACGAATGCATCGAGCTCGCATTCATGAACTGAACGACTAACTCGCTGTTCCGTGAAGGTTAACGTGATCCCGCTGGTGCACTAGGCTGGTTGGGGATTCCGCTCCTAATGTAGCCGGACGATGTAGTGGGCGACCGCGGCGAGGCCGCACGCGGCGGCGGCGAGCGCCGGCCACAGCGCCCACGCGGGGTGCGCGACCGCGATCGCGAGCGCGACGAACTGAGCGATCGTCGCCAGCTTTCCGACCGGGTCGGCCTGGAGGCGAGGGCGGTCCTCGCGCACTGCGAGGTAGATCGCGAGCAGCGGCACGAGGAGCAATTCGCGCGCACCGATCAGCGCGACGACGACCACGTCGCGGGTGTGCCACACGATCGCGGCGAGCACGATCGCGACGAAGATCTTGTCGACCAGGGGATCGAGCCAGCCGCCGATATCCGGAGAGGTCTTGCCGCGACGCTTCAACCTGCGCGCGACGTTGCCATCGGCGGCGTCACTCGCCGCGGCCGCGACGATCAGCGCGACGACGAGCGCCGGGCGGCCGTAGGCGAGGGCGATCGCGAGCGCGAGCGGAAGGCGCACCAACGTGAGGACGTGGGCGGGCCACATCAGTACCCGACCGAGATGACCTCGACCTCGTCGCCGTTCGGTAGCACCACCGAGTCGCCGACCCGGGCACCGAACAGTGTCTCGGCGAGCGGTGATTGCCAGCCGAGCCAGCCGCGCTTCGGCTCGGCTTCGATCGCGCCGACGATCCGATACGTGCTGCGCTTGCCGGCCTCGTTGGAGACCACGACGGTCGCGCCGATGCCGGCTTCGTCGCGCTGGGTTGGCTCGTGGATCTGTGCGGTCGCGAGGTGCGCGGCGAGCTCGTGCACGCGATCCGGATCGCCGCCGGCGCGCGACAGCGACTCGAGCTCGGCGCGCGCGGCCGCGACCCCAACGGCGGTCATGAAGTTGAGCTCGGGCACGGGGATGCCGCGCTTGCGCAGCGGCGGCTCCGGCACGTCCGAGTCCTCTTTGGTGAACGCCTTGCTCACGCCGACAGGCTAGCAACTGCCGTCGGCTTCGCGTAACAAGGTTTTTACAGTCCATACTGACTGTTTTCGAGGTACAGATCGGCCCATGGATTTCGCACTCGATGACGACCAACAATTGATCGTCGAAACCGTGCGCCGGTTCTCCGACCGCGACCTTCGCGGCTGGGCCGGCGATGCCGATCGTGCCGGTGCTCCCCCCGATCGCTTCACGCATGCAGCGGGCGAGCTCGGGTTCTTCCTCGACGCGGTGCCCGCCGATGCCGGCGGCATGCTCGACGGCGACTACTCGCACACCACGCGCGCGTTGCGCGGCTACGAGCTCGGTCGCGGGTGCGCGGCGCTCGCCGCGTTGCTCGAGTGCAACGTCGAGCCGGCCCTCGCGGTCGGCAAGTGGGGCAGTGCCGCCGCGAAGCAGGCGCTGTTCGCCGCGCTCGCCGCCGGTGGCCTCGCGACGTTCATCCACGATTCGCGCGGCAACGTCGCCGTGACGGCCGAGGGCAACGACCTGCGGCTCTCCGGCAAGCTCGGCCCGGCGCCGGCGCTCGCGACCGCCTCGCACGTGCTGCTCGCCGCGAACGGTGTGCTCGCGTTGGTCTCGACCGAGGGCCTCCGGCGCACCGCGATCACGCCGTCGGGCTGGCGTGCCGCGCGCTGGGCGACCGCGCAGCTCGAAGCGCATCGCGTGCCGGCGGAGTTTGTCCTGTCGCGCGATCCGGCGGCGATCGCCGAGGTCCTCGCGTGGGCGCGGACGTCGCTCGCGGCGCGTGCCGTCGGTGTCTCCGTCGGTGCGATGGAGTACGCCGAGAAGTACGCGGCCGAGCGCATCCAGTTCGGCCAGCCGATCGGTCGGTTCGAATCGCTGATCCGATTGCGCGACGACGCCCTGACCACGGCCGCCGCGGCGCGCCTCCTCGCGCTTCATGCCGCGTGGCAGCTCGACAAGCAACAACCCGCCGCGTTCGACACCGCGAGTCGCGCTCGCGTGATCGCCGGTGACTGCGTCACGCGCGCGACGATCGACGCGGTCCAGATCTTCGGCGGCTACGGCTTCGTCAACGATTATCCCGTCGAGAAACTCATGCGCGATGCCCGCGCGTTCGAAGCGCTTCACGGCGACGAGCGGCTCGGCCGCGTCCTCGCACAGAAGGTGGCCTGAGATGGATCTCTTCCACAACAACCCGTTGTTCTCCGGCGTGAAGCAGATGCTGAACGCGTTCGCGAAGCAGCAGATTCGCCCGATCGCGATCAAGCACGATGCCGAAGAGTCGATGCCGTGGGGCCTGATGAAGTCCGCCGGATCGCTCGGCCTGTCGCAGACCGCGGTCGTCGACGGTCGCAAGAAGTTGACCGGCGTCGACGAGGATCCCGATCCGAAGAAGCCGAAGCAGCAAGCGCGGCTCGCGGTCGCGGGCTCCGAAGAGCTCGCGTGGGGCTGCGCCGGCATCTGCCTCTCGATCGGTGGCTCGGGCCTCGCGGCCTCGCCGGTGTCGCGGATGGGGACCGACGAGCAGAAGGCCGAGTTCAAGCGTCTGCTCACCGGGGAGGACGAGAAAGGTCACGTCTTCGTCGCGGCGATGGCGCTCTCGGAGCCCGGCACCGGGTCGGATATCTCGGGCCTCAAGACCGTCGCGACCAAGGACGGCAGTCACTACGTGATCCGCGGCTCGAAGCAGTGGATCACGAACGGTCAGTCCGCGAACGTCTACGTCGTGTGGGCGCAGACCGACGCGGCGGCGGGGCGCGCCGGCGTGCGCGGCTTCATCGTCGCGCGCGGCACCCCGGGCCTCGTGCCGGGGAAGAAAGAGACCAAGCTCGGCATCCGGGCGTCGGAGACCGCGCAGGTTCACTTCGAGGACGTGCGCGTCCATCAGGACATGATGCTCGGTGGCTCCGGCGAGACCACGGGTGGCCTCGCCGATACCAAGAAGATGCTCGATTCGACGCGTCCGGTGGTCGCCGCGCAAGCGGTCGGCATCGCGCGCGCCGCGTACGAGCTCCTGCTCGACCGCATCCAGGGCGGCTCGCTGCACGGCACGCCGATGGCGGCGCATCAGCACATCATGTTCGAGCTCGCCGAGATGAACATGGAGATCACGGCGTCGCGCATGCTCGCGCATCGCGCGGCGTGGCTCGCGGATCATCATCTCGAGAACGTCGCCGAGGCCTCGATGGCGAAGGCCCACGCGGCGCGCACCGCGCAATGGGTGACGTCGCGCGCGATGGTGCTGCTCGGCGAAGAAGCGCTCGAGCCGGGCCACATGGTCGAGAAGCTGTACCGCGACGCGAAGATCTACGACATCTTCGAGGGCACCGGCCAGATCCAGCGCCGGATCATCGCGAAGACGTTGACCGGCACGAACCCGACCTAGGAGGCTTACGCAGCGGCGCGATCGACGACGAGTCGCTGACCCGAGCGCGCCCACTCCTTGGTCCCGCCGACCAGGTTGTAGACATGCTCGTAGCCGAAGCGCTCGGCGAGCTTCGCAGCCGACATGCTGCGAACGCCCTTCGCGCAGATGAAGACGATCGTGGTATCGCGGACCAGCGCGGCGTCCGGGTCAGCGCGCAGCTGATCGAGCGGAACGAGCCGCGCGCCTGCGATGTGGCCGGTCTCCCATTCCGAAGGGTCACGGACGTCGATCAGATCGACGTTCCGGGTCGAAACCAGGGCCGTGAGCTCGTCGACAGTGACCTCGGTAACCATGGTTCCGTTATAACGGAGACCGTTATGGTTAGCAAGGAGTCTGTTTAAACGGATCTGTTTAAACGGATGCCTGGATCCGGCGCAAGGCCTCGGTCAGCGCGTCTATGTCCTCGCGAACATTATAGAAAGCGAGCGATGCACGGACGCTGCTCTCGACGCCGAACCGGCGGAGGATCGGCTGCGCGCAGTGGTGCCCCGAGCGCACCGCGATGCCCTCTTTGTCGAGCGCCGAACCGACGTCTTCGGTCCGTTTGCCATCGAGCACGAACGACAGCACGCCGGCCCTGTGACGAGGCGTGCCGATCACGGCCAGGCCGCGCACGGTCGCGAGTTGCTCGGTCGCGTAGCCGAGCAGCTCGTGCTCGTAGCGCTCGATCGTCGGCATGCCGATCCGCATGACGTAGTCGAGCGCGGTGCCGAGCCCGGCGGCGTCCGCGATGTTGCCGGTGCCGGCTTCGAACCGCCACGGCGGCGCCTGATACACGGTGCGCTCGAACGTGACGTCCGCGATCATGTTGCCGCCGCCTTGCCACGGCGGCATCGCCTCGAGCAGCGCGCGCTTGCCGAACACCGCGCCGATGCCGGTCGGTGCGAACACCTTGTGACCGGAGAACACGTAGAAGTCGCAGTCGAGGGTCTGGACGTCGACCGGCATGTGCGAGACCGCTTGCGCGCCATCGAGCACGACGGTCGCGCCCCAGCGATGTGCGATCTCGATCATCTCGCGCGCCGGCGTGACGGTGCCGAGCGCGTTCGAGACCTGGGTGAACGCGACGAGCTTCGTGCACGAGCACATCAGCCGCTCGTACTCCTCGAGGATCACGTCACCGCGGTCGTCGACGGGCGCGACCCGCAGCGTCGCGCCGACCTCGGCGCACAACTGCTGCCACGGCACGATGTTCGCGTGGTGCTCGAGGTGGGTGATCAGGATCTCGTCGCCACGCTCGACGTGGCGCTTGCCCCAGGTCTTCGCGATCAGGTTGATGCCCTCGGTCGCACCGCGGACGAAGATGATCTCGCTCGCGGAGGGCGCGTTGAGGAACTTGCGCGTGGTCTCGCGCGCACCTTCGTACGCATCGGTCGCGCGAGCGGCGAGGGCGTGCGCGGCGCGATGGACGTTCGAGTTCTCGTGCTCGTAGAAGTGCGCGATCCGATCGATCACCGCGCGAGGCTTCTGCGTGGTCGCGGCGTTGTCGAGCCAGACCAGGCGCTTGCCGTGGACGCGCTCGGACAGGATCGGGACGTCGGCGCGCGCCGCGTAGGGATCGAAGGCACCGCTGCTCGATTCGCGAATCGGCGTCTCGGTCAGCGGCGCACGCGTGTCGCGGCGGGGCATCGCGGTTGCCTGGTCATCGCCGATAAACGGGACGCGCACGTCGTCGTGCACTTCGACGGTTGGGAGCTGATCGCCGATCAGCGGGACGCGCATGTCGTCGCCGAGCTCGCGCGACCACGGCGGGGCAGGCGGCGGGGCAGGCGGCGGGGCGCTGCTCGATGAGCCGCGCATCTCGTCGCCGAAGGGGATGCGAAGCTCGTCGCCGAGCTCGCGCGGTGACTGCGTTGATGGCGGTTGCGGTGACGCGGCGGCCGCCGGCGTCATCGGAACGATCACGGGCGCGATGCCGGCGCCCATCGGCTCCAGCGTCGGCGTGATGCCGGGCGACAGCAACGGTTCGGGGATCCCGGCGATCGCGATCGGCAGCGCCGGTGCGAGTCCCGGCGTCGGTACGGCAGGTCCACTCGGAATGGTCTGCGTCGGCGACACCGGCACCACCGAGCCGCCCGTGCCGTCGAGGACCTGCGCGAGCAACAACGCGAGCGCAGGATCCTCTCCCGGCAGCGTCGGCGTAAATCCCGTCGGCGCGGCAGCCGCCGGGCCGATGCCCGGAGTCGGCACGTTGGTCGTCGGCGCCGCGTCGCGATCGACGAGGCTCGTCGACAACGAGCGCAGCTCGTGCGGCGGGAGATAGCCCGACGGATCGGTCATTTCTCGTAGTCGTGGTAGCGGTCGACCTCGACGCCCTCGAGCACGCCGAGCGCGTCTTCGGTCATCACCGCGGCCGAGCAGTAGAGCGCGAGCAAGTACTGCGCGGCACCCTTCTGGTTGATCCCCATGAAGCGGATCGACAGGCTCGGGTTGACCTCGCCGGGCAGCCCCGGTTGGAACAAGCCGACCACGCCGCGCTTCTTCTCGCCGGTGCGCATCAACAGGATGTCGGTCTTCTTGCCGCTGACGTGCAGCTTGTCGCACGGCACGAGCGGGAGACCGCGCCACGTCAGCATCGGCGAGCCGAACATCGTCACCGTCGGTGGTGGCACGCCGCGGCGAGTGCATTCGCGACCGAACGCCGCGATCGCGCGCGGATGCGCGAGGAAGAACGCGGGCTCTTTCCAGACCCGCGCGATCAACTCGTCGAGATCATCGGGCGTCGGCGCGTGACCGCGCGGCTTGACGCGCATGGAGTCGTGGACGCTGTTGAGCAGGCCGTACGCGCCGTTGTTGATCAGCTCGTCTTCCTGCTTCTCTTTGAGCTTCTCGACGGCGATCGTCAGTTGCTCCTTGGTCTGATCCATCGGGCTACGGAACAGATCCGAGATCCGCGTGTGGACCTCGACGGTCTTGGTGCACGTGCTGAGCACGTACTCGCGCGGCTTCTCGTCGTAGCGAATCCGATCGACGGTGCGATCCTCGTCGTCGTCGGGATTGCACTTCTGGTTCGGCTTGTCGTCGAGGACGCGATTCAGCCGATAGACGCCCGCCTCGAGCGGGGTCCACGGCAGGAGCTGGACGATCCAGCGCGGTGTGATGCCGACCCATTGCGGCGGCGTCTTGGTCGTGTTGGAGAGCTGCCTCGCGGCCGCCTCTCCGAGAAAGCGAGATTGTGGCGCGTCTGCCATGCTGGCGATGTCGTATCACGCGCGTCGCGAGCCCGCGCGACGGAGCTCGCGCGAGATCTCCTGAAAGCGGCGGCTAGGTCGCGCCGGCCACGGTCGGCTTGAACTCGTAGACGAACGTGGCGCGGCCTTCATGGCGGTCGCCGGGAGTGAGCTGGAGTCCTTGGATCGCCTTGACGACGCAGTCGCCGAGCGGCGCCGGCGCCGTGGACTTTGCGGCGTCGACCATCGGACTCGCGATCGCGCCCGACTTCTTCTCGACGACGAAGCTCACGGTCACCGTGCCGGCGAGCTTCGCGTTGGCCTTCAACGCCTCGTCGTAACAGGTCTGGAGCTGAGGGTTCCGCGTGTCGAGCAGCGCCTGGGTGTCGGTCCGGTAGGCGTCGAGGCCACGCGCCGTCCCCGAGCAGCCGACGGTCCCGATCATCACGAACCCCACGAGCCAAGCCGTCTTCATAGCGTTCCCTTCTTGCCGTGGCCTTGATCGCTCGTGCCGACCGCTTCCGGGCTCTTGACGTCCTGGTGGTTCTCTTCGAGCACCTTCTCGGCGCCGGTCTTCGGATCGATCTCGACCTTCTTCTGGGTCACGTCCTGTTCGACGATCGAGAACTCGACGCGACGATTCTGTTCGCGTCCCGCATCGGTGGTGTTGTCGGCGATCGGCTTGTCGATGCCGAAGCCGATCGAGGTGAGCCGCGCTGCCGCGATGCCGTGCGTGGTCAGGTACTTCATCACGGAGCTCGCGCGATCATCGGACAACTTCTTGTTGTGGCCGGCGTCGCCTTCCGAGCTCGCGTAGCCCTCGATCCGGATCCGTTTGATCTGCGGATTCTTCGTGATCACCGCGCCGATCTCGTTCATCAGATCGAACGAGGCCGGCTTGATCGTAGCGGCGTCGAAGTCGAATTGAATCTTCTCGTGGATCTCGATCTTGTTGTCGCGGACCTCGACGCGTGGTGGTGTCACGACCGCGACCGGCGCCGGCGTGGCCACCATCGTGTGCGTGGACTGCCCCTGAAATACGACCGGCGCGCCGCAACTCGCGACGACCAGCAAGATACCTAGTGATGACCTCATATGTGCCTTTCTGACCTGGTGTGCTGGCGAGGACGACGTGCCGCCGGAGATGTTCAGCGTGAACATGTCCACGGCGGCGCCGTCCTACCAGTACCGGCGGTGTGTCGCGACACCTCGCCACAGGCACCGCGTGAACAGAACGACGGTGAATGCGTCTTTGGTGACGTGGACTTAGTACGCTCCTTCCGCCCATGCGAGATCGGCTGGACAAGGCCTCCGATGGCCAGATGGCGGCTCAGTTCGAGCGAATCATTCGCCGGGTCAAGCAGTCGATGAACTATCGCGGCTCGTATACGACGCGCGACATCCTCGACACGCTGGTCGCGCGCTGGCTGCAAAGCGGCGAGTGGGAGCGCCTGAAGAACCTCGTCCCCGAGGACCGCCACATCGGCGAGAGCGTGCGCCGGTTCATCCTCGATCGGTTCGACCAACTGTACCGGCGAGGTCGCCGCGAGGATCTCGACACCGTGGCGATCACGCTCCCCGACGACGCCGCGCTCGTCGAGATGGTCGAGCGTGCGGAGCTCCGGCGATGGATCGCCGATCGCGTCGCGGAGCTCGAGCAAGGGACCGTGGATCCGCGCGTCGAGATTCCGCTCGCGCAACCGCTGCAGGTCGGCCAGGCGTTGCGCAAACACCTCGATGGCAAGACCCAGCGCGAGATCTCCGCCGCGTTGGGGATCGCGCTCGGCGCGGTCAACAAGCGAATCACTGACGGTACGAACTACCTGATCCTGCTCCAGGGCATCGAGCAAGGTATCGGAGCTCGCGGGTGAGGTGATGTCCACCGACGACGTCCACGGGATCCTCGCCGAGATCGCGACGCAGCCGTGCGAGCAGTGGCGGGTCCTGTTGGAACATCAGTTCCCGGATCGGCCGGCCATCGTCGAGCAAGGCCTGCTGTGGCTGCGCGCCGATGAAGAAAAGCTCGAGGACGAAACCGCGGCGCCGTCGCTCGGCACGTCCGGGAACGATCGCTACGAGCTGACGCTTCGACTCGCCTCCGGGACGACGGCGTCGGTGTGGCGTGCGCACGACCGCAAGCTCGGGCGCAACGTCGCCGTGAAGGTGTTCCACGCCTCGAGCGACGCGGACACGTCGTTGGAGCTGATGGAGGCGCGCGCGGCGTGCGACGTGATCAGCGACTACGTCGTGCGCGTGCTCGATGTCCACGATGGCGTCCGACCCTACATCGTGATGGAGCTGGTGGCCGAGCACGATGCGGACCGCGACGAGCTCGCGATCGGTGTGTCGGCCGCCTCGGCTCGGCCGCGCAGCGTCGAAGAAGCCGCGAGGTGGGTGATGGAGGTCGCACGCGGGGTGCGCGATGCCCACCTGCGCAACGTGTTCCATCGCGACTTGAAGCCCCACAACGTCTTGATCACTCCGATCTCTCGCCACGCACGAATCGCCGATTTCGGGCTCGCGCTGAGTGCCGCGAACGACCAGATCGGTCGGTCGTCGTTGTTGATCAAGACCGGACCGCACGGCCCGGTGTCGATCGCGGGTACGCCCGAGTACATGGCGCCGGAGCAGGCGCGCGGCCTGCCGATCAACCTCGATCCGCTCGACAATGACGAGCGCCAGACCTTGGTCGGCATCGACGTGTGGGGACTCGGTGCCCTCGCGTATGACCTGCTCGCGGGACGGCCGCCGTGGCTCGCGAATCGCAGCACCGACGAGGAGCCGTGGGAGGTCGCGGCGTCGGGAGCCGTGTCGCCGCCTCTCGACCGGATGCCCGATGGCGAGCGCATCCCCGCGTCACTTCGCCGCGTCGTCGAAAAAGCGATGTCGGCGGCTCCCGAGCAGCGCTACAGCTCGGCAGGTCAGATCGCGAGCGAGCTCGAAGCCTTCCTCGCACGGCGTCCGACCAGCCTCGATCGAACGCTCGCACTGCGCGCGATGCTGTGGTCGCGGCGCAACCCTCAACTCACGATCACGGCGGTGGTCGCGCTGATCCTGGCGGCGGTGACGCTCGTCGCGTACGCGAGCGTTCGCCACCTCCGCGACGAGCGGATCGCGCTCACCGCCGAGATGTCGCAGCAGCAACAAGACGAGGCGGCCCTCCAGACTCGCAACGTGCAGATCCGCGGCGAGCTCGGCAAGACCGAGGCGCAACTCAAGACCGAGGGCGAAGAGCTCACGCTGCTCGAGTCCGCGCTCGCCGACGAGAAGAAGGTCTACGGCGCGCTGCTCGCTGCCAAGGAAAAGGCCCTCCACGATGCCACCACCGCGACGCGCGAGCTGGTCGACGAGCTCGGGAGTGTGCGCACCGACCGGCGGACCGCGGAGCTCGGCGAATCGATGTATCGAAAGTTCTGGGAAGCGGCGCGCGCGGACGCCGATCGCGCGGTGAAGGATCGCGATCAGGCACAACAAGAGCGCAATACCGCGCGCACCGAGCGCGATGGGCTCAAGAAGGAGCGCGATGGTGCGACCGCGGAGCGTGATCAAGCGCGGATCGAGCGCGATCAGGCAACGCGAGACGTCGCGCGCCTGACGGCGGAGTTGACCACGGCCACCGCGAAGGCCACGGTGAGCGACGCGGCGACGGCGGTGGTCGACGCCGGTGCGAACAGCCCCGATCCCACGGACGCGAACTGAACACCCGCGCGCCGCGCTCGTCCTACGGATCATGATTGGACAGCCCGGCGAACCGTTTCGCCACGTCGACGCCGTTCGTGCTGCTGCGCGCGGTCGCGCTGCAGTACGCGCTACCGAGAGAGCGTTGATCGGGTCGCCGCCGTCGTCGTCACGTTCGGCGGCCACGACGGCGTCGTGTTCGTTCCCGAGATGTCCTGCGCCGGCATCCAGAACGCCGACGACGACGGATCGCCGGCGGCCGCGAGATCGATCGCGGTGATCCAGATCTGACTGCTGCCGGTCATCGGCCGGACGATGCCGTACGGCCGCGTCGAGGCGAACGCGAGCCAGGGCCGCGGCCCGGGCGCCCACGCCGGCATCGTGTCGGCGAGCATCTGTTGACTCGCACGTTGCAGGGCGATCGGTGCGCCACCTCCCGCCGCGACGAGCCGGAGCTCGGCGGTCGGTGCATCCTTGGCCGGACCGTCGGCGTGGACGTACGCGAGATAGCCACCGTCGGGCGACCACTTCGGAAAGTAGTTGTTGTCGTTGTCTCCGGTCGAGGTCACCACGATCTGCGGCGGGCCCCACGCGCCGGCGCCGAGGTACGCGAGCGTCGCGATCGATCCGCCTTTGAGATCATCGTTGGTGACGCCATTGCCGAACACGACGGCGAGGTGCGTGCCGTCCGGCGACCAGTCGGGGTGCGTCGCCATCCGACCGGGGAGACCGATGTGGCCATCGGGCGAACCGATGCCGATACCGGTGAGCGTGTCGTAGATCGAGAGCATGCCCATGTTCGCGACGACCACGAGCGTGCCGTCGGGCGAGACCGCCGCCCAGCCCATCGGCACGTTCGGTGTCGCGAGCACGGTCGAGGTCGCGACATCGATCGTGCGCAGGTGATCCATATAGGCGACGGCCATCGTCTGGCCGTCGAGCGAGACCATCTCGTTGTCGGTCGGGGTGTTGTCTCCCGGTGGTGGATAGACCTTGGTCGCGGTCGACGATCCGAGCATGCCGCGCAGCACGCCCTGCTTCATCTTCGCAGTGAAATACACGGCGCCGCCGGGGCTGTCCGGTGCGAACGCGATCGTGATCGGTGCACCCGCGTAGATCGTCGTCGGGGACGTGCTCGTGGTCGCGTCGACCTCGAACGTCGCCGTCGCGCCGAGGTGCGAGCGCTCGATCAACGCCCAGACATCCGGATCCGGTCGCCACCGATCGGAGCCGGTGATGATCGTCAACGCCAGCACGTCGGAGGTGAACGACAACCGGTACGCATCGGTCATCGGGCTGTGGACATACTGGAACAGCGCCGGTGCGAGCTCCTGCGGGAACATCGTCGCGTCGGCCGGATACGCGACCGATGGCGACTTCATCATATCGGTGACCACCTGCGCGCCGGATCCGAACAGATCGGAGGTCGGCGGCGGGAAGCTGTCATCGACGATCGTCGACGAGATCGCGACCGTCAGCGCCGCGGTCGCGGCGATGTCGTCGTGGGCGGCGCGGATCGCGACGTGCCCTCCGGCCGCGTTCGAGCTGGTGTACGTGCCGGGAACGCTGAACGATCCGGGCGCTGGATTGTCGGTCGACCACGCGAGCTCCGCGGTGATGTCGCGCGTCGCACCATCGGAGAAATGACCGACGGCGGAGTACGCGACGAGCTGCGGCGAGCTCGGCAGCGCGATCGCGAGGGTCTGCTCGGCCGGCGTGACCTCGATCGAAACCAGACCGGGCAGCGAATCGCTGCCGAGGTCGACGTGATCGATGCACCCGGTCGCGGCGACCAGCAGAGCCAACGTTCGCATCATGGCGATGCAAGGCGCGCGGCCGCTTCGAGGTACGTGCCCGACGGAAACCGCTTCACGTAGTCGGCGGCCGCGGCGCGAACCTCGTCACCGCGCGCGAGCTGGCGCAGGGTCTCGATCCGCAGCCACGCGGCATCTTCGGCCGACGCGCCGCGCGGGAACCGCTGGCGATATTCGGCGAGCGCGGCGAGCGCGTTGGTGGCGCGGTCGTGCGCGGCATCGAGCTCGGCGAGGCTGAACAGCGCGAGCGCGGCCCATCGATCGTCGCCGGCTGCGACCGCTCGATACGCCTTCGCCGCGCCGGCCCAGTCGTGCGCCTCGCGAGCCTGCGCCGCGAGGAACTGCTCGTGCTGGGTCGGTTTGGGGCTCTCGTGGAGCTGCGTCGCGACCGGTGGCAGTGCAGGTGGGTCGATCGCAACGATCGGTGGCGGCACCACGATGGCCGGCCAGCGCTCGCCCGCACCGATCATCCATTCACCGTTCGGCGCTCGCACGCGCACGCGGCCGTGCGTGACATCGACGCGCACGCTCGTCCCGCGGGTCACCGAGAACCGCGTGCCGACGACCTCGACGACGACGTCGCCGGCGACGACCGTGAACGGCCGCCCGTTGCGGGGCGCGACCTCGCAATCGATCGTGCCGCGTGCGAGCACGAGCGTCACCGCGTCGTGGTCACCCGACTGCACCGCGACGCTCGTATCGCTGCCCGCATCGATCACCGCATCATCGATCGTGAACCGCGACGATCCGCCGGCGGGCGTGACCACGAGCGACGGCGCCGACGGCCTCGCCGGTGCTTGTCCTTGACCGTGCGTTGCGAGGAAGACGATCGCGGTCGCAGCGATCGCCGCCACGCCCGCGATCCACGGCCACCGTCGCGCGGAGCGATCCGGCGCGACGTCCTTCGCGCGTTCGGCGGAGCGGATCGCGTCGAGGCGATCGAACATCCGAGGCTCGACGCGATGACGGCTCGAGTCCGCGGCCGGCGCGTCGACGACGATCCGATCGAGCTCTCGGTTCATCGCTGCTCCCTCGTGACGTACTCGCGCAAGACCGGATCGTTCTCGACGCGGCTCTCGAGCTCGCGGCGCGCGCGCCAGATCCGGAGCTTGGCGGTCACGACCGCGACGCCCGTGATCTCCGCGACCTCGCGGATGCTGCGGCCGTCGATCGAGTACAGCGCGAACGCGATGCGCGCCTCGGCGGTCAGCGTCGCGAGCGCGGCGTAGAGCCGGCGCAGCCCCTCGCGAGCCTGCGCGCGATCGTGAGACAAGCTCGCCGGATCGGGACGCTCGTAGACAGTCTCGACGGGAATCGGCACGCGTGCACGCGCCTTGAAGTGGTCGTACACGACACACACCGCGATCCGATCGATCCAGGTCGTCAGCTTGGCTTCGCCGCGAAACCGAGGCAGCGCGCGGAACACCGCGATGAACACTTCCTGGGCGAGGTCGTCGAGGTCGCGCGACGAGCCGACGAGGCGAAACAACATCGCGTGCACTCGCGAGAACTGAGCCTCGAACAGCGCGCGCTCCGCACGTCGATCACCGCGGATGCAGCCCGCGATGAGATCCGCCTCGGTAGACGGCGGCAGCTCGACGACATGCAGGGCCACAGCAGATAGTCTGCCCGAACCCCGAATCGGTTACAGGATCACGGCGGTCAACGCGACCCCGACGGTGAGCTGCACCACCGGCAGCGCGAGCAGGGGGGCTCCGTCGAGGCTGTAGTCCTGGCGCCGGAGTAGGCCGTCGACCGACAACCCGACTCCGATGCCGATATCGTGGCGGAGCTGGAACACCGCCGTGCCACCCGCGCGCAACGCGGGATCGTAGCGCAGGCTCTCGACGCTCCCCGCTCCGGTGACGCTGCCGGCGACGCGGATCCGGTGCAACGCGACACCGCCTTCACCGGCGATCGTCCAGCGCGCGGCGATCCGCAGCGGCACGCGGCCGGTGATCGCGAGGGCCAGGTCGCTCACGGATCCCGAGAACGCCATGGTCTCCACCGACCTCGACGGGACGAAGCTCCCGGCGAGCGCGAGGCCGGGTGCATCCGGTCGCCACACGACCGCGATCGCACCGTGCTCGGCGGCGGTCGCGTTGGCGGTACCGAGCCGCGCGCCGCCGACGAGCTCGAGCGCGAGCACGTTCGCGACGGGCAAGGGGCTCGGCGGTGGAGGCGGGCGCAACGCCGCACGCTCGCGGATCGCGGCCGCCTCCGTGGCATGCGGCGGCGGTGCGTCGATGTCGGGCGTCACGCGGAGCGAATGCAACATCGCGCGGGCCGTCCGCGCGAGCTCGGCCGCTTGCGCCTCGGTGAGTGGCGCGTGATAGGGAAGCGAACGCACGAGCACGCGATCGACGTCGAGGTCGTACGCGAGCAACGTCGCGCCGTCGTCGCCGAACACCAGCGCGACGGTCGCGGTCGCGGTCGCGCTAGCCGCGAGCCGGCGTGCACCCCCGGTGAGATCGGAGACCTCGAGCTGGGGCGGCTCGTGGACCACGACCACCGCCATGCCGGCCGGTGCGAGGGCGGCTTGGAGTGCCGCCGTGAACCCGGCGTCGGTGCTCGCGGCCACGATCGTCTCGGCGTTCGCCGGCGTTAATGAGAGCCACACCGCGAGCACGATCACGACACGCACGACGCGAGCGTACTACGGCCGTAACTTATTCCGCCCCGATCCAGACTGGATCGGAATGCGCACGTTGCTGATCGTCGCGTTCGCGGGCTGCAGCTTCACGCCGACGCTCGCGTTGCAAACGCCCGACGGGCCCGTGGTCGTGTCCGATAGCGGACCCTGCGAGCAAGCCTCGACCGAATGTGTCACCGGCGACGTGATGCGGACGTGCACCGCGCCAGGGGCGCTGCCGACCGACGCCACGTGCGACTGGGGATGCCTGGCGACCGGTACCGCGCACTGCGGTGTGCTCGTTCCGGCCGGCGGCGCGGTGACGACCAGCGATCTCGGGGCCACGCTCGACGCGACGATCGGGAGCTCGATCAACACGGGTGACGGTGGCGGGATGAAACCGAAGATCGACGGCGTCGTCTGGACCGACGTCCGTCAGAGCAACGGCATCACGATCTTTCGGTTCCACACCCTGCACATCACCGGCCCGATCGCGATCGGCGGTGCGCTCGGGCTCGCGATCGTCGCGAGCGGCGCGGTGACGATCGACGGGTTGATGGACACGCCGCTGTGCGGGCCACCGGATGCCGTCGGCGGCTTCGCGGGTGGTCCCAACCATATGGACGGCGACGGCAGCGGCGGTGGGAGCGGCGGGACCGGTAACAGCGGTGGTGGCGGCGGTGGCGGTAACGGCGGCGTCGGTGGCGGTGGTGGCGGCGGGGCCGCCGGTGGCGCGGCGTTCGGCGCGAGTGACCTCGCGGTCGTTCACCTGGTGGGCGGCGGCGGCGGTGGCGGTGGCGGCGGTGGTGGCAACGGCGGGCGCGGCGGCGCCGCGATCCAGATCGTCTCGAACACGTCGATCACGATCGCCGCGACGGGCGCGATCAACGCCGGCGGTTGCGGTGGCATGGGCTCGACGGATCATTCCGGTGCCGGCGGTGGTGCCGGTGGAACGATCTTGATCGAGGCACCGCGCATCACGATCGCAGGCGCGCTCGCGGTCAACGGCGGCGGTGGTGGTGCCGGTGTCGGCGTGGCGACCACGCTCGATGGTAGTCGCGCCACGCCCGATCGAACGCCGGCGCCCGGCGGGCTCGGCGCAGCACCCGGCGCGGTGGGCGCGGCCGGCGCGACGCTCGACGGCAGCAGCACGGTGTCCGGAACGGTGGCCGGTGGTGGCGGTGGTGGCGCCGGTCGGATCCGGCTGCACACCGTGCGCGGTGTCGCCGACGTCACCGGCGCGACGCTGAGCCCTGCGCTCGGCGATCTGCCGACGACGACATGTACGCAAGCGCCCGCAGCGGTGCAGTAACTTTCCACGCGCGACAACAGACTGACTCCCCATGCGATCGTTCATGCTCCGCGCGCTGCTCGTCGCGCTTGCCGGGTGCGCCAGTCATCACGACGCGACTCAGGACGCGAATGGGAACTGCGATCCGGCGGATCCGACGTGCGTTCCCTCACCCGACGCGTGCGCGGACTGCACGGACGTCCACACGTTCGCGGCCGCGAGCTTGATCATCCCGATGGATCTCTCGTACCAGAGCACCGGCGCGTTCCAGGCGTACGGGCTGGTCTACCAGTTGCTCCGTCAGAACGTGCACATCTACTGGGTGATCGATCCCAACAAGACGTATCACGCGGACGCGTGCAACAGCACGACCGATCCGTGCGCGTGGGATTGCGGCGTCGAGGGTTCCGGCATCAAGTGCGCGTATCCGACGTCGAGCCCCGACTTCACCGCGACCACGAACGTGATCTGGGATGACACCGGCGTCGCGGCGCGCGGCAGTGCGCTCGGGGCGCACGGATATCGGGGCGGTCCGTTCGTGATCGACTCGCAGGATCACGATGCCGCGCTCGCGATCATCGACGCGTGGAACGACAAGACCCAGTGGGCCACGAACCCGTGGGCGACGCGCACCGTGTTTCACGTCGTCTCGGTCCACGAGACCACGGCACCGTTCACCGGCAACCTCGCGCGCACGATGACCGCGGCGCCGACGATCGCGGTGTTCGCGGATGGCAACGAGGACATCGCGACCGGCTACCTGCGCGCGGCCGGCATTCCGCAGTCGAACGCGAGCGAGTTTCCCGCGATGAAGTGCGGCGCGAGCAACTGCGGACCGAACACGAGCAACCCCGACGTGCTGACCGAGACCGCGATCATGGGCGACCTCGGGACGTGCTCGGCACCGAACCTCGATCACCACAACGGCGCCCTGTTCAAAGCCGATGGCACACCGGCCTACTGCCAGATCATGTCGATGCACTGGGACGTCGCCAATCGCGAGAAGGTCGAGTGCAACGGTGGAGCGTGTCCCGCGACCCAAGCCCAGTGCACCGGCCAGGCGTTCACGTACAACGGTCACGAGGTCGTCGCCGAGGTCCGCGCGTTCCTCGCCAGCAACACGCACTTGTTCGCCGAGTGTCAGGCGGTCGATGCCTACGAGAACACCACGCCGAATCCGGCGTGGCCGTACCTCGACGACGCCGGGCGTGACGGCCACTTCTTGACCACGACCGGCGTGCCGCCGTTGTGTCCCGCGGGCACGTGCACCGACGCCGACTATCAGTGCGTCCAGAACGCGTGCAGCGGCCAAGCCTGTTGCCTGCCGAAGGCGGTGACGTGGCAGAACCTGCCCGGCTACGAGGTGGCGAAGCAGCCGACCACCGGCAGCGTGAAGGTCTTGCGTCCGGAGATCCCGTACAACCAGTTCGACGGCATGTTCGGAACGACCGGTGGTAGCGAGCCCGCGTTCAACCTCAGCACGTATCTCGGCACCACGTACAAGAACAACCGCCAGGTCACGTTGCTCACCGGCCCCAACGGGCCGGGCGATCAGGATCTGTGGATGACCGGCTATCTCGACGGCTGCGGTGACGTCATCCTCAAGACCGACGGCACGCCGACGCAGTCCGATTGCGCCGGCAAGATCAGCTATCTCGCGGGGCACCAGTATTCGACGGCGGTCCCGGTCGCGTCGGGTTCGCAGAGCATCGGCACGCGGTTGTTCCTCAACGCGTTGTTCGAAGCGCAGTGCGTGACCGGGCCCTAGCTCGTCTTCGCGAGCTCGCACATCACGAGGTGCGCGAACGTGCGGGTATCGATCGGTTTGGCGATGTAGCCGACGCAACCGGCTTCGAGAGCTCGCACGCGATCTCCGATCATCGCGCAACCTGTGACCGCGATCGTTCGAATGCCGCGCTCGCTCAAGCCGCGTGCGAACGCGACGCCGTCGCGATCCGGCAGGACGAGGTCGAGCAGCACGAGGTCCGGCGTGCGCTCGGCGATCGCGGCCAAGGCTGACTTCGAGTCGTACGCGACGCTGGGGTGAAGTCCGCGGGCCTCGAGGAGGTACCTCAACAGCCTTCGACAGGGCTCGTTGCGGTCGACGATCAGGATCGCATCGCCCATGACGTAACCGATGGTCGTCGACCGAAGGCGTTCGACGCAGTCAGGGGAGGGTTAGGCGTCGGGCTTGGTCTGGGTAGTTGCTTCGACGATCGGTGGATGGAGTACGCACACGGTGCTCGTCGTCAGCTCTCGGTTGCGCCGCGAATCGGGCGCTGACCACGCCGACTACGGTGCGCGACGGATCTCCCGCACGCTTGCATCGCGCGGCAGCTCGACGAACAGGTCCGGTCGTGCGCCCAGTGGAAAGCGGATCGATTCGAGCATCTCGGCGAGGGTGGGACGACGCTTGACATGGGCCTCGTACAGATCCGAGACGCGCGCGCACATCGCATCCACGTGCTGGCGGATCGTAACGTCATCCGCCACCGTCATACCGACGGTCTCGGGGATCGGCGCGTCATCGCCGAATAGCTCGATATCGGCAACTAGCGGCGGGACGTCGGTCTCTGGTGCGAGCAGGTCTCGCGATTTCGCCGCGAGTACGTGATGCACGTATCCAAGCAACTCGGGCAACGTCAGCTTTCGACCGAGTATGGTGGCCAAGGCTTTGAGGTCGTTGCTCACGGCGTCGGCGGTGTCGTCGCCCGTTACTTCACCTGCATCGTTCTTCCACCAACCCATCGGTCATCTCCAGAAGCGGCCAGGGTCGAGGCCTTCCGCGGTCGCCCACTCGAAGTAGCCACGCGTCGGCTCGACGCCCATCTCGCGATAGACGGCATCGCGGTTCGCGTTGTAACGAAGGTCGAATCTGCCATCGAGCTCGAAAAGGATTCGTTGTTCGCCGAGCAGATCGCCGCGTCCGAGGAGATTCATGCAGATCATTGCGACCGTTCCGGCGGCTATGAACGGCGTACACGCATCGATCCTATCGACCTCCCTCGACTTGTACGGCAGCGGCTTCTTGATTTCACCTCGCACGAAAACGCTGTTATGGGTGTCGTTTAGCACGAGTTCAGAAAACTCGACCGAGGTTGGATCGACGTCGCGCTTGCCAATGCGCTGCCAACGCGGTCGGTCGCGTCCGGCGATCGAGCGATCATCGATCCAGATGCCGTGGATCAGCATCTCGTTCGCGTCGGACGATGGCTCTACTGTCGCAGGACCGTAGACGTCGACCAGGAGCGAGCCATAGCGACGAAGTAGTGAGACCTGCGGCACGAGGCCGAGTTGCTCGACATGTTCGAGGCTAAACACGACGTGTGCGCTGACAAATCCAACACCCGGTAGCGGCATTGCGAACAATTCGCCGTTCTTGATCATTCGTTCATCCCCGGCACGGTCGTGTCATTCCTCATTCGCGCAGCAGAACAGATTCATGGCCGCTTTGACTTCATCGGGGCATCAGCACGGCATGTGGAGGTCTCGAAACTTCTCGAACTTCGGTTTGCCGATTGGATTCGCATCATTCAAGAGCGCCGGATTGATCGCCTTGTACGTT
>JBDTJY010000238.1:0-2759 GCA_039935615.1 Kofleriaceae bacterium
CGACCAGCTGGCGCAGTCCGGCCGAGCGGAAGATCGGATCTGGATTCTGCGCGTCGGCGAACCGGCTCTCGATGATGTCGTCGAGCGTGTCGTCGGGCTGGATCTCGAGATCGCGGGTGATCAGCCAGGGCCAGGTCTCGGTCTCGGCGTCGAGGAGGAACGCGAGGTGGAGTCCGAGCGCGGCGCCCGTGGTGGGCAGCTGCGTCGCGTAGACGGTGAGGCCGCGCAGCGGCAGGCCGCGGACCGTGGCGTCGGGATCGCTCCTCGCGACAGCTTCGGCGAGACCGAGCGTCTCCCGATCCGTGAACACCAGCGCGAGACTCGGGAACGGCAACCGAAAGCCTTCGCCGCGCACGTCGAGCCGCGTGCATCCAAGCATGAACGCGAGGGATTCGTCGACCCAGAACGTCTTCTTGCGGTGGAGCTCGTAGGTCAGGATGCTGAACGCGTGGATCGACAGCAGGTTGCCGTCGTCGATCGCCGCCTCGCGGTTCCAGCCGGCCGCGAGGAGTGCTCCGGCGTGACGCGTCAGGAACGCACCGATCGTCGAGCGATCGAGCAGCTGCATCGGATCGAAGAGCGTCGACTCGGTCCAGCCGGTTTGGCGCATGTCTCGCGCCGCGCTCTCGATCGCCGATCGCAAGCCAGGTACACGCCGGTACATCAGCTCGTGCGCGAGCGGCGGGATCGTTGTCGTCGGCTCGACTTCGGGGTTGCCGTCGCGCCAGTCGTTCGGGTCGAGACGTGCGAGCGCCGCGATCACCGCGTCGTGGTCCACGGTGGCCTTGCGCCGCATCACGTCCCAGAACGCACCCGCCACCACCGAGCCGATCGCGTGGACGGCCTCGTGTCGCGAGACGCCCGCCGCCACGAGGCGTTCGAGCGTCACGCTGGTCTCTACCGGCGCGTTCGCCGCGAGCTGGTTCTCGACGACGGCGTGCAGCGTCGCGTGTAACGTGGGATTCGGTAGGTCGACGGCGAGCACGCGGTGATGGGCCGCGATCGCGGCGAGCTTCATCGCTTCGTCGGTCGCGAGCCAGGTTTTCGGATCGGGCGCGCGGTTCGTGTCGTAGGTCCAGTCGAGGTCCGGATCGGGATCGGGGTCGTCGACGGCACACGACCGCGGCGGGGTCTCATGGCGCGGGTCTTCCGCGTCGCGCGCCTGGTCGAGGACGTCGAACGCGACCCAGGCGATCGAGCCGACGAGGTCGGCATCGGCGATCGCAGGCCATCGGGTGCGCGCGGAAGGCAACTCCGCTTCGAGAGCAGCTCGCACGCGATCGACATGCGCGCGGTCGACGACGAACGCCGCGCCGGTGAGCTCGTGACGATCCGGAAAGGCCATCACCCACGCGAACAGCGTGTCGCGCGCGCGCAGCCCGGCAGAACCGGCGACCTCGCGCACGTGCAAGGTCTCGCCCGAAAGTGCATCTCGAAGATCGAGGCCGACACCGATGCGCACCGCCTCGACTTCGAACAACGAGGCCCGGGCGCGCTGGAGCGCGACGATGGCGGCGGCTTCTCCGGCCGACAGCATCCGCCCGCGGGCCGCGATGAAGTGCTCGATCACGCGGTCGCCGTCGGCACCGCGGTGACCGTGGTGGAAATACGCGACCGCGATGCTCGGATCCCACGGGGTTCCGTCCCGGAGCCGCGCGGCCACCTCTCGAGACAAATCCGTCTCGCCGAGCGCGAACGCCCGTAGCTTGTCCCACGCGGCGATGTAGTGCGCCTTGGTGAACGCAAAAACCGTCTGCGTGCGACCACTGACGACCGCCAGTCCACCGAGATGTGCGCAGTCGGACGGGCAATCGATCTCGACGAGTCGGTGCTGCCCGCAGCAGCGAGAGCAGATCGTACCGGCGAGCGCCGGACAGGTGCGCTTGCCCTTGCGCTGGCCACAGTGACTGCACGTCGACACCCGACGTGCGTACCGCAGGTTGATCCGCGTCGCCATACCCCCATCCGTGCCTGACCTTTCCGCGGTGATGCCGTTCGAAACGGCTGTCGGCCCAGCTCCACGAAGTCGAGCATGTACGGAACACGAGTGTGGGGCTCAGCTCGTCTTTGTCGCGCAGCGCCGAAAGCTCTTGGCGGATCAACGCCTAACGATGATCTCGTTGAGCGTATCGATGACACTCGATCGGGTCAGCAGCAGAACTGGCCGTCGTTTATCAGGAGCCGAGAACGTGTACCAGCGGATCTCACCGCGACGCACCGGCCGCCTCCCAACCTTCGCCATCCCAGGAGGCGCCGTCCTCATCCTGCGAGAACTCGTCGCGGCGCACTGGGGCGGCCTGATAGGCGTCAGTGTCTCGTGCGGGATCGCGCGCTGCGCGTCGTGCGGCAGTTTGGCCTCGGCCGTCAGCGGTCGCGCCCTCACTGTTCCGCCGCGTACCGGCGGCCGCCAATGTTCGACGTAAGATCGACGGCTTGGCTCAGTTCCGTAGATGGCCCCATTCGTTCCAGCGCGAATAGGCCGGTCTCTTCGTGCCAGAAGACGACGGCATGCCCAGCGGAACATGCTCATCAACAACGCGTACTCGAGGGGAGTGTCAGCCCGGACGGCTTCAGTCCCGCGGCTGTCGAGCGAACTTCCCGACAGTTGCGATGCGCATCGCATCCAGATCGACGCGAATCTGCGCGCATGGTGGTGATCAGCGAAGTGCACCGACAGTTGACGGGCGTCGCCTTTCCGGTATGTTTACGAAGCTCTGCGGGATTAACTCAGCGGTAGAGTGTCAGCTTCCCAAGCTGAA
>JBDTJY010000239.1:0-9640 GCA_039935615.1 Kofleriaceae bacterium
CTGCATGCCACGCGCGAGGGCCATGCGATCACTCGCCTCGACGATCAGGTGGATGTGCGTGCGCTGGATGCTGATGTGCACGATGTGAAACGCGCGGTCGAGCTTGGTCGATGCTGCGCTGACCGTCCTCTTCCGCAGGGCGCGCTCGTCGTGTGCGAACGCGGTGAACGTCGCTTCCTTGATCGCGCGAAACATCTGGTGCGTGCGTAGTGACTGAACGTTCGAACGCGCGCGCAGCACGACATGAACAGGAACGTACGCGGACAACGTCGGCCGCTTCTTGTGCCGCTCGCTGGCACGCTTCCCGCGCTTCGGTCGGCCCGCACCTTTGCGTTTCCCGCCACGACGCTGGCCGTTCTTGTCGAGCTTGATCTCGACCTGTCTCGGCGCGCGGTCCATGAACGTACGTTAGCGCGGAGAAATTTCGCGTTAAATGATTTCGCCGAAATATCTATAATATGCAACTATCTGAACATATTGAAGATCCAGCGCGCCGCGCTCGCTCGAGAACGCGAGCGCTGTGCCTGGCCTGTGGATCGTGACGCTCCGAGGACAAACGCGCCACGCTGCGCACGATGAGGTAGAGGGGGCGTTTGCCGCTCGTCGCTTGGACAACGCGCGCGTTGGGCCCGATGAGGCGATTGGCGCGTTGCCCACACGGTCCACAGGCCCTACCACCACCAGAGAGGTGGCCTCACGGCCATTCCGGAGGGCAGAGGCGGAGGCGGCACCTACGACTCGATCGGCACAAAGACCTACGCGACGGTGCCGAATCCGGGCGGCTCGCGGTCGGTCGTGATCTCGCCGGGCGCGTCGGGGAAGAAGTCGCCGCGCGCCGAGATCGCGGCGAGGTTGGTCGCGACCTTGTGAAGCGTCGCCGACGTCGCGCTGTGGCCCGCGTCGGTCAGCATCACGGTGGCGCGCTGCCGCAGCGAGGCGAGCGCTTCGCGATGGGCGGTCGTCGCCGAGAGGTCGCCCTTGCGCAGCGTCGCCGCGGCGGCGAGCATCGCGTCGAACAAGTCGCGCGCGTGCCAGTACAAGGCGTTGGTCACCCACGCCGACACCGACGGCCGCGGTTGCTGGCGCAGCTTCGCGCCGGACTTCTTGTCGCCGGCGGTGCGCAGCTCGTCGGCGAGACGCGTTCTCTCTTTCACGAAGTCGGCGAGCGGCGCCTGGTACAGCGCTCGGCGAGAGTCCTCGAACGTCATAGCTCTTCCGATGCTACCGGCGAGATCGAGCTCGTGATTGCGGGAGTGGGTAACCGGCGTGCCGATGTCAGGCTGTTCTGCTACTGAACAGATGATGAGTGCCGACCTCGAACGCTTTCTCGCGCAGGCTCGCGGAGCGATCGGGACGGCGGCGGCGGCGAAGATCGTCCACGTCGATCGCCTGATCCAAGCGCAAGCCTCGGCGACCTGGGCGTTCGAGAGCGTGCGCGGTCGGCTCGTCGAGCTCTCGGCGCGCGGTGCCTCGGCCACGTTGACCGCGGCGGTCGAGCTCGTCGTCGAAGCGCAGACCCAAGCCGAGCCGGTCGCGTGGATCGCACCGACGGCGGGCACGTTCTATCCGCCGGATGTCGCCGATTCCGGCGTCGATCTCGCGGCGCTCGTCGTCGTGCGCGTGCGCGATGCGATCGCGTCGGCGCGCGTCGCGGAGCGGTTGCTGCGCTCCGGTGCGTTCGGACTAGTCGTGATGGATCTGTGCTCGCCCAATAGCGGCTCGGCCGAGCTCGCCACCGCGATCCAGGGTCGGCTCGTCACGCTCGCGCAAACCCACGATGCGGCGATCGTGTGCATCACGGACAAGACGCCGGAGGCGGCGTCGCTCGGATCGTTGGTGTCGCTGCGCACCGAGGCGCTGCGCCTGCGTGAAGCAGGTCGATCCAACGAGGTCTCGATCACCGTGCGCGCGCTCAAAGACAAACGCCGCGGCCCCGGCTGGGTGCACAGCGTGCGGCGGCGCGCACCGTCGGGCTTGTGATCAGCGCGCCGGCGGCTGCGTCGAGAAGAACGGCGGAGCGCCCTCGAGCACGCTGACATCTTCGGCGGCGAAGTAGCGCGTCGCGAGCTGGAGCGTCTCGGGGCGCGTGTAGCACTCGGCGACCGGCTTCTCGATCGTGTTCGCGATCAGCACGCCGACCTCTTCGACCGGTTGCGCCCACGGGATCTGACGACTATCGATGCCGCCGTGCAGCGCGTTGGCGCCGAAGTCGGTCGCGACCACGCCGGGCATCACGGTCGTGCAATGGATCTCGGGATACGCGGCGCGCAGCTCCATGCGTAGGCTGCCCATCAGCAAGTTGACGCCGGCCTTCGCGGCGCTGTACGCGCTGCGTTGCGCGGCGAACGGAAACCGCGCGAGGCCCGACGACACCGTGATGATCTGGCCGTGACCGCGCTGCTTCATGTGCGGCAGCACGGCCTGGATGCCGTAGACGACCGACTTGATGTTGATCGTCATCATGTCGTCGATGTCGGCGTCGGTCAGCTCGGACACCATGCGCGAGATGCCGCGACCGGCGTTGTTGATCAACACGTCGAGCTGGCCGAAGCGCTCGAGCGTGGCATCGCGCAGGTGTTCGAGATCCGCGCGGCGCGTGACGTCGGTGGGGACCGCGAATGCCGTCGGACCGAGCTCCTTCGCGAACGCGGCGAGCTCGACTTCGCGCCGCGCGGCGAGCACGACGCCCTTCGCCCCGCGCTTCACGACTTCACGCGCGACCGCGGCTCCGATCCCGATCGAGGCACCGGTGATGACGATGACCTTGTCCTTCATGAGGTTACCGTAGGAGATCTCTCCGGATTAAATCATTGAGTTGACACGTGTATTTGGATAGCTGAACGTACGTGCAGTGCCAGCAGTCGCGTGTCTCGATCTACCGGCGTTGCCGCTGCAGCTCGTGTGGCGCGACGAGCCGGAGCTCCGATCGCATCCGGTCGTCGTGATCGACGAGGATCGTCCGCAGGGCACCGTGCTGTGGGCGTGTGAACGTGCGCGCGCGTCGGCGATCTTGCCCGGGCAGCGCTACGCGCACGCGCTCGGCTTGTCGCGTGGCTTGCGCGCGCGGGTCGTGCCGCCGGCGCGGATCGCCGCGGCGATCGTCGAGCTGCGCGAGCGGTTGCACGCGCTGTCGCCGCGCGTCGAACCGAGTGACGAGCCCGGCACGTTCTGGCTCGATGGCGAAGGGCTCGAGCGGATCCACTTCGAAGCGAACAACGTCAAGCGCGCGGTGCCCGCAGGTCGCGATGCGATGCGCGCGTACGCGAGCACGCAGTGGGGGCTCGCGATCCAACGCACGATCGGAGCGCTCGACTACACCGGTGCGGTGGTCGTCGGGTATTCGCGCTTCGCGACGTACGCGATCGCGCGCGCGACGCGCACCGGCATCACGGTCCTACGCAGCGATGCCGACGAACGCGCCGCGGCCGCCGCCGTCCCACTCGCGCGCCTCGATCTCGATGCGAAGTTGCGCGACTCGCTCGCGCGGCTCGGCGTGACCAAGCTCGGCGAGATGGTGCGGCTCCCCGGCGGCGGCATCCTCGAGCGCTTCGGCAAGGAGGCGCATCGCATGTATCAGCTCGCGGCCGGCGAGCGCTGGGATCCGCTGGTGCCGCTCGCACCGCCCGAAGCGCCCGACGAGCGCGTCGTCCTCGACGACGATATCGAAGACTCCGAGCAGCTCGTGTTCGTGTTGCGCCCCGCGATCGATCGCCTGCTCGATCGCCTCGCCGCGCGTGGGCGCGCCGTCACCGCACTCCACGTCGAGCTCGTGCTGCGCTACGCGGTCGGTGAGACCGAGCTGCACGCCGAATGCATCAAGCCCGCGGCGCCCACGCTCGACGGCCGTGCGCTCCTGCGTCTCGTTCATCTCCGGATCACCGGCACGCCGCCGGCCGCGCCGATCAACGCCGCGCGCGTGTGGGCCGATGATGTCGCGGCTTCGCGCGAGCAGCTCGCGATGTTCGCCTCGCGCCCGCGTCGCGATCTGCGCTCCGCCAACGAAGCGCTCGCGAGTGTCCGCGCCGAGCTCGGTGACGACGCGGTCGTCCACGCGGTGTTGCGCGAAGGCCACTTGCCCGAGGCGACGTTCGGCTGGGAGCCGCTCGCGGCGATGGTCGCGGCGGCACCGCAACCCAAGCTCGTGCGGCCGCTCGTACGCCGTCTCCACACCAAGCCACAATTGCTGCCGCCGCAAGCGCGTCAGGTTCGCGACGATGGCTGGCTGCTGTCCAACCTCGAGCATGGTGCGGTCGTGCGCATCCTCGGCCCGTACGTCGTCTCGGGTGGCTGGTGGGCGCACGAGCAGCATCGCGAGTACCACTTCGCCGAGCTCCGCCGCGGCGATTGCTTGTGGGTCTACTACGATCGCAATCGCCGCCGATGGTTCTGCCAGGGCGCGGTGGAGTAACTCGATTCATCGACGAGAACGCCGCGTGCTACGCTGGCGCTCATGGCGATTCGCCATCCCGCTCCGATCGAAACCGATCCGCCCGAACGGCGATTCGTGATGCACGGCGTGCCGTGGCTCGCGTACGTCACACTTCGCGACGCGCTCGACGACCAAGCCAGACTCAAGATGACATACCTCGAAGGTGCGCTCGAGCTGATAAGTCCGTCGATGTTGCACGAGGATGCAAAGACCATCATCGGTCGGCTGATCGAGGTGTGGGCGATGGAACAGGATCTCGATCTCCGCGGTTTCGGAGGCGCGAGGTTTCGGCGCGAAGCCAAGCAACGTGGTCTCGAGCCGGACGAGTGTTACAAGCTCGGCAAGCTGCACGAGGACGACGTGCCGGATATCGCGATCGAAGTCATCGTGACGAACTCGCTCGTCGACAAGATGGCGGTGTACGCCGGGCTCGGTGTTCCAGAGGTGTGGGAATGGTGTCCGAGCACTGGAACGATCGAGGTCCACCGGCTGATCGGCGATCATTACGAGCGCCGCGATCGCAGCGACGTGTTGATCGGCCTCGATGTCGCGCAGCTCGCCAGCTTTGTCCAGCCGGGGGAAAACCAGACCGCGCTCGCAAAGTCGTATCAAGCCGCGTTGCGTACGCGCTGAGCTTGGATCAGATCTTGTCCCAGGTGCCGCCGCCGGGACCATCGGTCCAGTCGTAGCGAACCGTCGCGCTGTTCGGCGTCGTGATCGTCGTGCAGCCCGAGGTGCAGATCGTGTAGTCGCCGTTCGGGAGATTGATCTGATACACGCCGTCGCGATCGCTCGTCGCGGTGGCGAACGCGCCGGTCGAGCCCGCGGCGTAGACCGAGACTTCCTGGTTCGCGGCACCGACGTTGTCGGTCGTGAGGAGCCCGTAGACACCCTGAGGAATCGTGACGTCGATCTCGCGATCTGTCCCACATCCAGTCACCAGGGCCATCGCAAACAACACGACGTACTTCATCGAGCCCATCTTCGAGCAACACGCGTGCCCGCGCAAATTGGTGACAACACACGGGCGCTGGGTGAAAGGGCCCGAAGTTTCAGACAAATTTGTCAGAGTTTGGGGGAGAGTCACAGCCGGCTACGCGAACCGGATCCCGACACCGATCGATGCGCCGTTGACGGTGGCGCGCGAATCCGGCTTCGACCTGGTCGAGCGTGCTCGGTCGCGCGCTCGCGCCGCGACCGTCGAGAAGCATGCGATCGGCGGGTCGTTCGCCGATGCCGGTTCCGTGACCGGACCGAAGCCCTGATGTTCGAGGTGGGCGGTCAACCGGTCGGATCGTCTTCGCGCGGTCCGGCGTCGCGCGCGCGGCGCAGCTTCTCGAGATCGGTCGGCGACGGATGGACGAGCACGGTGCCGGAGCTGCCGTCGATCGCGAGCAAGTCGCCGGGACGGACCCAGCCGAACAGCCCGGGCACGCCGGTGACGAGCGGCAACCCGGCGGCGCGGCAGATCGCATCCGCGGCCGGCGTGGCTTGCAGGCTCGTGACGATCGCACCGGCGCCGCGCGCGACCGCACCGATCGCGATCACTGCGCCGATCTTGTCGGCGATCCAGATCGCGCCCGGCCGGACCGAGGCGCGCGCGTCGGCGGTGATGCCGATCAGCACGCACAGCTCTTCGATCTCTTCGACGCGATCCTCTTCACCCGATTCGGTGCCGAGGCGATGCGCCGCGCGCGCGTAGTCCTTCGCGACCGAGCGCAGCCCGCCGGGCTCGCGGGCGGCGTCGAGGATCTTTTCGCGCAGCCGCTCGTCGATCAGGCCCAACGCGACGCGATCGAGCGCGGCGCCGATGCGAGGATCCTCGGCATCGGCGAGTCGCTTGACGGCGCGGCTCATGTCGTCGCGGATCCGATGGATCGCGCGATCGAGATCGTTGGGATCGGTCGTGTGCCACATGATCGCGGTCGTGGTCGGCACCACGCCGGCGCGGCCGAGCACGACGCCACCGCCGTGACCGCGACCGCCGAGCCGTGCCGAGCGCAACGCCGAGGCGCGGCGGCGCTCGATCGCGAGCGTGATCGGCGCGCCGAGTGCGGTCGCGAGCGTGACCTCCGGAACCGCGAACGGCACCGCCTGGCGCTGCATCACGAGCACGCCGATCGTGACGCCGCCGCTGATCAGCGGCACGCCGACGAACACCGGGAACCGCTCTTCATCGAGGTGCGGGATCGGTTTGTACGACGCCTCGTTCGCGGCGTGCGCCGCCGAGATCGGGCGCATGCATTCGGCGACCAGGCCGGTGATGCCTTCGCCGACGCCGAGCGTGGTGCCGATCGCGCGCGTGTCGAAGCCGTGGTTCCCGCGCATCACGAGGGCGTCGTCGTCCTCGGTGACGTAGATGCTCGCGACATCGACCGCGGTGATCGCCGCGACCTGATCGCACATCGCGTTGAGCATCGATTCGATCGGTCCGTCGTGACTCGCGAGCTCGATCAGCCGCAGGATCCCGTCGACACCGCGATCGCCGCGGTGGTGCACCTGGATCGTCGGCTTCTCCTTTTCGGGCACGGCTCAGCCTGCCATACCTTGACTCTGTTCATGCGATAGCTGAACACTTGAACAGTGAGCTACGCGCCGCTCTGGTGCAAGTCAAACTTCTCGTTTCTCGAGGGCGCGAGCCATGCCGAGGAGCTGGTGGAGGAGGCGCACCGGCTCGGCCTGCGCTCGATCGCGATCACCGATCGCGATGGCGTGTACGGGATGGTCCGCGCGCACACCAAGGCGAAGGAGCTCGGCATCCAATTGATCTGCGGCGTGCAGGTCACCGTCGCGGCGCCGAATGCGCTGCTCGCCGAGTCGCCGGTGACCCTGCGCGGATTGCACCGAGATGATGATCCAGGTCGCGGACCGGGATGGGGCGCCGAGACCGATCGCCTCGAGCCCGCGATCGCCGTGACCGGCCGGCGCGGTCGCACGAAACGCGCGGCGCCCCGCACCGCACAGCTCGGCCTGCAGCGAGGCGCGGCCGCGAACCAAGCGATCACCGCGCCGGGCGCGCCGTCGCGGATCGTGTTGCTCGCGATCGATCGTGCGGGCTGGGCGAACCTCACCCGGCTGGTCACCGCCGGGCGCCGGCGCTGCGACAAAGGCGACTCGCTCGTCGCGTGGCGCGAGGTCTGCGAACGCGCGCCCGGCGTGATCGCGATCTGGCACGACCTGTTCGGCGACGAGCCGCCGCCATCGCCGCAGCTCGTCGATGATCTCAAGGCCGCGTTCGGCGATCGACTCTACGCCGGGCTCGCGCGTCATCGCCGCGCCGACGACGTGCCGCGTGAAGCTCGCGTGCGCGCGCGCGCCGCCACGTTCGGGTTGCCGGTCGTCGCCGCGAACGAGATCCTCTATCACTCGCGCGCGCGCCGGCCGCTGCAAGACGTGCTGTCGTGCATCCGCAACGACGTCACGCTCGCGACCGCCGGCCGGCTGATCCGCGGCAACGACGAATACGATCTGCGCGCACCGCACGCGTTCTCGCGCCTGTTCGCCGACGATCCGCCCGCGCTCGCGCGCTCGTTGCGGATCGCCGAGCGCTGCACGTTCAACCTCGGCGAGCTGCGCTATCGCTATCCCTCCGAACGTCTCCCCGACGGCACCACGTCCGGCGATCACCTGCGCAAGCTCGTCGCCGAAGGTGCGGCCTGGCGGTACGCCGGCGAGGTCCCGGCGGACGTCCGCACGCAGCTCGACACCGAGCTCGCCGTGATCGAAGAGCTCGACTACCCCGGCTACTTCCTCACGATGTACGAGATCGTCTCGTACTGCCGGCGCCGCGACATCATGTGCCAAGGCCGCGGCTCGGCGGCGAACTCCGCGGTGTGCTTCTGCCTCGGTGTGACCGCCGTCGACCCCGTCCGCATGGGCCTGCTGTTCGAGCGCTTCCTGTCGCGCGAGCGCGCCGAACCGCCCGACATCGATCTCGATATCGAGCACGAGCGGCGCGAAGAAGTGATCCAGCACGTCTACAACGTCTACGGTCGCGACCACTCGGCGATGGTATGCAACATCATCCGCTATCGCCCGCGCTCCGCCGTGCGCGATGTCGGCAAGGCGCTCGGCATCCCCGAGACCGCACTCGATCGCGCCGCGAAACATCTCTCGATGCACGGGCTCGTCGAGCAAGAGGCGCTCGCGCGCTCCGGCCTCGCGGAGGGTGGCCACGCGAACGCGCTCGAGCACCTCGCGCGCCTGTCCGACGAGATCCTCGAGTTCCCGCGCCACCTCTCGGTCCATCCCGGCGGTTTTCTCCTCGGTCACGAGCCCGTCCACGATCTGGTGCCGATCGAAAACGCGGCGATGCCCGGCCGCACCGTGATCCAGTGGGACAAGGACGACCTCGACGAGCTCGCGCTGTTCAAGGTCGACCTCCTGGGCCTCGGTGCGTTGCACCAGCTCCACCTCGGGCTGGATCTCCTGCGCGTGCACCGCGGCCTCGATCTCACGATGGCGACGATCCCGGCCGAGGACTCCGCGACGTACGACATGATCTGCACCGCCGACACCGTCGGCACGTTCCAGATCGAATCGCGTGCGCAGATGTCGATGCTGCCGCGGCTCAAGCCGCGCACGTTCTACGATCTCGTCGTCGAGGTCTCGCTCGTTCGCCCGGGCCCGATCTCCGGCGGCATGGTCCATCCGTATCTCCGCCGCCGCGCCGGCCTCGAGAAGGTCGAGTATCCGCACCCGTGCCTCGAGCCGGTGCTCGCGAAGACGCTCGGCGTACCGCTGTTCCAGGAGCAGGTCATGCGGCTCGCGGTCGTCGCCGCGGACTACACCCCCGGCGAAGCCGACCAACTCCGTCGCGACATGGCCGCCTGGCGGCGCTCCGGCCGGATCGAGAAACATCGCGAGCGGCTGATCGGCGCGATGGAGCGGAAGGGCATCGCGCGCGAGTTCGGCGAGCGCGTGTTCGAGCAGATCCGCGGCTTCGGCGAATATGGTTTTCCCGAGTCTCACGCCGCGAGCTTCGCGTTGATCGCGTACGCGACGTGCTGGATGCGCAAGCACTACCTGCCGGAGTTCACGGCCTCGCTGTTGAACGCGCAGCCGATGGGGTTCTACTCGCCGGCGACGATCGTCGGCGATGCGCGGCGACACGGGCTGGAGATCCGGCCGATCGACGTGCAGGCCAGCGAGTGGGATTGCACGCTCGAGGAAGCGCCGGCGCCGTTCGGGTTCGCGGTGCGGATGGGGCTG
>JBDTJY010000240.1:0-5856 GCA_039935615.1 Kofleriaceae bacterium
TCGTCGCGAGCGCCGTGTACAGGCGCTCGCCGGCGGGGTCGCTCGTGAACGCCATCGTGAACACGCCGTTCGGTCCCGAGAACGCCGGGGTCTTCTCGCACTCGGCGGTGGTGATGTTGACGCGGAACACTTCGCGGTCGTCGTACTCGACCCAGGCGGTGCCGCTGCGATCGATCGACATCGCGAACGGCGAGCCGAACGGTTCGCACGCGAGCTTGCCGACGCGACGCACCGGATCGCCGGGCAGCTTGCGCGGATCGAAGCTGAGAAGATCGTTACTCGTCGAGACGATGTAGATCAGCTTGGTGTTGTCGTCCTGACAGCTCTCGTCGCACGCGCCGTTGCTACAGCCCTTGTGACACGCGCGCAGCCGCCGGCCCAGGTGCCCATCGGCTTCGCACGCGACGACGTCGTTGCCCATGCACAGCTTCGGCACCTTCGGATCGCAGGTGTCGTCGGGGTCGCCCGGCTTCGCGAGCGCGACGTGATCATGCGCTGGCGCGGGCGGCTCCCTCGAGGGCTTGCCGCATGCCATCAGCCCGACCACCAGCCACAGCTTCACGGGCCCTGCGGCGTTTGGATGTTGCTGGCGTCGCGCTCCGGCGCACACGTCGAGACGCCGGCGCCGCTGATCCGCCAGTTGAGGTGGCTCATGATCGTGCGGTACCTGCCGGTCGTGCGATCGATCGTGCGCACCGTCGAGTTCTCTTCGAACGTCGACGGGTCGGTCACCGTCGCGAAGATATAGAACACGCCGCCCCACTGCGCGAAGGCATACGCGGAAACCTCACCGAGCGGATCCGATCCGAGGAACCACTTCTTTCCGATCGGCGCGCCGCTCGAGCGGTTGATCTCCTGCACGAACGACGGCGAGACGACCGACGGATAGAACCCGAACAGGCGCGCTTCGCTCGTGCCGGTGAGCTCCGGGTTCTGATCCTCGGTCGCGGTCAGCGTGCCGATGCGATGCGGCTTGAGATCGTGCGCGGTGTCGACCGACGACAAGTCGTTCGACGACCGGTCGTTCGCCGCGATGAACAGCTTCTCGCTATCGCCGCCCGGCTTGTCGGTCGAGAACCCCATGCCGAACGTCAACGCGCCGCTCGAGCCCGGCACGTAGCTGCTCGCTTCGCACTTCGCGGTCGTGATGTTGACCTTGAACATCTCGCCATCGCCGTAGACCACCCAGGCCACGCCGTTGCGATCGACCGACATCGAGAACGGGTTCATCCGGTTGTGCGCGCAGTGCAGCTTGCCGATCAGATGGAACGGATTGCCGGGCAGCTTGCGCGGATCGAAGCTTAAAAAATCGTTGTCGGTCGAGACGACGTAGATCAGCTTCGTGTTGTCGTCCTCGCAGGTCTGCTCGCACTTGCCGTCGCTGCAACCGTGATGGCACGCGCGCAGCCGGCGGCCGAGGTGGCCATCGGCGGCGCACTCGACCACGTCGTTGCCGAGGCACAGCCTCGGAGTCTGGGGATCGCAGGTGTCGTCGGTGCCGGCCATCGGGTTGACCCGAGGCTTACCCGGAGCGAGTCGATCCGAGTCGGCCGTCGGATCGGGCGCCGGATCGCCGTGCCCGCCACACGCGGTGGCGAGGACGATCAGGGGGATCCAGAAGGCGCGCATCGGTCGAGTACGTGATGACTTAACCCGAGGGGCCACACCAGGAATTTCATTCCCGTTTGAAGACTGCCTCGGTGTTGCCTACGCGGATGATATCGCCGGGAACGAGCGTTTTCTTCGGAACTTTCTGGCCGTTGACGTACACGCCGTTCGTCGAGCCGAGGTCGGCGAGCTCGTAGTCGCTGTCGATCCTCCGGATGCCGGCGTGCTTCTTCGAGACCGCCGGATCGGCGAGGACCACGGTATTGCCCGCGACCGAGCCGATCGTCGTCACCGCCTCGGTCAGCGGCAGCGTCTGATTGGCCATCGGCCCGAGGATGAACTCGAGGCGCGCGACCGGCGCCCAGCCGCAGAACAGACACTTCTGCCACTGCGGCATCATCACGCGCTTGCACCCGCCGCACGTGCGCGCGCTGATCGGCGCGGAGCTCTTCTTCGCCGCCGATACGATGATGATCAGGACGAGGAGCGCCGCGCCGATGATGATGCCTGCGAGGGCCGAGCTCGACACGGGGCTTAGCTTAGTTGATCGACTTGAACTTGAAGTTCGTCTTGCCCAGCATGATCACGTCATTATCGAGCAGGTCGTGCTTGTTGACCTTGCGATCGTTGACGTAGCAGCCATTCGTCGAACCGCCGTCATGCAGCGTGAATCCCACGGGCGAGCTCGTGATGCTGCAGTGCTCGGTGCTCATGAAGCCGTCGTTGACCACGATGTCGCTCGGCGGCGCGGTGCCGATCTTGGTGAGGCCCGGCTTGAGGCGCCAGGTCTGGTAGGCGCTGACGCCGTTGAGCGGCACGAGCCAGCCCACGATCGGGAAGCCCTCTTCGCTGCCTCCGGAGTTCATCATCACGGTCTTCGACGGGCCACTCTGCTTGGGCGCTTCCGGTGCCGCGGCCATCATCGGCATCGGCATCGGCATCGGCTCTTCCTTCTTCTTGGTCAGCGCCTTGATGATGATGAACAGGAGGATCAGACCGACGAGCGTCAGGATGACCGCGAGCCACGGGAAGCCGCTGTGCACGGCCGGCGCCCAGGTCGGGGCGAGCTGGAGCGGTGCGGGATCGAGGTCCTGTTGATCGATCCGGATCGTCAGATCGTGATCCTTCGAGTCCCACGGCAGGCCCACGCCGGTCTTCTCGTCGAATCCCGGGAACGTCAGGTAGTAGCGATCCGCCATGCGCGTGATGATGTTGTTGAGCTCGTTCGCGATGCCCTCGATCGAGTTCACCGTCTTCGCATTGCCGATCAGCGTGGTGATCACCGCGCCTTCGCTCGACACCGCGGACTTGTAGATGATCGCGAACATCTGGATCTTCTGCGCGTTCGCCTGCTTCTTGTAGTCCGCGAGCTGAGCCTTGGCGGTTTCGTTGTTGGTGTCGTTGCCGTCGCCGATGACGATCAGCGCCTTGCGCGCCGTCGACACCTTCGACAGCTCGGCGATGCCTTGCGCGATGCCCTGCACCATGTCGGTGCCGATCTTGCCGCGGTAGTCCTTCTGGCTGCCGAGCACGCCGCCGGTGATCTGCTTGAGGTCGGACATCGGAAACTTGGTCTCCGCGCCCTGCGAGTACGAGATCACGACGCCCTTGGACCCCGGCGGGCCGAGCGTGCCGAGGCCGAGCTTGTCGATCGCGGCCTCGAGGTTCTTGAGGACGCCCTGGTACTTCGCGTTTTCGTCGGTCTCGATATCGTCGTTGCCGATCCAGATCTCTTGCCCGTTGATCACGAGCGCGATCGCGATCGGCTCGGTGCCGTCGACGTAGTCGCGGATCCGGCTCGCCTTGAGGACGACCTTCTGGTTGGCGTTCGTGGTCGAGATCGAGAACTTGTCGAGCGTGGTCTTCGAGCCGCCGACGATCGTCGCTTCGATCTCGGGCGCGTGGCCGGCTTGCTTTGGATCCTTCTGATCCGCCGGCTTGACCGTCAAGAACACTTCGACTTGACCGCCGCCGCCGCCAGGTGCCGCACCATCGGCGAACACCGGCGTCGCCACAGCGAACACGCCCACGAACCACACCAGAGCTAGAAATTTGGACTTCATCTAGAGACTCTTGAATTTCATCATCGCGCTGCCGAACTTGATGAAGTCGTTGTCGACGAGCTCGTGACGGTCGACGCGACGGTTGTTGACGTAGGTCCCGTTCGTCGAGCCGGTGTCGCGCAAGATCCACAGGCCGTTCTCGGCCGCGATCTCGGCGTGCTTCGACGACATGAACTTGTCGTTCAACACCATCGTGACGGTGGCGTCCGAGCCGTTGCCGATCACGTTCTTCGGCTGCAGCGTGAACAACTCGCCGCGATGCGCGCCTTGCAGCGGCACGAGCCAGCCGAGCAACTGCACGCTGCCCGGACCGCCGCTCGAATCGAGGACGAAGGCCTGGGTCTTGAGCTTCTGCAGCTTCGCCGGCGCCATCGCGGCTTGCTGGGCGATCTGCGCGCAGTACGGGCAGCTATCCCAGGTCTTGTCGAGGCGCTGCTCGCATTGCGAGCAGAACTTCTTCTTGAAGATCCAGAACCCCGCCGTACGAATCGGCGGATTCGGATTCGGCGCACCACCGGGCATCGCGGGAGCGCCCATCGGAGCACCGGGCATTCCCGGCATCTGCGGCATCTGCCCCGGCATTCCTGGCTGCATGTTCGGCGCTCCTTGCTGTTGGTATCCGTAGTTCTGTTGCGGTGGCTGCTGCGGCGACTGTTGCTGATAGCCACCCGGCGCGGCTTGTTGGTAACCCATCTGCTGCTGGTAGCCGCCCTGCTGCGGACCCGCTTGCGGCTGACCGGGTTGGGCACCTGGTTGCTGCGCACCTGGGGGACCACCGAAGCCCGCGATCTTTTGATTCGCTTCACCCGCGAACCGCTGACCGCGCTTGCCCATGGCCTTCGCGCGATTGATGTCGACCTGGATGTTGCCCTTGACGTTCTTGACGCCGAGCCACTTGTTGTTGATGGCTCGAAAGGGCTGAAAGATGAAGTCGATGTATTTAAGGAACATGGACTCCCTTCCTGGGGGCGTAGTCTAGCACGTCGGCAAATTGTGCTCGATCGGCACGATCTATCGACCGCAATTCCAACCGCAATTCCGCGTCACTTCGGTTGATAGACCCAGATGTGGAACATGTTGATATCGCGACCGGCGGTGATCGACTGTTGGCGCACCAACAGAGTGCCGTCCTTGACGTACTCCGGGGCGATCAGCGCCGGCCAGTTGCGCCAGCGATGCACGCGATCGGTGCCGACACACGACACGACGCTCGTCTTCTTGCCGTTGATCGAGAGCTCGATCTCGTAGTCGCCGTAGACGTAGTCCATGCGGCGCAACACGACGACGGGTTTGTTCGCCGTGATGTTGAGCAGCTTGAACTCGCTGTAGCCGTCGACGTGGGCGCGCCCGGTATCCTCGACGGTGGTGCCGTCGGGATACTTGAGCTTCTGGCGAGACCGGTACGAGTCCTTCGCCTCTTTGATCGTGAAGATGTGCTTGTCTTCCGATTCCTTGTTGAGGATCTCGATCTCGTCGACGAGCACCCACGTGATGCCCTCGAGATCCATCTGCGGCTTGGGCTGGGGCATGACCTTGACGCCCTCCCAATCCTTGATATCCGCGACCTTCTCTTCGACCTTCGCTTCAGGTGCGACGATCACCGGCTTGAGATCGCCGATGGCCGACAGCGCGATCTCGGCGCACTTGCCCTGATACGCGAGCAGGTTCTGGAACGCTTCGTTGTTGTTCTTGTTCTCGGCGAGCAGCCCGCGAAGGATCTCGACCTGACGGCGGTACTCCGAGAACTCTTTCTTCTGCGCGATCGTGGGGTGGTGCACGTCGACGTCGAGCGACAGCTCGCCTTCGCAATCGACGATCAGCTTGAACATGTCGAACACGTTCCGCAGATCGACGAGGTTGCCGTAGACCATCATCAGCGCCGTGTTGCACGCCTGCACCACATCGTGGCCGGCGATCACGCCGCGCCGCGTGTACTCGATGCCGGCGCGCCGGACCAGATTGAGCAGCGTCTCGAGCTTCAGCCGCAAGAAGCCCGGCAGCATCGAGCCCGAGAGCCCGCCGCGCTGGACGTAGCGATGATCGATCTCGTTCGCCGCGGGGTTTGCCGGATCGCGCGCATCGCGGATCCGGTTGACGCCCTTCTCCAGGTAGATCCGAGCGAGCTCGACCTCGCGACCGATATCGGGCTCGGTCTGCGATAGCTCGATCTTGCACGACTCGAGGA
>JBDTJY010000241.1:0-35316 GCA_039935615.1 Kofleriaceae bacterium
ATCGAGCGTGATGTCGCCCTTGAGCGCGCGGTCCGCGTTCGCGAGCCGGCGCGTCGCGTTCGCGAGTGAGCGCGGCGAGTAGTGTTTCGCCTGGTTTGCGAGCTTGTCGACAACGAATGGCGGCACGCCGATCCGACTGCCCCACGCACCGCGCGGGATGTTGTCCGACCGCATGACGTGGACGAGCGACAGTTGTCGGATGTGGCGCGCGAGCATCACGACCACCCCGACCGCACTCTCGCGCTGATCGCACAGCGACGCGACCGCCGCGAG
Source organism: Kofleriaceae bacterium (assembly GCA_039935615.1). Taxonomy (GTDB): domain Bacteria; phylum Myxococcota_A; class Polyangia; order Haliangiales; family Haliangiaceae; genus JABFXX01. The sequence goes on from JBDTJY010000241.1 coordinate 274, forward strand.
CGCGCGCGGCCGATCGGCGGCGCCGATCGCATCGGTGAGCTCGAACACCGATCGCTCGCGGGTGTCCGCGATCAGCTCGTCGACGTCGTCCGACGTCACCGCGCGATTGCCGGCGTACATCCCGAGCTGCTCGACCGACAGCGCGAGCCGTGACAGATCGCTGCCGACGGTCTCGACCAGCCGCGTGATCGCGTTGCCATCGATCTCGACGTTGCGCAGCTTCGCCTCGTTGCGGACCCACGGCGCGAGCTGGCGCGGCGCCTCGAGCACGTGGAGCCAGCCCTTCTTGCTCGCCGTGGCGAACGTCTTCAGCCGCTTGTCGAGCTTCGACGTGATCGCGACGATCACCGTGCTCGGATTCGGCTTCGCGAAATACGCGAGCAGCGGCTCCGCCTCATCCGCCGGCATCAGGCCGAGGTCGCGCACGACGATCATGCGATAAGTCGCCATCATCGGCAGCGTCTGCGCGAGCCCGACGATCTTCGCGCCGGTCGGCTTGCCCTCGACGACGTCGTAGTTGAAGCCGCGCATCGCCGGCGGCACCGCCTTGTCGCGGATCGCGTGGAGCGCGCGCTCGATCAGGATCGGATGCTCGGAGTGCAAGACGTAGACAGGGTCCAGGCCTTTCTCGACGAGCTCGTGATCCGCCACGCGCGAAAACTACCACGGGGCTCTGACCTGGTAAGGTCCCGCCATGCTCCTCGTGACGGCCGATCGCGCGGTCCTCGAAGACGGCGCGCACGGCCCGACGAGCGTGCTCGCCGTCGACGGCGCGATCGTCGCGGTCGGCGCTCCCGAGGTCGTCGCCGGTCATCCGCTCGCCGCGAAGGCGCGCCGGCTCGACTGGAGCCGCCGGGCGATCGTCCCCGGCACGATCAACACGCACAACCACAGCTTCCAGTCGCTGCTCCGCGGCATCGGCGATGACCTGCCGTTCCTCGAGTGGCGCGACAAGGCGCTGTATCGCTACTCGCCGAAGCTCGGCGCCGCCGACATGGAGACCGCCGCGCTGTTCGCGTTCGGCGAGATGCTGCTCCACGGCGTGACCACGGTCTGCGACTTCTACTACATCAACGCGCAGGGCAACGAGCACGCATCGGCGACCATCGAAGCGGCGCGCCGGCTCGGCATCCGGATCGTGCTCGCGCGCTGCTTCTACGATTGGGACGGCGCGCCTGTCGCGTATCGCGAGACCGTGCCACAGGCGGTCGCCCACTTCGAGGCGCTGCACGCGCGCTATCGCGACAAGGATCGCCACCTCGTCACGATCCAACCGGCGCCGCACAGTCAGCACGGCGCGTCGCCGGCGATGATCGAAGCAGGTGCGGGCTGCGCGCGCGATGCGGGCGAGCCGTGGCACATCCACCTCGCCGAGGAGAAGTGGCAGGTCGACCAGTCGCTCGAGCGGTTCGCCACGACGCCGCTGCGCGCGGTCGCGGCGCTCGACGTCGACGTCGCCCAGATGGTCGCGGTCCACGGCTGCTGGTTCGACGCGGGCGAGCGCGCGCTGCTCGGCGAGCGTGCCGGCTCGCTCGCGTATTGCCCGGGCTCGAACATGTTCCTCGGCGACGGCGTCACCGATCTCGTCGACCTGCTCGCGCAGGGCGTGCGGGTCGGGCTCGGGACCGATGGCGGCTGCTCGAACAACCGCGTCAGCGTGTTCGACGAGATGCGGACCGCGGCGCTGCTCCAGAAGGTCCACCGGACCGACGGCCAGGCGATCACCGCGGAGGCCTGCTTCGCGCTCGGGACCGCGCGCGCCGGCGAGGTGCTGCGGCTGCCTGTAGGCAAGATCACCCCGGGCTACCGCTGTGATCTGGTCGGCCTCGACCTCGACGATCCGTCGCTGTGGCCGGCCCAGGCCCTCGAAAAGAATGTGGTCTATGCGCTCTCGTCTCGCGCCATCACCGACGTCGTGGTAGATGGTCAGGAAGTCGTCACGGCGCGACGTCTTTGTAATGTCCACCTCGACGAGATCCAAGCCCGCGTCGGAAAGCTCACCGAAGGATGGGGCCGCTGAAGCCCTGGGTGACGACCGTAAAGAGCGCGAGACGGTCGAGGTCGAGCTCGAGGGCTCTCGTCAGCGGCTGATCAGCTGGACCGTGTTCGGCATCATCTTCGGCATCCTGCTCGTGTGGAAGCTCGGCACCGTGGCGGTCTGGGGCGGCTGGATCCTGATCGCCCTGGGCGTGTTCCGCGGCTACCAGCTCGTGCTGTCGTTCATCCATCCCGCCGGCACGATCATCGTGTCGGACCAGCACGTCGTGCTGCCGCGCAAGCTCCACCGCCCGAACCCGATCGACGTCAAGCCGAGCGAGGTCACCGCGGCGTACTTCCTGCGCCGCTCGGTGCCGCTCTATCACGCCGCGCCGGTGCTCGTGATCGAGCTCGGCTCGCGCGCACTGTTGTTCCCGCGCGACTGGTTCGCGACCGAAGCGGATCAGCGCCACGTCGTGCACGCGCTCCGGCACCACCTGCCGCCCGTCAAGCCTTGACGAGCCGCAGGACGACCTCGACGTGCGAGGTCTGCGGCATCAGGTCGAGCGGCCATGCTCCGTCGGCGGTGTAGCCCGCGGCGATCAGCTTCTCGGCGTCGCGCGCGAGCGTCGCCGGGTCGCAGGACACGTAGACGATCTTCTTCGGCGCGAGCCGGATGATGCTGTCGATCGCCTCGGCCGCACCCTGGCGCGGCGGATCGAGCACGATCGCGTCGAACGGATTCGGGAACGTGCGCACGACGCGCTCGACGTTGCCGGCGATGAAGTTCGGCGGCGGCTTGCGCGGCTCGACGCGATCGGTGGGGATCACCGACCACCCGTCGACGGTGAAGCCGCGCGTCAGGTTGCCGGCGCCGGCGTAGAGCTCGAGCAGCGTACCCGGCCCCTTGCCGAGCGCGGCGCGCACGATCGAGATCAGCGCGGTGTTGCCGTCGGCGCTGGCCTGCGCGAAGTCCCACACCGAGCCGGTCAACCCGGGCTCGACCTCGATCACGGTCCTGCTGAACCGCGACTCCTCGGCGATCACGCCGACGATGCCGCGCTGGCCGATCAGGGTCGGCGCGGCCTTCCACGGTCGCTCGATCCCGACGACGATCTCGCCGCGATGACCGAGGAGCATCGCGACCTCGCCCTCGGGGATCGGCGTGGTGCGCGTCATCTCGACGAGCAACTCGAGCACCGCCTCGAGCGGGGGCTCGAGCTGCGGGCAGTGGGCGAGCGGAAGGATCTTGTTCGTACCCCGGTGGTAGAGGCCGAGCTTGCCATCCTCGACGTGAAACCGCGCGCGCCGCCGCCAGCCGAGCGGAGGTGCCGGCGTCACGATCGGTTCGATCGTCGTGATCACGCGGCGCAGCGCGGCCGTGACGATCGCCTGCTTCGCGGTGACCTGGCTCGGCATCGCGACGTGTTGCCACTGACACCCGCCGCAGCCCTCGGTGAAGTGCACGCACGGCGGCACGACGCGCTCCGCCGACGGCGTCACGATCTCGACGAGCTCGCCGCGCGCGAACGACTTGGTCTGCTTGACCAGCCGCACGCGCACGCGATCGCCCGGCGCCGCGAGCGGGACGAACGTGACGCGCCCGTTGCTATCGCGCGCGACGCCATCGCCACCGGCGGCCAACGCGTGAACATCGACCGTTACTTCTTCACTCATCGGTACGCGCTGCCTTCCGTGACGGGAACGATCGCTGTGCCGCGCGGTGCATCGAGCACCCGATCGGCGCGACCATCGCGAATCGCGATCACGACCGTGCGCGCCGACCCGATGTACGCGAGCAGCTCGTTCGGGAGCACGCTCTCGTAGGTCGCGACGATCGGCAACCGGCGGCCGGCGATCGCGACCGCGATCCCGGCCTCGTCGGCCGGCAGATCGGTGATCAGGTTGCCGTAGTGATCGATGTGGACGACCCGGCCCTCGCCCGCCGGGCGCTCGCCCCACGGCAGCATGCCCTCGAGCTCGACCCGCGAGCCGATCGCGGTCGGATCGATCTTGAGCGCGAGCGCCGCGGCGGCGGTCGCGAACACGTCGCGACCGTGGAACGTCGCGCTGACCTCGGGCGCCATGATCTGGATGTTCTCGATCGCCCGGGCCCACTGCGGTTCGAGGTACGCGAACACGCCGTTATCCGGGCCGACGTAGTACGAGCCGTTCGCGTCGATCACGACCCCGCGCCGGGCGCCACCGACTCCCGGCCCGGCGTGGAGGCGCCGGGATTCACTTCCGGCGCCGGGCCCAAAATGGAGGGGCCGGGATTCACTTCCGGCGCCGTGATCGACGACCACCACGTGGATCGTATCCTCGGGAAACTCGCGACACGCGGTCGCGACCACCCACGCCGCGTGCGGGATGTCGCCGCGCGGAATATCGTGGGCAATATCAACGATCAGGGGCTGACGGCCCAGGCGCGCGAGCACGCCCTTCATCGCCCCGACGTACCCGTCGCGCGAGCCGAAATCGGTCGTCAGCGTGATGATCGCCATCCCGATCGGCAGTAAGACACATGCGATGAACAAGGTCTACTCGGACGCCGCCGCGGCGCTCCACGACGTGTTCGACGGGTGCACGATCCTGGCAGGCGGCTTCGGCCTGTCGGGCAACCCGGAGAACTGCATCCGCGAGCTCGCACGTCGCAAGACGATGAACCTCACGATCGTGTCGAACAACTGCGGCACGACGGAGAAAGGCCTCGGCGTGCTGCTCGCGCAGGGGCAGGTCAAGAAGATGATCTCGAGCTACGTCGGCGAGAACAAAGTCTTCGAGCAGCAGTTCCTGTCGGGACAGCTCGAGGTCGAGCTCTGCCCGCAGGGCACGCTCGCCGAGCGCTTGCGCGCCGGTGGCGCCGGCATCGAGGCGTTCTACACGCCGACCGGCTTCGGGACGCAGATCGCCGAGGGCAAGGACACCCGCGAGCTCAACGGCAAGCACTGCGTGCTCGAGCACGCGATCCGCGGCGACTTCGCGATCGTGAAGGCGTGGAAGGGCGACCGCTGGGGCAACCTCGTGTTCAACAAGACGTCGCGCAACTTCAACCCGCTGGTCGCGACCGCGGGCAAGGTGACGATCGTCGAGGTCGAGGAGCTCGTCGAGGTCGGCGAGCTCGATCCGGATCACGTCCACCTGCCGTCGATCTACGTGCAGCGGATCTTCCAGGGCAGCCACTACGAGAAGCCGATCGAACAACGCACCACGCGGAAGCGGAGCTAGTCATGCAGAAACTCGATCGCGAATCGATGGCCAAGCGCGTCGCCGGTGAGCTCCGCGATGGCTACTACGTCAACCTCGGCATCGGCATGCCGACGCTCGTCGCGAACTACGTGCCGACCGGCATGGACGTCGTGCTGCAGAGCGAGAATGGCCTGCTCGGCATCGGCCCGTTTCCGTTTGAAGGCGACGAGGATCCGGACCTCATCAACGCCGGCAAGCAGACCGTCACGACGATCAAGGGCTCGGCGTTCTTCGACTCGGCGACGTCGTTCGCGATGATCCGCGGCGGCCACGTCGACGTCAGCGTGCTCGGCGCGATGGAGGTCTCGCAGAACGGCGACCTCGCGAACTGGACCATCCCCGGCAAGATGATCAAGGGCATGGGCGGCGCGATGGATCTCGTCGCCGGCAGTCGTCGCGTGATCGTGATGATGGACCACGTCGCGAAGGACGGTTCGCCGAAGATCCTGCGCGAGTGCTCGTTGCCGCTGACCGGCCTGCGCTGCGTGCACACGATCGTCACCGACCTAGCGGTGATCGACGTCGCGAAGGACGGCCTCGTGTTGCGCGAGCGCGCACCAGGGGTGTCCTGCGAGGACATCGCGAAGGTCACCGGCGCGACGCTGCGCTGGGCCTCGGACGTTCCCGAGATCCGAGTCTAGCTACTTACACGGCGGACAGGCTTTGCCGTCGCAGCTCGTGTCGTACGGATTGATCTGACCGTTCGGTTGGCACTTCGGCGCGGCGTGTGGTGTCAGCGCCGGCGGGATCTTCGTCGTCGTCGTGGTCGACGGATGTGTCGTCGTCGGGTGGTTGGTCGGATGCTGGACCGGATGGGTGCTCGGCTTTCGGATCGGATCCCTCACGACCGGCGCCTGGATCGGCGTGGGGTCGGGGTCTTCGCTGCTGCCAGCACCACTGCCCGTCTCGATCGCGGCCTCGGCCGGCGCGGCGTCGGGCTTGACGACCGGCGCCGGCGCCGCGGTCTTCGCGAGCGTGATCCGTTGGTTGGTGTAGCCGTCGCTGGCGAGGTCGATCTGCGACGTGAAGTCACCGTAGCCGGCCATCCGCACGATCAGCGGCGCGACTGCGGTGCCGCGCTTGAGCGTGCCCTCGAACGGCGTGATGCCGACCTTGTCGCCTGCGATCAAGACGTCGGCGCCTTTCGGCGTCGAGCTCACGGCGACCTTGAGGTACGTCGGCGCCGGCGGTGGCTGCGGCGTTTCGGCGACGGTCACCGCGCTGCCACTGCCCGTATCGGATCCGGTGACGATGCCGTCGCTGTCTTGGAGCTTGTTGCCGCCACCGGCGACGATCGCGACGATCGCGACCACGCCGAGGACGACCACGGCGACGCCGACGATCAACAGCCGGCGATTCGGCCGGAGCTGGACCGCAGCGCTGTCCTCGCCCGTCGGCTCGTAGCGCGGGTAGTCGCTCGGCGCGACCGGCCCACCCGGCTGCGTCATCGCACCGCCGCTCGCGTAGCCGTGCCGCGTCGACGGGATCGCGGGCTGCGCGCCGGACTGCATCGCCGCGTGCGCCGGACCCGATCCGGATCCCGGCACGCCGCTGAACGCGGTCGCGGCGGGCATCTGCGGACCGCTGACCGAGATCGCCGTCGACGCGAGCACCGGCATCACCTCCGACGTGCGACTCGTCGAGCGCTGGACCGTGGTCAGCGGCTCGCCGTCGGAATCGTCCGGGTCCTCGCCGGGCGCGACCTGGCGGTGAAGCCCAGCCGGCAGGTCGAGCGTCGTCTTGGCGGCGATGCCACCGGAATCCGGGAACCGTTCCTCGAGCTCGGGCACCCCCGGGAGGCTGTCCGGTTCGGAATCGGTCTGCGCGCGTTCACTCGCCGCGGACAGCGGCGAGTGAACGACCTCGCTGCGACCATCCGTCGACGAGATCGTGGTCTCTTTGGCCGCGACCGGGTTCGTCCAGTTGCCGAGCCACGGCTCGGTGATCTCGCCGAACATGTCGCGCATGAAGCGCCCCAGGCCCATGGTCGAGAGCGAGTAGCGCGAGGCGATCGCGAACGCCTCGAGCGATTCGAGCAGCAGGGCGGCACTCTGATAGCGCTGCACGGCGTCGACGGCGAGCGCCTTCATCACGATCGCTTCGAGCGCCGCCGGATAGCCTTGGACCAGCCGCGTCGGGCGCACGACATCGCCGGTGACGATCCGGTGCATCGTGTCGAAGTCGCTGTCGGCGCGGAAGCAGCGATGCTGCGTCGTGATCTCGTAGAGGATGATGCCGAGCGAGAACACGTCGCTGCGGCGATCGACGTCACGACCGCGGCACTGCTCGGGCGCCATGTACGCGAACTTGCCCTTGATGATTCCCGACTGGGTCTCGACCGAGCGCGACGTCGCCTTCGCGATGCCGAAGTCGAGCAACTTCACCGAGCCGTCGTAGCCGATCATGATGTTCGACGGCGACACGTCGCGATGCACGATGCCGAGTGGCGTCCCGTCGGCGGAGCGCCGCTCGTGCGCGTGGTTCAATCCCGACGCCGCACCCGCGACCACCGTCAGCGCGAGGTCGAGTGGAATGCGCGTGCCCTGACTGCCGGCCTTCGCGAGCAGCGCGCGCAGGTCTTGCCCGTGCACGTACTCCATCGCGAGGTAATGAATGCCGAGGTCTTCACCGACCTCGAACACCTGCGCGACGTTCTGATGATTCAGTGAGGCGGCAAGCCGCGCTTCATCCAAAAACATCTGGACCGCTGTGTGGTCGTTTGCGCGCTCGGGTGTGATGAGCTTCAGGACGACGTGGCGCTCGAAGCTGCCGATGCCGGTAGAACGGCCGATGTAGATTCTGGCCATGCCTCCGGCAGCGAGCGGCATGAGCAGCTCGTACTTCCCGAGTTTGTTCGGGAGCCCCGTCACCGTGGCCACGGCCGGCACGCGGAAGATCGTTTCATCCCGGGGGGTTCAAGTCAAGGTTGGCCCGAGGACGCGCCCGTCGGAGTCGATCAACGAGACGTACCTGCGAGCATCATGTGGGATACGCGGAATGTAGGTGCGACCGTCGAGCTGCGCATCTCGATGTCGTTGGCCACCAAGTCGATTCGCTTCAGGATCTCGTCGAAGTTCGCCGCGATCGTGACCTCGCTGACCGGGAACGTCAGCTCGCCACCCTCGATCCAGAAGCCCTGAGCGCCCCGCGAGAAGTCGCCGGTCACGGGATTGAAGCCAAAGCCCATCAGGCTCGTGACGTACAGCCCCTTCGGGGTGCTCCGGATCAGCTCCGCACGCGTCACCGATCCCGGCGCCATCATCAAGTTCGACGTCGTCGGTCCGGGGTTGCCGCCGATGCCACGTCCCGCCGAGCCGGTCGATTCGCGACCGAGCTTGCGCGCCGAATAGACATCGCACAGCACGGGCGACAACACGCCCGCTTCGATCACGCTGTTCTTGCGCGTCGCGAGGCCGTCGCCATCGAACGGACGGCTACCAGGCGCACGCACGATCAACGGATCGTCGACGATCGTGACGAGCTTGGAGGCGACTTGCTGGCGCTCTTTGCCGACGAGGTACGACGACTTGCGCCAGAACGAGCTGCCGTTCGCGACCGAGAAGATCGTCCCGACGATCGAGCGCGCGACCTCGGGGTCGAACACGATCGCGCACGCCTGGGTCTCGACCTTGCGCGAGCCGAGCGTCGCGACCGTGCGCCGCGTCGCCTCGAGCCCGACCGCTTCGGCGGAGTCGAGCTTGGCGAGGAACCGATCGGCGGTCCACCAGTAGCCATTGCGCTTCTTCGGGTTCGCCGGATCGGTCATGTCGTCGCACAGCGGCTCGACGACGAGCGACGCGTAGCTGCCACGATAGCCGCCGAGGAAGCCACCGCTCGTCGCGAACGCGGTCGCGCCGAGCACGCGTGCCCACGTCGCGCCTTCGGAGTTGGTGACGCGCGCGTCGGCTTTGCGTGCGGCCGCTTCACCGGCGATCGCTTGCTTCAGCGCCCACGCCGCATCGACCTCGGCGACCGCGGGGTCGTAGAGATCGAGCTCGGGGAACTTCGTCGCGAGCGACTTCGGATCGGGCGGCAGCGCGAACTCGTCACGTTCGGCGAGCTCGGCGAGTGCGACCGATTCGGCGCACAGGGCTTCGAGCGCGTCGCGCCTCAGATCGCTCGTATACGTGACGGCACGCTTGCCGTCTTTGATCACGCGCAGGCCGAGGCCGCGGCTCGTCGCCTCTTGCACGAGCTCGGGCTCGCCGAGCCGGATCTTCGTCGTGAGCTCGGAGCCATCGCGGACCAAGACCTCCGCGTGATCGGCACCGGCCTTCTTCGCGAGCTCGACCGCGAGCTGCGCGACGTCTTTCAATTCCTTGATCGTCGCTTCCGTGATCTGCGCCGCGCTCATTTCTGGGTGCCTCCGACCGTGATCGCCGAGATCCGAACTGTCGGGGTGCCGACGTTGACCGGCACCGACTGGCCGTCTTTGCCACACGTCCAGATGCCATCCGAGAGTTGATAGTCGTTACCGAGCATGTCGACCTTGCGCAGGACCTCGGGGCCGTTGCCGATCAGATTGACGTCCTTGAGCGGCGACGTCAGCTTGCCGTCCTCGATCAAGTAGCTCTCCGACAGTGAGAACACGAAGTCGCCGTTCGAGATGTTGACCTGACCACCGGTGAACCGCTTCGCGTAGATGCCGCGCTTGACGCTCTTGATGATGTCGTCGGGACTGTCCTGGCCGCCGTACAGCGACGTGTTCGTCATCCGCGGCAGCGGCATCGCGCGGAACGATTCGCGGCGACCGTTGCCGGTCGGCTTGATCCCGAAGTGCTTCGCGCTCAGCCGATCGTGCATGTAGCCGACGAGGATGCCGTTCTCGATCAGCACGTTCTTCTGACCGGTGTAGCCCTCGTCGTCGACGTTGATCGCGCCGCGCGAGCTGACGAGCGTGCCGTCGTCGACGACGGTGCACAGCGGCGACGCCACTTGCTTGCCCATCTGCCCGCTGTAGTTCGAGGTCTGCTTGCGATTGAAGTCGGCCTCGAGCCCGTGACCGACCGCCTCGTGCAGGAGGATGCCGGAGTCTCCCGGTCCCAACACGACCGGCATCTCGCCGGCCGGTGCCTCGACCGCATCGAGCATCGCGACCGCGACGCGCGCCGCTTCACGACCGTGCGCCTCGGCATCGGTCGCGGCCTGCGCGAAGTAGTCCATGCCGTAGCGACCACCGCCACCGCCCGAACCGGACTGCCGCTTGCCCTCGTGCTCGGCGACCGCGCGCACACCAAACCGCAGCATCGGCTGGATGTCCTGCGCCATCCGGCCATCGGACGTGAACAGCAGCACCTCTTTGATCGACTCGGCGAACGACGCCTCGACCTTGACGATCCGCTTGTCGAACGCGCGCGCGGCGCGATCGGCGGCGCGCAACAGCGCGAGCTTGTCGATCGCCGGCTGCATCAGCGAGGGCATCGGCACGGCGTAGAACTGCGGCGTCTTGATCTCGGAGTGCGTGTTGACCGAGACCGGCGCGTGACCACCGCCCGCGGCGATCTGTCCCGCGGTCCTGGCCGCGTGCTGCATCTTCTCCCATGCGAGATCTTCGGTGTACGCGTAGCCGGTCGCGTCGCCCTTGGTGACGCGCACGCCGAGCCCCAGGGTGATGCCGCGGCCGAGGGTCTTCACCTGTTCATCTTCGAGCGCGTAGTCCGCCGACACGCGGAACTCGAAGTAGATGTCCGCGTAGTCGCCGCCGGCCTCGAGCGCGTGGCCGAGGAGCCGGTTCGCGAGCTGTGCATCGATCGCGCTTGCGCCGCCCGCCGAGAACGGCGCGCGTAGCGTCTTAGGAAGCTGCGTCGTCATGCCAAGACTGTAGCAGCCGGGACGCGGCCGAGCCCTGCCCGACCGGCCAGATCATACCGGCAGCAGGGCGACGATCAGCTCTTCGCTTCGCGACCGTCGATCTTCGCGAGCGCGGCTTCAGCAGCCTCGGCCGCGACCTTGATCTCGGCTTCCCAACCACCGAGCCACATCCGTCCGAACGCGCCGAACGTGATCAGCTCGAGCAGGTGAATATCCGCGGCCTTCTCGGCCTCGTTCGCCGCGATCGCCGCGTACGCCGCGGGGAACACCTCGAGGATGTACAGCGTCTGGCCGCGCACGATCATGTCGCCGTGGCGCATGCGATTGATCAGCTGACTCTGTTCGCCCTGGATGCCGGTGATGATCTGCGACGACACGATCTTCGGCTTGATCCGATCGCTGCGCGTGACGCCCATCCGCCCGACGATCGCATCGACCGCCGCCTCGACCTGGCCCTTGTCGCGATCGTGAAGCTCGAGCATCCCGTAGGCGCGCTCGACGATCTGCATCCCGGGGCGGCACGTCGTCGATTTCAACGCCGCGTCGGTGAGCTGGTTGATCGCGATGCCCGGTGCGATCTCGATGAACGCCGCGGCTTCTTGCTCGAGCGGCATGAAGCCGGCGCAGACGGTCTGCAAGAACCCGGTGAGCTGCGGCTGCAGCGAATCGATCACGGTGAGCGCGCGGAGCTCCATCGCCGCGAAACTAGCACAAACGGTGTCAGACCACGCCGATCACCAGCGGATGTGCGACGTCGCCGGCGAGCCGCAGTTGCGCCGGCGCGAGATCGCGATACCCCGCTTCCCCCTCGGGCGGCAACTCGCCCAGGTCCTTCATCATCAAGCCCGCGATCGCGACGTGCATGCCGGCCTCGACGACGACCTCCTCGAAGATGCCGTCGTTGGTCGTCTTGATCCCGTGCAGCAACAAGAACCGCTTGCGGCGCTCGCGTTCGTCGGAGCTCGCCGGCGCCGGCAACTTGCGGTTCGGCAGGTCGAGCAGCGCGTGCGCGCCTTCGATCGCGACGAACGCGTGGTCGCCATCGCGCTCGAGCATGAACGGCACCATCGCGAACGACTCGCACGGCTTGAACGCTCGCCGCACGAGCCCACCCGCGCTCATCACGCGCGAGCGATAGACCACGCACGGCGCGTCCGAGATCGGGGCCCTGAGCGTCGCCTCGGCGAGGCGCACCACGCCGGTCACGCGCACGACCGTGCCTTCATCGGTCTCGGTCCCGAGCACCGGTCGCGACCGCAACTCGCGGCGCGCGCGCCGGCGCTCGAGCACTTTGCGGGTCGCACCGATGGCCGCCGAACCCACCATCAGCAGCCCGACCGCGAGATTTGCGAAGTCGCTCACCGCTCCGCGCTACGCCTTTGGCGGCTCGTCCCAATCGACGACGTCGTCGCCCTTCTCGCGCGACAGGATATCGATCGCCGCGGCGGCCCCGTCGCCGGCGCTGATGATCGCCTGACTACGGCCGGGTCGCGACGAGCGCCCGACGACGTAGACGCCATCGAGCTTCGACTTCGCGTGCTTGTCGGTCGAGATGCCGGCCTTCTCGTCGAACACCAGGCCGAGCTGCTTCGCCAACTTCGGCGCCTTGCCCTCCGAGAGCACCAGATACTTCGCGTGGAGCTCCGCGCCGCCCTCGAGCGTCACGCGAAAGCCCGAGTCCGCCGCCGCGACCGTCTCGACCTTGTCGTCGCGCACGGTCGCGCCGTAGCCGCCGACCTGTGCGCGCGCGACCTTCTGAAACTCGGTGCCGGCGATCTCCGCGATGCCGAGGTAGTTGCGAAGCAGCGCCCAGTTCATCGCCGTCTTGTTCTGACCGAACACGACGACATCGGATCCATTCTTCGCGAGAAACAGCGCGGCGCTGAGGCCGCCGGGACCATCGCCGATCACGATCACGTCAGGCATGAGCGGACACTACACCAGGTCGCGAGGCGCGCCGCCGTCACCGTCGTCGCCGAACCAGAGGGCGACTTGGACACGCTGTTCGTCGAGTGGTTCGGCGCCGGCGTCGCGGACTACCGGTTTCGCCGTCGGCGAAGCGGAACCGATCAACAGCTCGGAACCGGCAGCGCGTTTCGCGTTCGGGCTCTGAGTCCCCGGCGGAGCCCTGCCGGGGGCGAGAAGATCCTGAACGCGAGGCGCGCTGCCGGTTCCGAGCTGTTGATCGGTTCGTCGAGATCCGGACATTGGTTCGCAGCCGGGCGGCGCGACGGACGTCGTGGTCAGCGACTTCGAGCGTGGCGGTGCCGGTGCGACGACGGTCTCGACGCGTCCGCGTGAGGACGTCGTAGGCGAGGCCGGTATCCGCGGAATTCGGCCGAGAGCTGCGGATTGGCCCGAGCGCGGCCAGGTCGACCGCGACCCACGCATGTGGATCGTTGATCGAATATGGATCGTTGATCGCCAGCACGTCGACGACGGCGAACAACGGCGCGAGTGGACGAACGTGTCGAGGACGGTCGCTAGCGGCCGCCGCGCTTGCCAGCGCTACGCCCCTGTCCGCCACGCTTCGGAGCGGCGCCGCCCGGCGCGACACGCCCGAAGGTGCGGCCAGTGGCGGCCGGCTTGGCGTTGCTACGCGGACTGGCGCTCGAGCTGGCGCCGCGCGAATCAGATCCGCCGGTGCGAGGACGCGGGCTCGTTCCGGTGCCACGCGGCTCGTAGCTGCCGCGAGTATCGGAGCCGCCAGTGCGCGGGCGCGGGCCGCGCGAATCGGTGCCGCCGCCACGCGGCTCGTAGCTGCCGCGAGTATCGGAGCCGCCGCTGCGCGGCCGCGGGCCGCGCGAGTCGGAGCCACCGCCGCCACGCGGCTCGTAGCTGCCGCGAGTATCGGAGCCGCCGGTGCGAGGACGCGGGCCGCGCGAGTCGGAGCCAGCGCCGCCACGCGGCTCGTAGCTGCCGCGAGTATCGGAGCCGCCGGTGCGAGGACGCGAGCTGCGCGAATCGGTGCCGCCGGTGCGGGGTCCGCGCGATTCGGATCCACCGCTACGCGGGCCAACCGGGCTCGCGTCCGGCGCGCGCGAGTCAGTGCCGCGAACGCCCGGGCTGGGCGAATCGGTCGCGTTGAAGCGTGCGTTGTAGTTTCGAGGACCGCGAACTGGGCCAGCAGCCGGGCCGCGAGCGCCGCCGCGTGAGCCACCGCCGCGCGAATCTGCGCCACGCGGTCCGCTGCCTGCGCGCGAGCCGCCGCCGCGCGAGCCGCCGCCGCGAGAATCTGCGCCACGCGAGCTGCCTGCGCGCGAGGTGCCGCGCGAGTCGCCGCCGCGCGAGTCTCCACCGCGTGAGTCGCCACCGCGCGAGTCGTCGCCGCGCGAGTCGTCGCCGCGCGAGTCGCCGCCGCGCGCTGCGCGACCGGGTCCAGCGCTGCGGGAATCTCCGCCGCGCGAAGCTCCGTCGCGCGCGGCTGCACTGCGAGCGCCTCCGCTCTTTGATCCGGTATCTCGCGCGCCGCCGCCGCGCGCTCCGGCGGCTCCACGTGGAGACTTTACCGGTGGTAGCTCCGCGGCCTCGGGAAGCTCGAGCTCGTCGTCATCGATGTCGTCGCCGAATTCGTCGGCCTCGCCGCTGCTGTACGCGACGTCCGTCGCACCGTCCGTGTCACCGATCGTCGCCTCGACGCCGGCCGGAATCGCACGCCCCACGAGCGCGGCTGCTTCTTCTGCGACGACGCGCGCCTTCGCGCGAGCGCGACGCGGGATGTCCGTGAGCTCGCGCTCGGCATGCCACCGGCCACGGGCGACCGAACTGTGATCGAGCCCCACCGCGTCGCGGAGCTGGTTGAGCTCTTGCTGCGTGAGCTCGCGCGCATCGCCGACACGGAGGTGATGAAACGTCAGACTCGAGAATGCAACACGCTGCAACTTGTCGACTCGATAGCCGAGCGCCTCGAACATGCGGTGCACCTGATGGTGCTTGCCCTCGTGGATCGTGACCGCGACCCAACTGTGCTTGCTCTCCGACGGCAACATCTGCACTTCGGCCGGCTGCGTGATGAAGCCGTCTTCGAGTTGCACGCCCTTGCGGAGGATCTTGAGATCGTCTTGCGTGACGGTCGCGTGGACCTTCGCGTGATAGGTCTTCGGAACGTGGCTGTTCGGCGCGAGTAGCCGCGCCGCGAGCTCACCGTCGTTCGTCAGGAGCAGGACGCCCTCGGTGTAGAAGTCGAGACGACCGACCGGCTTCACGGGAATCGGCACGTTCGGCAGGTAGTCCATCACCGTCGGGCGGCCCCGATCGTCGGTGACCGCCGTGATGCAGCCCTTGGGCTTGTTGAGCAACACGTAGAACTTCTCGAGCGCCATGACGGCTTCGCCGTCGACCTGCACCGAGTCGTTGTCCGGATCGATCTTGGTCCCGAGCACCGTGACGACCTTGCCGTTCACGATCACGCGACCGGCCGTGATCATTTCCTCGGCTTTGCGCCGCGCGGCTACGCCGGCGGAAGCGAGGAAGCGCTGGAGTCGCACGGCCTCGCCCATCGATCAGCTACCTGACGATTCGGGGTCGTTGTCGTCTGGCTCGCGGTTCACCGGAGCGTTGTGGCCCACGTGGGCCTCCACGTCGAGGTCTGACTCCCCTGAATTCGTGTCGCCGTCGCTTTGCGGCCCGTTGGGCGCCCCAGCGTCGAGCTCGGTCTCGTCGGCGGCCGACCTCGAAGCTCCGTGCCCCAGCGGGGACTCATCGGACAGGGCGGTCTCCACGTGAGGATCGATCGAGGCAGAATCGGCGAGCCCCACGTGGGGCTCGTCGGACGCCAACAGCGAATCGCCAGGCTCTACGTGAGGATTGATCGACATCGACTCCGAATCGAGTGACTCCACATCGATCGATTCCGAATCGGCGAGGCCCACGTGGGCCTCGTCGAACGCCAGCATCGAATCGTTGGTCTCGACGTGAGGATTGGTCGAGCCCGAGACTACGGACATCGACTCCGAGTCATCGACGTTTGATTTCGCCGAGGTTGTTTCGCCAGCACCTATCGATCCCGAAGCGGCATCGGCGAGGTCTACGTGGGCCTCGTCGGACGCCAACATCGAATCGCCGGGCTCTACGTGAGGATCGATCGAGCCCGACACCGCGGACATCGACTCGTCCTGGCCGGCGAGCGACTCGCCACCGACCGACTCCGAATCGGCATGGCCGACGTGGGCCTCGTCAGACGCCAACATCGAAGCGCCTGTCTCTACGTGAGGATTGAACTCAGCGGACATCGATTCCGAAACATCGATCGACTCCGAATCGGCATGGCCCACGTGGGCCGCGTCGGGCGCCAACATCGAACCGCCAGTCTCCACGTGAGGACTGACCGAGTCCGACACCGCGGACATCGATGCCGGATCGAGCGACTCGCCATCGTCCATCGACTCCGAATCGTCATCGCCCACGTGCGACTCGTCATGGACGTTTGATTTCGCCGAGGTTGTTTCGCCGGCCGCTGTCGCGACCGAATCGCCGTGCTCGTCCGACGTCGACATCGAATCCGCGGACTCACCATCGGAGAGCTCGTCCGACTCGACCACACTTGCCCGGATTGCATCGACGTAGGATCGCGCTTCGGAGGCCGGGAGCCTCGACCCGATGGTCGACATCTCGCCGCCGGACAACGACATGGCGTCGTCATCGGTGACGTGGCCAAACGAGCTGCCACCGGACATCGCGGCTTCGGCGATCGCCGAGCCATCGCGAGCGTCGAAGCGGGCTTCGGCCTCGGCCTCGGCCGCGGCATGCTCCGCGAGGATCGAATCGACGATCGAGGCGCTGTCGGGCTCGAGCTGGTCCGGATCGAGCTCGTCCGAGATCTCGGGCTCGAGCTCGCCATTGGCATCGAGTGGGACGCCGAGGCGATCGCTCATCACCTGGCGGCTCTCGGCGGTGAGCTCGCTGTACTCGCGCAGCGTCGGAAGCTCGCGCAGATCGCCGAGGCTGAAGAAGTCGAGGAACTCCTTCGTGGTGCCGTACAGGGTCGGCCGGCCCACCTCCTCGCGCTTGCCGAGCACGCGGATCAGCGAGCGCTCGAGCAGGAGGCGCAACGTGTTGGACGAATCGACGCCGCGGATCTCGTCGATCTCGGGGCGCGTGATCGGCTGGCGATACGCGACGATCGCGAGGGTCTCGAGCTGCGCGCGAGAGAGTCGCACCGGCCGGCCGGCGATCAGCTGCTGGACCCACGACGAGAACGCGGTGTTGGTGCGGAACTGGTAGCCGCCGGAAACCTGCTGGAGCGCGATGCCGCGATCCTTGTAGTCACCTTGGAGCTCGGCGATCGCCGCTTCGATCCGCGCGACATCACTGACGCGCGTGAGCTGGCGTAGGCGCTGGAGCGTGACCGGCTTGTCGGTCGCGAAGATCAGCGCTTCGATCAGATGGCGGAGCTGAACGGCGGACAGCGCGCCCGGCAACAAGGCCGCTTCGACACCGGCTTCATCGGTGATCGGGGCACCGACGACGTCATCGCCCTCGACCACGGGAGCATCATCGCCGTCGGCGCGGAGCTCGTCCGTAGCCTCATCGGAGCTGTCGCCGATGGCTTGCAGCTCGTCGGACGTTACCCCGTCGACGGGGAGCTCCTCGGAGGCGTGCAACTCGTCCGCGTCGGACTCGCCGTCGACGTGGAGCTCCTCGGAACTCTCGGTGCCGCGCAGCTCGTCGGCGATCTCGTCGGACGTCGCGCCGTCGGCGCGGAGCTCATCGGAGCTCTCGCCTGTGGTCTGCAACTCATCGGTGACCTCGTCGGACGTCTCGCCGTCGACGCGATGGCGCTTGCCGCGGCGGCCCGTGCCTTGTGGGACCTTGTCGGTATCGCCGTTGGCGCGGAGTTGGTCGGCGTCGTCGGCAGGGCCCTCGCCATCGGCGCGGAGCTCGTCGGCAGCGCCATCGGCGCGGAGCTCGTCCGTGACTTCGTCGGAGCTTTCGTCCGTCAGCTCGTCGGAGCTCTCGCCATCCGTGCGGAGCTCCTCAGCGTCCGCGGCGACCTTCTTGCCCTTGGGCGCCTTCTTCTTCGAGAATTTCTTCTTCGAAGGCTCCGAAGGCTCTGCCGGTGCGGCCGCTACGACCTCGACCGGCCCGCTGCCTTCAGCAAGGACCTCGTCTGGAACGGCTTGCTTGGACTTTTTGCGACTCACAGCGGATGACCCGTAGCACGTAGGTCCGACACTCAGCGGTAGTCGTCAGATCGCGCCACCGTCTGCTCGACCCGGGCGCGGAGATCTTCCGTCGCACGTTCGATGTAGATCTCTTCGTCCGACTGCTCGGTGGCGGAGTCCGCCTCGGGGACGTGCTGGGTGATCGTGATCAACCGCAGCTTGGCCATCTCGAGCAGCGCCAGGAACGTCACCACGGCCTCGTGCCGGACCTCTTCCACGGTCCGCACGATCCCGTCGCGCAGGAACGAGAACATCGAGTTGAACGAGAACCGGCCCTCGGCCTCGAGCCGATCGGTCAGCTCCGCGATCTTCTGGCTGACCGACAGCCGGTCGATCATCACGTTGTGCGAGACCTTGAGCTTGGCCTGCCCCATCACGCGATCGAACGCTTCGATCAGCTTGTGCACCGGAAAGCCCGCGAGCGGCGCGATCTGGTCGATGTCGATGCCCTCGGACACCGCATCTTCGGTCGGCAACCCGCGGCCCCACACGTTGCGTCCCACGACCGGGCGCTGGCCGAGCTGGGTGGCCGCTTCCTTGTACTTCTGGTACTCGAGCAGGCGCTTGATGAGGTCGCCGCGGGGGTCGAGGTCGACCTCTTCGCCGTCGAGCAGCTCCTTCATGCCCTCGTCGTCTTCGTCGCCCGGCTGGGGCGGCAAGAGCTCGCGAGATTTGATGTGGCAGAGCGTCGCCGCCATCAACAAGTACTCACCCGCGACGTCGATATCGAGGCCCGCCATCTGATCGAGGTACTCGAGGTACTTCTCGGTCACGAACGCGATCGGGATGTCGAGGATCGACAACTCGTGCTTCTTCACCAGGTGAAGCAGCAAGTCGAGAGGACCCTCGAACACATCGAGAGCAACTGAGTAAGACGCTTCCATCAGAACAGGTGGCTGAACACCGTATACACGTGATCGGCGCAGAACCGCGCGGGGACGAGGAAGATCTGCGCGATCTGAGGGATCAGCGCGACCGCCATGACGACGAACGGTCCGAACTTCGCATAGGACTCGAAGGTGGCGCGGTGCTTGTACGGCACGAGGTGCTCGGCGACGTGGCCACCGTCGAGCGGCGGCGCCGGCACGAGGTTGAAGAAGAACAGGACGAAGTTGGTGAGCCCCGCAAACTGGATGACCTGATCGACCATGCTGTGCGGCGTGATCGTGTGGGTGCCGATCAGGATCGCGCGCGTGAGCTCGATCAACGTGCCCAACAACAAGTTCATCGCCGGTCCCGCGACCGAGACCAGGATCGTCGCGGTCGACATCTTCCACTTGCGCGCCACGCGCGACGGGTTCCAGTTGACCGGCTTGCCCCAACCGAACCCACCGATCCCACCGTTGGCCGCGTACACGCCACCGACGATCGGCAGCAGCAACGTCCCGATCGGATCGGCGTGCGCGATCGGGTTCAACGTCACGCGGCCCTGGCGGCGCGGCGTGTCGTCGCCGAGGCGATCGGCCATGAACGCGTGCCCGAACTCGTGCAGTGCGACCGAAATGATCAGCACGAACACGCGGATGAGGATCCACCGGATCTGGTCGGGGCTGATGTTCACGAACCCAGGGACTATGGCCGGCGGCGTGACCGACTGCAAGGTGGAGAAGTTGCGCGCCGCCCCGAATCGGCTGCCAATCAGTCATGGCGCGCCGGCTGGCCCTCGACGAGGCCGTCGATCTGTTCCTCGATCACATCAAGGTCGAGCGCGGGTTGTCGCGCAACACGCTGACGGCCTACGCGCGCGACCTCGGCCGCTTGGTCGGGTTCTTGACCGACCGAGGCTGCGCCGATGTCGATGACGTCACGACGCCCCTGCTCACCGACTACCTGATCGACCTCGCGCGGACCGGGCTCGCCGCACGGAGCCGCGCTCGGGCGTTGGTGTCGGCACGTGGCCTGTTCCGTCACCTGATCGGTGAGCGTTGGCTCGAAGCGGATCCGAGCGAGCTGATCGATGCGCCGCGCGTCGCGAAGCGCATCCCGGGCGTGCTCGGCGAGGCGTCGGTCGCGAAGCTGATCGCGACCCCGCCCGATACCGCGCGCGGCCGGCGCGACGCGGCGATGATCGAGCTCGCGTACGCGTCGGGGTTGCGGGTGTCCGAGCTCGTCACGATCGCGGTGGCGGACATCAATCTGCAACACACGTTCGTGCGCGTGACGGGTAAGGGTCAGAAAACCCGGCTGGTTCCGGTCAACGCGAGTGCACGCGACAAGCTCGCGCGCTACCTCGCCGACGATCGCCCGGCGCTGGTGAAGGACCCGGCACAACGCGCGATGTTCCTCACCGATCGCGGACGACCGATGACGCGGCAGGGATTCTGGAAGGCGCTCCGGACGTACGCGAAGAAGGCGGACATCCGGCTGCCCGGTGGCGGCGTCTCACCTCACAAGCTGCGCCACTCGTTCGCGACGCACCTCGTCGAGCACGGTGCCGATCTGCGCGCGGTGCAGGCGATGCTCGGCCACGCCGATATCTCGACGACCGAGATTTATACGCACGTCAGTCGGGCCCGCGTACTCGAGCAGGCCCGCAAGCATCCGCGCGCGCGCTGAATAGGTACTATCGCCGGCGGTGGTTCGTTCGGCGCTCGTCTTGATGGTATGCGCGAGCGCGACCGCGATGGCCGCACCGCGGCAGATCCGCGGCACGGTGATCGACCGCGACACGCGCGAGCGCATCGACGACGCGATCGTGATGGGCGAGCACTCGACGTACGCGACCGGCACCGACGGCACGTTCGTCGTCACGGTCGGCGATGACGAGCAGTTGGTCGTCACCGCGCCGGGGTACGCACTGCGCACGATCCCCGCGGCGGATGATCTCGAGGTCGAGCTCACGGCCGCGACGAACGAACAGATCTTGGTCACCGGCAAGGCGCCCGATCCGCCGCGCGCGAAGGCGTACGTGTTGACCAGCGACGACATCCGCATCCTGCCGGGCAGCGGCAACGACATGCTGCGCGCCGCGCAGGTCTTGCCCGGCGTCGCGCGGCTGCCGTACTCGTACGGTGGGCTCGTGCTCCGCGGCAGCTCGCCGCGCGACAACGCGATCTATCTCGATGGCATCGAGGTCCCGCTCGCGTTTCACTTCGGTGGGGTCACGTCGTTCTATCCGAGCGGCATGCTGACCGATCTCAAGGTCGAGAACGGCGGCTTCGACGCGAGCTACGGGCGCGCGGAAGGCGGCATCGTCACGCTCGCCACGCGCGAGCCGCGTCGCGACAAGTGGCGGACCGGCGGTTCGGTCGGGCTGCTCGACTCGTCGGTGTTCGCCGAAGGTCCGCTCGGCGACGGCGCCGTGGTGATGGGCGTGCGGCGCTCGTACTTCGACGTGGTCGCGATCGCATGGGCGCCGGATGACGTGCCGCTGCCGAGCTACCTCGACGCGCAGGTCCGGATGTCGTTCGGCGATCCGACGCGCGAGGGTCGGATCACGCCGCTGTTGTTCCTCGCCTTCGATCACGTGAGCGCGAACAGCGCCGGCCACAACATGCACGAGGACAACAGCACGCTGTCGATGTTCTTCGTGCGCGCCGGCGTGCCGTACCTGCGGCAGTGGGGTGCGCTCGCGCTGCGGATCGTGCCGTGGCTCGGCATCGATCGGCTGGGCTTCGAGAGCATCACGAACGGCGTCGCCGAGACGTTCGAGCGCCCGCAACTGCCGGGCGGCGTGCGCGCGGATCTCACGCGCGACTATAAATGGGGCGAGCTGCGCGCCGGTCTCGACTTCGAGGGCGGCTACGTCTCGCACTTCCAGGAAGGCCTCGGTCAAGCGGGCGACGTGTTGCAACAGATGAACGGCAACACCACGCTGTGGACCGCGAACACCGGGCTGTGGGCGGACGCGCGCCTCGACGCGGTGCCCGATCGGTTGTCGCTGCGCCCCGGCGTGCGGCTCGAGCACTACGGCATGACCGGCGAGAACGTGCTCGATCCGCGGCTCGCGATCCGCGAACGCCTCACCGACCACCTGGTGATGCGCGAGACGGTCGGGCGATTTCATCAACCGCCGACGCCGGGCGACCTCGATCCCAACGGCGGCAATCCGAACCTCAAGAGCTCGTACTTCGATCAATCGGCGGTCGGCGTCGACGGCGAATGGGATGGCTGGTCGGGCTCGGTCACCGGCTTCTACAACCTGGGCTTCGACCTCGGCGTGCGCGAGCTCGACTCGACCGGCGAGTTCAAGGACCTCGGCGGGCTCGGGCCGACGTTCGAGCTGTTGCTCGAGAAGCAGCTCGGCCTCGCGTTCGTCCGACAGAACGGCGGCCGCGCGCGCGACCGCGGGGTCGAGTTTCTGCTCAAGCGCTCGACCGACAAGTGGCTCGGCCTGATCGCGTACACGCTGTCGCAAGCCGAGCGCGATCAGCCCGAGGTGATCGCGACGCCGGCGTATCCGATGCCCGATCGCGGGTTCCGGCCGTTCGAGCTCGACCAGCGTCACAACCTGAACCTCGTGGTCTCGCGAAAGTTCGTGAACTGGCGGTTCGGCGCACGGATCCAGCTCGTGTCGGGGACGCCGTACACGCCGATCATGACGCCGACCAATCCCACGCCGGCGCAGTTCTCCGAGACGCTGCCGATGTTCTTCCAGCTCGACCTCCGCGCCGACCGCACGTGGAAGCGACCGTGGGGCCTGATCAACTTCTACGCGGATATCCAGAACGCGACGAACTATGGCAACGTCGAGGCCCGCGAGGTCGTCGACGTCTCGAACGATCACCCGAACGGCTACAGCGACCTGCCCGGCCTGCCGATCGCACCGTTCATCGGCGTCGAGTTCGTGCCGAAGTAGTACAGTCGGCGCGATGGGTATTCGCTTCGCCGCGCTCGCTATGCTTGCTACGGGGCTCGCGGTTTCGTGCGGTAGTGGCCAACACGGTGCGGCTCCGGAGACGCAGCCGCGCGTTATCACGTACGGCCCGCTCGGCATCAAGGGCGATGCCAAGCAGCCGAACCAGGCGGTGATCCTCGGCACCGACGACAACAACGGCTCGACCGTGATCCCGCTGCCGACCGCGCAGAGCAAGGCCACCGTCGACGCGCTCTACGTCCAGATGGGCGGCACGGGCCCCGCGGTCGGTGGCATCACGCCGGTCAAGCTCGCGACCGCGCCGAACCCCGATCAGACCGTGCAGGTCGGCCTCTACGAAGAGTTCAACGGCGGCACCGGGCCGCAGTGGCGCGCCGGCGTGTGGGTCGCGGCGATCGTCGCGGCGACGGTGCTCGGCAAGGACCTCACCGACTTCACGTTCTCGGCGAGCTCGGGCGGCTACATCGACGGGGCGTCGGCGTCGGGCCTGATGGCCGGCGGCTTCTTGGCCGCGATGACCGGCGCGCCGATCGATCCGAAAGTGACGATGACCGGCATCATCAACCCCGACGGCACGATCGGTCCGGTCGGTGGGATTCCGGAAAAGTTCCTCGGCGCGATCGAGAAGGGCAAGAAGCGGCTCGGCTATCCGATCGGCATGCGCACATCGAAGTCCGAGGCGACCGGCGAGGAGGTCGACCTCGTCGAGCTCGCGAAGCAGCACGGCGCCGAGGCGGTCGAGATCGCGGACGTCCACGAGGCGTACAAGTTGCTGACCGGCAAGGACCTGCCCGAGGCGGTGCCGGTGAGCGAGGCGGACATGGCGCTCGACAAGGGCACCGCCGCCGCGCTCGAGGAGAAGTACAAGGATTGGCAGAAGCGGCTCGCGCAGGAGTGGGGTTCGATCGTGCAACTCGACAGCGCCGGCAAGCTGCCCGCGGTGCTCGGTGCGATGCGCGATTACACCAAGAGCTACTCCGATCTCGCCGAGTCGCTGCACAAGAAGGGGCGCATGAGCGCGGCCTATCAACGCATGCTGTATGCGTGGACGTTCGCGACCGCGACGAACGCGACGTACGACATCCTCGGCAGGGTCCAGAAGGGCGACATCAACGGCGCGATCGCGGAGATCAACACGCTCGCCGCGCTCGGCAAGAATCAGGAGGCGGTGTTCCAGAAGATCGGTGCCCTGCGCCCCAAGACGCTCGGCGGCCACCTCCAGATGATGGCGGCGTTCAAGACGGCGCTGCGGAGCTACGTGTATCGGCAGCTCGCGGAGCAGATCACGCTGCAGACCACGACGTACTTGCAGGCGCTCGCGAAGGAGACGCCGGCTACGCTCGGCTCGACGGCGGCCGGCGATGCGATCGTCGCGGCGGTCGCACCGACCCTGCTCTACCTCGGCCGGACGAGCGCGGAGACGACGCTCGCGCTCCAGCAGCTCGAGTTCGAGAAGGAAGATTCGGTGATGTACATGTGCTCGATCCCGAACGTGCAGCGGATGGCGACGTCGTTCTCGTCGGCCTCGGCCGCGAGCGTCTCGTACTTCGACACGATGGTGATCGACGAGCTGTCGAAGGGCGCCGGCATCACCGCCGACGAAGCGCGCAATCGGTTCTCGCTCGTCGAGCCCGACTATCTCGCCGCGTACATGATGACGAAGCTGTCGGAGTCCGAAGGCCTACCGAAGGAGCTCAAGACGGCGTGGGGCGAGAAGTCGCTCGCGTGGGGGCTGATGTCACTCGCGGGTTCGGAGATCGCGTACTACGACTCGGCGGAGCTGATCGCGAAGTACTACTCGCTCGGGATTCACACCGACGACAACAACAAGGTCGACAAGATCATGTTCGAGTCCGCGTTCACGAACATGCTGGCGAGCGCCGAGCGCAACGCGCGGGCGAATGCGCGGGCTGCGCGGATCGCCGCCGGTGCGATTCCGGTGCAGGCGAAGCTCGCCTACGAGATCGCGAGCTCGCTGCGCGACGGTGATCTGAACGACAAGGTCGAAGCGCTCGGCGAGTTCTGGACGTCGTCGTCGTTCTCGCAGACCGCCGTGATGCTCGCTAGGAACTAGTTTCGGGCGGCCACAGCGGCAGCGCCGCCAGGGCGGCCGGTCGCGTTCCGCGAGGCGCGAGCAGCACGCCACCGTCGAGGCGCGCGACATCGAGCATCGCGAACCCCTCGCCGACCAGCACGGGCAACGCACCGTGCAGCCGCGCTTCGAGCAACCGATCGCCGAGGACCCGCTCGAAGCGGTGCGGCGGCAGCGCATCGAGGTCGATCACCGCGATCGCGATCCCACACGCGGATGCGAGCGCGACAACCTTGTCCGCGCCTTCGTCCTCGCGGGCCCGCCACAGCGACGGTGAGGTCGGCGGCTCGAGCGTCTTGACGGTGTCGAGCGCCGGCGCGACGAGCTTCACGCGCGGCCGCGCCTCGTCGAGGAAGCGGCCGAGCTGAGGGTGAAGGCGCGTGCGCCCGAGCTTCGACCGGATCCAGCCGAGCCGGCCCAGGCGACCCTGCGCGAGCGCCTCGATCCACGCCAGCTCGTCGTTGCCGAGCGCCCGTGCGATGTGGCCGACCGGCACTCCCTTGCGACCATCGCCGTCGAGCCACGCCGCGTAGAGCAGCGCGATCACGGAACGCGACCGCAAGTCGATCCCGAAGCGGTGTGCGAGCTCGGTGAGGTTCCACACGTGCGGTGGCGGCGGCGGCGCGGTCGAGTGCCGAGCGCGCACGGTTTCTCCCCACGCAAAGAGCTCGGCACGCGAGCGACTGCGCGGCTCCTCGCCGAGCACGCGGATCGCGGGCTCCTTCGAAGGCGGCATCGCGGTGGTCACGGTGATCGCGGTTTGCACCTGCGCACGCCACTCGTCGAGCCGACTCACCACGACGCTCGAGGCCGCGACGGCCGGTGCTTCGGCGGGGAGCTCGACGCGAGCCGGCACGGTTGTCGCTGCGGACACGGCGAGGATCGGGCGCGCCGCGCCGCCGGTGAGCGGGATCAGCATCGGGATCCCGGTTTCGGGGAGCACGACGACCGTGTCGCCCGCGACGCCCACGGCCACGATCGGTGCATCGAACGGTAGGACGCGGCGGTGATGGGTGAGCAAGTCGATCGCGACCAGCTCCGCACCGCTGTCCGGTTGCACGAGGGCGATCAGCGTCGGCGAGGCCGCGACGCCGAGCACCACGACCGGAGCTCCGCCGAGCGTCGATTCGCCGAGCTGGGTCCCATCCGAGAGCCGGAACGCGGTCACCGTGCCCGGTGCGTTGGCGGAGACCGCCCACAGCAGCGTGCCACTCGCAGCGAGCCCCGCGAACCGCGGATTCTTGGGCAGCGTCAGGCCGAGCCGGTGCGTCGGCCGGCGCTCTTCGAGACTCCATGCCTCGAGCTTGCCGCGCGCCGCGACGAGCACCTGATCGTTCGAGAACGGTGCCACGATCTCGATCGGCCCGCGAACGGTGAGCTTCGTCGTCTGGAGCTCCGCGAGGTCGAGCGCCGTCATCGTGTCCGGACCCGCGACGAGCACCGCGGTCGCACCGACCACCGCGGCCAACCGCGCCGCGGTCTCGAGCGAGCCCTCGGCGAGCGGCTGCAGCTCGGGCACCGAGAGCACGCGCACGCGCGTCGTCGAGTTGCGGGTCTGAACGACGAGCAAGCGATCCGGCCCGCTGCACATCGCCAGCGTGACCGGCGGCTCGAGATCGAGTCGGAGCTCTCCCGCCAGCGTCCAGGTCGTCGCATCGACCAGGACGAGCCGCGTGCGCTCCGACCAAGCGACCCACCGGCCGTCGTCGCTGGTCGCGAGCCAACCTGCTCGCGGATTCGCCGATGTCATGTGATCACATCTTACCGCGGATGCGGTGACGGTTCGTCAGGGCGGTGTACGCCGCGGTCGCCGCGTGGGTGCCGAGCGCGAACAGCTCGCGGATCTGCTGCCACAGCCGGTGCTCGACGGGGACCACGACGCCGGCGACACCCGTCGCCAACAGGGTCGCCGGCAAGTATTCGCGGTCGTCGAGCCAGCGCGCGAGCAGGGTCGCCGCGTTCTCCGATCGGACCCGGACGTGGGCGAGCGCGGCGAGGATGTGCTGCGCGTAGCCATCCTCGCGCGCCGCCGCGTCGACGATCCGATCGCTCATCTCGCGGTCACCGAGCGAGAAGCGCGCCAGCGTCTCGAGCGCGATCATGCCGGCCTCGCCGCCGCTCGCGATGATCGGATCGAGCACCGCCGCGAGCTCGGCGCGCGCCTCGGCGGGAATCAGGACCGGGGTCGTGTCGTCGTCGAGATCGCTCAGCGCGAGCGCCACGATCGGCAGCGCCTCGGGAATCTCGCGGACGAACGCCGCCGCGATCTGCAGGCCATCCGTCGAGCGCTGGAGCGCCGAGGCGAGCGCCTCGAGCAGCGGCGACTCGCGAAGCTCGTCGACGAGCTCGGCCTGCCCCGCGACTCGGGCCAGCAGCACCGACGCGACGTCGATCGTCACCGGCGACAGCGCCGCGCGGACGGCGGCCGTTCGCTCGCGGGTCTTGCCGACCGCGAGCTCGCCCGGCATCTGCCGCTCGGCGAGGCGATCGGTCTGGCCGAAGTCGACGAGCGAGCGAGCAGCGCGAGCGCACACCTCGGCCTCGGGGTCGTCGAGGCGCGCGAGGAGCGGCGGTACCGCGCGTTCGGCCTCCAGCATCGCGGTCGCGAGCACCGCGCTCGCGCGGATCGACGCGCGGCGATCGTCGAGGCAGCCGACGCAACGCTCGCCGCAGTCGTCGAGCGGGACCTGCGCGGCGACGTGAAGCCCGAACGAGCGGGTCTCCTCGTCGGTCGAGTCGAGCAACTGAGCGACCAGCTCGCCGAGCGGCTCGACGGCAGCGGCGGCGATCAGGCCGTCGATGAACGAGGGCAGCAGCGCGTCGCCGAGCTCGCCGTCCAGGACGTCGATGCGCAACCCGATGAACGCGTCCCGACCGAATCGCTCCGCCGAGCGACCGAGGAGCTCGGCTGCCGCCGCGGCGACCTGGCGATCCGGCAGCGTCATGTAGTAGTCCTCGTCCGGAATCGTCCTCGGGCGATCGAGCGCTTGCAGCTCGCCGAGGAACGAGGGGGCGGCTCGCCGGCCTTCGATCCGCTGGCGTGCCGCGCGTAGAAGCTCGAGCACGGCATCGCGTACGCGCGCCGAGCTCGCCGCGACGGGCCCGAGGCTCGCGGCGACGGCATGGAGCAGCGGTTGCGGACTGCCGCGATCGAGGAGCGCGAGCAGTGCGTCGACGTGCACGCCGACGCGGTCCGAGAGCTCGGGCCGCCACGACAGCGCGCGGCCGGCCTGGAGCAGCGCGAGGTGGAGCTCCGCCTCGTCGGGGCCGGGCGTCGCCGCGAGCGCGTCGATCGCAGCGACGGCGCCGTCGGCGGACAACCGAGCGACCGCCGCGGCGATCGCCTCGTCGGCGCGCGGAGCGAACCGCGCACGCAACAGCGACTCGCTCAGTCGATCGTTGGCGACCCAGCGCGGCGCCGCGATGATCGCCGCGACGTCATCGCCGATCGGCACGCCGCAGGCCGGCCCGGTCATGCGCATGATCTGGGACCGCGCGAGCCAGGTCAGGTCCTCGTCGAGGACCGGCCGGCCCCGCGGATCGAGCAGGTAGTCGGCAAGGTGGCGCTCGAGATCCTCGAGAGGCAACGGACCTGCGAGCTCGGGCTGGACGAGCGTGGAGCGGAGCTCCGAACGCGAGCCCGTCGGGGTCAGCGCCACGAGCCTGCGCACGCTCGCTCGGGTCAGGTGGCTGATCATGCGAGAAAGCCCATCTCGCTGTACTCGAGCTCGGCGGCCCACACGAGGTGACGCTGTTCGACGAGCTGACCGCCGGCGGTCGCACTGGTCGCCGCGCGAACGAGCGCGTTCATGATGTTGCCGCCCGGCATCGGGAACCGCGACGCGAGCACGCCGAAGTCGACATCGGGCCCGAGCACGACCTCCTTGGGTACCATGCCGCGCCACAGCCGCTCGCGATCCGATTGGGTCGGCGCCGGGAACCGAACGCGAAACCGGATCCGGCGCAGGAACGCGCGATCGATCGAGTTCTCGGAGTTCGTCGTCATCACGACGATGCCCTCGTGGCCCTCCATGCGCTGCAACAGGTAGTTGACCTCGAGGTTCGCGTAGCGATCGTGGGACGACTTGACCTCGGTGCGCTTCGCGAAGATCGCGTCGGCCTCGTCGAACAGCAGGATCACCTGACCGCGCGCCGCCTCGTCGAACACCTTGCCGAGGTTCTTCTCGGTCTCGCCGATGTACTTGTTGACGACCTGCGACAGGTCGATGCGATAGAGCTCCATGCCGAGCTCTTTCGCGAGCAGCGAGCAGATCATCGTCTTGCCGGTACCCGGTGGTCCCGAGAACAGCGCCGACAGCCCGCGTCCGTACGCGAGCTTGCGACCGAACCCCATCTCGCTCATCACCGACTCGCGGTGGCGCGCGAAGTTCAAGAACTCGATCACGCGATCCATGATCTCCTCGGACAGGATCACGTCGCGCCAGTCGAGCGTGGTCCGCACCGGCTCCGCGAGCTCGCCGAGTTGGTGCGCGAGCCGGCGCCGCACGACGTCGAGCACGGTCGCATTGTCGATGTGACCACCCCGCGCGTGGATACGGTCGAACCGGCTCAGCTCGTCGGTCGTGCCGATGATCGAGGCGCACGACAGCGAGTACGTCTTGACGATCTTCTCGATCGACAGCTCGGGATCGAGGTGAAGGTGCGGCGGCAGGTGCCGGACCCAGAGGCGGTGCTGGATCTCCGGCGAGGGGAACGGCACCTGCAGATCGACGAGCACGCGCGGCACGCGGGGCAGCCACACCGGCATGTGCTCGCACACGAGCGCGACGTGCAGCCGCGAACGCGCGAGCCGCTCGGTGAGGAGCGGCCACAACAACGACTGACCTTCGCGATCGGCAAACTCGTCCGCGCGATCGAGCACGAGCACCGCCGCTTGGAGCTGGGCTTCGCGAAACAGCGACGACAGGGTCCGCGCGAGCTCGCCGGGATCGAGGCTAAGCCGCGGCAGATCGACCACCAACACGCCGCGCCCGAGCTGACGTGCCGCGGCGGCCGCGATCGATTTGCGCCCGACGCCGCTCGCACCACGCAACACGACGAGCTGGTCGGAGATCGAGAGTGCTCGCGCCGCGCGCCCGACGATCTCCGGATCCTCGAGCAGCAGCGTCTCCGCGCCTGCTGGCTCCGGGAGATACGTCGCCATGGTCCCGAGCACCGAGCGTGGCGGCGCCGCGCTCCCCGACAAGAACTCGAGCGTGCGCTCCGCGATCCGGAGCCGCTTGTGGCGCAGCGGTGCGTCCGTCCCCCAGCCCGGCGCGGGCGCGAAGTGGATCAGCCCCGAGTCGACCAGCGGCGCATCCGACGACAGCCGCATCCGCGCGGTATCGGCGTTGATCCGATCGCCGGCGGAGAGCAGCGCGACGAAGAACAGCACGTCGGAGCTGACGTTCTCGTGGGTGACCGAGCGCGTGTCGTAGGGGTTGAACGCGCCGCCGCTCTCGAGCGCGTACAACATCGTCAGCAGCTCGATGTCGAGCTGGGTCAGCTCGACGCGCTCGCGCAACAGCTCGAGCGGCAAGACGACTCCGAGCTGCTTCGAGACCTCCGCGCGGCGCGCGATCGCATCGTCCAGATCTCCGATCCGGCGGTTGAGCCGACCGATCTCGGTGCCCACGGATTCGAGCAGCTGTTGCTTCGCACCCTCGGTGACGACGGCCGCATCCGGCATCACCGATCGAATGACGTGCAGCCGATCGACCAGGAGTCCGAACCGCTCGGCGTAGTCCGCGAGCTGCTCGCTGCCGTCCTGATAGCCAAAGACCTCGTCGTCGTTGGTCATCGGTGCTGCGCTCGATCGTACATCGATTCAGGGCGCGGCGGCATGCACGCGCTCGCACAGCTTCTTCGGCCGCATCGCTTTGGCCAGGTCGTCGAGCGCCTCCGCGCTCGGCACCACGCACGACATCCCGTCGGTGCAGTCGCTGTCCTCGCTGCACTTGTCCGTGCAGTACCCGCTGCTCGGCCGCTCTGCAGATCCGTTCAGCTCGTGCTTCAGGCACCAGTACGATCGGCAGCCCGCGCGCGAGTCACACGAACCATTCAGCTTCGCCTGCCCGAACACGTTCCACCACTTCAAGTAGGCAAACGCCAGGATGCCCACGATGACCGCGATCGTGCCGAGCACGTTGAGGGCTTTCTTCACGGTCGGCGCCACTCCGCGAGCTTAGCGCGCTACGGTGTCCGCATGGCGGGAACGACGACGATCGCGCGTAACTGGAAATCAACGTTTGGATACCTGGTCGGGGGGCTTGCCGCGCTCGCACTCTCGGCCGTCCTGTTCAAGACGATCGCCGACGGAGCGATCACCGTCGGGATCGCGCTGATTCCAGGCGTGCTCGGCGTGATCTTCCTCTACATGGCGGTCGGCGGCTCGGGCCAGGCCGCCTGCCCCTCGTGCGGCGCGCAGCTCGGCGGGCTCTCGACCGGCGCCAACGACGGCGTGCTGTGCGAGAAGTGCCACGCGTTCGTCGAGGGCAAGCAGGGTACACTCGCGGTCACCGATCCCAACCGGATCGCCGACAAGCCCACGTTCGGTACGCTGCTGCCGGCGCAGTACCAGTGGCCGCAGGGCTGCTGCGTGTGTGGCGCGTCGCCGACGCAGGGCGAGAAGGTGCGCACCAATCTGCAGAACCAGGGCTCCGCGATGACGCTGATCGGCGTCTCGGCGGCGACCGGGGGCGCGGTGGGCGGGCGTCCCGGTTACACCAGCGTGGAGGTCGAGGTGCCGCACTGCGCGAGTCACAAGGAGGGCGCCATGCTCGCGGCCGCCGGTGGCAATCGCGTGAGGATCCGGTTCCGCTCGTACCCCTATCTGCGCGCGTTCTGCCAGCAGAACGCAACGCCGCCGGGTTAGCTGGTCGATCAATCTCGCCGTCCAGGGAGGAGCTCCGCTCGAACCGGTCGGGGTAGACTGGAACATCGGATGGCGACTGCGAAGGGTGTGCAGCTGATCCGGATCGCGCGGTTGCGGCGCTTCGTCGGCGTGTTCGCGCGCGGCGGAGATCGCGAGTCGACCGCCGACGCGTTGAACGAATTGGCTCGCGCGGACCGCGCCGGTGGCTTCACGAGCGATGCGTTGCGACGCACGCGTCAAGCCGCGCAGCTGCTCGCCGACGAGGAGACC
Organism: Kofleriaceae bacterium; assembly: GCA_039935615.1. Classification (GTDB taxonomy): domain Bacteria; phylum Myxococcota_A; class Polyangia; order Haliangiales; family Haliangiaceae; genus JABFXX01. The sequence continues at coordinate 32,526 of JBDTJY010000241.1, forward strand.
GGCGAGGCCGGCGTACGCGCGCTGCTCCATCTCGGCTCGTCGTGCCTCGACACCGGCGCCCCGGACTCGGCGGCATCGGCCGCGGAGCTCGCGCACGAACGTGCAGCGGAGCTCCCCGAGCCGGCGCGCACCGAGCTCTCGGCCGCCGCGATGCTGCTGCTCGGCATCGCGCAGAGCCAGGATGGCGACGAAGACGCTCGTGCCAGCCTCGCCGAGGCGCGCGATCTCTTGATCGCGGCGCGCAAGCCCGCGGGGGCTGCGCTCGCGCTCGTGCAGCAAGGGTTGCTCGACGTCGCGACCGAGCGCAGCGATGGCGCCGAGCTGTGCTTTCTCTACGCGCGCGACTTCTATCGCAACGCGCAGTTGCCGCTCGCCTCGGTCGAGGTCGCAGCCGTGGCAGCGCGCGCGTTCTCGGAGGTCGACAACTGGAAGAACGCCGCGCGCTGGTTCGTCACCGCGGTCGGCGAGGCCGATCTGATCGGCGCGACGCAACTGGCCGCCGAGATGACGATCGAGCAGGCGGCCGAGCTCGAGCGAGCGGGCAACGCGAGCGACGCCTTGCGCGTCGCGAACGATGGCGCGCGGCGCTGCGCGCGGCTCGGGACCGACGAGGCGGCGGCGGCCCTCCGGGCGAGCGTTCGGCTGCAGCTCGCACGGCTCGTCGAAGATCCACGCGAAGCGCTCCTCCACGTCGAAGCGGTGTTCGAGCTCGCGCTCGCGCGCCGCGATGTGGCGACGCTGGGCGCGACGCTCGACGTGCTGGTGTCCGGAATCGTGCGCGAACGGTTTGCGGCGGGCTCCTGGCGGCTCGTCGAGCGGTTCCACGATCGGCTGACCGGAGCCGCGTTCGACGCGCTCGCCGCGACCGCCGAAACCGCGCTCGCCGATCTTCGCCGCTAGGCATCGGCGGTATCGTGCGGTCGCGATGAGCGATCGAACCGGATTGTTCCCGAGGCTATTCACCACCGGCTCCGAGCTCTCCCCCAAGAAGGGGAAGAAGCCCCACGTGGTCAGGCTGCAGCCGATCGGGCCGCTGCATCTTCCAAGCGGGCGCTTGCTGATTCAAAGCACGTTCGACCCCTTTCCGCTCGTCCGCACCGCCCCGATCGGCGTGTTTCCGGTCGAGGCAAGCCTGGTCACCGTGTCCTCTGACGAATCGCGGATCGCCGCGGTGCGGATCGTGTTCTCGCGCGAGCCCGTGGTCACGTGGGAAATCGCCGACGGAGAATTCGGTGCCGCACGTGGCTTTGCAGATCCGACCTGCGTCTACATCGATGCGCAGCTGCTGCCGGCGATGCAGAAGTACATGGACGAAGCCGACAGTCCAATCGAGTGGTACTACGACCCGCCGAAGACGGAGGGCAAGACCTGGCAGGTCGCGTGTTTCGCGCCGGACGACGACCGTCCCGAGACGTGTGCGATGTTCGATACGAACAGCTACAACGACGACGGCCCGTACATCAGCTACTGGGGCCTCGACGCGAAGGGAGTGCCGGCGATGTTCGTCACCGACCTCAACCTCGTTTCTTCTTGAGTGGTGGTCTCGGAGATTGTGGACGTTCGCAGCGCTCGCGCCGCTAGGCATCGGCGCTATCGTGCGGTCACGATGAGCGATCGAACCGTATTGTTCCCGAGGCTCTTCACCGCCGGCTCCGAGCTCTCCCCCAAGAAGGGTAAGAAGCCGCACGTTGTCAGGCTGCAGCCGATCGGGCCGCTGCATCTTCCAAGCGGGCGCTTGGTGATTCACGGGACGTACGAGCGATTTCCGCTTGTCCGCACCGCCCCGATCGGCGTGTTTCCCGTCGAGGCAAGCCTGGTCACGGTGTCGTCGAGCGAGTCGCGCTTCGCGGCAACGCGAATCGTGTTCTCGCGCGAGCCCGTGGCCACGTGGGAAATTGCCGACGGAGAATTCGGTGCCGCACGTGGCTTTGTAATTCCTACCTGCGTCTACATCGATGCGCAGCTGGTTCCGGCGATGCAGAAGTACATGGACGAAGCCGATAGTCCCGACGAGTGGTACTTCGACCCGCCGAAGCAGGAGGGCGAGACGTGGCAGTCGGCGTGTTTCGCACCAGATGACGACCGTCCCGAGACGGTCGCGATGTTCAGGATGTACAGCTACGGCGACGGTCCGTACATCAGCTATTGGGGGCTCGACGCGAACGGCGCGCCGGCGATGTTCGTCACCGACCTCAACGTTGTTTCTTGACCGGCGCGCGCGTGATGTTGTTCATCTCGCAGAACGCTTTGTAGTAACGATACGACACGAACGCGAGCGTGCCGAAGCGATACTCGAGCGGCGCACCGAATGGCTCCTCCTGCTCGGTGTGTTTGTCGCAGACGGGTGCAGTGAGGCGGCTCAAGCCTTTGCTGTTCTTCTGGTCCTCGGTGGGTGGGCCTGCATTCGGCGCCATTCCGACCATCGGAACGATGTTGTGTTTCGTGAACAAGTCCATCGGACCGTCTACGAGCGCATCGCCGTCCTTGATCGTGAATTTGTGATGCGCATGTGGATCTCCGCAGATCGCGCACATCGTCGGCATCGCAAACTTGAAGCCGCCCCGATTTGAAACGCTCTGCAGTGCGGGCAGATACTGCGTGGGAACCAATTCGTAGTCGTCCTTCGCTTCGATCGCTTCTTCCCGCAGCGTAGTTTCGCTTGTTCGCAGATAGGCAATGCAAGCTCCGCACGCGCTCGGCCCCGATGTCGGGTCTTCGGGTTTGTCGAATCGACGAACGGTATTGGCGCCGCAACTCGGGCATGGCCCTTCGACAGAGACCACACGCATCG
>JBDTJY010000242.1:0-15770 GCA_039935615.1 Kofleriaceae bacterium
TCGATTCATTGACACGCGTTGCTCGGCCGCCGATGTCGACACGATGATCGCGTTCACACCGATTCGGGGGTAATCGGGCGAATCGTGATCCCAGCAGGAATCGAACCTGCGACCTACGCTTTAGGAAAGCGTCGCTCTATCCAACTGAGCTATGGGATCAGCGGCAAGACCTTAGCATGCGTGCGGGCCCCGCCTAACCGTGAGAACATGCCCGGGCGATGGAGAGTTTCGTCCAGGGCTGGTCGCTGACGATCGTCCTGTGCAGCTTCATCGTGCTGGTGTTTCTGGCCGGCTGGCTCCACGTCCATCGCGAGCTCGCCTGGGTCCGGGCGCTCACCGATCACCTCGGGCTCGAGCTCGTCGATTCGACCGCGAAGCCGGGCACGCTCGAGCAGCAGCAGATCCGCGACGAGGCGCACGCGATCCTCACGGCGGCCGATCCGGCGTGGGCGCAGAAGCAGGTGCGGAGCTGGCAGATGCGCGCGCAGCGGCTCGAGCTCGCACTCGCGTTCTGGGTCGACCTGTTGCGCCAGCTCGGCCTGCTCGGCACGGTGCTCGGGATCGGGCTCTCGCTCGCGTACACCGGCGCGGATCTCACGAAGCTACTCGGACCCCTCGCACTCAAGGTGTGGACGACCGTGACCGGGTTGGCGTGCAGCATCCTGTTGTCGGCGAGCTTCTCGATGAGGCTGACCGCGTGGGTCGACGCCGCGGAGAAGAACCTCGAAGCGTGGGACGCGCGCCGCCAGCGAGGCTCGACGTGAGACGCACTCGCCGCAGCCACGTGCCGCCGGATCTGACGTCGCTGTTCGACGTGTTGTTCATCGTGATCTTCGCGGCGCTGATCCGCGCGGCGGCCTCGCAACAGGCGGTGGCCGCACCGCCGAAGCCCGCGGCGCCACCGAAGCCGCTCGATCCGGCGTCGCTCCACGCGCGCGCGATCACGACGATCGATCAGGACCTCGCGGCGCGCGACACCGTGATCGCGCGGATCCGTGCCGACGGCACGCTGGTCGCGCTCGAGACCCACGGCAAGGCCACCACGCTCGACGTGCCGCTGCTCGAGCACAGCACCGACCCCGATGTCGCGATCGCCTATCTCGGCGAGCGCTCCGTCGACCTCCAGATCTGTAGACTCGTCGCGCTCCACCTCGCCCTTCCCGACCTCGGAGGCAAGCTCGTGATCTTCGCACCCGCTCAGAGACTCGCGGATCTGCCGCACGCACTGTTCGACGGCCTGCGCCGCGACGTCGACCGCTGCCTCGCCGACCAGCATGGCCTCGCCGTGATGGTGGAACCGTGACCGACTTCGCCGACGACGTCGCCCGTGCACTCCATCGCCGGATGCGCCGCAGACGGCTCGCGATCCTCGCGGCCTGCGCGGCGATCGTCGCGATCGCGATCTACTTCGTGACGTGCGGCCATGGCTTCGGACTCGGCGGCACCGGCACGGGCAAAGGCTCGGGTGTCGCCGCGGCGACCGCCGATGCTGGTCCGCGTCGCTGCATCGTGCGCGTCACCGCGAGCGGCTACGTCCTCGATGGCAAACCGGCCGCCTCGCGCGACGCCATCGTCACCGCATGTCAGGCCACGACCGGCGCCGAGGTCACGGTCACCGGCGACGCGCGGCAGGGCGACTGGGACGACCTACGCGCCGCGCTCGAGGCCGCGCACGTCGCGATCGTCAAGCACGACTAACCGATTAGCTGATCTGCACGGCGTAGCAGCGCTCCATCGCGTCGAGTCCGCTCGCGGCGATCCGACCGCCGACCGGTCGGGCCTCGGCGAGCCGCTCGACGGCGCGGTAGTAGCCGCGGATCTCCGCTTCGCGCACGGAGTATGGCGGCGGCTCGAACTCGGCTTCTGGATAGTCGATACCGATCACGATTCCCCACGCGCCGGGCGCCACGAGCGTGCGCAGGTGATCGATGTAGCGCGGACGGGCTTCGGGCGACAGCGCGATCAACGCGGCGCGATCGTAGACGCCATCGACGTGACCGACGAGCTCGCTCGTGGTCGTGAAGAAATCGCCGGTGATGATCGCGAGCTCGCCGTGCTGGTAGATCGCGTGGTCGCCACGCCGCTCGATCGTGGGCTCGATCGCGTGCTCGGCGAAGAACTGCGCCGCGGCATCTTCGACCAGCTCGACCCCGACCACGGCGTGCCCGTTCGCCGCGAGGAACGCGAGGTCCTCGGTCTTGCCGCACAGCGGAACCAGGATGCGATAGCGGCCATCGAGCCGGGCGATGTGGGCCTCGAGGAACGCATTCGGATGACCTTCGTGAAATGCGGTCTTGTGCTCGGCCCAGCGGGCTCTCCAGAATGCGGGTTCCATGGCGGATGAAGCTACTCCCTATGCGCTGCTCGGTGGGTCGGAGCGCGTGCACGCATTGATCGAACGGTTCTACGAGGTGATGTTCGAGACCGAAACGGCGCTGACGAACCTGCATCCACTCGCGCCCGACGGCCGCGTCGATCCGGCGATGCGGCAGCGGTTCGCGATGTTCGTCGTCGGTTGGCTCGGCGGTCCGCAGGACTACATCGAGCACCACGGCCACCCGCGGTTGCGGATGCGGCACGTGCGCGTGGTCGTCGATGTGGCGATGCGCGACGCGTGGCTGCGCGCGATGCAGCGGGCGATGAACGATCTGCAGATCGCTGGAGCCGTCCGGACGTATTTAGACGCACGGTTCAGTGAAGTCGCGGATTTCATGCGCAATACCGCGACCTAACGGTGGCGACCCACAGGGGGTGATACGACTCGGACATGACTCGATTCGCCACCGTCGCCATCGCGCTCGCGGCTTGCAGCGGAACCCCGCCGCTCACCGAGCCGGCGCCGCCACCGCCGCCGGTGGTGCACGTGCCGAGCGATCCGACACCGACGCCCGTCGGCGAAGCACCGAAGCCGAAGGATGGGCCGCCGCTCGCGGAGATCCACGTTGTCAAGGACACCTATCACGGCACGACGGTCGAGGATCCGTATCGCTGGCTCGAGGACGAATCGCCGGCGACCAAGGCGTGGACCGCGGCGCAGACCACCCACGCGCAGGCTGCGATCGAGAAGCTCACCGACCTCGCCGTGTTCCGGATCGAGCTCGAGAAGATCTTCAACGCGCCGATCACGACCTACCGCAGGCTCGCGGTCGCCGGCAACAAGCTGTTCGCCGAGCGCAAGCTGCCGAACAAAGAACAGCCCGAGCTGATCGTACTCGCCGACCCGGAGCACGTGAAGACCGCGAAGCTCGTGTTCGATCCGATCACCACCGATCATTCGCGGCGCTCGGTCGATTGGTGGGTGCCTTCGCCGGATGGCACCAAGGTCGCGATCGCCGCGTCGGACGGCGGCAGTGAGATCGCGGATGTTCACATCGTCGATCTCTCGGGCAAGGAGCTCGAGGTCGTGCCGAACGTGCAGCGCGCGACGGCCGGCGGCGATGTCGCGTGGACGCCCGACAGCAAGGCGGTCTACTACACGCGTTATCCAGCGGCCGGCGAGAAGCCCGAGCCCGAGCGCAATTTCTGGCAGCAGGTGTACTTCCACCAGCTCGGCACGCCGATCACGAAGGATCGCTACGAGCTCGGCAAGGACCTCCCGAAGCAGGCGGAGATCGAGCTGCAGAGCGACCCCCGCGGTCGCGTCCTCGCGAGCGTGCAGCAAGGCGACGGCGGCAGCTTTCGCTACTACCTGAAAGACGCGAAGGGCTGGCGTCAGCTCGCGGATTGGGACGATCAGATCGCGGTCGTCGTGTTCGGCGGCACGCCGGATCTCTGGCTGGTGTCGCGCAAGGACGCGCCGCACGGCAAGCTGATGAAGCTCGCGGCCACGGCGAAGACCACCGCCGAAGCGACGGTGATCGTGCCCGAGGGCAAGGACTCGATCGCGACGGAGTTCCGGACCAAGTCCGGTGTGCTCGCGGTCGGTGATCGGATCTACGTCAACTACCAGCTCGGGGGCCCGTCCGAAGTTCGTGCGTTCTCGCTCGCCGGCAAGCCGCAGAAAGCGCCGGTCGGCCCCTCGGTGTCATCGGCAAGCCCGCCGATCGCGTGGCGCGGCGACGTGCTCGTATGGTTCGCGTCGTACACCACGCCGCCGACGCTGACCCGGTTCGTGGCGAAGACCGGCAAGCTGACCGAGCTCCGCGAGTTCACGCCCGCCTACCCCGTCGATTTCTCGAACATCGAAGCGCGACGCGAGATGGCCACCTCGAAGGATGGCACCGCGGTACCGCTCAACATCATGTGGCCGAAGACCGCGCCGCAAGATGGCAGCGTGCCGTGCATCGTGTACGGCTACGGCGGCTACGGCATCGATGAAGAGCCCCGCGAATGGATCCCGCTCGCGCCGCTGCTGGCGCGCGGGTTCTGCGTCGTCGATGTCAACCTGCGCGGCGGCGCCGAGTTCGGCGAGGACTGGCACCGCAGCGGCATGCTGCTGAACAAGCAGAACGTGTTCGACGATTTCACCGCTGCGATGAACTACCTGGTCGCGAAGCACTACACGAATCGTCAACGCATGGGCATCTACGGCGGCTCGAACGGTGGCCTGTTGATGGGCGCGATCATCACGCAGCATCCCGATGCGATGAAGGCGGTCGTCGCCGACGTCGGCATCTACGACATGCTGCGCGTCGAGCTCACGCCGAACGGCGCGTTCAACACGACCGAGTACGGCTCGGTGACCGACGAGGCCCAGTTCAAGGCGCTGTACGCGTACTCGCCGTACCACCACGTCGGTAAGGGTATTGCCTATCCGGCGATCCTGATGCGCACCGGGGCGAACGACGGTCGCGTGACGCCGTGGCAATCGCGCAAGATGATCGCAGCGTTGCAAGCCGCGAACAGCGGCAGCGCACCGATCCTGTTACTGACGAGCGAGACCTCCGGTCACGGCCACGGCACGAACGAGAGCGAGCGGATCGAGAAGGGCGCCGCGCTGCTCGCGTTCTTCCGCACGCAACTGCAGCAATAACCTACGCGCTCGTCGGGAGCGGGCGCCATGCAGAAATGGTCGCGAGGTCGTCGCGCCGAGCTACTTCTTCGCGCCGCCCTCGGAGCGCTGCGGCTCGAGGTGCTTCAAGCATTCGGCGAGCGGAGCGCACTCGGTCTCCTCGTGGTTGCAGACCTCGAGGACCCGGACCTGGCGCGACGACATCGCGGCGCCCTTGCACTCCTTCAGGAACTTCTGCTTGTGCGTCGACAGCAGCTCGTCGGGCTTGAGGTCGGCGAGCTCTTTCGGCGACATCGTGGCCTTCGCATCGGCGACCGCGCAGTCGGTGAGCCTGGGTTGGATCGCTTCGCACGCGGTATCGCGGCGCTTCTCGATCGGCGAGCGCGTGTCCTTGTAGACCGGGACCGGATCGTTGTTGCCGGGACCGGCGGTGTCGGCAGGCTTCGAGCCGCCGCACGCGACCACCGCGACCAGCGCGACCGGGAGGATGGAGTAGATCGATCTCATGGCTTCTCGCCTTCCGTGCCTTCGTCGTCGAGTGGGATCAGGCAGGTCTTCTCGAGCTCCGCGATCGTCGCGACCTTCGCGAGGCACGCGACGAGCTTCGGATCCTTCGTGCAGTCGTTCATCACCATGGTCGTGTTGTCGGAGGTTGCCTCTTCGACACGCGTCGGCTCTCTCTGTTGCGCTTCGGCCCGATACATCGCCTCGACGCGGGCCTTGATGCCATCGCAGGTCGTCGCCGTGACCGGCGCCACGCTGTCCGAGCCCGCGGCGACGGCACTGGCGGTCGCGCTGCCGGCGGTGGCCGGTGCCGGCTTCGACGGACATGCGCACGCGACCAGGGCCAACCACACGAGCCAGAGTCTCATCACGCTCGAACCTACCCCACCCCGGTGATCGCGCGATAGCCCTCGAGCTGCCACGGCGGATGCGCGACCCGCCCGCGATCGGTCAGATCGAGGTGCATCGGCGTCAGCGAATTCCAGCCGCGCGCGATCGCGACGCAGTCGGTGCCCGGGAGATCGTCGTGCCCGACCGGCCCACCGCCGACCCAGTAGTACGGTCGGCCGCGCGGATCGGCGCGCTCGGCGACGTCGTCCTCGTAGATCCGGCGGCCGAGCGTGGTCCATTGGTACTCGTCGCTCGCGACGCCCGGCATGTTGACGTTCAGCACCGTGCCGCGTGGCATCGGCTCGGTGATCGCCGAGTGCACGACCTTCGCGGCGAAGTCGAGCGCGTGCTCGACCGCCTTCGCCCGCGGTGCGATCGAGCACGCGATACCCGCGGCGCCACGCAACGCGCCCTCGACCGCGGCGGCGACCGTGCCCGAGTAGAACACGTCGCTGCCGAGGTTGAAGCCATCGTTGACGCCCGACACGACGACATCGGGCTTGCGGTCACACAGCTTCAACACCCCGACGTAGACGCAGTCGACCGGCGTACCGGACAGCGCATAGCGCCGTGGCCCGACCTCGGTCAGCCGCAGCGGCTTGTGCAACGTGATCGCGTGCGACGCCGCCGAACGTTGGCGCTCCGGCGCGACGACGATCACGTCGGCGAACGCGCCGATTCGATCCGCGAGCCCGATCAGGTGCGGCGACTCGACGCCGTCATCGTTACTGCACAACACGAGCGGCCGCATGGTCGCGAGCCTACGCCTAGGGCGGTGGCGGCGGGCGGACCTGCGTGTTCTCTTTGCCCTCGCCGGTGATCTTCGTGATGTCGACCTTCGTGATCCGACCGTCCTCGATCACGAACCGCGCGTGCTCGTCCTCTTTGCCGCCGGTCGCGAACCGGACCTCGAGCTCCTTGCGCTCGACGCGCATCGCGACCGTCGCGAGCTCGAGCGGCGGCAGCGTCGCGAGGAACGCCGGCGCGACCGTGAGGTGAACGGATGGACCGTCGATCGCGAGCGTCTGGACGTGCCCCTTCGCATCGGCGGACGCGTTGACCTCGAGGTCGCCCGCGAGCATCTCGGAGTGCGCCACCACGACCGCCGACTGCCACGCCGGAATCTCCTGCGTCCTCGGTGCGGCCGATAGCGACACGATCATCAGCTTCGCGACCGTGAAGTAGATGAACAGACCCGAGGCATCGACCAGCGTCGTGATCAGCGGCGCGGAGATTACGGTCGGATCGATGCCGAAGCGCTGCGCGGCCAGCGGGATCGCGGCGCCGACCGCGTTGGCCCACGTGCACACGACGAGGATCGTCACCGCGACGCACAGCGCGAGGTCGTAGTCGACGCCCCACAGCAGCGCGCGGAAGAACGCGATCGTGCCGAGCAGGATGCCGAGCAACAGGCCGGCCGTGACCTCGCGGCGCACGACCCGCATGACGTCACCGACGCGGACCTCGCCGAGTGCGAGCGCGCGAATGATCGTCGACACCGTCTGCGAGCCGGCGTTGCCGCCCGTGCCGATCAGCAGCGGCACGAAGAACGAGAGCGCGACCACCTTCGCGAGCTCGTCGTCGAAGTAACGCAGCACGGTGCCGGTCGCGGTCTCGGCGACGAACAGCAGCACCAACCACGTGAGCCGGCTGCGCACAGTCCGGACGATCGGGGTCAGGAAGTACGGCGCACGGCCGGCGATCTTTCCTTCGACACCACCTTGATTGAGGATGCCGGTGCCGACCTGATCGAGCGCGGCGCCGAGCAGATCGTCGACACGGACGGCGCCCACGAGCTGGCCACCGTGGTCACACACCGGCAGCGACAGGAAGTCGTGGGTGTTGATGATGTCGGCCGCATCGCCGCGCGAGGTGTCCTCGTGGACCGTGATCGGGTTGTACGTCATGACGTCCGCGACCGACGTCTCCGCTGCGGCGATCGCGAGCACGCGCAGCGGCACGACGCCGATCAGCGTCCCGGCCTCGGTGACGTAGCAATTGACCGCGACCTCGATCTCTTCGGCGTTCGCGCGCAGCAGCTCCATCGCGGCGCCGGCCGTGACCCCGAGCTCGCAGCGCCAGATCTTCGTCGACATCAAGCGGCCGACCGCCGACAGCGGCTGCGCGAGCAAGCGATCGATGCCGGCCTTCTCCTCGGGCTTGTACGCCGCCTCGATCAGCTTGCGGCGCTCGGCGGGGAGTTGCTCGAGGATCGCGATCTCGTGGTCGGTCGGCACGAACCCGAGCAGGTGCACCGCGCGGCTGCAGTCGATCTCCGCGAGCACTTGCGCCGCGACCACCGGATGGGCCGCGCGCAGCATCGCGGCGCCGCGCCGATCGTCGATCGCGTCGATCAACGCGCGGGCTTGTTCGGGTGGTCGCCGCGAGAGATCGCGGCCGAGGTCGGCGGGCCGGACCTTCTTGATCGCTTCCTTGATCGCCGCGGGTCCAGCGCGCAGCGCGGCGTCGATCGCCGAGAAGTCCGGAATTGGAATCGCGCTATGGACTTCCTCGTCGCCGGGACCAGCTCCGCTCATCCCTTACGGTCGCTCGAAACGCTCGGTGAGTGACCCGGCTTGACGCGATCTTAATGGCGATCACTAGAGCGACATCACGTACTGGGTCAGGTCGGCCTGTTGATCCGTGGTGAGCCCGAGGTCGAGCGCGGTGTCGTAGTGCGCGACGACATCGGCGAGCGTCGGCGCGCTGCCGTCGTGGAAGTGCGGCGGAACATCAACGCTGTTGTGCGCACGAACCGCGTAACGTTTCGCAGGCGGTCGCTCTCCATCGAGTACGTACTTGTCCGTGAGCGCCCGCGCGCACTTTCCGCGGCTCGCATGATCAACTACGTTGGTTCATGACCACGGAACCAACGTACGAGTACATCGCCGTGTGGATCGACCACTCCGAAGCGAAGATCTTTCACGTCGATCCAGAGAAGTTCACCGAAACCACGGTGAAGGCGCCGCATCATTCGATCTCGCGCAAGGCCGAGGAGCAAGGGCGGCACGCCTTGAGCGCGCCGTTCTTCGACGCGGTGGCGAAGCAACTCGCCGGCGCGAACCACATCCTGATCGTCGGCCCGTCGTCCGCGAAGCTCGATCTCGTTCGCCATCTTCACAAGCACGATCACGTGCTCGCGGAGAAGGTCGTGGGCGTCGAGACCTTGGACCACCCGAGCGATCCGCAGATGGCCGCGTACGTGCGCCATTACTTCGTCGACAAGCTGCACCTCAGCTCTGCCCGACTCTGACGCCGCGGTCTCCGTCGCCAGTAGATCGACGGACCGCCGTAAAAGGTGGACGGTGGGGGCCGTCCTTTTCCCGGTCGAGGCGACAGGATTCGAACCTGCGACCCCCAGACCCCCAGTCTGGTGCGCTACCAGGCTGCGCTACGCCTCGTGTGGGAGCAGCGGTTTAATCGAAACTCAGACGGGAGGCAACCCGTTCAGAATGTTCTTGAGGACCTGGCTCGGTTTAAACGTCAGGACGCGACGCGCCGGGATGAGGATCGGCACCGCACGCTGCGGGTCCCGCCCCATCCGGTCCTTTTTGTCGCGGACGACGAAGTTGCCGAAACCAGAGATCTTGATCTTCTCGCCGCGCTCTAACGTCTCCTTGACGACGTTGAAGACAGTCTCGACGATCTCGGCGGCTTCCTTCTTCGAAAAGCCACCGACCTTCTCGTAGACGGACTCGATGATGTCCGCCTTGGTCATGCGTGCCATGCCCCATATGTATCACGGGCTTAGCCGATCCGCTCACCAAGATGCTGGAATTGCTCAGATCCCGCCGCAACCCCAGTCGTCCATTAGACATGCGTCAATTGCTGGATCCCGCCGCAGTGCGAGCAGAACGACGTGAACGCCTGGATGATCGTGTCCGGCGGCGTGTCCGGGAACCGCACCCGCGCCATCACGCTCGGCGGGTCGAAGCACTCGCTCGCGCCGCAGCGATCGCACGGCGTGATCGTCCAGTCCTCGCGCTCGCGCAGATAGTCGTCGCTGACGTGCAGCGGGTGCGGCAGGCCGTGCACCGAGATCAACTTGATCCGATCGCCCTTGTTCACCGAGGTCAGCGTGTGCGGCTGGTTGAGCAGCTCACCGACGTAGACGTGGCGGCTCGGCTCGTAGTCCGCGGTGACCTGACGCGTGGGCGCGCGATCGACCTTCTTGATCCGGACCCAGCACAGCTCGGGGCCGCGGCGCATCCGGCGCGGATCGCCGTCGTGCACGAACGTCTGCACGTCATCGGGATACTGGGCGTGAAACTTTCCGACCAGCAGCGGATCGGTGTGCCACGGCGCGGCGGGATCCGGCTGTGGACCGTACGTCCCGATCCACTGGGGCTTCGCCGGCAACTTGCGGGCACCGACCTCGGTGGCGGAGAGCTCGCGCAACACGACCTGGGGCGACAACCGGACCGTGCGTGACGGCATGATCGCGAGATCGTGTTCGCTCGCGAGCCCGCCCTTCGCCGACGGGCCGGCGTGCGGATCCAGATAGACGAACGCGATGATCGGTTCGTCGGGAAGACGATCGATCATCACCCAGCTCCCGAACGGATAACTCATGGTTCCGCGCTCCCCGCGCTCGTGGCCCGCCCCAGCATATCATCGGCCGATGCTCGAGACGGCCCGCCTGCGCTTGCGAGACTGGCGCGAGGAGGACATCCCGACGTTCGCGGCGATGTGCGCCGATCCAGAGGTGATGAAGTACTTCCCGGCGCTGCTGTCGTACGCCGACGCCGATGCGCAGGCGCGCCGGATCCGCAGCGAGCTCGAGCGCGACGGCTGGGGCTTGTGGGCGGTCGAGCTCAAGGACGGCGCGCCGTTCGTCGGCTTCGTCGGGCTGTCGAAGCCGACGTTTCGCGACGACGTCGAGATCGGGTGGCGACTCGCGCGCGGCGCATGGGGCCACGGCTACGCGACCGAAGCGGCACGCGCCGCGCTCGACATCGGGTTTCGCGAGGTCGGGCTCGCCGAGATCGTGTCGTTCACCGTGCCCGCCAACCTGCCCTCGCAGCGCGTGATGGAGCGGCTCGGGATGACGCGTGATCCGAACGCGAGCTTCGAGCATCCGAACGTGCCGGTCGGCAGTCCGCTGCGCCTGCACTGGCTGTGGCGCCTAGCGGCGCTGCGCCGGTAGATTCTCGATCAGCCGCGCGACGATGCCCTCGTGCGCCTTCTCGACCTCGGCATCGGTCAGCGTGCGCTCGGGCGAGCGATACGCGATCGACCACAGCATGCTTTTCATGCCCGCACCGAGCTTCGCGTCGCGATAGTCCTCGAGCAGCCGCACGCCCGACACCAGCGGCTCGGCGACCGCGACGATCATATCCTGGATCGCGGCCGCGGCGATCGACTCGGCGAGCAGCAGCGAGACATCGCGCTCCGTCCCCGGGAACTTCGGGATCGGCTTCATCTGCGCGGGACCGGCGAGCGGCAGCACGTCGAGGTCGACCTCGTACGCGAACGCCGCGCCGGTGACGCCGAGCCTCGTCCGCACGTTCGGGTGGAGCTCGCCGAACTGGCCGATGATCCGGCGCCCGGTCGCCGTCTCGATCACGAGCTCGCCGGAGACGCCGGGATGAAAGTACGCCACGTTGGTGACCGCCTGCGTGCGGACCGGGAGGTCTCCCGCGACGGCGCGGATGACCTCGAGCGCGAGCGCCTTCGCGTCGAACACGTCGTACGGCGTGCCGCTCGCGAGCTGCGCCCGCCGCCGTCCGGCGAGCACGCCCGAGGCCCACGCGGGCTCGTCAGCGAGCTCGTGCAGCGGTTGCTCGCCGACGCCTTCGCCGCGCCGCAGGAACACGCTGCCGACCTCGAACAGGTTGATGTCGGGGCGACCGAAGCTCTGGTTGCGCGTGATCGCGGCGATCAAGTTCGGCAGCAGCGACGTGCGCATCACGGCTTGCTCCGCGCTCATCGGATTGCGCACCGCGATCGGTTGGCTGCGGCGATCCGCGGGCGGCAGCCCGAGCGCACCACAGCGGTCCGCCGACTGGAAGCCGTACGTGATCGCCTCGACCGCACCGGCACTCGCGAGCGCGCGCCGCGCGACGTCCGAGCGATCGAGCTCGACCAGCGTCGGTGCCTTGCGCAGCGCCGGCAGCGTCGACACGACCTGTTCGTAGCCGCTGATCCGCAGCACCTCTTCGATCACGTCGACCTCGCGCGTGACATCGCCACGGCCGCTCGGCGGGGTCACGGCGAGATGCTCGCCGTTCACGGTCACGGCGAAGCCGAGCCGCTCGAGCGCGTCCTTGCAGACCGCTTCGTCGAGCGACGCGACGCCGGTCAGCATCTGCACGCGCGCGAGCCGCACGTCGATCGCCGCCGGTGTCTGCTTGCCCGGATAGGCATCGGCGAGCGGTTCCGCGACGGTCCCGCCCGCGAGCTGACAGATCAACCGCGCGGCGCGCGCCGAGGCGAACGCCGCGAGCTCCGGATCGACCCCGCGACCGAACCGCAACGACGCTTCGGACGGCAGGTTCAACCGCCGCGCGGTGCGCCGGATCGCGAGCGGCTGGAAGCTCGCGCTCTCGAGCAACACGCGCGTCGTGCCGGCGGTGACCTCGGTCGCGAGCCCCCCCATCACGCCGGCGAGCGCGATCGCGGTCTCGCCGTCGCGGATCACGATGTCGCCCGGCACGAGCGTGCGCGGCGTGTTGTCGAGCGTGACGAACGCTTCGCCATCCTTCGCCGGCGTCACGCCGATCGTGCCCGTGGTCAGCTTCGCCGCGTCGAACGCGTGCAGCGGCGTGCCGAGCTCGAACAACACGTAGTTCGTGACATCGACGAGGTTCGAGATCGATCGCACGCCGACACCGCGCAGGCGATTCGCGATCCGCTTCGGCGACGGCCCCACGGTCACGCCTTCGATCCAGCGCGCCGTATAGCGCGGCGCCAGCGCCGGCGCCGCGATCGCGATCGTCAGCGCGGGCGCCGTACCCTTCGTGCCGTTCGTGAAGGGACCGAGGTCGGTATCCGGCAGCACGACCTTGCCGCCGAGCACCGCGCACAGCTCGCGCGCGATCCCGAGGTGGCCGAGCACGTCGCCGCGGTTCGCGGGCGCGTTGATCTCGAGCATCCAATCGGCGAGCCCGAGCGCGACCTGCGCCGGCGCGCCGAGCGGCGTCCGATCATCCTCGTCGAGCACGACGATGCCGGCGTGATCGTCGCCGAGCCCGAGCTCGTCCTCGGCGCACAGCATGCCGGGAGACACGATGCCCTTGACCGATTTCGGTGCGAGCGTGAGCCCGCCCGGCAGCTTCGCGCCGATCTGCGCCCACAACACGTTGCGACCGGGCGCCGGCACGTTCGGCGCGCCGCACACGACCTGCGTGACCGCGCCACCCTGTTCGGTGATCACGTCGACGAGCGTCAGCTTGTCGGCCTGCGGATGCGGTTGCTTCGCGACGACCTGCGCGACCACGACGCCGGAGAACCCCGCGCCGAGATCCGTCATGCCTTCGATCTCGAGGCCACCGCGCGTCAGCGCACGCGCGCCCTCCTCGACCGTCGGTTGCTGATCGAGGTCACACAGCTCGAGGAGCCAGCTCCATAGGATCTTCATCAGAACTGCTCCCCGAACCGCAGATCGCCTTCGTAGTAGAACTTGATGTCGCTGACCGCGTGGCGAAGCATCGCCATCCGCTCGAGGCCCATGCCGAACGCGAAGCCGGTGTAGCGCTCGCTATCGATCCGGCAGTGCGCGAACACCTCGGGATCGACCATGCCGGCGCCGCCGATCTCGACCCAGCCGCTGTGCTTGCAGATCCGGCAGCCCGAGCCGCCGCAGAAGCTGCACTGCATGTCGACCTCGGCGCCGGGCTCGACGAACGGGAAGTAGCTCGGTCGCAACCGGATCGCGAGGTCGCGCTGGAAGAACCGCTTCACGAAGTGCAGCAGCGTGCCCTTGAGATCGCTGAACGAGATATCGGTGTCGACCGCGAGCCCTTCGAGCTGCGTGAACATCGGCGAGTGGGTCGGGTCGTCGTCGCGGCGATACGCGTGGCCGGGCGCGACGATCCGGATCGGCGGCTCCTGCGTCAGCATCGTGCGGACCTGGACCGGGCTGGTGTGGGTGCGCAGCACGATCTCGTTGGAGATGTAGAACGTGTCCTGCATGTCGCGCGCGGGATGCTCCTTCGGGATCGCGAGCGCCTCGAACGTGTTCCAGTCGGTGTCGATCTGCGGGCCTTCCGCGACGACGAAGCCGAGCTCCGCGAAGATCTGCACGGCCTCGAACCGGACCTGCGTCAGGAGGTGGAGGTGGCCACCGGCGACGGGGCGCGGCGGCAGCGTGACGTCGACCACGCGGCGCAGGTCGGTCTGCGCGACGACCTCCGCGAGCTCGTGCAAGCGCGCCGCGGTGAGCTGCTCGATCGTCGCCTTGACCTTGTTCGCGGCTTGCCCGGCGGCCGGCCGCTCGGTCGTCGGCAGCTTGCCGAGCTCCTTCATGAGCTCCGAGACCTTGCCCTTCTTGCCGAGGAACTGCGCCTGCGCCGCGCGGATCGCCTGCTCGTCGCCGAGCGGGGCGATCATCGTGTTGAACTCGTCGCCGAGCTTTTCGAGATTCGAGATCAGTTCCGACATAGAAGCTCCAAACGCAAAAAACGGCGGCCTCTTACGAAGCCGCCGTCTTGACCATCGAATAGACGAGCAGCTGCTAGCTGACGATCGCCTTGAACGCCACCGGGTCGCTGATCGCGATCTCGGCGAGCATCTTGCGGTTGAGCTGGATCGCGGCCGTGTTGAGCTTGCCGATCAGCTTCGAGTAGCTGATGCCGTGCGTGCGCGCAGCGGCGTTGATGCGCGTGATCCACAGCGCGCGGAAGTCACGCTTCCGCTGCTTGCGCGAGCGGTACATGTGGAGCCATGCGTGCTGCACGGCTTCGTTCGCGACGGCGTGGGCGCTCGAGCGCTTGCCACGGAAACCCGATGCCCACTTGAGCAGACGGTTGCGACGGCGGCGTGCCTTGAATCCTCGTTTTGCGCGGGGCATCTCGTTTACCTTTGGCTCCCTAAGCGTACGGAAGCAGAATAGCGATCTGATGGTGATGCGCGGCCGGGACGTAGTGCGCATTGCGGAGCTGACGCTTCCGCTTCTGGCTACGGCCGGTCAAGAGATGGCGCTTGAACGCGCGCGCGAACTTGAACTTGCCGGAAGCAGTCTTTGTGAACCGCTTCTTGGCACCGGAATGAGTCTTGACCTTGGGCATACGTACGTCCGCTAAACGGGTGGTTCTTATGCCCGAGCGAGTCCAACGTGACAAGTGCTTTCGTGCGGTTTGACGCGCGTGCACAAATCCCCGATCTCGCTCGGGATGGGTACTAACGAAAGCGGCAGGTTACGCGGGCGGAGGCGACGGCGGCGTCTCGCCGGCATCGTCTTCTTCGTCGTCGTCCTGCACGTCGGCGTTGATCTCGTCTTCGTCGAGATCATCCTCGTCTTCTGGCGGCTCGACCGGCTGCGGGGCGTTCTTCTGATTCGGATGGGTCCCGGGCGCGTGCTTCTTCGCCTCGGCGGCCATCGCGGCCTGGAACTGCGCCTTCTTGAGCTCCATCGCCTTACGGACCACGCCCGGCTTGGGCGCGATCACCATGATCATGCGGCGGCCTTCCATGTTCGGCGTCGCTTCGACGCTCGCGATGTCACTGCACATCTCGACCACGCGGTTCAGCACGTTCATGCCGGTCTGCGGGTGCGTGATCTCGCGGCCACGGAAGACGACGGCCAAGCGGACCTTGTTGCCGCCCTCGAGGAACCGACGCACGTGCTTCACCTTGAAGGCCATGTCGTGCTCTTCGGTCTTCGGGCGGAACTTGATCTCCTTGGTCTCGACGGTAGAAGCGCGCTTGCGAGCCTGCTGCTTCTTCTTCGCCTCTTCGTACTTGTACTTGCCGTAGTCCATGATCT
>JBDTJY010000243.1:0-12712 GCA_039935615.1 Kofleriaceae bacterium
GTGTACTGCGCGGTCGCGCTCTTGTAGATGCGCTCGATCAGCTCGTGGTGGTGCGTGTTGACCTCCAGCGCACGCGCGGCGACGTAGTCGTCATCGAAGGCGTGGACGGCCGCCTCCGCCAGCTCCAGCCGAAGCGTGCCGTAGTCGGCCTCGGCCGCATCGGCGCTCGCGATCGCGGCGTCGCCGGCCGCGGCGCGTTTGCCGGGATACGGCAGCTTCTGGCTCAGCTCGACACGCTGGCCGAACGGAACCGTGGAGCCGATGCTGAAGGGGGCGACCTCGTAGGTCAGCCGCGGATCGTCGATCGTGACCGCCGACGGATACGCCGCAACCGCAGCCCGCCAGGTCGCCCGTGCGGCGTCGAGGTCGGGGTTCCGGGCGAGGACCGCTGCGACGAGTTGCGCGCGGTCGAGCGCCGTCGCGCCGAGCGCGACCTCGTCGACGAGCTGGACGGACCGGTTACGGTCGATCCGGCCGAGCGTCGCGATCATCGCGTCGTGCTCGCGCATGCCCGCCCGGCTGGCACATGCCGGCACGACGACGATCAACAAGATGGGAACACAGCTGCGCATGGGATCACTCCTGCCCGCATGCGCGGGCGAAGCCTCACCGCGCATCGGCGCGGCAAACGAGGGGCTCGATCAACGATGTCGAGAGCCAGCGATCAGAGCAGCAGCGAACAGAACCGAGCGAACAAGGATTCGGGTGGCCCGCGCTGCGGGCGGGAACCGTCGAGGATCGCCAGGCGCACGGACGTCTCGATCGGCGCCACCGCGATGGCTACTGTCACCATCACGGGTGCCATGTCGAGCGCGAGCGGAGAGACCGCGCGCTCCGATGATTCTTGTGCGGCGAGCTGCGTGATGGAGCAGCAGCAGGCGGCGCGGAGCGCGGTGTTCGATGCGGGCGTCTTGTTGTGGTGCTTCGCGGCCGGAGGGCAGCAACACGAGGAGCGCGTCTCGCCATCGTGCGCGCAGCGGTACCAGGCCGAAGCGCGCGCCACGGAAGGCACGAACATGACCAGCGCGAGCAGGACGAGGACGACGCGACGCAACGTATTGACCTTACGACCTGCCGGCGATCGTCGCAACGCGTTTTCCAGAGAGTCGCCTCCTCTGCCACGTGGTTTCGAGCGTCCCGGCTCGTGAGCCCGGTAGGCCAGCGCAGAGTCCGGTCCGATCAACGAGCCGGGCCGCGCCACAGCTCCACGATGCCACCATCTGCGCGCAGCTCGGTCGCGAGCTCGTCGGCTGCGTCGTGCGTGATCGCGAGCAGCGAACCAGCGCTGTCGTCGACCGCGGGTGACATCCCCACGTCGATCCGAAACAGGACGCCGCTCTCACCCGTCGCGATCGCCCCGCGCGGGCCGAGCGCATCCGGTGTGTGACCGAAGACGACGTGGGAGACGCCGAGTGCATCCGCGCTTGTGGTCGCGAGCCCGGCTGCCCCCTCCCACCAGGCACGCGCTTCGAGAATGGAATCACTGCCGACGATCGAAGGATCGCGGAAGTCGTTCGCGACGAGCCCGGCGCGCAGCGTCGTCTCCAGCTCGGCGATCGTCTGACCGTGCGTGTCGCCCGCGTGCGAGAAGAACCAGTCGCCGATTCGTGCTCCGATCGGCAATGCGCGAAGCCACACGCCACGCGGCCCGGTCGTCGCGACGAGACACGGATCGAGCCCGTCGGCGCTCAGCTCGCCATCGAAAGCGTCAGCCTTGCTGTTGTGAGGGTCGGCGAGGAACTCCGCCTCGTGATTGCCGGCTGTCACGATGACGTGGCCTCCCGAGGTCGCTGCGGCGATCTGGAGCGTACGGAGCAGATCGATCACTTCGAGACTCTGCGATCCCTTGTCGATCAGATCGCCGGTAACGATCAGCACTGCATCGCCAGCTCCCCACGCAGCCTGACCTGGATCGGCCGGCATGGAAGGGACGATCTTGTACTGCAGCAGCAGCGCGATCAGTCGATCGTATCCGCCGTGAATATCGCTGACAGCGTAGAGCCGGCTGAAGCTCGGCATGTCGACGATGGCCGGCGCGCTGAGAAAGTCGCGCGGCGCGGCGATGTCGCTCGCCGGACAACTCGGCGTGCTGCATGCGGACAGCACGAGCGCCCCCACAACCCATCGCGACATCCCCACGATCCTCGCACACCGCAGCGCGATCCGTCGGTACAAGTAGACGAACCACAGTCGCGCGAACGGGCCCATCGGTCGCGATCAAGGCGCGATCCGCCAGGGTGATTCCGTCGTCCACTTGCCGAGCGCCGCCGTTGCCCAAGCATTCGTCTTGTCGGCGTGACACACGATGCACGCGTTCGGGATCTTCGAGTGCTCCGACACCGACGGCGTCACGAACGTGAAGGTGTGGCTCCGGACGTTCACGTCGCCGATCGTCTGCTCGATCTTCGGCATGTGGCAGTTCACGCACTCGTTGCCGGGCGAGCCTGCCTTGTGGTGCGTGTGAGCCTCGATCGTCGCCGCGCGCGGACCCACCGGGCCCGCCGCGTCGTGGCACTGGAAGCACACCTCACTCGCCTTCATGACCAGGATCGCGGGATTGTCCGTGCCGTGCGCGTCGTGGCAGTTCGAGCACGTGATGCCGCGCCGGTACATGAGCGCCTGGACGAAGTCGTTCCCCTGCATCCGGTTCTTGTGGCCGGTGCCGTCGGCGAAGTGCGTGAACGTCGTCTCGCCGATCGTGTGATCCTCGAGTTGCCAGAAGGCACGCAAGGACAGGCCGACGCGGAAGCCCACCGGCCAATCGTACGCACGGCCCTCGATCGGGTTCGTCAGCGGACGTCCTTGCGAGTGGCACTGGATGCACACGTCGTTCTCCGCAACCGGATCGAGCTTCCCCGGATCGATGATGTTCGTCTTGCTCGGCGCGCTCGCGTGGGACGCGCCCGGACCGTGGCACTTCTCGCAGCCGACGTTCCATTCGCTCGGCGCCTTCGCGCGCACGTCGTAGTTCACGGAGTGACAGCCATCGCAGAGTGGTCCGGTCGGTCGCTCCATGTTGTCTTTGCCGTAGAATGGAACCCACCAATCCGCGCCGTCGGGCACGTGGTAGGCCTTCCAGACCTTGTGCGTGACGTCCCACTGCGCCGGCAGCGGAAACAGATCCTCGCCGACGCGCTTGAAGTAGCGTTGCTTCCACCGGCTGCCGTAGACGAACGCGATGTCGGCCACGCCGAACGTCACGAGCGGGTCCGGCTTCGTCATGTCGGGAATGATCGCGTCGGGATGGAGCTTCGGATCGCGCACGACGTTCGCCATGCGCGTCTTCTTCCAGCGATCGTAGATCGCCGCGTGACACGGCCTGCATGCCTCCGAGCCGGCATAGGCGAGCGTCGCCGGCGCGTACGGCGGCGGTGCGGGGCGCGAGGGTGGCAGCCCGGCATGCTTCTCGGGCGGGTGATCTACAGGCTTCGCGGGCCCGGCGCACGCGGCGAGCGCGACGAACACGAGTTGGATGAGGGCACGTAGTCTCGATGACATCGATCAGCTCCTTCGATTCGCAGCGTCAGTCTTCAAATCCCCACGGTGAGGCCAGCGCCGCGACCCACGTCACGCGGGGGGCCCGCGTTTTCGCGAGCTGCGCCTCGCCTGGGAAGCAAAACTGGAGTGCAGTCCGTCGAGCATCGGCGTCGCGGCGGCGATGCGCTGTTCATCGTCGCGCGCGACCGTGCAGATGCCATCGATCGCGCCGCGGACACCAGCCGTCTCGTCACGGCAAAACTTGCCGTCGCGCAGATCGAGATCGTGGATGATCTCGCCGATCGCGACGAGCGCAGGATCGGCGAGCGCCATCCTCTCGGCGAGCACCTCGAACGAGCAGCGATCGCCGACGTGCGTGAACTCGGCGTCGAACATGTCGAACCGCAGCTCGCCTGGCTCGGGGACGTAGCCTTTGGATGGAACGAACTTGAGCCGAGCCTTCGGATCGATGAACCGGCGGATCAGCCACGCACACGCGATCCGGTCGACATGCACGCCGGTTCGCGTCACCCACGTCGCCGCGACCGGCCGCGGAAGGACCGACAGCGCGGGACCGCTCGCCGACTGCGCATCGCGCGGCAGCGCACGAACGATCGCCGCGAGCTGGGTCTCCGCTGCGACCCGGCCCGAGGCGTCGAGGTAGTCGATCGCCACGATCTCCGAGAAGCGACGCGCGAGCTTGCCGTGCTCGTCGGTGAACGCCGCCAGCTTCGCCGCCGGGACTCGCTTGGCCTCGAGGCGCTTCGCCACCGCTCCGGCTGCTTTCGCGACCACGCCGTAGTCCTCGTTGCGAGCGTCGCGCAGCCGACGCGCGATGTCGTCATCCGTGGTGGCGTCGACGAATCTCCCCTCGCAGAGCGAAGCTTGACCGCCAAGCCCGACCAACTCGCGCGATAGCCACTCGAACAGCTCGACGCAGTCATCGCGGTTCGGCAACACGTACACCGCGCCGCGAATGTTCAGCGCGCCGATCGCCTGGAGCCTGCGCCAGATCCGGACGCGCACGGCGGCCGGCTTCGCTGGGATCGTGGGCATGAACAGGATCCAGCGCGCCGGACTTGTGGCGGGCGCAGACTTCGCGATCGAGGTCTTGGGGCTGCGGTCGGTCAGAGCGAAATACTTATAACATCGCGCTACGCCCGTAACAACTGAGGTATCGATGGGGCGTGCAGGCGAACGACGGATGATCGCGCTGGTCGGAATCGCCGCCGTCGTGGCGCCACTGCACGTCGCCAAGTCGCCGCATCTGGACGGCCGGCTCGACGACGACGCGTGGGCGAATGCGGTCGCGTTCACGAGCTTCGTCGAAAAGACCCCGGATGCGGGCGGTGCCCCGTCCGAGCCGACGTCCGTTCGCGTCGTGTACGACGACTCGGCGCTGTGGATCGGCATCGATTGCGTCCAGCAGCACGCGCCTCTGGTCGGCCGACTGACCCGGCGCGATCGTCAGGTCGACTCCGATCACGTCGAGGTCGACATCGACAGCCGCGCCACCGGCCGGGACGCGTTTCACTTCGAGGTCAACGCGGCCGGCGTGCTTGTCGACGCGCTCCGCTACAGCGACACGGAGATCAACTATGACTGGGACGAGAACTGGGAGGCGCAGGTCGCGGCGACCGCGACCGGGTGGAGCGCCGAGATCCGGATCCCGTTTCGCGTGCTCCGGTACACCCGTGGTGACGACCAGCGGTGGGGATTGCAGGTTCGCCGGTTCATTTCCGCGCGCCAGGAGATCGACGAGCTATCCCCGATCCCGCGCGGCGAGGCCGGCGAGACGTCGCGATACGGATCGCTCGGCCCGTTCGAGTCGCTGCCGGGTCACCGGAGCGTGGAGCTTCGCCCGTTCGCGCTGACCTCGCTGACCCACACGCCGGCGAACGGGTTCGCGCCGCACGCCTCGATCGGCGGCGACCTCAAGTGGCACATCACGCCGACGCTCACGCTCGACGCGACCATCAACCCGGACTTCGCGCAGGTCGAGGCCGATCAGCGCGTGCTGAACCTGTCGACCTACGAGACCTTCTATCCGGAGAAGCGCCCGTTCTTTCTGGAGGGCTCGGAGCTGTTCGCGGCACCGATCCAGATCCTCTACACGCGGCGGATCGGCCGGGTGCCAGACGCACCCATCCTCCCCGATGGCGAGGTCGCACGGGCGACACCGGATCCGTCCGCGCTGCTTGGCGCGGCAAAGCTCGTCGGTACGGCGGGCGACGACACGCAGATCGGCGCGCTGGCCGCGGTCACCGGATCGAATCACGTCACGACGGACACCCCGATCGACTCCCAAAACCGCGTGGCCGACCCGGCGGCGGCGTACACCGCATTGCGGATCCGGCGCGGACTCGGCCAGCGCGGCTACATCGGCGCGTTCGCCACCGCCGTCGATCGGTTCGAGACTCACGACTTTCCGGTCGTCGGTGCTCGGGCCCTCTGCCCGGACGGCACGGCCACGCAGCCAGGTGCGCGCTGCACGCACGATGCGTACGTTGCTGGCCTCGATGCGCGCTGGCGCTCCGAGTCTGGCGCTTACATCGTCGAGAGTGACGTCGCCGCATCGACGTTTCGCGGTGGCCCGCCACGGCAGCAGCGCGACGGCGTCGTGATCGCGAGCGGCGACAGCTCGCCGCAAGGACACCTCCGCGCGGCCAAGGAGGACAACGGGCCCGTCTTCGACGTCACGCTCGAAGCAGCCGGCCGCCGCTTCGACATCAACGACGCGGGCTATCTCGAGCGCGCGAGCTTCATCCACGCCGACGTGAACGCAGGATGGAAAGCCACGACGCCCGGCGACATCGTCCGCGAGAGCACGACGCAGCTCGAATACTTCTACTGGCAGAACTGGCGAGGCGAGCGCATCGCGGGCGGCTACCAGGTGAACACACGCGTGACGTTCGCGAACTACTGGTCGATGTTCACCGAGCTGCACTGGCGACCATCCCACTTCGACGACCGCGAGGTGGGCGACGGCACCGCGCTACAGCGGTCCGGACAGCTCGGATGGGAGCTCGCGGTGGCGACGGATCCGCGCAAGCGCGTCATCGCGTCGTGGTCGCAGTCCGCCTACTGGCTCGCCCACGGGCCCACCTACTCCGGTGACGGCGATGTCACGATCCACGCATTGCCTCAGCTCGACATCGAGCTTTTGCCGAGCGTCGTCATCACGCGGGGAGAGATGCGCTACGTCGTGACCGATGCCGACTCGGGCGATCACGTGTTCGGTCGACAGAACGCACTCGCGGCCGGCGTCGCGTTGCGCACGACCTATACGTTCACGCCACGCGCGACGCTCCAGCTCTACGGTCAGCTGTTCGGCGAGAGCGTCGCGTATCACGACTTCGGAATCACCCCGGCGGCCGACCGCGAGGTGCTCGTCTCCGCGATCACCGCGATCGCCGCGCCCGCCGCGAGTCCCAACACGAGCAGCACGATCCTCAACGCGAGCGCCGTGTTCCGCTGGGAGTACCGGCTCGGGTCGACGCTCTACGCGGTCTACTCGCGTGCGCAGGGCGCCGATCGTGCGTTCGGTTCCGTCGAGGACGCGCCCATCCCATGGCGGAGCGGGCTCTCGGCTGCGAGCAGTCAGGTCTTCTTGATCAAGGTCAGCTACTGGTGGTGAATCTCATGAAAGTGATCGCGAGCTGGAGCGCTGTGGTGATGGCGGCGTGTAACGGAAACGGCGCCGGTCCATCCGGCAAACTCTTGACGCTCGTCGCCGACGTTCCGTTGCCGGGCGGTGCGACTCGCTTCGACTACCAGGAGATCGACGCAACCAACGGGCAACTCGTGATCGCCCACATGAACGACAACGCGGTCGTGGTCGTCGCGCTGTCCGACGGCTCGGTCCGGAAGCAGCTCACCGGCATTCCGACGCCACGCGGCGTCGCGGTCGCCGACGACGTCGGCCTCATCTTCGTGACGAGTACGCCGGGTCACCTCGTCCTGATCGACAGCCACAACTTGACCGAGGTGGCGCGCGTCGCGACCGGCACGGCGCCGGACGGCGACGCCTGGGATCCGGTCGACATGATCGTGGGCGTATCCGATCAGGGGGATGGCGCGCTCTCGCTGATCGCGGACGCCGGCCGCGGAACCCGGACGCAAGTGCCGCTCGGCGTCGAGACCGGGAACGTCGTCTTCGACGCTGCGCGCGGACAGTTCTGGATCACGGTCGTGACGTCGGCACCACCGAACCAACTCGTCGAGGTCGATCCCAAGACCGCCACCGTCAGCACGCGGATCGACGTGCCGGGATGCAATGGGGCCCACGGCTTGCGCCTCCACCCCGACGGCCATAGCGCATACATCGCCTGCGAGGGGAACAACGTCCTCGCGCGCGTCGATCTCGATGGCGCGCGTGCCGTGACGACGGCCGCGACCGGCGAAGGCGCAGACGTCCTCAGCATCGACCCGGCGATCGGCTGGCTCTACGTCGCCGCCGAGAGCGGAGACCTGACGGTCTTCGACATCAACCAACCGGGGACGACATTGGTCGGGCACGATCGGCCGGGCGACAACGCGCACACGGTCGCCGCCGATCCTGCGAGCCATCGCGCGTTCTTCCCGCTGCCGAAGGGGACTGGCTCGACGCCAGTTCTGCGCGTCATGCAACCCGCGAGGTGACCTGCTCGGCAAGGTCATTGACCTGGTGGCTGCTATGACCGAGGACGCGCGTTGCCACCCGCTTGCTCGGTCGACGGACGCCAATCCGGGTTGCCGGGGGTGTCGCGACGGCTTTCACTGCGACCGAGGCCTTAGCGGTGCAGTGGACGTCGTCGCAGCAATCCTCGCGCTTCACGGATTCAGCTCGGCGCGATAGCCAACGTCCTCGACTGCCTGGATCGCTGCGCCTGCGATGCCACTACGACCGTCGTTGCGCACGACGGCAGTCCCGGCTTCGTAGTCGACGGACGCGGAGACGACGCCGGGCACCTTCTGGATCGCCCTCGCGATCGTGCTCGTGCACTCCTTGCAGTCCATGCCGATCACCTTGAGGTTCAGCGTGGCCTTCGCGGCGGTCTCAGTCGCTCCAACCGTCGCGGTACCGCTGCCGATCAACGGATAGGCGGCGAGCCCGACCGTCAGTAGCGTGGTGATCCACAACCCGACACGCGCGGCTTTGCGGCTTCGCGGGGCCGCGCAACCGCACTCGTCGTTCTGAGGTCGGTAGGCGAACCAGAATCCCGCGGCGAGGGCGACCCCAGTCGCGATCAGGAAGTACGGCCGGTACGGCGCAAATCGTGAGGCGAACCCGACGCCAGAGATGCCGACCACGGCGAGCACAGCCGGGACCAGACAGCACGCCGAGGCCGCGATCGCCGCGGTCACCGCACCGATCATCGGGAGCGCAACGCGTCTGGCTTTCGGGGGAGCCACCGAACGTGCCGATGCCATACGTGCACGAATTGACTCGATGCTCGGCGCGCCACCGGCGTAGAGGCGGCACGCGGAGGCTGTGGACGATGTGGACCGCGGTTCGCCGGTCACGTCCTGGCCGTCGATCAAGATCGTCGGCGAACCCCAGCCGCGCGCCCATTCGGGTGCAACAGGATCCTCGACGTCGATCTCTTCGATCGCGGTCTCGAGCTCCTCGGCTGCAAGCGCTTCGCGTAGTGCGGTCCGCGCGGCGACGACGTTGGGACAACCGGCGAAATGGAGGAGCTGGATCTTCATGCGCACTCTTCGTTGCAGGCGTCGGGTGTTTGGCCGTCGAGAGGTCGCGCCAACTCGTCGAGGAACGGACAGGAACCGAGCGCCGCGCCGTTCTCGCAGCCACTCGCGAGACGGGCGAGCGCGTCGCGCATCTCCTGAAGCTCGGCGATGCGTCGATCGATGTCGGCCACCTTGGCCAATGCGCGTTCGCGAACGCGCTCGCATGGAAGACGTGCGGAGACCTTGAGGGTCAGCAGGCTCTTCACCTCGGCGAGCGAGAACCCGAGCGCCGTCGCGCGCCGAACGAACGCCAGACGGCGGACCGTCTCGTCGTCGTACTGGCGCTGGCCAGCCGACGAGCGCCGGACGCGACCGAGCAACCCCTCGCGCTCGTAGAAGCGCACGGCATCGATCGAAAGCTCGGCGTGGCGCGCGACGTCCCCGATCTTGAGCATCGGGAGCGCGGCGTCGGGTCTCGCGATCGGCATTGCTGCACCATAGAGCTGGAGTCGACTCCAGGTGCAAGGTGTTTCTAGATTCCGCCGGCAACGCCAAGCGTTCCGACCGGTTCGGCGTTGGAATCGCTTGTACCTGGAGTGAGGTCCAGGATCATGCCTGCCGGCATGCGCTCCACGAGCTTCGCCCTTGCGATCACGCTGTCGGTGCTCGGATGCGAATCCAAGAAGTCGAGTCCGGAGCCACCGAGTCCCTTGCCGGCCTTGTCGGCGAATCCCCAGTCCTCGTAGACGGTCCCACGGCGACGAACACGCGCGACGAGGTCTCGCAACGCGTCCGGCAGCGGCCGCTCGACGTCCGTCGCCCGCTTCGGGTAGTGAACCGCACCGGGAAGACCGGAGACTCATTGGCTTGAGTCAGGCCGCTTTCGCCTGACTCTGTTGTCGATAGTACGCCGCCGGCGAATGGCGAGCCGGCGGTGCGCGGCGCCGAGCGCCTGCGCGCGTGGCACGAAGGTTTCTCGCGGCACGCGGCCGTCGTGATCGCCGAGCACGATCGCGCGGCGCTCGAGCGGCTCTGCCGGTGCGCGGCCCGCGTTCGCGCAGGAGCGCCGTTCGTGGCCCCACGACGGCCGCGTCGTCGACGCTCGCCGCGCGACCGTCGCGGTCGACACCGTGATCGTTGCGGTCGTCGCGACCTCAAACGGCTCTTGAATGTCCTCGACGCTCTCGATTTCGAATCTCGATAGCAGCGGGCTAGAGATTCGAGCGCGGCAGCGATTTTTCAGCAGCCGTTAGAGCGTCGATGTCCCCACCTTCGTCTGCCGAGACCTCGTGGCCTTGCTGGGTCACATACGGATCGTGCGCGCGCGGCTCAGCGCCATGATCGGCGAGTGCGAGCCAACACAGGTGTAGCCGGCGTCGCGCTTGGTGACTTCGAGGAGCGTGTAGCACTCGCCGTCGATCTCGATCTCGTCGCGGATCTCGGGTTCGATCGCGTGATCCACAAATGACTCCGCGAGCAGCGTGATCTGGATCCGGTTCGACGCAAGCGACGACTGATCGGATCCGCAACACGGCACGAGGTGGGTCGTGCGGTCTCCGGCCTTCACGAGCAGTACGGGCGTCAGCTCGGTCTCGTCGTTCATCGTGACAACCATCGCAGCCAGGACGCACCAGCGAAACTACGGGAACCCGAAGCGCTCGAGCTCCGTCGGTCGTTCGAGTGCCGCACGCCAAGGCGCATGTCGGCACGCGACCCACCTTCCGCGCTGCGGCATTTCGCGGCCGAGGTTCAGTAGAACAACGCGGACGGGTCGAGGAGGCTCGAGGCAGACTGGCCGGCGGTACCGGCGGTGCCGGCGATGATGGCGTTCGTAGTGTCGAGTCCCGCCCCAACGCCCGGCAAGCCGCCCGTCGAGCCACCGCTCGAGCCCGCACCGCGCGGGTTCGTGCTCACGGCGGTGGTCACCGTCCCTTGCACGCCTGCGACGAGGGTCTCGCTACCCGTGTGCGTGATCGCCGGCGCGAGCAGATGAACGATCCCACCGGAGCCGCCGCCGCCCGGCGCGAACGAAGCACTTGATGGACCACCTGCGCCCCCCGTCACGTCGATCGTTCCCGACTGCGCGATCGAGAGCTTCGAGGCGAGGATCACGATGCCGCCGCCGCCACCACCGCCACCACCGCCGAGGGCGGCAGCCTGGCTCCCGCAGCCGGTCGTGTCGGTCGCATCGCCGCCGCGTGCGGTGATCATGCCGGTCACTGCGTTCACCAGCGCGCCCTTCGCGACGACCGTGAAGCCGACCTCAACGGGGACGGCACGCCCGACCTCGCCGTCACGAATAACAGCTCGAATACCGTCTCGGTCCTCCTCAATATGACCGCAACCGGTTCGACGACCCCGAGCTTCGCAGCGAAGGTCGACTTCACGATAGGTGCGAATCCCTACTCCGTTGCCATTGGCGACCTCGACGGGAACGGCACGCCCGACCTCGCCGTCGCGAACGCCAACTCGAACACCGTCTCGGTCTTCCTGAATACGACCGCGACGGGTTCGACGACCCCGAGCTTCGCAGCGAAGGTCGACTTCACGACGGGTGGGGGGCCCATCTCCATTGCCATCGCCGACCTCGACGGGGACGGCACGCCCGACCTCGCCGTCGCGAACGAAGCCTCGAACACCGTCTCGGCCCTCCTCAACACGACCGCGACGGGTTCGACGACCCCGAGCTTCGCAGCGAAGGTCGACTTCACGACAGGTGCGGCTCCCTTCTCCGTTGCCATCGCCGACCTCGACGGGGACGGCACGCCCGACCTCGCCGTCGCGAACCGCGTCTCGAACACCGTCTCGGTCCTCGTCAATACGACCGCGACCGGTTCGACGAACCCGAGCTTCGCAGCGAAGGTCGACTTCACGACAGGTGGGGGTCCGTTCTCCGTTGCCATCGCCGACCTCAACGGGGACGGCAAGCCCGACCTCGGCGTCGCGAACGTCAACTCGAACACCGTCTCGGTCCTCCTCGCTCGGTAGTCAGACGTGATCTCCGAGCACGTCCGCCCGTACGCCGAGCTGTGACGAGCGCGCTCGTGGTTCCAGCTCGCATTCGTGCATCCAGCGGTAGCCGATCCGCGCCCGATCAGCCCCACTACGACGCGCTCGCCGCCTGTCACCCGTGCACAAGTGGGACATCTTCATTCTTGATCCCGGATCTAGCGCCGCGCGAGCTCGCGCTCGATCGCGGCTGTCGTGGCGGTCAGGTCTTCGGTCAACAGGGCATGGCCCGCCCCGTCGACGAGCTCGAGCGACGCGCGCGGCGCGCTCCGGAGGATCGCTTCGCTGCAGGCGGGCGGGCAGGCGAGATCGAGCGCGCCGACGCGCAGGTAGATCCGCGTGGCCAGGTCCGCGAGGTCGGCCGAGAGGTCGCGCATCGTGGTCTGCGCGCGCAGCTCGGCGGCGAGCGCAGCCGCGGTGGTCGAGGCGAGCCACGCCGAGAGGTCGTCGGTGCGACCCGGCGAGAGCATCAGATCGTGCAACGCCTTCTGCATCGCGGCGCCGTGAAGGAACCCTGGATCGGCCTCCAGCGCACCGGCGAGCTCGCCGCGGACCT